>NZ_JAGGOY010000112.1:2122-81037 GCF_018614095.1 Streptomyces sp. ISL-87 | reverse complement strand
CGTAAACGCACCGGTGTTGCTCGTGCCGTACTCCTACGATCTGCTCGACTCACGGTCCGGGTACCCCGCCGGGATTCGGGATCCGTTGTGGCAGCAGGCCGTGCTGGAGGCGGCCGGTGACCCCCGGCGGGTGCGGGAGGCCGCCTCGGTCGCCGTGGTCGGGGTGTGCCGGGAGCTGCGCCGGGCCGGGCATGTCGCCGGGACCGGGGAGGCGGCCGAGATGTTGCGGCTCGCCTGCGATCTGGCCGTGCTGCGCGGGCTCCCGGCGCCCGGGCGCGGGGAGTTGCTGGAGGCGGTCAGCACGGTGCTCGGTCAGGGGCGGGCGCAGGCCCGCGCTCTGGAGGCCGTGCTCGTCGGTACCGGCCGCGGCAGGGTCACCCCGCACGCACCGCGCTCCGGGCTCGGGCCCTCCGTAGAGGCGGAGCTGGCGGCGCTGCGGCTGCCGTCCCCCGAGGACCCCGCACCCCGCGAGGTCCGGCTCGATCCGCTGCGGTCCGAGCTCGACGGCCGCCGCGAGGTGATGCTCCAGCGGCTGCTGGTCTGCGGTGCCTCCTACGGGCAGCCGCTCGCGGTGGCCGCCACCGGCGACGGCACCGCCCTCGGGACCAAGTGGCGGCTGTCCTGGACGCCGTCCGTGCCGGTGCGCCTCGACCTCGCCGGGGTCCGCGGCGTCAACGCCGCCCAGGCGGCCGCCGGTACGCTGCGCGAGACCGCACGCCGCGCCGCCGATGACGGCGGCCCGACGCCGGCTCAGATCCTGGCCGGGCTCACCGCCGCCGCGCGATGCGATCTGCCCGCACTGGTCGACGTACGACTGGAAGAGGCGGCCACCGTCCTGCCTGAAACGGCGACCCTGCCCGAACTCCTCCAGGCTCTCGAGCTGCTGGAGGGCCTGCGCCGCGGCCACTACCCCGGTACCTCCGCCGAGGCCCGCGCCACCGCCGCCGCGCTCACCGGCGATCTGCTCGAAGCGGCGGTACGGTCCCTGCCCGGCCTGGCCGGCAGCGACGACCCCGCGGACGCCGGGGCCCTGGTGGCCCTCGCCGACCGCGCCGCCGGCCGGCATCTGGGGCTCCGCGTCGACTCCGCCCTCGCGGACCTGGCGGCCACCGCGTCCCCGCTGATGCAGGGCGCGGCCCTGGCGGTACGGGTACTGCTGGGCCTGGATCCGGCCGCGGAGCTCGGCGACCGCGCCGCCGGATGGATCGACGCAGCGGGAGCCCCCGACAGCCGACGCGCCCTGACCCGCCGCCTCGGGGGTGTGCTGACCGCCGCCGGACCGTTGCTCCAGTCCTCCCCAGCCGCCCTCACCCCACTGCTGGACCGCGTGGACAGCCTCGCCGACCCGGAGTTCCTGGACCGGCTCCCGGCGCTGCGCGGCGCCTTCGACGCGCTCGCCCCGGCCGCTCGCGACGGGCTGCTGGACACCGTCACCGAGCGGCTCGGCGACCGGATCGACCTGTCGCTCGACGCACCGCCCGCGCTGCTCGCCCTGTGGGCCGCGGCCGACGCCGCCGGGCTCGCCGCCTGAAGGCCCTGCCGCTGCCGTCCGGGGACGGCGCGGCGGCTGGGGAACTCCCGGGTGCGGAACTCCCAGGTGCGGAACTCACGGCTGCGGAACTCACGGCTGCGGAACTCCCGGGTGCGCAGGCCTCCCGTGTGCCCGCCGCCGCGCACCACCGCCTCGCCCCGGCCGACCGGTGGCGGCTGCTGCTCGGCCGCCAGCGCGACCGGCTCCCGGCCGACGCCCGCCGCTACGCCCGCGCACTGGACGAGCTGTACGGCGCCGGGCGGGGTGAGGGCGCCGCCGATATCGGGGGCACCGGTACGGGCGGCGGTCAGGATCCCTCCTTCCCCACGGCCCGGGAGTGGTCGTCGGAGCTGGAGTCCCTGTTCGGGGCCGATGTACGGGAGGAGGTGCTCGCCGACGCGGCCGAGGCGGGGCGCACGGATGTGCTGGCCCAGCTCGATCCGGAGGCCGTACGCCCCTCCGTGGAACTGCTGACCTCCGTCCTCTCGCTCGCGGGCGGGATGCCGGAGGTGCAACTGGCCCGGCTGCGCCCGCTGGTCAAGCGGCTGGTCGACGAGCTCACCCGGGAGCTGGCCACCCGGCTGCGCCCGGCGCTGTCCGGTCTCGCCACTCCGCGCCCGACCCGCCGGCCCGGCGGCAGGCTCGACCTGGCCCGGACCCTGCGGGCCAACCTCGCGCACACCCGGCGGCTGGACGACGGCCGGGTGGTGGTCGTCCCGGAGCGGCCGGTGTTCAGTACGCGGGTGAGCCGCGCGGCCGACTGGCGGCTGATCCTGGTGGTCGACGTCTCCGGTTCGATGGAGGCTTCGGTCATCTGGTCGGCGCTGACGGCCGCCGTGCTGGGCGGGGTGCCCACCCTGTCCACCCACTTCCTCGCGTTCTCCACCCAGGTCGTCGACCTCACCGACCGCGTCGAGGACCCGCTTTCGCTGCTGCTGGAGGTCCGCGTCGGCGGCGGTACGCACATCGCGGCGGGGCTCGCGCACGCCCGTTCACTGATCACCGTGCCGAGTCGCACCCTCGTGGTCGTCGTCAGTGACTTCGAGGAGGGCGCGCCGGTCGGCGGGCTGCTCGGCGAGGTCCGTGCGCTGGCCGCCTCCGGCGCCCACCTGCTGGGCTGCGCCGCGCTCGATGACGCGGGTACACCCCGCTACTCGGTTCCGGTCGCCCGGCAACTTGTCGCGGCCGGGATGCCGGTGGCCGCCCTCAGCCCTCTCGCCCTCGCCCGCTGGGTGGGCGACCGCCTCCGTGGAGACATCTCTTGAGCACCGAAGCGTTGAGCACCGAGGCATCGAGCACCGGCCTCCTCCCGCCCGTCGCCCCCGAGGTACTCGCCGAGGCGGTGGAGAACCTGAGCGCGCGGCTACGCAAGAAGCTCGACGCGGCGATCGAGGGCTGCGCCGCCGGCGCCTCCCTGGCGGCTGACGGGAGCATCAGCATCCGGTTTGGCGAGGATGCCCTGGTCACGCTGCACCCTGGGCCTTCGGGTACGGTCAGCGGCGGCGAACAGGCGGTCTGCAGCTGCCTGTTGGCGCCCCGCTGTCTGCACCGGGCCGCGGCGCTCGGCGCGGCACCGATCGCCGACGCGGAGCCGATCGCCGACGCGGCACCGATCGCCGACTCCGAACATTCACTGGTTCCGAACCAGCCGCCCGCCCAAGTCCAACGGCCCGCCCAGGAGCAAGAGCAGCCGCCCCGGCCCGAGCCGGTCGCCGCCGAGACACTCACCGCCGCTCAGGACCGCCCCGCCGCCCCGGCCCTCAGCGCCGCCCAGGTCCGGGCCGCGGCCGCCCTCTGGGAGGCGGCCGCCGAGGCACTCGCGGCGGGAGTCACGGCCGGCGGTGCGGTGGTCCAGGCCGAGTTGCTGCGGGCCGCGCACACCGCCCGGCTCGCGGGGCTGCCGCGCGCCGAGGCCGCCGCCCTGCGCGTGGTACGGGGCCTGCGTGCCGCCCGGGAGCGCAGCGCCGCCCAGCGGCTCGCGGACCTCACCGGGGCCTTCCGCGAGCTCCTGCACACCGCCGGGCTGCTGGCCTCCGGCGCCGCGGGTCCCGCGCTGACCGGAACCGCCCGCCGGGCCTACGAGTCGGGCGGCAGCCTCCAGGTGTACGGCCTGTGCCGGGAGCCGGTGCTATCCGCCACCGGGTACGGGGGTGTGGTCACCCACGTACTGGGCACTGACGGCTCCCGCTACTCGGTGTCCGACGTCCGCCCCGGCGGACTGGCCCGCGCCCGGGGCGCCGGCTCCGCCTCGGTAGCCCTCGGCGGGGCCGTCCTCGATCACGCGGGGCTCGCACGCGGCGGCCTCCGTATCGTCGGCGCCACCGTCTCCCCCGACGGCCGCCTCGGGGCCGGACGCGGGGTGCGGGCGACCCCGCTGCGCGCAGTGCCCTGGGAGGGGGAGCCGGCCGCCGCGCTGTTCGCCCGCCCGGCGGCCGAGGCCGTGGCCGCGATGCCGGTGGACGATGCCGAACCGGGGCTGCTGGGCTGCGACGTCCAGGTGGTCGGGGGCCGCGGCGATCACCTCCTGGTCCGCGAGCTGACCCCGGGCGCACCCGTACTACGGCTGCGGCCCGCCCATCCGCATCCGGAGCTGCCGTTCGCGGCCAGCCTGCGCCGCCTCGCCGGGTATCCGGGACTGGCGTTGCGCGTGCTGGGCCGCCCCGACCTGGACCGGGCGGCGACGCTGCGGCCGCTCGCCGTGGGCCCGGTGCCCGGGGCGGAGCACACGCTGCTGCTTCCCGAGGAGTGGATCGGGCGGGCCGACCTCGGCTATGACCGCCTCCAGGGCGTCCATTTCCCGGGCGAGGCCGCAGGGCCCGTACCGGAGGTGCCCGATGCGACCGGCCCCGATCCGCTGGCCGACTCACCGCTGTGGCGGGTACGGCGGCTGCTGGAGACGGGCGTCGCGGGCGGGCGCCGGGCCGTCGCCGAGGCGGCGCGCGGCGGGGAGCCGCTGGGGCTGTACGGGCCGCTGCGCCGGGCCGGCTTCGGCTCGGCGGCGGAGTTGGCCGGCGCCCTCACCGCCGAGGCGGACCGGCGCCCCCGCGATGCCTTCGGCCGCCTCACCGACGCCTCGGCCGACCGCTACGCCTGGGCCTGGCTGGCGGCGGCCGCGCATCTCGCAGCGGCGGAGCGGTGCTTGGTGGCCGCGTCCTGGGCGTGACCTTCGGCCGGTTGGATGTCCGGTTATGGGTACTCTTCCCGGGACGATGTGCGGAGTCTGCTCGGGGTGGGGTCATGGGACGTCAGATACGTGTACGCGGCGGGGTGCTGGCGGCGGCGCTGGTGCTGGGCCTGGCCGGATGCAGTGCGTCCACCAGCGGTGACGGGGGCGGGAAACCCGACGGCAAGCCGTCCGGGAAGGTTTCCGCCAGCCCGTCCGCGCCGGTCTCGGCCCCGCCCGCCGGCGGCGGCAAACCGGCTGCCGGGGACGTGCTGCCCGGGATGGTCACGCCCGCGGTGGCCCGGACCCAGCTGGCCGGCCTGAAGGTGGCCAAGGTGGGCACGATGGCCGGGTACAGCCGCGACAAGTTCACGCACTGGGCCGAGCAGGGCGACAAGTGCGACACCCGCGAGGTCGTCCTCGAACGGGACGGCACCGGCGTCACCCGCGACTCCGAATGCCGGGCCGTGTCGGGGAGTTGGAAGAGCCTGTACGACGGGGCGGCCCTGAAGGACGCGGGGAAGCTGGACATCGACCACATGGTGCCGCTCGCCGAGGCCTGGCGCTCCGGAGCCGCCGGATGGGACGCCGCCCGGCGCAAGGCCTTCGCGAACGACCTGACCCGCCCGCAGCTGCTGGCGGTGTCGGCGTCCTCCAACCGGTCGAAGGGCGACCAGAGCCCGGACCTGTGGCAGCCGACGGACAAGACCAGCTGGTGCCAGTACGGGCGCGCCTGGACCACCGTCAAGTCCAGCTACGGTCTGACCGTGACCCAATCCGAGAAGGCCATGCTCACCACCATGCTCGACACCTGCGCCTCATGACCGCCGTACACCACTGGCAGGACCAGGTCCTCGCCGGGCCCGGCGGCGCCATGACCGACGAGGTCGGCGTGATCACCGGCCCGCTCACCCTCCGCACCACCGCCGGGTCCGACGGCAAGGTCCGGTTCGAGATCCAGTACACCGACGCGGACGAGTGGTACACCCTCACCGGCAGTCCGCTCCCCCACGGCGATCCGCGCGCGCTGCACACCGCCGCCCTCGCCGCGATCCGGGCGGGGAAGGGAGCCGAGGCGCCTTCCGCCCCCGCCTGAGGGCGCCTCCCGCCCCCGCCTGAAGAGAACCCGCTGGTCAGCGGACCCGCCAGCTGACAGACTGAAACGGCTTGATCACCCCAGGAGGACAAAATGGCTGACGAAACAGACACCCCGCAGGACGAATCACCGGCCGAGGAGGCCAAGCGAAAGTTCCGCGAAGCGCTGGAGCGCAACGCCGCGAATGCCCAGTCCCAGCAGGCTCACCAGAGCCGGGCAAAGGTCCAGGGTTCCAGCAGCGGCCCTGGCGGCAAGAACAAGAAGGTCCGTCGCAAGACCGGCTGATCTTCCGGGGACCGGACGGCATCACCCGCCGGCGCCGCCGGCCCCCGGCCCCCGGCCCTGGGCTCTCCGGCGTCCGGCCCTCCGGCGTCCGGCCCTCCGGAACACCGCGAGGTTCTGCCGGCGCGACAGCGTGCGCGGGTCGCCGGAACGGGAGGCGTGCACGGCCGCCCGCTGGGTCTCCACGGCTTCGCGCAGGCTGGGCAGGTCGCCGGGTCGCTCCGTGCAGGGTGTGCAGGTCGCGCCCGAGGTTGTGCAGTTTCCCGGCCCACTCGTGGTCCCCGCGCACGCCGGTGCGTACGGCCTCTCGGCCGAGCTCCGCCGCCTCGCGCAAGTCCGCCGGCTCGCCGGCTCGCCGGTCCGTTCGTAGCGCAGGGCACAGAGGTGTGCGAGGTGCGCCAGCCGGGAGGCACGCTCCCCGTCGCCGACGGGGGTCAGTTCCAGTGCGAGGCGGGTGAGGCGCACGCTCTCGCCGAGCGCCCCCGCGTCGCCGGCGCGCAGGTGGGGGAGTGGTCGAGTTCCCGCTGGAGCGCGGCGCCCAGCACGCTGCGCGCCCGCATGCCGAGTGTGCGGGCGTACGCGTTCCCCTCGGGCGTGTCGGCGACGAGCTCGCTGATCAGGGCGGTGCCCTGTTTCAGGGTGGGCCGGCCGCGGAGGCTGTCGTAGCGGTTCAGGGCGGCGAGGCCGTGCAGGAAGAGGGCGCCGAGCTCGGGCTGCTGCCGGAACCTGTTGTAGGCGGGCGGCAGCCTCGGCAGTCTGCGCGAGGTGTCCCGCACCCGGGGCGGAACGAGGGCGGGCGGGAGGATGTCGATCCAGGCGTAGAGGCGCAGGGCCGCGGCCCGTTCGGTGCCGCCCTGATGCCACAGGACGGTGGCGAGGGTGAGGGCGGCGTCGCAGTGCGGCCCGCCGGGACGCTCCGGTTCGGCGGGCAGGAGGTGGACCGCGAGCCGTACCGTTCCGGGGTCGTCCAGCAGGGCTTGCCGGCCGGTCTGCTCGAACAGGCTGACGCGGGTGCGCAGTTCGGCGTAGTACGCGGCCTGCGGATCGGCGTACGACTCGGCCTGGTGATCGGTCACCGTCGGTTGACCCTCCCTCGCGTTCCGTGGTGCGATTCTCTGCCATCATGGCGTCTCAGGAGGTCGGATGTCGGACATGGGACACCGGATCGGGCGTTTGTGTGTGCAGCTGGCGGGCGGTGAACTGGCCGTCCGCGCAGAGCGGTACGGGGTTGCCGAGCCCTTGGTGAGAGTCCTCGACGCGCTGCGTCGCGGGGCGGATCCCGAGACGGTGCGGGGCGATCTCGACGCCGTGGACGAGGGTTTCGCTGTGCACGGCATCGACGGGCTGACGACGGGAAGCCGCTCTTACCAGCCGCTGCCGGGCGCGGGGGGCGGTGCGGGCGGGCATCCGGTGCTGCGCGGCTGGGTGTGTCCGGCGCCGCGCCGCTGTGTACGGGCCGCCGAGGCCGGCGGTGAGGGCGGGCCGCCGGTGTGCGAGGCGCTGTCGGCGCCGCTCGTGCTGGTCGAGATCCCGCTGTGAACGCCTTCCTCGGAGAGCCGGGCAAGCGGTTCGCCGAGCGCTGGCTGGCTCTCCTCCTGCTGCCGGGCGCCCTGTTCGTGGCCGCGGCGGCCGTGGCGGGCGCGCTGGGGCAGCGGCGCGCGCTGGACACGGGCGGGCTGGCCGCGTGGGTGGACCGGCTGGCGGCCGCGCAGCAGGGCGGGAGGAGCGGGGGCGCCGTGCTGGTGGTGGCCGCGGCGCCGGCGGCGGCCGCGGCTGCGGGGCTCGGCGCCGCGGCCCTGGGGTTCTTCATCGAGCGGTTGTGGACGGCGGAGGGCCGTTCGGGTCCGCTGCGCCCCCTGGCGCGGATGCGCAGGCGGCGCTGGCAGCGGGCGCACGAGCAGGTCCGGGTGTGGCGTACGGCCGTGCTCGTGTCGGCCGCTCCCCCGGACGGCGCCGATCCGCTCGCGCGGGCGGGGTTGCGCGACGCCCTGGCGCGCTGTGCGCGGATCTCGCTGGTGGTCGCGGACCGTCCGACGTGGATCGGGGACCGGCTGCGGGCGGCCGACGTGCGGCTCCACCACGCGTACCGGGTCGATCTGGGCGCGTGGTGGCCTGCTTTGTGGCTGGCCGCGCCGGACAGTACGCGGGCCGAGCTGACGCAGGCGTACGCGGCCTACCGGGCGAGCGCCCGGCTGATGGCGTGGGGACTGCTGTACTTGGCTCTGGGCGGGTGGTGGTGGCCGGCCGCGCTGATCGCCGCCGCGACCCTGGCGACGGCGCAGGTCCGGGCGCGGGCCACCGCCTCCGCGCTGGCGGAGCTGGTGGAGGCGGCCGTCGATCTGCACGGCCGCGAGGTGGCCGGGCTGCTCGGGGTCGAGCCCGGCGGGAGTCTGGACGCGCGGACGGGCCGCCGGGTCAGCGCGTTGCTCCGCAAGGACGAACTCGCCACGTTCGACCCGGTGGCACTGGATTCCGTACCGGAGCAGCAACAGCGCTCGTAGCGGCGGATCACATGGTTGGGCCACACGGGTGACGAGCGATAACCAAGGGTCACCCGGGCAGTTGATCAGCATGTCCCGCCGGGAATGACTCACGCGACAGAAGGACTCTCAGACATGCTCAAGAAGTTCATGGCCACCACTGCCATCGCGGCCTCTGCTCTTGGCGCGGGTGCCGTCGCGGCTTCCCCGGCGATGGCGATCGGCAACGACAACGGCGTCAACACGGTCAACGGCAACCACTCCGCGCAGATCTACGGCAACCAGGAGACCGAGGGCGCCATGAGCCCGCAGCTCTCCGTCGTCCAGGGTTCCCTGAACAAGCTCTGCATCGCCCTGCCGCAGAAGGTCAACGGTCAGTCGCTCGTCGGCGCGGTCCCGATCGGCGTCCAGGACATCAACGTCCTGTCCAACCCGCAGGACCAGCAGTGCACCGAGAACTCCACGCAGGCGAAGGGCGACGAGCCGCTCTCCCACATCCTGTCCAACATCCCGGTGCTGTCCGGGAACCTGTCGGCCGGCAGCTGATCCGGCCCCTCCGAACCGGCGTGATGACAATGACCTCTGTCATCACGCCGGTTCGGCGTTTCCGGACCCGGATTCTCTTGGTCTAGACCTTGACAGGTCCAGACCACTTTCGGTTCAGTGGCGGTAGGTGCCGCCCCCACGGCAACTCCCCCCACTCAAGGAGTACTTACGTGATACGTGCGCTACGCCGCCGCGCCCTCTCGCTGGCCGCCGCCGCTGCCGTCACCGCCGGCCTCGCGATCGCCCTCCCCTCCGGGACCGCCTCGGCGGCCCCGGCCTGCGTCGGCTCCTGGGCCTCCTCGGCCGTCTACACCAACGGCATGACCGCCTCGTACAGCGGGCACAACTGGCAGGCCAAGTGGTGGACCCAGGGCGAGACGCCCGGCACCACGGGGCAGTGGGGCGTCTGGTCCGACCAGGGCGCCTGCGGTGGTGGCGGAGGCCAGGACCCGGATCCCGGCACCGGCGACCCGTCCGGATTCGTGGTCAGCGAGGCCCAGTTCAACCAGATGTTCCCGAACCGGAACGCCTTCTACACTTACAACGGCCTGGTCGCGGCACTGTCGGCGTACCCCGGCTTCGCCAACACCGGCGACGACACCGTGAAGCGGCGCGAGGCGGCCGCCTTCCTCGCGAACGTCTCGCACGAGACGGGCGGGCTGGTCCACATCGTGGAGCAGAACACCGCCAACTACCCCCACTACTGCGACGCGACCCAGCCGTACGGGTGTCCGGCGGGACAGGCGGCGTACTACGGCCGCGGTCCGATCCAGCTCAGCTGGAACTTCAACTACAAGGCGGCCGGGGACGCCCTCGGCATCAACCTGCTCGCCAACCCGTACCTCGTCGAGCAGGATCCGGCGGTCGCCATGAAGACGGCGCTCTGGTACTGGAACACCCAGAACGGGCCGGGCACGATGACGGCGCACGCGGCGATGGTCAACGGCGCGGGCTTCGGCGAGACGATCCGCTCCATCAACGGGTCCCTGGAGTGCAACGGCGGCAACCCGGCCCAGGTCCAGAGCCGGATCTCCGCGTACCAGAGCTTTACGCAGATCCTCGGAGTGAGCCCGGGGAACAACCTCAGCTGCTGACCGCCGCGAGGCGGCGGTTCGGCTGGTCAGAGGTTGCGGAGGGCGGTGGCCAGCTGGGCCCGGGAGCGGACGTCCAGCTTCTGGTAGATCCGCGTCAGCCGGGATTCCACCGTCTTGACGCTGAGGAACAGTTTGGCCGCCGCCTCCTGGTTGCTCGCGCCCTGGCTGACGAGCAGCGCGAGCCTGGTCTCGGCCTCGGTCAGGGCCGCCACCCCGGGGTGCAGGACGGCGGTTTCGGGCGCCGTCTCCCGGGCCAGGTCGAGCCAGGGTTTCGCGCCGGCCCAGTCGAACACGTCGGCCGCCGCCCGGAGTGCGGCGCGGGCGGGGGCGCGCCGGCGGCGGCGGCGTTCCACCCGGGCGAGCGCGAGCAGGGTACGTCCGCGTTCCAGGGACAGTTCGAGTTCGCTGAAACGATCCGCCGTGGCCTCCAGCAGGGCCACGGCCGCGTCCGCGTCGCCGCGCGCCGACAGGCACAGGCCCTGGGCCCGGTCGAGTGCGGCGACCACCCCGGTCCGGCCGAGCGCGACGGCGGTCCCACGGACGCAGTCGAGCAGCCGCGCGGCCTCGTCGGGGGCGTCCGCGGCGACCAGGGCCTCGGCCAGCTCCCCGTGCCAGCGCAGGATCGAAGGGTCGACTACCTGCTGGGCGGCCTCAAGTTCGGCCACCCGGCGCAGGGTGGCGACTGCCTTCGCGGCCTCCCCCGTGGCCAGCTCGACCAGGCCGAGGGCGTACAGGCCGCGCGAGAGGAACACCTGGTCGTGCTCCTCCTCCGAGGACTGGATGCCGCGCCGGGCGTATCCGGCGGCCCGGGCGAAACTGCCGCCCGTGGCCTCCGCCATCGCGGCTATGTACCAGGCGGGGCCGGGTGAGAGGCCCGCCTCGATGGTCAGCTCCACCGCGCGGCGGGCGTGCGCGGAGGCGGTCGCGCACCGGCCCCGCCGCAGCTCGACCTCGGTGAGGCTGCGCAGCACCTCGAACACGTCCTCGGAGGAGCCGGTGCGCTGGACGGCGGGCAGCAGCACCAGCAGCTGGCGGCGGGCGTCGCCGAGCCGGTCGTCGAAGAGGGCGTGCCGCACGGCCAGGAACTGGGGGGCGTTGCGCATGCCGAGCGGCACCTCGGGGGCGGGCAGGGCGAGGGCCCTGGCCAGGATCTCCTCGGCGTCCGGGTCGCCGAGGATGCGGCCCATCCGGGCGCGTACGGTCAGGGCCAGCGCCTCGGCGACCTGGTCGCCCCCGGTGGCGGCGAGCGCGCCGGCCTCGGCGGCGGCGTCGCGGGAGCGGACGGGGTCGCCGTCGCTGAGGTTGTACTTCCAGGCGATGCGCAGCTGGACGGCGGCCTGGAGAGAGGGGTCCCCGGCGGCGTCGTCCATGGCGCACGCGAAGGTCTCGTCGAGGTCGGCGAGGGCCTGCCCGGCGGCATCGATCACGGCAAGCCTGGCCCGTACCCGATCGGCGGGCGAGGCGTCCCGGGCCAGCACCGCCCGGGTGGCGCGGCGCGCGAGGTCGGCGCGGCCGGCCCAGCCCGCGTCCTCGGCCGCGGCGACGAGCCGGGCCAGCTCCTCCCCGGGCCGGTTGACCGGCGTGCGTTCCGCGGCGAGCAGTCCGAGCTCGGCGGCGAGGGCTCGCTGGCCGCGACGCCGGCAGGCGGCGGCCGCCTCGGTGATCTCGGCGGCGAGCCACTCGTCGGGGGTGTCCACGGCCAGCGCCCGGTGTCGTACGGCCTGGATGGGGTCCCCGACGGCGGCGGCCAGCGCGGCGTGCGCGGCGGCCCGTTCGGGCCACCCGGCGTCGGCGGCCAGGGCGGTGGGCAGCGCGCCGGCGGTGAACCGCACCGCGCCGTCCTCTCCTACGGTGACCAGCGCGGCCCGTTCGGCCTCGGCCAGCTCCGCCTCGGCGTCGGGGCGGCCGGCCCGGCGCAGCAGGGCGGTGGTCGGGCGGGCCGCGAGGGCGGCGAGCAGCAGGGTGCGGCGGGCCCGGGCGGGGGCCTCGGCGAGCAGCCGGCGGGCGACCTCCCGGGCCTGCCCGGAGACGGGCAGGGTGTCGGCGTGGTGCGCGCCGCCGTCGCGGGCGCCGGCGGCTTCGGCGAGGGAGTGCCCGAGGGCGAGGGCGAGCCGCGGGTTTCCGCCGCTGGCCTGGTGGATGCGGCCGGCGAGGCGGGCGGGCAGGCCGTGGCGGACGAGCAGTTCGGCGATTTCCTCGGCGCCGAGCGGGGGAACCCGGATCTCCGGGGTGCCGGGGCCGCAGAGGGGCCCGGCGACGGGGGCTCCGCCCTGTACACATTCGGCCACGAGGACCCGTACCCGGGGCGGGGTGAGGCGCAGGGCGAACCGGAGCAGATCGGTGCTCTCGGCGTCGAGCCACTGGGCGTTGTCGAGGACGAGCAGGACGGGGGTGCGGGCGGCGAGGGTACGCAGGACCTCGACGAGGGCGAGGCGCAGCGCGACGTGGTCGCGGCCGGCCCGGGGCTCGTCCGTCTCGCGGCGCAGCTGCGCGATGGCGGTGCGCTGCGGGCCGGCGAGCCGTTCCAGTGCGGCGCAGGGGACGGAGGCGAGCAGCGCGGCGGCCGAGGCCTCGGGTATCCACTGGTCAGCGGCTTCGGGGGCAAGCCGGAGCACTGTTTCGCGGCGCTCGGCGGCGGCCGCGATGGCGCGTACCACCTCGCTCTTCCCGGCGCCGGCGGGTCCGGTGAGAATGGCTCGCCCGTGTGTGGTCAGCGCTCGGTCGACCGCCTCGATGATTTCGCCCTGCCCGACGGTCGTGTCAGCGTGCCCCGTCGCCGCCACCACGCACAGCCACCAGCCTCTCGGTCCCCAGCTCCTGTGCCTTTCCTGTGAGACGCGACAATACGAGGTCGGACGGCGGGTGGACCCGGATTGTGACGCAGAATTCAGTCACATGACGGGAAAGCCCGTCGGACCTGCCGGTACGAGGTGTATCGGCAGGTCCGAGGGCTCATTTGGTCCGTACTATCGGCCCGTCAGGCGGGGCCTGGACGGTCCGGATCAGAAGCCGGGGCTCCAGGATCAGAAGCCGAGGCTCCAGGAGTCGATGTAGCCGGTGTCCGCGGCGGCCACGTCCTGGACCCGCAGCTGCCAGGTGCCGTTGGCGGCCAGGGCGGAGGCGTCGACGGTGTAGGTGGTGATCACGTTGTCCGCGCTGTCGCCCGAGGAGTTCTGCAGGCGCTTGACGGTGCCGTTCGGGGCCACCAGGTCGATGACGAGGTCACCGCGGTAGGTGTGCTTGATGTCGACCGACACCTTGAGGGCGGCCGGGGCGTTGCCGGTCAGGCCCGAGACGGCGATCGAGGAGGAGACGGCGCCGCCGTTGTCCGGGATGGCGACGTCGGTGGTGTTGGAGAAGACCGGGGTGACCGGGGTGGAGAGCACGGCGTTCACGGTCGCGGCCGCGTCGGCGAGACCGGTGCCGCAGCCGCCGGTGCAGGTTCCGGCCAGCGGCCGGGTGTTGGCCTTGATCGCCGACTCGACCTGGGCCGGGGTGAGCGAGGGCTTGGCGGCGACGACGAGCGCGGCGAGGCCCGCGACGTGCGGGGCGGCCATGCTGGTGCCCTGGTAGGGCTTGTAGATCTCGGAGCCCGGGGTGGTGGTGCCGGAGTTCAGCGTCGAGAGGATGCCGTTCTCGGGGGTGGTGACGGTGCCGGGCGTGTCGGTGGCGCGGCGGGTCTCACCGCCCGGGGCGGCGACGTCGATGATCGCGCCGTAGTTGGAGTAGAAGGAGCGGTCGCCGGTGCGGTTGGTGGCGGCCACGTTGATCACGTTGTTGCAGCTGGCGGGCGAGAAGCCGCTCGCGTCCGAGTTGCTGTTGCCGGCGGCCACGACGACGGTCGTACCGCGGGCGACGGCGGCGTTGATGGCGTTCTGGTACGTGGCGGTGCAGGCGCCGGAGCCGCCGAGGCTCATGTTGATGACCTTGGCGGGGGTGGCGTTCGCCGGGACGCCGGAGACGGAACCACCGGAGGCCCAGGTGATGGCGTCGACGATGTCCGAGGTGGCGCCGCCGCACTTGCCGAGGACGCGGACGGGCTGGATCTTCGCGTTGTACGCGATGCCGGCGACGCCCATGGAGTTGTTGGTGGCCGCGGCGATGGTGCCCGCGACGTGGGTGCCGTGCCAGGAGGAGTTGCTCGCGGTGGAGCCGGTGCCGCACTCGCCGGCCGCGCTCCAGTCGCCCTGGTCGGCGGGGTTGTTGTCGCGGCCGTTGCCGTCACGGGCGGCGGTGGAGCTGGAGATGAAGTCGTAGCCGGCGACGACGTTCGGGGCGACGTCGGAGTGGGCCACGTAGCCGGTGTCGATCACGGCGACGGTGACGCCGGAGCCGGTGGACTTGTCCCAGGCGGCGGGGACGTTCATGCCGGCGGTGGGCTCGAAGAGGTCCCACTGCTTGGCGTACTCGGTGTCGTTCGGGGTGGCCAGCGCGTAGGCGCGGGAGTCCGGCTCGACGTAGGCGACGTCGGGGTCGGCGCGGAACTGGGCCATCACGTCGGCCGCGTCGGCGGGGGCGGTGGCGCCACCCAGGTTGACGAGGGCGGCTCCGGTGCCGAGACGGCGGTCGAACTTCGCCTTCTTGCCGGCCTTCTTGCCCTTGGCGGCGGCGTCGGCGGCGGCCGCGGTGTTGGAGCTTGCCTCGGTGGCCGAGGACTTGTACCCGACGATGAGGTTCTCGACCGGCGCGGCCGGGGTCGAGGCCGTGGCGGCGGCCGGGACCTGGGCGGGGGCCGCCTGGGTCAGGGCCACGGAGGCGGTGGCGGAGCCGGCCAGCAGGGTGACGGACATGGCCACCACGGATATGAGCCTACGTCTGGATGCGTGCACGGTGTTCCCTTCGCGGGCCGTTTCCGGGCAGGCCGGAGCGGCCGGTTCGAGCAGTGTGGGAGGTGAACCGGCGGCCGCGGGGCCGGGCACGGGCTGGTCAGTCCCGCGCCGGCCACCGCTGCACGCCGCGTTGTCCCGGCCGCGACGGCGGGGCAAGGGCAACGGCGGTTACCGGCGATCCGCCGGGCCTGTACGGCTTCACACCATGTGGGGTTGGTGCGGGGGCCGTCCGGGCCGGGAAAGATCGCCGGTGGGCAGACAGTAGGCAACGCGGGGATGAACCCGATACGGGGAAAACCCTTGTCGAGCCCCTGCGGCTCCCCCCGCGTCCCGCGAGTGAGCCGCGATCCGCACCCCTGTGGGATCAGAGCGGCGGGTGCAGCTTGCGGAAGTAGGTCCAGCTGGTCTCGTTCGGCTCGGTCCACTTCTCCGGGGCGTGGGCGAATTCGGGGTGGTGGGCGGCGACGTACGCGCGGGTGCGGTCGGGGACCTCCGCGTAGGAGGCCAGCTTGCGGCCCCGGCAGTGGAAGGTGAGGCCGCCCGGGCGCGGGCCCTGTTCCATCCAGGGGAGCCAGGGGGACATGCGCGTCCAGGACATGGTGGCGGGGACGCTCGGCGCCTCGGTGGTCAGGACGGTGGCCGGCGCGAAGAACTGGAACAGCTCCAGGGCCCGGTACGTGTCGTCCGCGGAGTTGGCCGGGTAGTCCGCGACCGGGAGCGGTGAGGGGTAGGCCAGGGGAATTTCCAGGCTGAAGCAGACCTGGTCGCCGAGTTCCGTCATGGGGACGGGGAAGGGCCGCCACGGCTGGTTCGCCGGGTCGTTCCAGACGTGGATGACCGGCTTGTCCTGCCAGGTCTCCAGGATCTCGCGGGTGCGGGGGTCCAGGTAGAAGGCGGCTTCGCGCGTCAGGAGCCGGTACGCGCCCGGGCCCGCCTCCGCATCCTCTTCCAGGCGCGCGACGTTGATGCCCTCGAACCCGAAGAGGCGCTGATGGGGCTCGCCCGGGGCCCAGGAGTAGACGTCGCCGGTCCACCAGAAGGTGACCTCGGCGCCGTCGAGCGAGGCGCGGGTGCGGGCGAGGGCCTGGAGGAGTTCGGCGGGAGTCATACGGCGTACTGTGCGCGGTCGCCGTCCGGCTCTGCAAGGACTTTCACGGCCACTTGTGCCTGCCCACGGGCGTCTGCGGGCGCCGCGCTGCGTGCTGGAACAGGAGGGTCCGGATCTGGGCCTGCCCGCGGGGCTCTCGGCATGCGGATGCCAGGTTGACGGTGCGCCGGGCAGCCGCAACCGTGACCGCCATGGGGAACGATCGCCGACTGCTCACACTGCTCATCTGCCTGCTCCTGGGCGGTGGCCTGGCCGCCGCCGTGCTGGGGGCTTCACGGGTGGGCGGGCCCGAGGGGGCGGGATCCGCGGCAGGGGACTTCGTGGACATACGCAAGGTGCCGGCCGTGCCCGCTGAGCCGCCCCCGGCCGGGCCCGACGCCTCGACCGGCACAGTGGCGGCGGACTGCGGCCGCAACGAGGAGGGCCACTACAACGAGGACAACCTGGTGGTCTCGCCCGGACTGCGGTCCGGCGCCCACCACACGCACGGGTACGTGGGAAACCTGACCACGGACGCCCTGTCCACCGACGCCTCCCTGGACGCGGCCGCCACCAGCTGCCGGGGCGGCGACCGGTCCACGTACTACTGGCCGGTGCTGCGCCGCACGGACCGGCCGGGCGGCGACGCCCACGAAAGCTCCGCCGGCCACGGCAACACCGGCGAGATCCTGCCGGAGGCGGCAGTGCGCGTGGAGTTCCGCGGCAGTCCGGTCAGCAAGGTCGTGCCGATGCCCCGGTTCCTGCGCGGGATGACCGGCGACGCCGTGGCGTACACCGCGGACGGCGACGCCGACGTCCGGGCCCGCTGGGGCTGTTCCGGCTCCCCCGACCGTTCCACGACCCGCTATCCGCGCTGCCCCGAGGGCGAGCGGGTGACCCGGACGCTGGTCTTCCCGAGCTGCTGGAACGGGCTGGACACCGACAGCGCCGGACACCGCGCGCACCTGATGTTCCCCACCGCGGGCGGCGTCTGCCCGCAGGGCACCTTCCCCGTGCCCGAACTGCGCGTCTCCGTCGCGTACGAGGTGCCGCCGGGCGTGCCGATCGCGCTGGACTCCTTCCCGGAACAGCGGCACAGCCCGAAGACGGACCACGGGATGTTCGTGAACGTGATGACGGAGCGGCAGATGCGGCAGGTCGTCGACTGCCTCAACGAGGGACGCGTGTGCCGCACATGAGCGGCGGGGAAGGGCGGGACGGGCGGGCGGGCGGGAACGAGTGACCTACGTCACGTGAACCCGGTCCCGCCGGGCGGCGTGTTCTGTGCGCACCACGCAACGCGAGGAGACGGAGAGGGTGAGATGGCCGGACCACTGTGGCCCCGCACTCGGCGGGGCTCGACCGACGAAGCACTGATCAGGTCGGTGTACGAGGAGCACGGCCATGCCCTGCTCGCGTACGCCACCCGGCTGACCGGCGACCGGGCCGCGGCCGAGGATGTCGTCCAGGAGACCCTCATACGGGCCTGGCGGCACTCCGAGGTCCTGGTCAACGGCAAGGGTTCGGTGCGCGGCTGGCTGCTCACCGTGGCCCGCAACATCATCACCGACCGGTACCGGGCCAAGGCCGCCCGGCCGCCGGAGGTTTCGGGCTCGCCGGCCACTCCCCCGGTGGAGGTGGACCACGCCGACGCGGTCGTGGACACCATGACCGTGATGGGGGCGCTCGACCAGCTCTCGCCGGAGCACCGGGACGTGCTGACGGAGTTGTACTACCGGCAGTGCAGCGTCTCCGAGGCCGCCGACCGCCTCGGCATCCCCGCGGGCACCGTCAAATCGCGCTCGCACTACGCGCTCAAGGCCCTGCGCGAGGTCTTCCGCGACAGCGGCGGCAAGGACGACAGACGATCGGGAAGGCCGCCGCAACAGCCGGCCGGACTGCGGGAGGTGGTGGCATGAACCGGCAGCGGCACGAGGAGGAGGAACTCCTCGGCCCGTACGTTCTCGGCGTCCTGGACGACGACGAAATACGGCGTGTCGAGGAACACGTGAGCGGCTGCGTTCAGTGCCGCGAGGAGGTGTCCGCGTTGCGCAAGTTGGAGGCGGTGCTCGGCGAGGTGCCCGAGGAGGCGTTCATCGACGGGCCGCCGCAAGGCGGCGATCTGCTGCTCCAGCGCACGCTGCGGCAGGTGCGCGGTGAACAGGCGGCCGTGCGGCGTCGCCGCCGGGGCCTCGCGGGACTGGCCGCGGCCGCCTCGCTGGCCGCGGTGTTCTGGGCCGGTGCGCAGCTGGGGGCCGACGACGGACCGAACTCCGCGCAGCCCCTGCCGCCGTCGCCGAGCGTCTCGGCGGCTCCGTCGCCGGTGCCTGGTACCAGGGTGGCCTCCGCCACCGATTCGGGCACGGGCGCGCGGGCGACCGTACAGGTGACGCCGGCCGCGAAGTGGGTGCGGGTGCATGCGGCGGTGACCGGGATCCCGGCGGGTGAGCGCTGCCGGCTGATCGTGGTGTCCGGGGACGGCAGGCGCACCACGGCGGGCGGCTGGGTCGTGGGCAGCAAGGAGAACGGCGAGGCCAAGGGCGCGGCCCTGGACGGTTCGGCGGCCGTCGATCCGTCCGACGTCAAGGAGATCCTGGTCGAGAACGAGGCGGGCAAGGCGTTCGTGTCCGTCAAGGTGTGACCAGAGCACCGCGCGAGGGAATCCTGGGCGGCCCGACGGGCCGCCCAGGCGTCTGACAAGGGCCGTCCGGCACACCTCCAGGCGGCCCGTCCGTCCGGTACGCCTCCAGCCGGCCCCTCCATCCGTCACACCTCCAGGCGGCCCCTCCGTCCGCCCGGCCAGAAAACCGGATGCCTTCCCACATGGCTCTGCGCACACAATGACCCCATGTCACCCGTGCGTTCCCCGTCGGCCGCCACCGACCAGCTGCTCGTCTCCCTCGATCCGCTCCCCCACTCGGCCCGGCTGCGGCTGCTCGCCACGACCGCCCGCGATCTCGCTCGCGCCGGCGAACTGGCCGCCGTACTGGCCGAGCTGGACCGCCGGGGCCGGTACGAGAGGCGGCTGGCGGCGCTCGGTGCGCTGGCGGGGCGGGAGACGGAGTATCTGGCACGGCGCCTGGCGGACCCGGATCCGGTGGTGCGGCGGTACGCCCTGCGCGCCGCCGGGGCGTTGCCGGTACCGGACGAGGCGATCGAGACGGCCTACGCGGACGCACCCGCCGAGGTCCGGCGGCAGCTGGCGAAGGCCGTCCTGGCCGGATCGCGGCGCGCACTCGCCGAACGCCTCGTACTGCGGCTGCGGGGGCAGTGGGGCGACCGGGAGGCTGCCGCCCTCCTTCCGGCCTGCGGGCCGGAGTTCACCGCCGGGCTGCTGCCGGATCTCGCCGACGCCGTGCCGGACTGGGGGCGACTGGGCCGGCACCATCCCGGCCCAATGCTGGATCACGCGGAGAGGGAACTCGCCGTACTGCCGACGGGACTTCGCGACGGCTGGTGGGAGCGCCAGGATCCGGGCCTGGCTGCCGCTGCCGCCGCCGCCCCGCAGCGGGTGCTCGGGCTGTTGGAGCGGTACGGGCCCAAGCGTCTCTCCCCGCTCCTGTGGGACCGGCTCGGCGACCTGGCGGCGGCCGACGCCGAGCGCGTCGTGCGCTGGATGATCGCGCCCGAACGGGAGGAGAGGCGCTACGAGCCCGTCCTCCGGGCCTCCGTACTGCGCAGGCTGGTGCGGGCCGACCCGCCCTCCCTGCCCGCCCTGGGACTGCACTGGGTACGGCACACGGCCCGCCTGGTCGCCCTGTTGAAGGCGATGCCCCCGGAGCGGCGCGAGACCTTCTACGACAGGGCCTGCACGGACCTCGGACTCCCGTACCCGGGGCACGCGGACGCGGTGCTGGAGCTGCTCCCCCGCGAGCGCCGCATCGCCGAGGCACGGCTCGACATCGCCCGCTCCGACGACGACAGGCAGAAGGAGCCCTGGGAGGTCGACTGGATCGGGGACGTCCTGCAGCCACTGGCCTGGCTTCCGGTCGCGGAGGCCCGGCCCAGGCTCCTCGCAGCGGTCGGGGACGCCGACCCCGACACGCGGGAGGTCGGCTGGCAGCACCTGGTCGGCAACGCGGGCCACAGCGCCGACGCCGACGCGGTGGCCGACGTACTCGCCCTGATGACGCGGCGGCTGCGCAACGACCGCGATCCCGTCCGGGCCGCCGCACTGGGCGCGCTGGCCGAACTGCCCACGTCGCTGTTCTCCTCCGAGGCGGCGGCCGGCCACCTGGACCGGATCGCATCGGACGCCCTGGAGGCCCGCGACAGCTCCGCCGAGACCCGGACGGCCCTGCGGCGCCTGGTCTTCAGCGTGCTGAACGAAACCGCCCCGGACGCCCCGGTCCTCGACTGGGCCCTGCGCACCCTGCACCGCCTGACCGGGCACACCGGCGCCCTCGACCTCGACCCGCTCGTCCACCGCCTGCGCTCCGGCCGCGAGCACCAGGTGTTCGAGGCCCTCCGCCCGTGGCTCGACTCCAGCGCCGGGAAGGGCGAGTACGGGCTGCTGCTCACGCTCACGTGCTCCCTCGGCAGCCGCATCCGGCTCATGCCCGGACTCCAGCTGCTGCTCGGCGAGGCCCTGGAGCGGTGCGACGACGCCGTCTTCCCCGCCCTCGCCCAGGCCTGGCTCTCGGACCCGGCGACCCGCGACGGCCGGGCCGCGGCCCTGGTCGCCCGCGAGCCGTCAGCGGTCGCGCTGGCGCCCGTACTGGAGGTGCTGTCCGCGCACCGCACCGATCTGCTGGACTCCCTGCTCGCCGCGAACCCGCCGTACGGCCGGTTCCTGCGCCAGGGCGCCGACCGGCCGCTGCCGTGCTTCGAGCGGGCGGACCGTTGGCTTCCGCGCCAGCAGGAGGCGGCGGCGCGGCTGGCGGAGGCCGCCGTCGGCGACGAGTCCGCGGCGCTGTACGACCGGGCCGCCGTCATCCGGGGCGCCGCCCGGATCCCCGGCCACGGCCTGGAGTTCGTACGCCGGCACGCGCGCTCGGGGCAACCGGTCCTCGCCCGGGCCGCGCTGGCCGCCGCGGCCCGGACCGAGGAGCCCGCGGCCGTCCTCGCCGAGCTGCTCGCGCACGCGGGAGACGACCACGCGGGCGTCGCCGTGTACGCCGCCGGGCGGGCGGCCGCACACACCGCGCCTTCGCTGCTCGCCGATTCCCTGGAACGGCTCCTGGGCCCCGGCGGCGGCGTGAAGGTGACCAGCCGGAAGGAGGCCGCGCGACTGGCGGTGCGCTTCCTGCCGCCGCGGCGCGCCACCGGGCTGCTGGCGCAGGCCTGCCGCAGCGCGGACAGCCACCCCGACGTGGTGGCCGCGGTGATGGGCCTCGTGACGGAGCTGCTCGCCTTCGAGGAGTCCTGGGAGCTGCTTGAGGCGGCCGCCGCCACGGGCAGCCCGCAGGCGCGGCGCGCCATCGTGCGCACCGCGCCGCTCGACGTGGCACGGGCCCATCGGCCCCGCTACGCGCGGCTGGTGGCCGTCGTGGCCGCCTCCGGGCAGAACGTGGCCGGCGGGGCCCTCTGGGCGCTGCCGGACTGGGTGGCGTACGCGCCGGAGGCGGCCGACACCGTGCGGCTGATGGTCTGCGACCTGTCGCTCCCCGGCCGCAGCTGGAAGAACGCGCTGAGTGCCCTGCACAAGAGCGCGGTCTCGGGGCTGCCGCATCCGGTCGGCGGTTGCGCGCCCGGAAGCCAGTTCCACCGTGCGGTCGAGGAGCTGCTGGCCGTCGTACGGGCGGGCGGTGAGCCCGAGGCCGAGGCGGACCGGGACCGGCCGGCCCGGCAGCGGCTCCAGTATCTGGCGTCCGAGGTCAGGGAGCCCGACCTGGCGGGCGCGCTGGCGCGGCAGTTGGCTGACGAGCCGTCGCTGGCCGTTGCCCGTGCGCAGCTGCTGACCTGGACGGTCGACCTGCACGCCGGGCCGGCGGCCCAGCTGGCGGCGCTGCGGACGCTGGCCTCGGCGCTCGACGGCCGCCCGGGGCTGGCCGCGACCACCGCCTCCGCCCTTTCCCAGCGCCACTCGTACGGGCTGCCCCGCCCGGACTCCGGCACGGTCCTGGCAGCGGTTCGCGAGCTCGCCGAGGAGGGCTCGATGGTGCGGGGCGTGCTCGCCGTCGCCCTCACTTCGGCCCTCGGCAAGCGCTACGACTGGCCGCAGGAGTGGCGCGCGATGCTGCTCGTACTGCGGCGGCACCCGGAAGTGGAGGTCCGGGACGCGGCGCTGGTGGCCACGACGCACGAGGAGTGATGGGGCCCGCGGACGGCCGGCGCACGCTCGCAGGCGTACCAACGTGCGCCTCCCCCGTACGGACCGATTATCACATTGCGGTCCATGACATCCTGTGACGTCACAACTCGCCGGACGGAATCGGCGGACGTCCGGGGAATATGGGGAAGGTCGATGAGGCTCTGCTTCCTGGTGGAGGAGCACTACCGCCACGACGGCATGCCGAACGAGGTGATCCGGCAACTGACCGCGTGGGGCCACCAGGTCGATGTGGTGCGGCCGGGCGGCTCGCTGCTGCACATGGCCGAGGTCGTCAGCGCGGGCACGCATGACGCCTGGGTCCTGAAAACGGTGTCCGGCGGGCCGGGGCTGACCCTGCTCGAAGCCGCGGCCGCGGCCGGGATGACCACGGTCAACGACGCCCGCTCCATCCGGGGCGTACGGGACAAAGCGCTGGCCGCCGCCATCGGACGCACCCGGGGGCTCCCGATGCCACCGACCTACGCGGCGGCGCGGCCGGAACTGCTGCGGGAGATACCGGCGGCGGAGTACCCCCTCGTCGTCAAGCCCGCCGACGGCAGCTCGGGCCGGGCCGTGCACCTGGTGTCCTCACCGGAGCGGCTCGAGACGATGCTCCCCGAGCTGGCGGGCGAGGGCATGCTCATCGCCCAGCCGTACGTGCCCAACTCGGGCACCGACATCAAGGTGTACGCGGTCGGCGGTGAGCTGTTCGCGACCGAGCGCTGCTCCCCGCTGCACCCCGACCCGTCGGTACGGGAGCGCCGCGTACCGCTGGCCGCCGAGGTGGCCGCGATCGCCGCGCAGGTGGGGGCGGTCTACGGGCTCGACCTGTACGGGGTGGACGTGCTGCTGGGCCCCGACGGGCCGGTCGTCGTCGACGTGAACGACTTCCCGAGCTTCCGTCAGGTGCCGGACGCGGCGGCCCGGGTGGCCCGGGCGGTACTGGGGCTGGCGCAGGCGGGCGGCAGGACGGCGGCGCCCTGCCCCCGGCCGGTCACGGCGCCCGTGTCGATTCCGTTGCAGGCGACGTCGGCGGCGGGCAAGCGCATATGAGGATCGGCCTGATCACCCCGGATGCCGGCCATCCGCTGCTGGCGGGGGCCACCGCGCTGCTCACCCCCGGGCACCGGGTGGAGGTGCTGGATCCGGGGACGGTGGACGGCGCTCCCCAGGCACCGGCCGACGTGTACCTGCTGAAGGCCCGGACGCCGCGGGCACTGGCGCTCGCGCGGGAGCTGGAGCGGCGCGGTGCCCCGGTGGTGAACTCGGCGGCGGCCACCGAGTTGTGCCAGGACCGCACGGAGATGGCGGAACTCGCCCGCAGGGCCGGTCTCCCCTTCGCCGCCACGCAGACCTTCGCCTCGTTGGCGCAGCCGGCGTCGGGGCCGGAGCTGTCCTGGCCCGTGGTCATCAAGAGCCGGCGCAGCCGCCGGGGCGATCTGGTGGCCCGTGTGGACAGCCCCGTACAGCTGGCCGGGTTGGCGCGGGAGTGGCCGCGGGAGCCGGTCGTGGTCCAGGAGTTCGCGCCCAACAGCGGCTGGGACCACAAGCTGTGGGCGATCGGCGACCAGGTCTTCGCCGCCCTGCGCCGCTCCGAACTCGCGCCCGAGGGTCGCGGTCCCACGCTCCCCCTGCCCGAACTCCCGCCCGGCTGGGCCGACCTGGTGCGCCGGGCCGGCGAGGTGTTCGCGCTGGACGTCTACGGTGTGGACATCATCGACACCGGCGGCGGCACCCCGCTGATCGTGGACATCAACGCCTTCCCCGGCATCCGCGGCCAGGCGGGCGCGCCGGAGGCCCTGGCGGCGCTGGCACTGCGGCGGGCCGGAGCGCCTCCGCCCCGGCGCTGACCCGCCTCCGCTCGCGCTCGCGCCCTCGCGCTCGCGCCCTCGCCCTCGCCCTCGCCCTCGCCCTCGCCCTCGCCCTCGAAACGCATACCCGGCATCGGGCGCGGCCCTGAGGGGGAAGCCCTCGTCTGCGCCGGTGTGCTGGCCCTGGCCCGGACGCCCGCCGGGGCACCCGAGGAGTAGCGTGCAGGGCAGTCGAGCGAGGGGCGGTGGTCGTGATGCGCGCGGTGGTGTTCGAGCGGTACGGGCAGCAGGCCGAGGTCATGGACGTGCCGGAGCCGAGTCCGGAGGCGGGCGGGGTCGTGGTGCGGGTGGAGGCGACCGGGCTGTGCCGCAGCGACTGGCACGGATGGATGGGGCACGACCCGGACATCGTGCTTCCGCATGTGCCGGGGCACGAACTGGCCGGGGTGGTCGAGGCGGTGGGCGGCGACGTCCGCAACTGGCGGGCCGGGGACCGGGTCACCGTGCCGTTCATCTGCGCCTGCGGAAGCTGCGCCGACTGCGCGGCCGGTGACCACCAGGTGTGCGCGCGGCAGACGCAGCCCGGCTTCACGCACTGGGGCTCGTTCGCCGAGTATGTGGCGCTGGACCATGCCGATGTGAACTTGGTGGCGGTGCCGGAGGAGCTGTCCTTCGCGACGGCGGCCGGGCTGGGCTGCCGGTTCGCGACGGCGTTCCGCGCCGTGGTCGCCCAGGGGCGGGTGGCGCCGGGCGAGTGGGTGGCCGTACACGGCTGCGGCGGAGTGGGGTTGTCGGCGGTGATGATCGCGGTGGCGGCCGGGGCGCGGGTGATCGCCGTGGACACCGCGCCCGGTGCGCTGGAGCTGGCGCTGAGGTTCGGTGCGGCGCACTGTGTCGACGCGAGCCATGGCGGTGCGGCCGATGCCGTGCGGGAACTGTCCGGCGGCGGGGCGCATCTCTCGCTCGACGCCCTGGGGTCGCCGGTGACCGCGGCGGCGTCGGTGGCCGGGCTGCGCAGGCGCGGGCGGCACGTGCAGGTGGGGCTGCTGCCGGTGGCAGCCGCCGGCGAAACGGTTCTGCCGATGGAGCGGGTCATCGGATGGGAGTTGGAGATCCTCGGCAGCCACGGGATGGCGGCCCACGCGTACCCGCCGATGATGGAGCTGGTCAGGGCCGGCACTCTCAGGCCGGACCTGCTGGTCACGGGGACGATCCCGCTCGACGCGGCCCCGGCGGCCCTCGCCGCGATGGGGACGGCGCCGGGGCGCGGGGTCACCGTCATCCTGCCCGGATCACCGGCGCGGGCCTGAGCAGCGCGGGCCTGAGCAGCGCGGGCCTGAGCAGCGCGGGCCTGAGCAGCGCGGGCCTGAGCGGCGAAGGCCGTCCTACCGGCCCTGTCGCCGGGTGGCGGTGCGGCGGGCGACGAATCCCGTCAGTCCGGCCAGGGTCAGGCAGAGCGGCGAGTACAGCACCAGGTCCCAGTGCCGGTGGGCCTCCGGCGCGTCGCGCAGCGCGAGCCCGGAGGCGACCAGACCGCCGGCCCCGCGGGCGGCCAGCACGCCCGCGAGCGTCCACAGCCCGACGCGGTTGAGCTTCTCCGGGCCGACCTTCCGGGCGATCCGCCCGTTGCTCAGGACGAGATACCCAGCGGCCCCGAGGAGCGCCGCCACGCCCAGGGTCAGCGGAGCCGAGGGCAGTTGATCCTCCGTCACCCCGACGACCGTCTCGGCGAACTCGGCCGCCGACTTGAGAGGCCACGGGTCGACTGTCCAGAGCGCGTGCAACGCGCCCGCCGCGATCAGGCCGGTGGCCGCGACCCCCGCCGCCGCCTTTACCCCGGCTTCAGCGCCGTCTTCGCCGGCCACGTTTTCGTTGGTGAGCATGGCGCGATCCCCTTCCCCAAAGGAGTTCCATACAGTTCTGTATGGATAATCCATACAGTAGCGTACGGACCATGGCCAAGGGGAAAGTCACCAAGGACGACTGGACGATGGCGGCGCTCACCGCGCTCGCCCGGGGCGGCGTCGCCGCGGTGGCGGTCGACGTGCTCGCCAAGGAGCTGGAAGTCAGCCGCGGCAGCTTCTACTGGCATTTCAAGAACCGTGACGCGCTGCTCGTCGCCGCGCTGGAGGCATGGGAACGCCTGGCCACCGGCGAGGTCATCGAGGCGGTCAACGCGGAGCAGGACCCGATGAAGCGGGCCAGGGCGCTGTTCGCCGTGGCGCTCGGGGACGAGGAGATCGCCGGCCTGGAACCCGCCATCGTCGCCCAGGTCGACCACCCGGCGGTCGCCGAGGTGCTGCACCGGGTCACCCGCACCCGGCTCGCCTACCTCACCGCGGTCTTCTCCGACCTGGGGCTGCCGCCGGAGACCGCCCGCCTCCGCGCGGTGGCCGCGTACGCCGCCTACCTCGGCTGGATCGAACTCCGCCGGGCGGCGCCGCAGTCCGCGCCGGAGACCCTGGTCGACGGCGAGGGTTCGGCGCAGGCCCTGGACCACCTGGTGGACCTGCTCACCTCGGGCATCTCCCGGCCCCCCGGGGAGAGCTGACGGAGCGGCGGCCCGATGCCGCCAGTGCGGTCGTTGAGGCGGCCGTCAGGGGCGGCCGTCAGGGATTGTCCGCGACATCCCGCAGCCCCGTGACCTCCCCGACGTGTCGCAGGCTCGGGTCGAGCAGGAGCGCGTGGAGCTGCTGGAAGACCTGGCGGGCCGCCACCGCGTTCCAGTCCGCCGGGAGCAGTTCGGTGGGCAGCCCCGGGTCGAGGTACGGGAGGCGGCGCCACTGCGTGAGCAGCGGCACGTAGTGGCGGAACGCCTCCGCGGGATCGGGTTCGGCCCCGGCCGCCAGGCGCGCGGCCACGGGTGCGTAGGTGTCCGTGAAGGCCGCGTACTGCGTCTGGATCGCCGGGAAGTCCCACCACGAGCCCACCACGCCGGGCAGGTCGCTGAAGGCGGCGTACTCGGCGGCGAACAGGTGGACGTAGTCGCTGAGGCCGAGCCGGACGAGCATGGTCCGCGCGTCCTCCAGCAGCCGGCCCGGCGCCAGCCACACGCCCGGGGCGATGTTGCCGAAGCCGAGCCAGGTCAGCCGGGTGCGCAGCTGGTAGCGCTGGTTGCGTTCGGACTCCGGTACGGAGAACACCGCCATGGCCCAGCCGTCGGCCAGGTCCGCCGGTTCCAGGCTGGCGAAGATGCGGCGGTCGCCCTCGTCGAAGACGGGCAGGACGGCGGGGCTCAGGCGGTACCCGGTGGCGTCCCGGCGCTCCGGTTCGAGGACGCCGCGCTTCTTGAGCCGCGAGATCGCCGAGCGTACCGCCGGGCCGTCCACATCCAGCTCTCCCATCAGCGTGATCAGGTCCGCGATGGAGATCCAGCCGCCGAGGCGGCGCAGGAACGCTCCGTAGACCGTGTTGATCAACGAGCTGGGCCTGAGGGGGATGTCCGACATGATCGCCTTCCGTTGTACGCGGTTGCGATCATATCGAGCCCCCCTCAGGGGTCTGCCGGTCAGGCATAGGCGCCAGAGAGCAGATGCCCGGCTCCGGGGGCCACGGCCGGGAGGTCCAGGGCGCGCAGCATCTGGTGGGCGGTGCAGACTGCCGCGGACACCACCGGCTTGCCCAGGAGTTGTTCGGCCTCCTCGATGGCGCCGAGCGAGGGCATCTGCACACAGGCCGACAGCACGACCGCGTCGGCGTCCGCGTACTCCAGCGCTCGAGCGAGGCCGGGCAGCTTCGCCGGGTCGTGGGCGGCCACGTCGAGGTTGTCCGGGATCTCCAGGGCCTGGTAGTCGAGGACTTCGATGCCCTCGTGGGTGAGGTAGTCCACCACCGTCCTGGTGAGCGGCCGCATGTAGGGGGCGAGCAGTGCGATCTTCTTGGCGCCGATGGTCTGGAGCCCGTGGACCAGGGCGCCGGCGCTGGTGACGACGGGGGCGGCGGCGCCGTTCTCCGCCGTGCGCAGGTGCAGCCGTTCCTCCGAGGTGCGGTGGTAGCCGAGTCCCATGCTCATGATGGCGACGAGGCAGGCGTAGCCGAGTACGTCGACCCGCGCGTCGGAGAGTTCCACGGCGCAGCGGTCGGAGTCGGCGTCCATTGCCTTGAGCTGCTCCGGGGTCACATGGGTCATGCGCATCCGGCTGGAGTGAAAGGTGAAGCGTTCTTCCGGTGCGACGCGCTCGCGGGCCCGGAGGATGGCGGGGACCTCGGTCTCCATGGTGACGTTGGAGCTCGGCACGATCTGGCCGATGCGGTAGGTGCGGGGCGACACGGGTACTCCTGGGTTCCGTAGGGGTTCAGCGGGCGTCGACGACGGGGTTGGTCAGGGTGCCGATCAGCTCGACGGTGGCCTCGACCGTGTCGCCCGGCGTGAGGAACTCGGGCGGGACCATGCCGGCGCCGACCCCGGAGGGCGATCCCGTCGCGATGACGTCGCCCGGCTCCAGGGTCACGCCGGAGCTGATGTCGGCGATGAGACGGGCGATGGGGAAGAGCATGTGCCGGGTGTTCGACTTCTGCTTGGTGACGCCGTTGACCCGCAGCGAGAGGTCGAGGGCCATGGGGTCCGGAATGTCGTCCGCGGTGACGACCGCGGGGCCGAAGGGCGCGTACGAGTCCTGGCCCTTGGAGAAGAACCACTGGCCGGAGCGCCGCTGGTCGCGGGCGCTGATGTCGTTGACGATGCTGAAGCCGAAGATGTGCCCGTACGCCTCTTCCTCGCTCACCCGGAACGCGGTGCGGCCGATCACGACGGCGAGTTCACACTCCCAGTCCAGCTGGGTGGTGAGGTCGGCGTTGTGCAGGATGGGCGCGCCCGGCCCGGTCACAGCGGTGGCGGGCTTGCTGAACAGCACCGGGCGCGGGGGCAGGTCCTTGTCGGTGTCCAGGCTGCGGCTGGACTCCTCCACGTGCTCCACGTAGTTCAGCCCGACGCCGATGATCTTGCCGGGGCGGTGCGGAGCGCTCAGGCGGACGTCTTCCAGCCGGTGCACGGCGTGGGCCGGCCGGTCGCCGTCGAGCAGGCGGCGCGCGGTGTGCAGGGCGGCGGGGCCGGCCTGGATGAAGGAGAGCAGGTCGTACGGGAGCGGGACGCCGGCGTGCTCGGCGAGGGCGCCGAGGTCGAGGACGGTCCCGTCCGTCTCGGCGCCGATCCGTGCGGCGGCGCCGTCGGCCGCGGTGGTGAAGGTCAGCAGTCTCATGGGGGCTCCTGGTGGCTCAGGCGGTGATGACGGGCTGGTGGCCGCCGTGGTCGGGGTACGCCTCTTCGCGGTGGAAGCCGAGTGAGCGCATGACGGGGAAGTCGTTGAAGGAGAACAGGCAGGCGTCCTCGGACTGGTCCAGGTTGTGGTGCTCGTGCCAGGCCCAGGACGGGACGCAGAAGACGTCGCCCTCCTGCCAGGCGAAGCGCTGTCCGGCGATCACCGAGACGCCGCGGCCCTTGGCGGCCGTGTAGATGACCGAGCCGGTGTGGCGGTGGGCGCGGGTGGCCTGGCCGGGGCGGAGCAACTGCATGTGGGCGCCCATGGTGGGCATCACCGAGCCGCCGGTGACCGGGTTGGTGTACTCGGCGATCACGCCGTCGTACGGGGAGCCCTCCGTGGCCTTGGCCAGACCCAGCAGGGCCTCGTAGGTGGGCTCCCACGGGAAGGCCAGCAGCGGCGAGTAGGGCCGGGTCCACTTCTGCGACCCGTACGGCAGCAGGTTCGCGCCGTAGGTGAGCACCGAGGAGTTGATGACCTTCCCGGGGGTCTGGTACAGCTCGGGGTGGACCTCGTAGAAGCCCGCGTCCAGGGCGTTGACGAGGGGGATGTCGAGTCCGTCCTGCCAGATGACGGGCGCGTCGTCGGCGTCGTTGCCGTGTTCGTGCCAGGTGCCGTTCGGGGTGATGGCGAAGTCGCGCGGGCCGACCTTGAGCTTCTGCCCGTCGACGATCGTCCAGGCTCCGGTGCCTTCGTGGACGAACCGCAGGGCGGCGGCCTGGTGGCGGTGGGCGGTCATGGCCTCCCCCGGGCCCATGATCTGCAGGCCGGTGTAGAGGAGTCCGGCCGCGGCGCTGACGTCCTTGCGGCCGGGGTTGACGAGCATGACGACGCGGCGTCCGGCGTCGTCGGCCTCGACGAGGCCCAGGGCCTTGTGGACCAGGGGGCGCAGCTCCTGGTAACGCCACAGCACGGGAACGGACTTGGGCTGCGGGTACCAGGGCTCGATGTCGTTGGCCACGGTCCACAGGGCGCCGGCCTCGACGGCTGCCAGTTCGCCGTAGTACGCGGTGAGTTCGGGGGTGTCGGACACGCGGGCGCGGCCGAGGGCGGTGTCGTCCTGCTCGATGGTCATGCGTCCTCCTCAGGAATGGCGGTCAGCGGGCTGCCCAGGGGCGCGGTGAAGGTCACCGGCGGGCGGGGGCGGTTGTCGACTTCGAGGCGGAAGATGTCGAAGCGGTTGTAGTGGCCGGTGATGTCGTGCATCTGCTTGGGCTGGATGCAGCGCGCGAGGTCGATCTCGCCGTACACGATGCCCTCGTCGTCGACGAGCGGTTCGGTGACCGGGCGGCCGTCCGGGCCGAAGATGCCGGACAGGGCGCTGCGCGGCCGCTGGAACAGCGCGCGCAGTTCCTCGTCGTCCCCGGCCAGGGTGTCGGTGATCTCCTGGGAGACCGTGGAGCAGGCGACGACGGAGAAGACCTTGCCCTCGAAGCTGTGGGCGGCGGTCCGGACGGCGATCGCGTCGGCCATGTCGTAGTCGGCCGGGGCGACGGGCAGGGCGATGTAGCAGGAGGCGTGGACGAGTTCGCCCTGCGCGAGGAGGGCGAAGCGGGCCAGGGTGTTGGTGTTCTCCCCGCAGGCGAGGGCGCCGAGCGGGCCGACGGGCGTCTGGTGGACGCGCAGCGAGCTGCCGTCGCCGCCTGTCCAGGTGAGCTTCTCGGCCCAGGTGGGCACCAGTTTGCGGTGCACGCCCAGAAGGGCCCCGTCGGGTCCGATGGTGAGCAGGGTGTTGTAGAGCGTGCCGAGGCTGTTCGGACCGCGCTCGTTGACGCCGATGACGAGGACGATCCCGTACTGGCGGGCCGCCGCGCGCAGGGCGTCGACGTGCGGGCCGGGGACGTCGACCGAGGCGCGGTGGAGGCGCTCGAACCAGGGGGAGCCCTGGACCGGGTTCATCGTCCAGTTCCAGTACGGGTAGCCGGGGACGAACACCTCGGGGAAGACGACGAGTCCGGCGCCGTTGCCGGCCGCCTCGGCGATCAGGGCGATGGCCTTGTCGACGGTGGCGGCGGGGTCGAGATAGACGGGAGCGGCCTGGACGGCCGCCGCCGTGAAGCGGGGAAGGGTGTCCATTTCGGGATCTCCGGTTCTCAAGGGGCGGCCGGGGCGGCGACGCGCGGACGCCAGCGCTGGTGCACCGGTGCGGCGGGCTGCCGCAGGAGTTCGAGGCGCGGCGGGACCCTGTCCGTGCGGGCGGCGGGCGGACGGCCGCTGCCCGCCTTCCAGGAGGGCGCCCAGGGCGCGGCCGGCCCGCGGTAGCCCTGGGCGGCGGCCGCGTGCAGGGTCCACAGGGGATCGTGCAGCTGGGCACGGCCTACGGCGCACAGGTCGGCCCGGCCGGCCAGGATGATCGAGTTCACGTCGTCGTACGTGGAGATCGCGCCGACGGCGATGGTGGGGATCGCGGTGGCGTTGCGGATCAGGTCGGCGTAGGGCGTCTGGTAGCTGCGGCCGTGTCGGGGCTGCTCGTGGGCGACGACCTCGCCGGTGGAGACGTCGATCGCGTCGGCGCCCGCCGCGGCGAGGGCGCGGGCGATCCCGACGGCGTCGGCCTCGCTCAGGCCGCCCTCGGCCCAGTCGGCGGCGGAGATCCGCACCACCAGCGCCTTCCCGGCGGGCCACACCGTCCGGACGGCGGTCAGCACTTCCAGCGGGAAGCGCAAGCGCCCGGCCAGGGTTCCGCCGTACTCGTCGGTGCGCAGGTTGGTCAGCGGCGAGAGGAACCCGGACAGCAAATGCCCGTGCCCGTACTGGAGTTCCAGGGCGTCGAAGCCCGCCCGGTCGGCGCGTTCGGCCGCGCTGACGAAGTCCCGCAGGACGGTGTCCATGTCCGCTCGGGTGGCCTCGCGCGGCACCCCGCTCCACTCGTCCCAGGCCAGGGCGGAGGCGGCGAGCAGGGGCCCGGCGGCCGCCCGGCGGCCGGCGTGGGTGAGCTGGATGCCGAGACAGGTGTCGGACTGGCTGTGCACGAATCCGGTGATGCGCCGCCAGGCGGTCTCCTGCTCGTCGGTCCAGAGGCCGGGGCACCCGGGGGCCGCCCGGCCGTCGGCGCTGACCGCGGTCATCCCGGCGATCACCAGGCCGGAGCCGCCGAGGGCCAGGGTGGCGAGGTGGACGAGGTCGAAGTCGCCCGGGATTCCCTCGACCGCGGTGGCCAGGGCGGTGGGCGGTACGACGACCCGGTTGCGCAGGAGCAGTCCGCCGAGGCGGAAGGTCCGGAACATCGGGGGCACGGCCGGAGAGGCGTCGCCCAGGGAGTTGACCGCGGTGTTGAGGGCAGCGTTGACGGAGGTGGTGACCGCGGTGTTGACCGCGGTGGTGAATTCCTCGTCGCGCACGCGCAGGTTGTCGTAGGTGACGCGGCGGCTGCGGGTCAGCAGGTTGAAGGCGAACTGGTGCGCGTCCTGGCCGGTGTACCGGTCGATGTTCTCGAACCATTCGAGGCTCGCCTGCGCCGCCCGCTGGGTGGACTCCACGACCGGCCTGCGCTCGGCCTCGTAGGCGGCCAGCGCGCCCGGCACGTCCGGGTGTTCGTGCAGGCAGGCGGCGAGGGCGAGGGCGTCCTCCATGGCGAGCTTGGTGCCGGAGCCTATGGAGAAGTGCGCGGTGTGGGCGGCGTCCCCGAGGAGCACCACGTTGGCGCGGCGCCAGGTGCGGTTGCGGACCGTCGTGAAGCGGAGCCACTTGGAATTGTTGGGGATGAGCCGGTGGCCGTCCAGGTGGCCGGCGAGGATCTCCTCGCAGCGCCGGATGCTGTCCTCGTCGCTGGTGCCGGGCGGGTGGTCGCGGTCGGCGAACTCCGCGAAGCCGGCGCGCCGCCAGGCGTCCTCCTCCATCTCCACGATGAAGGTGGAGCGGGTGTCGTCGTACGGGTAGGCGTGCACCTGGAGCGTGCCGAAGTCCTGCTCCTCGACGATGAAGGTGAACGCCTCGAACACCTTGTCCGTGCCGAGCCACATGTAGCGGCCGGAGCGCTCGTCGAGGTCGGGGCCGAAGGTGTCGGAGTGGGCGGCGCGGGTGGCCGACCGCACCCCGTCGCCGGCCACCACCAGGTCGTATTCGGCGGCGAGCAGGTCGGCGGGCGGGGCCTGGGTGCGGTAGCGGACGTCCACCGCCAGGGCGGCGCAGCGCTCCTGGAGGATCTGGAGCAGCCGCCGACGGCCGAGGGCGGCGAAGCCGTGGCCGCCGGAGGTGAGGGTGCGGCCCCGGTAGCGGACGTCGATGTCGCTCCAGCGGGCGAACTCCGCCGACATGGCCGCGTAGATCTCGGGGTCGGCCTGCGCGATGCCCTCCAGGGTCTCGTCGGAGAAGACGACCCCGAAGCCGAACGTGTCGTCGGGGGCGTTCCGCTCCCACACGGTGATGTCCCAGTGCGGGGAGAGCTGTTTGGCCAGGGCCGCGAAGTACAGGCCGCCCGGCCCTCCTCCGATGACTGCTACGCGCACTGGGTACCTCCTGGGATTTTCGGGATCAGTTCCGGGGCCTGCGGGCCCGCCTTGGTGAGGACCTCGCGCACCTCGGCGGGCCACGGGGTAGTGCCGGTGGCGCGGGATGCCGAGTGGGCGACGACCATGCGGCCGGTGGCGGCCTCCACGCCCTCCTCACCGTGGACGGTGAAGGCGTAGTGCAGGGAGCTCGCGCCCACCTTGGTGACCCTCAGTTCGGTGCGCACGATCTCGCCGAACCAGAGCCGGGCACGGTAGTCGGCCTCGAAGTGGACGCGGGGCGTGCTGCCGAAGAGGTGGGACAGCCCGAGGCGGCGCAGCAGCACGGCCTCGGCCGCTTCGACCCAGCGCACGACGGTGGAGTGGTGGTAGTGGCCGGCCGCGTCGGTGTCGGGCCACTCGACCCGGCCGTCGACGGCCACGCTGGGCAGGTGCGGGACGAGCGCCTCGGGACATCCGGCGGCGCACCCGGCATCGGGTGCCGCGGAGGCCAGCGCCCCGTCGCGTGACGCGGAGGCGTGCGCGCGGTCGCGCAGTTCGCCGCGCTGGAGCTTGCCGTTGGCGGTACGCGGGAGTTCCGCGACGAACTCGACGGCGCGCGGGTACTTGTACGGCGCGATGGCCTGTTTGACGTGGGCCTGGAGTTCGCGGACGGTGGCCTCGGCCGCCGGGATGCCGGCGCGCAGGACGACGTACGCCTTGACGAGCATCCCGCGCCGCTCGTCGGGGGCGCCCACGACAGCGCATTCCTCGACGAACGGGTGCGCGGCGAGGGCCTTCTCGACTTCGGGGCCCGCGATGTTGTAGCCGGAGGAGACGATCATGTCGTCGCTGCGGGCCACGTACCAGAAGTAGCCCTCGGCATCGCGGATGTACGTGTCGCCGGTGATGTTCCACCCGTTCCTGACGTACGTCGCCTGGCGCGGGTCGGACAGATAGCGGCAGCCGGTGGGTCCCGTGACGGCCAGCAGGCCAGGCTGACCGTCGGGCACGGGCTCGCCGTGCTCGTCGACCACGGCGGCGCGGTATCCGGGGACGGGCCGGCCGGTGGAGCCCGGCCGGATGTCCTCGTCGGCGGCGGAGATGAAGACGTGCAGCATCTCGGTGGCACCGATGCCGTCGATGATGCGCAGGCCGGTGGCGGCGTGGAACTCCTCCCACACCGCGGCGGGCAGTGGTTCGCCGGCCGACACGCAGCGGCGCAGGCCGGCCAGCTGCCCTACCGCCCCGGCAGCCATGATCGCGCGGTAGGCGGTGGGGGCGGTGAACAGGACGGTGACGCCGTGCGCCGCGACCAGGCCGGCGAGCTGCTGTGGAGCCGCCTGCTCGATCAGCAGGGTCGCGGCCCCCGCGTACAGGGGGAAGACGACCAGCCCGCCGAGGCCGAAGGTGAAGGCGAGCGGCGGCGTACCGGTGAAGACGTCGTCGGGGCGCGGTTTGAGGACGTGCCGGGAGAAGGTGTCGGCGTTGGCGAGGACGTCGCGGTGGAAGTGCAGGGTCGCCTTGGGCCGGCCGGTGGTGCCGGACGTGAAGGCGATCAGGGCCACGTCGTCCGCGGCCGTCTCGACGGCGGCGAACCGGCCCTCCTTCTTCGCGCAGCGCGCGGTCAGATCGGTGGCGCCGGTGCCTCCGTACGGGAGAACGGGCAGGTCAGGGAGGGTGGGGACGTCGGCCGCGTCGAGCTCTTCGACGTAGCGGTGATCGCACACGGCGACGGCGGGCCGGCTGATCTCGCACAGTTCGGCGAGTTCGGCGGCACGCAGCAGCGGCATCGTGGTGACGGCGACGCCGCCGGCCTTGAGCACGCCGAACCACGCGGCCACGAGCCAGGGGTTGTTGGGGCCGCGCAGCAGGACGCGGTTGCCGGGTTGGAGGCCGAAGTCCTCGGTGAGCACCTGGGCGACCTGGTTGGCGCGCTGCTGTAGCTCGCCGTAGGTCCAGCGCTCGGTCGGGGTCAGCAGACAGGGGCGGTCGGGGCCCCAGCGCTCGACGGCGTCGTCGAGTAGGCGCCGGGCGCAGTTGAGCCGGTCGGGATAGGCCAACTCCGGCAGGTCGAAGTGGAGTTCGGGCCAGACAGGGAAGGGCGGAAGCCTGTCGCGGCAAAAGGAATCGGCATGTGCCGAGGGGGAGAGCTCCATGGGGCGGCACCTCAATCAGGGAGCAGCGGGGAGATGGGCCAAGTATCTCGATAATTTGGCGCCCGTCAATATTTCTCGATATTTTGACTCGGCGCCGACACTTCGGAGGCCCTCCGCGACGCTTCCGGCCCGCCCCGGGCACGGTTCAGGCGGCGGGGACGCGCACCCGGACGGACTTGCCGAACTCGTCTGCCGTGACGGCGAGTTCACCGCCCGCCTCGACCGCCAGCAGGTGCACGAGCAGCAGGCCGCGGCCAGCCTCGGCATCCGGGTCGGCCTCATCGGAAGAGCCGGGCAGCCGCGGCAGGGAAGGCTCCGCGTCGGAGACCTCCAGCTGGAGCCACCCGCCGCCGAAGCTGACGCCGACGCGCATCCGGCCGGTGGCGGCGGCCGCGTGCCGGACGACATTGCCGACGAGCTCACTGACGGCCAGCAGCAGGGTGTCCGCGGCATCGGCGGCGATCCGCCAGCCTTCGAGCACGGCGCGGACGCGAGCCCGGACCTGCGGGACGGTGGCCGCGGTAGGCTCGGCGGCCCAGTGGACGAAGCTCCGGGCGGGCGAGGGGCTACAGGGGGCGGGCTGAGCGGCGGCGGTGAGCATGACGTGCTCCCAGAGGGGGAAGGCGACGACACCGCTCGGCAGCTCGGATCGGTGGCTCGTGTAACTGATCTGGAAGTCAGACCGCCGATGGGCTTGTAGTCAGCGGAAATGCGTCGCTAGAGTTGTGATTACACGTGTAACACGTTAGGCCTCCCCCGGCGCCCGCGCAAGCATTTCGGACAAACGTTACGAAGCTTGGCTGGCACCGGGGCCGACGGCCGCTGAGCCGTGCCGAACTGGAAGGGCCGCAATGACGCAATCTCCCCTGGCCGAGATCGACTGGGCCGACATGACCTGGCCGCCCCCGCCCTACCAGGCCCCCGTGCCGCCGGTGACCGACGAGCACGGGGTACGCCGCTTCGACGGGATCACCTACGCCACCACGCCCGGCTACCGCCCCCGGCTGCTCGACGTGCAGCTGCCCGCGGGCGAGGGGCCGTTCCCCGCGGTCGTCTGGATCCACGGCGGTGGCTGGCTGGACGGCGACCGCCGCTACCCGCCGCCGACCGTGCCGGCCGCTCTGCTGCACGGATCGGTGCTGGCCGCCGGCCTCGCACTGGTCTCCATCGACTACCGGCACAGCCTCGAAGCCCCCTTCCCGGCCCAGCTCCACGATGTGAAGGCCGCGATCCGGTATGTCCGCGCCTTCGCCGGGATCCTCGGCATCGACCCGGAGCGGATCGCCGTCTGGGGGGAGTCGGCGGGCGGCCACCTGGCCGCGCTCGCCGGTCTCGTCGGACCGGGCAGCCCGGACGGCGAGGCTCTGGAGGGCGCGCACGGCGTGGGGGCCGGGGACACCGGCGTCCTGGCCGTCGTCGACTGGTACGGCGTCTCCGACCTGGCCGCCCTGGCCGAGCACCCCATGCCGCCGATGCCGCCCGGGGTCGAATTCCCCGACCCGTACACGTCGTTGCTGGGCGGCACCGAGGCGGATCGCCCGGCGCTGGCGCGGGCCGCGAGCCCGGTGACGTACGCGGCCGGCTATAACCCGCCGCCGTTCCTGCTGATCCACGGAACGCAGGACGGCCTGGTCCCGTACAGCCAGAGCGAGGCGCTCGCCGAGTCCCTGGCGGGAGCTGGGGGCGAGGTCACGCTGCGGCCCGTGGAGGGCGCCGACCACATCTTCCTGGGCTCCCCCGACATCCCGCGGATCGTCGCGGAGAGCGTCGCGTTCCTGGCCCGGCACCTCGGCGCGGGTTCCTGACACTGCCGCACGGCGCCCGGGTCGCGCGCGGCGTGCGGCGCCCGAGCGCTGACGGGCGCGCCGCCCGCAGTCCTGTTCCGCCGTGGGGGCCCGGCCCGGCCGGGCCCCCACGGGTACGTCGATCACTGACGAGCCGCGGCGACTCCCGCGGCCGCGAGAGGCAGCCCCCATGCCCCCCAAGCCCCACATGTCCAGGAATCCGGTTGCTTCCCCTCCCGTCGCCCCGGGCCCTCCGGATGCGCACCCGCGGCGCCCCGGCGTCCTCGCGGCCGGGCTGCTGCTGCTCGGCGCCGCCGTGCTGCCGGCCCTCGTGGTCCGGCACGACCCCGCGAACCCGCCCTTCCAGGGCATGGACGAGCGCTGGCTGACCTGGATGGGCGGCCCGCACGAAGGCCTCGCCTCCGCGCTCGCCTCAGCCCTGAACTGGTTCGGCGGCCCGGTGGGCGCCCTCGTACCGGTCGCCGTGCTGGTCTTCCTGCTGGTGCGCGGGCGCCGGGTGTCGGCGGGGTTTCTGCTCGGCGCCTACCTCGCCGGCAACCTGCTCGTCGTACAGGCGCTCAAATACCTGGTGGACCGGCCGCGTCCGGCCCACCCGATGGTCCGGGTCGATCACGGCTCCTTCCCATCCGGTCACGCGGCGGGGGCGGCGCTGCTCGTCGTGGTCGTCGGGGTGCTGCTCGTCCCGGCCGCCCGGCGGCGCGCCTACTGGCTCGGCGGTGCGGTCTTCACGCTGGCCATGATGTGGAGCCGTACCTGGCTGCACGCCCACTGGCTCAGCGACACCGCGGCCGGGGCGGCGGCCGGCGCGGGCGCGGGGCTGCTCGCGTGGTGGCTCTTCGCGCCCGCACTGGCCCGGGAACTCGGGGAGCGCCGGGGACGCGCAGACCGCCTGGACGGCCCGAGCCACCCGGGACGCCCGCGGCGCCGGGAGCCCGTGCGTGTCCGCGACCGCCGGGGGGCGGCCGCGGCCGCGCCGGACCCGGCGTCCGCAGCCGAGCGCGGGCATCCCGCACCTTCGGGGCGGGCGGCGAGCACCGACGGGTGAGGGGGGCAGTCCGGCCGCGGGGGCCGGGGGCATCGGCCCCCCGGCCCCCTCAGGAGGTCTGGCGGTGGATGAGGACGGCCTCTATCTCCGGTACCGGCGGCGCCGTCCCCGTCTCGATGAGCTCGTGCACGACGTCCGCGATCTGCGCGGCCGAAGGCAGCTCCAGGCGGACCGTGGTGAGCGCGGGCTGCTGGAGCGCGGAGAGGAGGAGGTCGTCGGAGCCGACGATCGCCACCTGGTCCGGTACGACGATTCCCTCTGCCTGGAGCGCGTGCAGCAGCAGCGCGGCGTACTCGTCGTTGTAGGCGAACACGGCATCCAGGTCCAGGCTCGCCCAACGCCGGGCGAGGGCGATCGCCGACTCCCTGGTGTAGGCCAGCTCCACCGGGGTGACAGTGGCCATGTGCCGGGCGGCGACCGACTCGGCGCCCGCCAGGCGCGGCCGGGCGAGGGTGGCGAGGCCGCGCTCCAAGGGCATGACCACGCCGATCCGGGTGCGGCCGCGGGCGATGAGGTGCTCGGCGGCGGCGGCGCCGATACGGGCGTGGTCGAAGCCGATGGTGTGGACCCCCGCCACGGGGTGGGCCGCGAAGGCCAGCAGGCCGCGCACCCCGGCGCGGCGCAGCAGCTCGGCCGCCTGGGAGGTGAGGCGGTCGCCGTCGAGGGCGACCACGGCAGCCGGGCGCAGTTCGGCCCAGGCTCGGGCGGCGTCGAGGAAGTCGGTGAAGCGCCCCGCGTGGAGCACTGCCATGTAGCCGTGGCGGTCGAGTTCGCTGTGCAGTTCGTCGACCCAGTCGCTGACGAGGCGGCCGATCGCGGAGATCGAGGCGGGGATCAGGACGAGATTGCTGCGGCCGGCGCGCAGGGAACGGGCGGCGGCGTGCGGTACGTAGCCGAGCTGCCGGGCGGCATCGAGTACCCGGGCGCGGGTGGCTTCGCTGACCCGGTGGCCCTGGGTGTCGTTGAGGACGAAGGAGACCGTGGCACGTGACACCCCGGCGAGGCGTGCCACGTCCGCGCTGGTGATCGAGGCGGGGACGGGTGTTTCTTCGGCCATGACGTCCCTCGACGCTCCCTTTGATCGACTCGTGACCTTCCTCTTCCAGGTTACACGAGTCAGATCAAGGGAGGCGGGCACGGAGAACGGCCTGCGCGACGCACACGCCGGCCGGATCCTCCGCGCCTCCGCTACGGCAGGTCGCGCACCGCGGTCGCGTGCAGGCGGCGCGAGTCCCCGGCGAGGTCGCCGAGGGCGGTCACGACCGAGTCGAAGCGCATCGTGGTGCGCGTCCGCGTGTCGTACGGGTTCCACGTCGGCATGGCCGGGTGGTTGGGGTCTCCGGTGCGGGCGAAGGCGATCCACGCCCGGTGCATGGCGTGCGCGAGCCCGTCGCGGACGGCGGGGGCGAGCCCGGCGAGGAAGGGCGCGTGCGACCACCGGTCGAAGTTGGCGAAGACGAAGGGGAGTTCGAGGCAGTGGGCGGCGCCGAGACGACCCTCGTACGCCGGTGTGGGGAGATCGAACTGGTAGGCCCAGACCGGGCGACCCAACTCCGCCCTGGCCTCGGCCAGTTGTACGGCGGGGACACGGAAGAGCTCGTCCGTGATGAGGTCCACGAGGACATCGGCGGGGCGGGCGCCGGGCCGGGTCCGCTCGTACGCCCGGTACACCTCGGGGGCGGCCTCGGCCCCGAACGTGTCCGCGATCCGGTCGGTCACCTGGTCCCGGCCGGCGGCCGCGTAAGCCTCGTCGAGGGCGAAGCCGAAGTTGGCCTCCTCCCGGGTCCAGCCGATCATCACGTCGATGCCGGTCGCGGCTCCGTGCAACAGCGCCTGCGCCGGGTGGCGCTGCAGGGTGACGCCGTCGATCACCGGCAGGAACGGTGTCGGCCAGTAGCCCCACCGCATGGTCCGGGCGAACAGCCCACCGGCGGCGCCGATCAGCGCGGGCCAGGGCAGTGCGCGCAGCTCGGCCAGGGTCTTGACGCCGGCGAGCTCCAGATAGGCGGCGGTGCGCTCCAGGTACACGTCGGGGCCGGGGAGGTCTAGGCCGAAGGGCGGGCTCTGCAGGATCACCCGGCTGATCAGACCTTGGGCCTCGGGCAGTCCGGCGAGGGCGGCGGTGGACACCGCGCCGCCCGACTGGCCGGCGACCGTGATGGTGTCCGGGTCGCCGCCGAAGGAGGCGATGTTCTCCTTGACCCATCGCAGGGCGGCGAGCTGGTCGGTGAGCCAGTGGTTGCCGCCCTCGTCGGGCTTGCCGTCCTCGGGGCCGGCGTAGAGGTAACCGAGCGGTCCGATGCGGTAGTTGATGCTCACCACCACGAGATCGCCATCGCGGGCGAAGGTCTCGCCGGAGTAGTTCGGCAGCGATCCGGAGCCCGACACGAAGCCGCCTCCGTGGATCCACACGAGTACGGGGCGCCGGGCTTCGTCGGCCGCGGGCGTCCAGATGCTCAGGGTGAGGCAGTCCTCGTCGAAGGGCGGCGAGCCGTGCCCGCCGAGGACGGGGTCGCCGCCCTCCAGGTACATCTGCGGGGCACTGGGGCCGTCGGAACTCGCATCGCGGGTGCCGCTCCAGCCGGGGTGCGGTCGCGCGGGGCGCCAGCGCAGGTCGCCGACCGGGGGTGCGGCGTAGGGCACGGCCCGGAAGACGGCGACCCCGCCTTCAATCACACCGCGGAGCCGGCCCGCGGGCAGGTCCACGACGGTCTGGTCCCGGCCTGGGGTGTGAGCCATGAGGCAATCCTTCCTGGGCTGCGCGCCGAACGCACGCCGACCCGGTCGAGCGTATGGCGTAAATCCATCGACCGTCAATGATTCGCGATACCCCTCCAGGGTGCGCCTCCGGTCACAACCACAGGCTGTTGGCTGCCACGCGCTCCGCCTCCGTCCGCAGCAGGGGCGCGAACGCCCGCCACAGCACCAGACCCGCCCCGATGCCGCCCACGGCGCCGGCCGCGGTGTCGGTGAGCCACTGGGCGTGCAGCCAGGTGCGGCCCCACATCATGGCGACGGCGTACAGGGCACCGAACAGCCACCACCAGCGTCGAGCGCGCGGCGGGAACAGCACCACCGCGACCGCGATCACGAGCGTCACGGCGCCGAATACCTGGCCGGACGGGTACGAGCCGTCGTTGACCAGGACCCAGGTGTGCGGCGGTCGCGGGCGGCCGGCCAGCTGCTTGAGGGGCAGCACCACGAGCAGGTTGGCGAAGACACCGGCGGCGAAGACGAACACCGCCGACCGCCAGCGCCCGTAGACGCAGAGACAGCCGATCAGCATCAGCGGCAGGACCAGGCCGAGCGGGCCGCCGAGCCGGTCGAGGACGGTGGCGAAACCGGTGGCCGCGTCGTCGGGGGAACCGTTCAGCGAGGCCGCCCAGCGGTCGTCGAGCCCCTGGAAGAAGGGGCGTCGACCACCTTGCAGCAGCAGGGCGACGAGGAGCGGCAGGAGCAGGAGCGCGGTTCCGGCGGCCAGCGCGTGGCGCGGCGGAGCCGCCGGGAGGTGATGCCGGGGAGGGTGCGTGGGCCCAGGGGGCGGCACGACGTCGGGCGAACGCGGCATGGCAGGCCTTTCACGGTGGTCTCCCCAAGCGGTGGGGGCACGCGGAGAGCAGGCGCGGGAATGCGGAAGCGGAGGTTTTCGCACGGGCTGGACGGGCCGACCCGGCAGGACGGGCCGACCCGGCAGGACGGGCCGACCCGGCAGGACGGGCCGACCCGGCAGGACGGGCCGATTTGGCAGGGCGGGCCGACCAGGGCCGCGGGGGTGGGCGGGCTCTACCGGTGGGCGCCGAGAAGGGTCGTCGCGCTGCGGCACGGAGTATTGCGGATGCGTGACCGCCGCCACAAGGGCAAGAGGGTTTCGAGACAGGATCGCCGTGGTCAGCAGCGCGACCCGGCCAGTTACACGTGCTCGACTAGCGATTCCCCGGCCGGTCACGATCTGCACATCGACCTGCCCCAAGCTCTAGCGGCGCTCTGGGAATGGGTGCTACACAGTGTCCAGGCGCTGAGGTGACACGTGTAACAACATCACGTGAAGCTCAGCCGTCTGCGGCGATTCCGGTGACACCGCTGCTCCCGCGACCGCGACCGCTCACGCGGCCCTCGCCCCTCCCATCCCCCGCGTACCGCACGCCCCCTTGTCACCCCTCGCCACCTCCCCGCACAGTCCCCCGAGGAGTCGTCATGGCCACGAACGAACCCATCGCCCCGCCCGCCCCCACGGCACCGGAGCCGCCTGCCCAGCGCGGGCTGCTGCTCCTGCTGCTGGTCGCCAACTCCGCCATGATGGCCGTCTACATGGGTGTCGGCTCCGTCCTGCTGCCCACGCAGATCGCCGCGATCGCCCCCGACGACAAGGTCGCCGTCCTCGGCCTGATTGGCGGCATCAGCGCGATCTTCGCGACCGCCTTCAATCCCATCGCCGGCGCCCTCTCCGACCGCAGCGGCCGCCGCAATCCCTGGGTCCTGGGCGGCGCCCTCGCCTCGCTCGTCGGCCTGGCCTTCCTCGGCAGCGTCTCCACCGCACTGCTCGTCGGTATCGGCTGGTGCCTGATCCAGGCGACGATGAACATCTACCAGGCCGCGGTCACCGCGATCGTGCCCGACCGGGTTCCCGCCACCAGACGCGGGACCGCGTCCGCACTGGTGGGGCTCGGCCTGCCGATCGGCGGCACGGTCGGCGTGCTCATCGCCTCGCAGACCTCGGAGCACCTGCGGACCGGGTATCTCGTCTTCGGCGCGATCGTCGCCGTGGCCGCGCTGCTCCTCTCCGTCTTCTGCCACGACGTCCCCCGCTCCGAGCCCGCCCCGCAAGCCCCCAAGGGTGCCAAACTCGCCGCGTTCCTCTCGGCGTTGGCCAACCACGACTTCCGCTGGGCGTTCATCGGCCGGGCGTTGATGGTCCTCGGCTACTTCTCCGTCGTCGGCTACCAGCTGTACATCCTGGACGACCACATCGCGCTGCCCGACGGACTGACCCCGCCCGCCGCGATGGCGGTGCTCACCCCGGTGTCGATGATCGCGATGGCCCTCTCCACCGTCGTCGGCGGTCTGCTGTCCGACCGCTGGAACCGCCGCAAGGTGTTCGTCGGCGTCTCGGCCGCCCTCGCCGGCCTCGTCATGGTGGTTCCCGTGGTCAGCCCCACCTGGACGGGCATGCTCGTCTTCAGCGCGCTCAACGGCCTCGCCTTCGGCTGCTTCATGGCCGTCGACACCGCGCTGGTCACCCTGGTCCTCCCCCGGGCCGAGGACGCCGCCCGCGACATGGGCGTCCTCAACATCGCGAACGCCGGGCCGCAGATCATCGCCCCGTTCGTCGCCTCCGCCGTCGTCACCGGCCTGGGCGGATACACCCCGCTCTTCCTGGTGGGCGGCGCCCTGTCGCTGATCGGCGCGCTCGCCATCCTGCCGATCCGCAGCGTGCGCTGACCGGCTGCGGGTCCAGCCGGTCCGGCCGGTCCAGCCGCTCCAGCCGCTCCAGCCGCTCCAACTGAACTCCGGCGGGCGCGTGCCGAGGGTCGTGCGCCCGCCGGTCCCCCTTCCTCCACACCCTCGTTCCCCTTCCTCCCCTCTGAAGGAGCACTCTGTGCAACGCAAGCGAGTTCTGCCGCTGGCCGCCCTGATGCTGTGCACGCCGGCCCTCGCCGGTCCGGCGGCCGCGGTCGCCTCGCCGCAGACCGTACCGGCGCCCGCGCCCGCCACCGCGCCCACGGCTGCTGCCCCGCTGCGGATCCTGCTCACCAACGACGACGGCTACAACGCGCCCGGCATCCGCAAGGCGTTCGAGCGGCTGACCGCCGCCGGACACGACGTGACCATCGTCGCCCCGCTCACCAACCAGAGCGGCACCGGCACGAAGATGATGAGCGCCCCCACGATCACGGTGAAACACCCCGAGCCGAAGGTGTGGGCCGTCGACGGCACCCCCGGCGACTCGGTGGCCTTCGGCCTCTCCGAGGTGTTCGAGGGGCATGCCCCCGACCTGGTGGTGTCCGGCACCAACTTCGGGCCGAACGTCGCCGGGCTCGCCACCCACTCCGGTACGGTCGGCGGCGCCGTCGCCGCGCTGGAGTCCGGCGTACCGGCCATCGCGCTGAGCACCGGCGGTGTCACCGCGCCCGATCCGGTCTCCACCGTCAATGCGATGGGCCCGACGGTCGACTTCGCCGTCAAGCTGATCGACCGGCTGCGGGCACGGGCGAAGTCCGGGCCGCTGCTCCCCGCCGGCGTCGGCCTGAACGTCAACCACCCGATCGTCGGAGCCGACGGCACGGGCGTCGCCGCCGGCGTGGCCACGACCTTCCAGGACCCGCAGACCCTCCTCGAACCAGACTTCACCGACTCCGGCGACGGCACCTGGAAGGTGAACGTAAAGGTGAACCTGCGGCCCGCCGCCAAGGGCGGCGATGTGGAGGCCGTCAGCGCCGACAAGATCGCCGTCAGCCCGATGAACGCCAACTGGAACACCGGCCCGGCCGATTACGCCGCGACCTCGGCCCTGATCGCCGGGCTCCGCCCGTAGGCCTGGCCCACACCCACCGGACGGCCGGAGGCGGGGGCGCGAACGCTCCCGCTCCGGCCGATCACGACCTCAGGAGGACGGATGAAGCGGCCCGTGAGACGGCTCACTTCGGCAAGGCCCCTGCTCGGTACGGCCCTTGTACTGGTGGCGCTGCTGGCGTCGGCACTCCCCGCGACAGCCTCGCCGGGCGACCCCGGGGGCTCGCCCCGGCCGGTGGTCACCGTCGCGCAGGGCGCATTGCGCGGCCAGGTGCACGACGGGGCACAGGAGTTCCTCGGCGTGCCCTACGCCGCTCCCCCGGTCGGGGAGTCCAGGCTGCGGGAGCCGCGGGAGCCGCGCCGCTGGAACGGTGTGCGCGAGGCCACCGAACACGCCCCGGCCTGCGTGCAGTTCGCGCCGTTCGGGCTCCGGGACCCGCAGGCCGTCAGCGAGGACTGCCTGTACCTGGACGTGTACCGGCCGAGGAACGCCCGGGCGGGGGCCCGGCTGCCGGTGGTGTTCTGGATGCACGGGGGTGCGTACAGCATGGGCACCGGCAGCCAGTTCGGCGGCCGCACCATGGCCGAGCTGACGGACAGTGTCGTGGTCAGCATCAACTACCGGCTGGGGCAGCTGGGTTATCTGGCGTTGCCGGAACTCGGCGGGGAGAACGCGCAGCGCTCCGGTTCCTTCGGGCTGATGGACCAGATCGCCGCGCTGCGCTGGACGCGGGAGAACATCGGCGCGTTCGGCGGCAACCCCGGCAATGTCACGGTCTCCGGGCAGTCCGCGGGCAGCGGCTCCGTCTGCGGGCTGCTGGCGGCGCCGTCGGCCGCGGGGCTGTTCCACCGGGCCGTACTGCAGAGCGGGCCGTGCACGCTGCTGCGTACGCCGGACGGCGCACGGGCCGGGGCGGACGCCCGGGCGTTCGCCGAGCGGGTGGGCTGCGCCGATCCGGCCGGGGCCGCCGCGTGCCTGCGTGCCGCCTCCGCCGCTTCGCTGGTCGAGGCGGCCCGTACGCTGCCCACCTCGGGGCCTGCGTCCGGTGACGGGCTGCTCCCGGTGGAACCGGCCGCCGCGATCGGGAGCGGGGCCTGGAACAAGGTGCCCGTGCTGATCGGGAGTACCCGCTCTGAGTCGCGCTTCTTCGTCGCGCTGTCGCAGCCGTACCTGACGGCGGAGCAGTACACCGCTCAGGTCCTGGCGGGCTACGGCGCCGCGGGCGCGGAGGTGCTCGCCCGCTACCCGGTTTCGGCGTACGCCTCGCCGTACCTGGCTCTGTCGGCCGTCATGACCGACTCGACCTTCGCCTGCCACACGGCGTGGACGGCGCAGCTCTTCGCCGCACAAGTACCCACGTACGCATACGAGTTCGACGACCCGGAGTCCCCGACGCTCGCCGGGGCCCAGGTACCGGGCCTCGACGAGTCCAACGGGCACAGCGCCGAGCTGGCCTACCTGCACGACTTCACCATGGGCGAGCGGCCGCTGACCCCGGTCCAGACCGCGCTCGCCACCCGGATGAAGCGGTACTGGGGCGCCTTCGCCCGCGCGGGCACACCTTCCGTACCGGGGCAGCCCCAGTGGCCGGCGACCGGCCCCGGTGGTCCGGGTACGTTCCTCACCCTCAACCCGGTGGCGATCCGGACGAACTCGTCGTTCACCGCCGACCACCAGTGCGGATTCTGGCGGACGCAGCCGCCGAGGCCGGTCCTGTAGCAGGTCGTGGCCATGGCCTGCTACAGGGCCATGGCGGTGCCGGCGCGGGCGGGGTCAGGCGGTGGCTCGCCGACGGCGGATGCGGAGGCTGACGAAGGCCGCGGTCACTGCACCCGCCATCGCCGCCAAGGCGCCGATCACCGTGAGCAGCCAGACCGGGATCCCGTCTCCCACCGTGAGGAGCTCGTCGTGGTAGACGGCCCGCCGGTACGGAGTGTCGGCGGGCGCGGCGCGCAGCTCGTGGTCGCCGTCGATACGGCTCGGCTCGGGGAACCGCTGGTCGATGGCGGTCAGGAACGCCGGCTTGCCGCCGGTGAGTTCGCCCACCGCACCCTCGGGGGCGACGGTCCCGGCGAAGGTCACCTCGGGCGCGGCGCCGCCGATCGGGGAGCTGGGCTCCATGCGGTGGTCGGCCAGGATGTACAGGCCGAGGGACTGGGGCGTCTTGGCCAGGCGGGAGAGCCGCATCGGGTAGACCAGCTTGTCGCTGTCGAAGCGGATCTTCAGCGGGTCGAGCTCGCCCCGCAGCGGCTTTCCCTGCTCCTTGGGGGCGAGGCGTACGGCGACGTACTCCCACTTCTGGTCGACGTACGGCTTCAGTTCGGTGGCGAGGCGGTCCGGCAGCTTGAAGCCGTTGGACTCCAGCCAGTCGCGCAGGGCGTCGGGGTCGGTGGCGGTGAGCCGCGCGACGTCGAAGTCGCCGAGCTGTTCACGGCCGACGACACCGACGGCCGGGGCCCCGGCCCCGGGCGGCGCGGCGGTGGCGCCGTCGCTGGATCCGGAGGAGAAGGGCCAGTCGCTGTCGCGCGGCCAGAAGTACGTACGGGCCTTCCGCTCGGGCCGGATCAGCCAGGCGAGATCGCGGAACACGCGGTCGTCGCCCAGCTCCACCGTGGCCCGCCCGGGCACCGGCATGATCCATGCCGCCCTCTTCGCGTCACCGCCGACGGTGAAGCGCATCACGATCTGTTCCGCCCGGCCGTCCCAGCGCACGGCGGAGACCTCCCGGTCGACGCCGATCCGAGACATCCCGTCGGGGACCATCGCCCCGCAGCCGCAGGCGTAGGCCGGGCTGATCAGGGACCCCAACTGCGTCGCGAGCAGGGCGAACAGCAGGGCCAGAATTCTTCGTTTCATCCACACGGGGTCTCAGACGGCCGAGCGTGAGATCCGGTTCCGGACACCTGGCCGACATCTTCAGCTCATCCGAGGCGGTCCCCGAGACCGCGCACGGGGCCCAGCTCGCGTATCGGCAGGTAGAGCCCCTTGGCCCCTTGGCCTGAGGCTTGGCCGAATCGCATACTCCTCCCATGAGAGGGATGGACAAGCCGCGCAGCAGCCCGTTGGTGCCCGATGCGGTGGTGGCGGAGATCGCGCGGCACGACTGGGAGTCCGTCGAGTGCGGCTGCGGACGTTCCGCGGGGCATCTCGTGGACACCCTGTGGGCCGCGGCCGAGGGGCATCCGGCCGCCTTCCGCGCGCTGGAGGGGCACGCCTTCGCCTCGGCGAAGCTGGCGCCGCCCGCTCCGGCGGTGTGCGGGGTGCTGATGGCCGTGTGGACCGCGGGCCCGCCGCGTCAGGCGACCCGCGAGGCTCTGCTGTGGACCCTGCTTGCGTTGCTCGGCACGGAGGACGACGGGACCTCGCACGAGGCGGGCCTGTACGGGCAGACCACCGCGTTCATCCGCACCGGGCTTCCCCGGCTGCGCCTCGAGGCGGCCGCCGGCCGGGGCTCGGTGGCCGCCGCCTACGCCGAGGGCGTCGTGGAGATCCTCGACCTGGGGGCGTGAACGCCCTGCCGGGCCGCGGCACGCCTGGGGCGTGAGCCCCACTGCCGGGCCGCGGCACGCGAGGGGCGGGAGCCCTGCCGGGCGCCGCGCGCGTCAGACCGCCCGTACGGTGACGCCCTCCCGGGTCAGCGCCGCGAGCTCGGCCCCCGGGGCGGAGTCGTCGGTCACCACCGCGTGCAGGGCCGCGGCCGGAGCGACGAAGGCCAGGGCCGTCCGCGTGAGCTTCGCGCCTTCGGCGACGGCGATGACACGGCGGGACGAGGCGATCGCGGCGCGCTTGACCGCCGCGTCGGCCAGGTCGTAAGCGGTCAGCCCATCCGCCGGGGCCAGCCCGCAGCAGCCGATGACCGCCGTGTCGAAGCGGAGCGCGGCGAGCGAGGCCTCGGTGAGGGGCCCGGTCAGGGCCAGTTCGCCCGGGCGCGGTTGGCCGCCGGGCAACAGGAGTGTGAGCTGCGGCGCACCGGTGAGGGCGTTCGCCGCGTGCAGGGACAGCGGCATGACCGTGATCCGCCGCTCCTTGATGGCCCGGGCCACCTCCAGGCAGGTGGTGCCGCTGTCGACGACCACCGATTCCCCGTCCGCGATGAGCGAGGCGACCTCGGCGGCGATCCGCCGCTTCGCGTCCTGGCCCTCCTGCGCGCGCACCGCGTACGGGGGTTCCTCGCCGCGCAGCAGCAGGCTCCTCGCGCCGCCGCGGAAGCGTTCCAGCAGGCCCTGTTCGGCCAGGACCTCCAGATCGCGGCGGATGGTCATGTCCGAGGCGCCGGTGAGCGCGGCGAGTTCCGCCACGGTCAGCTGCTCGGAGTCTCGCAGGGCATCGGTGATCTGCCTCAGTCGGTCTGTGCTCGCCATACGCCAATCAAACATCCTCGATGTTCGAAACTCAAGCTAGCGAACATCGATTCTGTTCATTACGCTGTTCGACATGAGCAGATCCCTGCGCGCCGCACGCCTGGCCACCTTCGCCTTCTTCGCCCTCAACGGCTTCGTCCTGGGGATGTGGATCGTCCACATCCCCGCCGTCGAGCACCGCACCGGCATCAGCCACGCCGTGCTCGGCTCACTGCTGCTCCTCCTCGGCGCCGGGGCCTTCCTCGGCATGCAGTTCGCCGGGCCGCTCACGGACCGGCTCGGCAGCCGTCTGACGGTCCCGGCCGGCGGCGCGCTGTGCAGCGCCGCCCTCGCGCTCCCCGGGGCGGCCGGTGACGCCTGGACCCTGGGCGCGGCGCTGTTCGTCCTCGGCTTCGGCAACGGCTGCCTCGACGTCGCCATGAACACCCATGCCGTACAGGTGGAGCGGGCCTACGGGCGGCCGGTGATGTCCGCCTTCCACGCCGTGTTCTCGGTCGGCGGGGTACTCGCCTCGCTCGCCGGGGCCCTGACCATCAGCCTCGGCTGGGGCACGGCACGGACCCTCACCGCGGTGGCCGTGCTCGGGCTCGCCGTGACCGCCCTCGCCACCCCGGCCCTGTTGCCGCGCCCGGAACCAGCGGCCCTGCCGTCGCCGGCCCGCCCGGACACGAAGCGGCGTACACCGCCGCGTGTATGGGCCCTTGCCGGGCTGGCGTTCGCGCTGATGCTGTGCGAGGGGGTGGCCAACGACTGGAGCGTGCTCCACCTACGGGACGTCCTCGACGCACCCGCGGCGGCGGCCGCCCTCGCCTACGGCGCCTTCGCCACGGCGATGACCGCCGGACGGCTGGTCACCGACCGGGTGGTGGCCCGTACGGGACCGGTCCTCGTCGTCCGGTACGGGACCGCGCTGGCGGCCCTCGGCCTGGCGGCGGGCGCGCTCGCCGACTCCGTCCCGGTGGCCCTGGCCGGGTGGACGCTGTTCGGGGTCGGGCTGTCGGGCTGTATCCCGCAGCTCTTCAGCGCCGCCGGCCACGCCGACCAGGACTCCTCGGGGGTGAACGTCTCCAGGGTGGCCGGGCTCGGCTATCTGGGCATGCTGGCCGGGCCGGCCGTGATCGGCCCCCTCACCCGTCTCATGCCGCTCAACCTGGCGCTCCTGCTGCCGGTCGCGCTGTGCCTGGGCGCGGCCGGGGCGGCCGGGATGCTCCGCACGGGGCCCGCCCGGGCGGCCGGACAGCCGTCCCGCACGGCAGACGCGCGCTCGTGACGTTCCGCCGCCAACCCCTCATGACGTTCCACCACAACCCCTGAGGCCTGTCGTCCGGATCAGGGCCGGGCCCTGGCAGCGCGAGCGTTCAGCCCTGGAGGCGACGGCTGAGGCAAGCACGCAGCACGTCCGGAGTGACCTCCTCCAGGGACCGCGCGAAGACGCGCGGCGGTGAGGCCGGCACCGCCAGCAGGGACGGCACCACCAGAACCCCGCAGTCGGCCGCCTCCACCAGCCCGGAGTCGGTGAGCTGCCCGGGCAGCCGGTTCATGGTGCCGACGAACTCGGCGACGAACGGTGTCGCGGGGCGCTCGTACAGCTCGGCCGAGGGCGCACACTGCTCCAGCTTGCCGGCGTTGAGCACCGCGACCCGGTCGGCCATGGACAGGGCTTCCTCCTGGTCGTCCGTGACGAACACGGTCGTGATGCCGAGGGAGCAGCAGGGCCACCGCCACGGTGGGCGCCGTGCCGCGCGGCTGTCGGTGATTCCGCCGGAACGCGAGGGTGGCAGGCCCAGTTCAGCCTCGGTTCGCCCAGCGCCTTCAGGGAGCGGTTCAAGCGGGTCACCGGAGTCACCCCCCGCAGGCCTACCGAGCCTCGTGCCGGGCCTCCCCGCTGCCCGAGCCCGGGGTGACGAGGCCCGTCTCGTAGGCCAGGACCACGGCCTGGGCTCGGTCGCGAAGGGCCAGTTTGGCGAAGATCCGCGCCACATGGGTCTTCACCGTCGCCTCGCTCAGCGTCAGTTCCCGCGCCAGTTCGGCATTGGAGAGGCCCTGGCCCATGAGGGCCAGCACCTCCCGCTCGCGCGGGGTCAATGCGGCCAGGTCACGGTGGGCTGCCGTGCCCGTCCCGCGTTCCGGCGCGGCCGCGGAGGCGCAGCGTTCCACCAGGCGGCGGGTGATCGACGGCGACAGCAGGGCATCGCCGGTGCCGACCAGACGGACGGCGGCCGCGAGGTGTTCGGGGGTGACGTCCTTGAGCAGGAAGCCGCTGGCCCCTGCGGCGAGGGCGGCGTAGACGTACTGGTCGAGGTCGAACGTGGTCAGCATGATCACCCGGCAGTGCGGGTTCTCGGCGAGGATGCGCCGGGCGGCCTCCAAACCGTCCATGTTCGGCATCCGGATGTCGAGCAGCACGACATCGGGGCGCAGCCGGCGCACCACCGAGACCGCCTCCACACCGTCCGCGGCGACCCCCACCACGTCGACCCCACGGGCCGACAGGATCAGCCGGAAGCCGGTGCGTACCAGCTCCTGGTCGTCGGCGATCACCACCCGGGGTGCGGGTTCGGCGGGCGCCGTCACGGCCGGTCCAGGGGCAGCCGGGCGCGGACTCGGTAGCCGCCGCCGAGGCGTCGTCGGGCATCGAGGTCGCCGCCGTAGACGGCGACGCGCTCGCGCAGGCCGAGCAGCCCGCGGCCCGTCCCGTCGGCTTTCGGCGCCGCGCTCCGCTCCCCCGCCGTGGCCGACTCCTCCGCGGCTGCCCCTGTCCGGCGGCCCGGGAGCATGCTCGGGCCGCTGTTGAGCACCTCCACCCGCAGGGCGTGGTCCGCGTATCTCACCGTCACCTCGGCGTTCACACCGTCACCGTGTTTGAGCGCGTTGGTCAGCGCCTCCTGGATGATCCGGTACGCGGTCACATCGATCCCGGCCGGCAGCGGGCGCGGCTCCCCGGATATCCGGACCTCGACGGGCAGCCCCGCGAAGGCGATCCTGTCGATCAGCGGGCTGAGCCGGCTCAGACTCGGCTGCGGCGTCAGCCGCGTACGCGAGCCGTCGCCGTACGGCTCGTCCTCGCCGTCTTGCGCGGGCGCGAGCAGACCGAGCAGATGCCGGAGCTCGGTCATCGTGGTGCGCCCGGCGCTCTCGACGGCGCTCATCGCGGCCGCCGCCTCCTGCGGCATGGTGCCCAGCACCTCGCGGGCGGCTCCGGCCTGAACGACCATCACACTCACGTTGTGGCTGACTATGTCGTGGAGCTCAGCCGCGATCCTGGCCCGCTCGGCATCGACGGCGGTACGGGCCGCGCTCTCCCGCTCCCGCTCCAGCAGCCAGCCGCGCTCCTCGATCGCCGCCCTGTACGCGCGCCGGGCCCGCAGCAGTGCCGCGCCCAGCCAGCCGGCCGCGCCGCATACCGCGACCAGGACGCCGATCAGCCATCCCACCCCTGCCATCCCGACCAGCCCCCTCACCGAACTCGCGTACTCAAGATCCTCAACGCCAACGAGCATCGCAGGCCCGCCCCGTAGTCCGCATCCCTCCGCCGAGCCAGCTCTCATACATCCCCAGGATGACCTGACCTGCCGGTTACATCCGGGGGGTGACGCCCGCCCCCCGGCCCCCTCTTAGGTTCGAGCCATGACAACTGATCACGACAGTGCCCGGCAGGTCGTCGTACGGCTGGACGGGGTGCACAAGGAGTACGGCGACGCGAAAGCCCTGGACGGGCTGTCCCTGGAGATCCGCAAAGGCGACGCGGTCGCCGTGATGGGGCCCTCCGGCTGCGGCAAGTCCACTCTCCTCAACATGGTGGCCGGTCTGGACCGCCCAACCTCGGGCACGGTCGAGGTGCACGGCCAGGACCTGGGGAAACTGAACGAGACCGGGCTGGCCCTGTTCCGCCGGCGCAGCGTCGGCATGATCTTCCAGTTCTTCAACCTCATCGACGATCTTCCGGCCCTGGACAACGTGGCGCTGGCCGCCCAGCTGACCGGAACCCCGGCCAGAGCGGCCCGCCGCCGCGCCCTGGAACTCCTCGACGAACTCGGGGTGGCCGATCGCCGCAACAACTATCCGGCGACGCTCAGCGGCGGCGAACGCCAGCGCGTGGCCGTGGCCCGGGCGCTGATGAACCGTCCGGCGCTGCTGCTGGCCGACGAGCCGACCGGCGCCCTCGACAGCCGCTCGGGCGAGCAGGTCATGGACCTGCTGATCGACCTCAACCAGATCGGCCAGACCCTGCTGATCGTCACCCACGATCCCCAGCTGGCCACGCGGTGCGCCAGCCGCCTGGTCGAGGTGGCCGACGGGCGCGTGGCCCGCGAGAGCGTGCTCGACGACACCACACTGGAGGCGACCGTATGAGCGCCGTGTGGCGGGCCTCGCGCGCGGCGGTCAGACGCCGCAGGCTCCAGTCGATCGTCATAGGCCTGGTCGTGCTGTGCTCCACCACGACCGTCGTGCTCGCCCTGGGGCTGCTCGCCGCCGCCTCGGGGCCCTTCGACACGGCGTACGCCAAACAGCGCGGCGCGCACACCGTCGCCACCTATGACACGGGGAAGGTCTCCGACGCCCAACTGGCCCGGACGGCCCACCGGCCGGGGGTGGCAGCCGCCGCGGGCCCGTTCCGCCAGGCGGTCGTCGACGTACCGGGGGACTGGCTCTGGAGGCCGGCCGGTCCGCTCACCGTGGTGGGCCGGGCCGACCCGGGCGGTCCGGTGGACCGCATCGAGCTGCTGGAGGGGCGCTGGGCCACCGCGCCCGGCGAGATCGTCGTCAACTACTCCGGCAACGGCAGCCCCTACCGGGAACTGCTGGGCACGAAGCTGGAGGCCGAGGGGGTCCCGCCGCTCACCGTCGTCGGATTCGCCACCAGCATGAGCAAGTCCGCGGCGGCCTGGGTCACACCCGAGCAGGTGGCCGCACTGCACCCCACCTCCGCCCAGATGCTCTACCGCTTCACACGGTCGGCCACGGACAAGGAGCTCAGCAGCGGGCTGGCAGCGGCCACCGCGGAGCTGCCCGAGGGCTCTCTGAGGGCCGCGCAGACCTACCTGACGCTCAAGCAGGCGTTCTCGTCACAGGCCGACGCCTACCTCCCGTTCATGACGCTGTTCGGCGTCCTCGGCCTCCTCGTCTCCGCCCTCATCGTCGGAAACGTGGTCAGCGGAGCGGTCGTCTCCGGGTACCGGCACATCGGCGTGCTCAAGGCGCTGGGCTTCACCCCGAACCAGGTGGTCGCCGTCTACCTGACGATGGTCTCCGTGCCCGCCGTCGTCGGTTGTGTCCTCGGCACGGCGCTCGGCCACGCGCTGGCCGGGCCCATCCTGAAGGTCGCCTTCTCCGGCATCGAGACCGGCCGGGCCTCCGTCGGCGGCATCGACGGCTGGGTCACCGCCGTCAGCCTGGTGGGCATGCCCGCCCTCGTCCTGGCCGCCGCTCTGCTCCCCGCACTGCGGGCGCACCGGCTGCCCGCCGCAGAGGCGATCTCCGCCGGCGGCGCGCCGCGGACCGGGCGCGGGCTGCGCGTGCAGCGCCTGCTCGCATCCACCCGGCTGCCACGCCCGGTCAGCCTGGGCCTGGGTCAGCCGTTCGCCCGCCCGGCCCGCACCCTGCTGACCACGGCCGCCATCGTCCTGGGGGTCACCACGGTGACCCTGACGACCGGACTGACCACCACCATGGTCGCGTTCGGGAGCGCTGCTCAGGATGACGGCGGTCCCCGGGTCGGCGTGGAGACGGGTACGCCGGGCAACGGCCACACCGTTCCCCGGCTGAGCGATGCGCAGATCGAGGAGCGGCTGCGCTCGTTGCCCGGTGCCGAGGACGTGGTCGCCCGTGGACTGGCCCAGGTGAGCCTGGTCGGCTACACACAGCCCGCCTTCGCCGACTTCTACCGCGGGGACACCTCCGCGACCGCGTTCCGCATCGTCGAGGGGCGCCGGCCCGAGGGCGCGGGCGAGGTCGCGGCGGGTCCGGGGTTCCTGACCCAGCGCGGACTGGCGGTCGGTGACCGGATCACCCTGGAACTGAACGGCCGACAGGCGCCCGCGACCATCGTCGGCAAACTCATCGACGGCGACGCCCGGGCCCTGGAGTCCACCTGGGAGACCTTCACCCGGCTCGACCCGGACCCGCGCGCGATCGACTACGGGGTCCGGCTCGCCCGCGGCAGCGACGCCCACGCCTACGCCGAGGCGGTCGAGGCAATCGATCCCGGCCTGAGCGCGAACGTGGCCGACTCGGTGAACGCCCCCACCGCCACCGTCGTCGGGTTCTCCTCGGTGTTCACCCTGCTGCTGACCGTCGTCGCCTCGCTGGGCGTGTTCAACACCGTGCTGCTGAACACCCGGGAGCGCCGCCGGGACCTGGGCATGCTCAAGTCCATCGGCATGACCCAGCGGCAGGTCGTGGCCATGACCGTGACCTCGGTGGCGGGCGTGGGCGCGGTCGGCGGACTGCTGGGGATCCCGCTCGGGGTCCTCGCGCACCGGGTCGTCGTGGACAACGTCGGGGTGGTGGCCTTCCCGGAGTCGATGAAGGACGTGTGGCACGCGCCGCAGCTCACCGGACTGCTGCTGGCGGGAGTCGTGATCGCCGTCCTGGGCGCGCTGATCCCGGCCCGGTCGGCGGCCCGGATGACGATCGCCACGGTGCTGCACACCGAATAGCGGGCGCTGGACGAGGCCGTCCCGCGTCGCCGCCCGTCAGCCGCCCGTCAGCCGCCCCCGCTGCCCCCGCTGCCCTGTTTCCCGTCGGCCGACACTTCCTTGACCCGGCGCTCGGCGGCCGCGGTCGCCAGGCGGGCCTGCCGCGCCGCCCGGCCTGCTTCGCGGTACCGCTCCTCGGCCTCCGTGACGGCGGCCCGCGCGGCGGCCGCCTCGGCAACTGCCCGCTGCCGGACCTCGTCAGCCAGACGCAGCTCGTCCTCCCGGGCCTGCGCCGACCGCGCGGCGTCCTGGGCGGCGGCGCGGGCCTCCTCCAGGCGGCCGTCGTCGTAAGGCTCAGGGGCGGGCGCTTCGGGACCAGCGTCCGGGGCGAGCGCTACGGGAGGAGCGGGCTTCGCGGGCGCTACGGGCGCCGCCGCGCCCGCGTCGACGGCAGGGAACTGGGCCGTCAGCGCGGGGGCCTTCGCGAGCCGCCCCGAGGCCCAGGACTCGGCTGCCTCCGGGTCGGCGAGCACGGCGTGCAGGATCCGCTCGACCTCCCGCACCACGCCCTCGGACACCGGTGTCCCCGCCTCCTCCGCCAGCCGGTGTGCCTCCCGGGCGAGGGCTCCGATCACCACGTGCTGCTGGTGCGACAGATCGCGCAACTGGTCCCCGTCCAGGGAGCGGTGCGCCGTGCGCAGCGCCTGCCCCAGCTGGAGGAACTGCCCGACCTCGTCCGGCTTCGCCCGTACCAGCATGTTCGACGCCCAGGCCGCCAGTGTCGGTCGCCGCTGCCCCGCGATCCGCTTCGCCCCGGCCGGGTCGCCTTCCGCTTTCACCCGGGCGGCCGCCTCGTCCCGGGCCGCCGTGAACCTCGCCGGGGACAGCCCGTACAGGCTCTCGATGACCTCATCCACATCCACGCCGCCCACTGTCGGCCATCACCGCCCGCGGACGGCGGACCACGCGCGCTCCGCGCGCCGCGGACGGGACCGGAGACCTGATACGGGCGGCTGCTCAGCGGCTACGCAGCCGGCTCTACGATGCGGCCGTCGCGCAGTTCCACCACCCGGTCGGCGAGTTCCATCAGGGCCGGGTCGTGGGTGGCGACCAGGACGGTGACGCCCTCGCTGCGCACCACCGCGCGCAGCAGCTGCATGATCGAGCGGCCCGTCTCGGAGTCCAGCTGGCCGGTGGGCTCGTCCGCGATGATCAGGGCGGGGTCGTTGGCCAGGGCGCGGGCCACGGCGACGCGCTGCTGCTGGCCGCCGGAGAGTTCGCCGGGGCGCTGCTCGGCGTGATCGGCGAGCCCGACCAGGGCCAGCAGGGTGCGGACCCGCTCCTCGCGCTGCTTCGCCGGGAGTTTGCGCATCCGCATCGGCACTCCGACGTTCTCGGCCGCCGTCAGCACCGGGATCAGGCCGAACGACTGGAACACGAACCCGATCCGCTCACGGCGCAGCGCGAGCAGTCCCGGCTCGTCCAGCTCGGCCAGGTCCGTGCCGTCGAGCGAGACGCTGCCGCTCGTCGGGGTGTCCAGCCCGCCGACCAGGTTGAGCAGGGTGGTCTTGCCAGAACCGGAACGCCCCTTGAGGGCGGTGAGTTCCCCGCGTCGAAGCTCGAACGACACCCCCCGCACGGCGTGTACGGCCCGTTCTCCGGCCCCGAAGCTGCGGTGCAAGCCGTCCACCACCACCATGGGCGCCACGGTGGTGAGCTGCTGCTGCGTCATGGTGGGATCCCCCTCGAATCGAACGGCGAACGCCTCCTGGAGCGCCGCCCTTTCGCATTTGCTCATTCGTTTCATCGTTCACGCAAGTCCCTTCCACCGCGCGTTCGAATCTGACAGCATCGTCCGCTGTCCGTTGGCCGCGCCGCAGACGACCCTGGCCCGGCTCCGGCCGCGAGGGCGCGCTGCCGGCCGAGGCACAGGCGGCGAAGAGGCGGCGAAGGGGGAGGGCAATGCCCGAGGAATGGGCGTACGGCCTGGTCAACTGCATTCTGTATCAGGCGATGTTCACGGGCGGGCCGTCCGAACTCGACGAGGAGCTGGTCCGCCGGTACGCGGTGGCGATGCAGGTGGAGCCGGTGTGCGACAAGCCGATGGCCGCCCAGGTGGCGGCCTTGCGCGCGGTCGTGGCGGCGGACAACGCGCTCGCCGCGTCCTTCGAGCCGTACCCGGGCTGCCGTCACTACGAGGAGGCCGAGTTCCGCGACTTCCTGTCCCGGCTTGCCGACGAACTCGAATCCCACGGCCCCTGGCCGACGGCCCCCGCGCCCCGCCGCCGGCCCCGCCGCCGGCCCCGCCGCCGCTTCCGCCTCCTCCGCGCCCGCCGCGGGTGACCTGGGGTCCCGGCCGGAGACGGGCGTCACCTCCGCGGGGCGGGTGTCGTTAGGGCCTGGGGGTTGACTCTGGGGGCGAAGGGATGACGAATGCGGCAATTTCCTCTGGAGATGCACCACGTGGCGCCCGGACGGGTGGTCGAGTGGCGGTTGCGGTCCACGGCGGCGGAGGCCGCGGGCCGGGGTGACGCGGCGGACAGGAGGGCGTCCTTCAACCAGGACAAGCACTTCACCGTCGCCGAGGAAAGCCGTGCGTCCGACGACCTCGTCGCCTCGTGGATCGCGGTCACCTTCGAAGTGACGGGGCCGCTGGACGAACCGGCCCTGGCCCAGGCCCTGCTGGCCTTCGCACGGCGGCACGAGGTGCTGCGGTGCGAGTTCCTGCGGCTGGCCGGAGAGCTGGCGTGCGAGCCGTTCGCCGCCGACGAGCTCGCGCTCGACGCCGAGTACGTGGGCACCTTCGAGACCTCCGAGCGGCTGCGCGGCTTCCTGGTCGACCGGTTCACGCAGAGCATCGACACGCTGTCCTGGCCGCTGTTCACGATGGGCGCCGTGCTCCGCGAGGACTCCGCGACGGTGTACCTGGCCTTCGACCACATCGTCTGCGACGGACTGTCGATGCCGATCGTGGTCCGCGAGGTGATGACCGACTACGAGGCCCTGTGCCGCGGCGAGGACGCCGGGCTGCCGGCGACCGCCCCCAGCTATCTCGACTTCGCCGACGAGCAGCGGCGGCGCTACCTCACCATCGACGCCCAGGACGAACGCCTCGGCTACTGGAACTCGTTCATCGAGCGGAACGGCGAGTTCTTCCCGAGGTTCCCGCTCGACCTCGGTGTGGAGCCGGACCGGATGTACCCGATCGTCAACGAGGCCTCCCAACTGCTGGACGCCGCCGAGACGGAGGTGTTCGAGAAGGCCTGTCTGGCGGTCGACGGGAAGCCGTTCATGGGGGTGCTCGCGGCGGTCGCCGTGTGCCTGCGCGAGGGCGGCGGGCCCGGTGTCTACCGGGGCTTCATGCCGGTGAGCGAGCGCGGCCGAGGCGCGTGGACGAACGCGGTGGGCTGGTTCGTCAACACCATGCCCATCGAGTTCGACGCCTCGCCCGGCCGGGACTTCGCCCAGGTCATGGCCGGGGTCCGGGCCGGGTTCACCGAGATGATCGGCCACATCGACGTGCCGTTCGTCCGGGCGTGGGAGCTGCTGGCGCCCGAGGAGTTCGCCGCCCGCTCCTGGCCGTACCCGGTCAACTTCTTCTCGTACATCGACATCCGGAAGATCGCGGGCGCCGAGCGCCATGACGAGTGGCGCCCCTCGACGCACGTGTGGTCGGCGCGCGCCAACGGGGCCTGCTCGTGGTTCCAGCGGGACGCGGAGGGGCTGCACATGAACTCCCTCTACGTCGACACCCCGGCGGCGCGCCGCACGATGGGCGACTTCCAGGAGGCACTGCGGCTGACGGTCCAGGAGATCGCCCGCGCGGGCGGCTTCCGCAGGCCCGTCGCGCTGACGCCGCCCCGACGGTCGGCCGAGTCGCCCGTCAAGGCCTGACCGGACGTTCAGGCGTCGGACACGTCCGCCGCGCGTCGCAGCAGCAGCAGGGCCCGCTCCCGGGCGTTGTGCGTGAGCGAGGCGGCCCGTTCGAACTCGGCGCGGGCCTCCGGCCGACGGCCCAGCCGCTCCAGCAGGTCGCCCCGGACGCTCGGCAGCAAGTGGTAGGCGCGCAGGGCCGGTTCTGTCGCGAGGGCGTCCACCAGCGGGAGCGCCGCCTCCGGCCCCTGCGCCATGGAGACGGCGACCGCCCGGTTCAGCTCCACCACCGGGGACGGGATCAGCATGACGAGCCGCCCGTAGAGCGCGGCGATCGTCGGCCAGTCGGTGTCCTCGTAGCGGACGGCGTCCGCATGGCAGCCGGCGATCGCGGCCTGGACGGAGTAGGGGCCGCTGCCAGCGCGGTGCATGGCCTCGACGCCCCGGCGGATGAGCATGCGGTTCCACTTGGCCCGGTTCTGGTCGGCGAGCAGTACGGGCTCGCCGCCCGGGCCGGTCCGGGCGGCGATCCGGGAGGCCTGGAACTCCAGCAGCGCCGCCAGGCCGTGCACCTCGGGCTCCTTCGGCATCAGGCCGGCCAGCACACGGGCCAGCCGGAGCGCGTCCTCGCACAGGGCGGGGCGGACGAGGTCGTCGCCGGCGGTGGCCGAGTAGCCCTCGTTGAAGATGAGGTAGATGACCTCCAGCACGGAGGCGAGCCGTTCCTCGCGGTCGGCGCCGTAGGGGACCTCGAAGGGCACCCCGGCCTTGGCCAGCGCCCGCTTCGCCCGGACGATGCGCTGGGCGACGGCCGGCTCGGAGGTGAGGAACGCGCGGGCGATCTCCTGGGTGGTGAGCCCGCCCATCAGGCGCAGGGTGAGCGCGATCCGGGCCTCGGTCGCCAGCACGGGATGGCAGGCGGTGAAGATCAGGCGGAGCAGGTCGTCGTCGATGTCGTCCGGGGCCGCCGGCTCGGCGGGCGGCGGCGCGTCCTCCAGGGTGCGGCCGACCTCCGCGAGCTTGCGCGCGTAGGTCTCCTTGCGGCGCACGAGGTCGATCGCCCGGTTCTTGGCGGTGGCCATCAGCCATGCTCCCGGTCTGTCCGGTACACCGGACTCCGGCCACTGTTCGAGCGCGGCGACCAGCGCGTCCTGCGCGAGTTCCTCGGCGATGCCGACGTCCCGCACGATCCGGGCGACGCCGGCGATGATCCGCGCGGACTCGATCCTGAACACCGCTTCGACCGCCTGGGCCGTACTCACTGCCGTCACGGCCACCCATCAGAGCAGCCGTGACGAGGCAGGGCAAACGCGGCGGGGCCGCACGGTGCCGGGCGGCCGGCCAGCGGGCCGACCGGTCGGCCGACCGGCCGGATCAGCCTTCGGCGATCTGCCGGAGCTCGGCGCCGACCGTCCAGTGCTCGGGGTGGATCTCCAGGAACCGCTTGGTCCACTCCAGCGCCTCGGCCTTGTCCTTGGCCTGGAGGATGGCGTAGCCGCCGACGACCTCCTTGGTCTCGGTGAAGGGACCGTCGGTGTAGCTGAGCTTGCCGCCGGACCAGGTGACCCTGGTCCCCTCGGAGGTGGGGAGCAGTCCGGCGGTGTCCAGCATGACGCCGGCCTTGGTGATCTCCTCCATCAGCGCGCCCATGCGCTGCTCGAAGTCTGCGGGGAAGGCGGTGTCGGCGGGGAGGCTCTTCTCGTCGATACGGATCATCGAAAGGAAGCGCGGCATGGTGACTCCTCGGTCGGAAGGGCGGGGGCTTTCCCTGCCTCTCACTCCTGCGTCGAACGGGAGACGCCTGGATCGACAGCTCCACGGAAATTCTTCAAAGAATCTTTCGGAGCGGCCACCTGGGCCGCCGACCCGTCATTACCCGCGAGTAGGATCGCGGACCCAGGCCCCTCCGAGAGGATTCCCGATGCCGCGCACCCCCTCCTCCCCCTTGCTGCTCGCCGGCCTACTGGCCGGGGCGGCGGTGGCGCACGCCGTCGCGCCGAAGCAGTTCGACGCGATAGTCCCCCGCTCCCTGCCGGGCAGCCCGCGGCAGTGGACGTACGCGAGCGGCGCGGCCGAGCTCGCCCTCGCCGTCGGCGTCGCGCATCCGCGGACCCGCCGGGTGGCGGCGCTGGCCACGGCGGCGTTCTTCGTCGGCGTCTTCCCCGCGAACGTGAAGATGGCCGTCGACGCGCGCCGCGGCTCCCCCGCCGTCCAGGCCGTGACCATCGGCCGCCTGCCGCTCCAGATACCGCTGGTGATGTGGGCGCGCAGCGTGAGCCGCGGCGCCGGCGTCCGCTGAGCGCTGACCGCTTCCGCTGGCCGCTGGCCACCGACGCTGACGCTGACGCTGGCCACCGACCGCTCAGCGGGGCCGCTACGGGCTGTCGCCGGCCCAGTCCCAGCGGCCGGGGTCGCCCGCGCGGCGGCGGTAGTGGGCGCGGCCCCCGGTGCCGTACCGCCCTATTTCGGTGGGGAGCCGGGCCTCTTCGGCGAGTTGGGGCCCGCTCCAGCCGGTGATGTCCAGGAGGAGCCCGTCGAGGGGGCCGCCCACGAGCTCGCCGTAGACATGGCCGGGGCGCGGGCCGGGGTCGGGGTCTTCGTGGTCGGCGCCGTAGACCCGGCGCCGCAGCATCCTGTCGTCCATACCGTCAGCTTCACAGGCAGCACTGACAATGGGCATGGCAGTGAGCGTCACGAGACAGACGAGGCAGGAGCACCACCCATGGCACGTCGGGTACATCAGCCACTGGAGAACCAGGAGTTCGAGTTCATCCTCGGCATGGCCCCCGGTCCGGTTCTCGCCTACTTCTGCGGGTCCTGGCCCAAGGCCATCGAGGCATGCCGGGCGATGGACACCCTCGTCGGTGAACTGGCCGAGGAGTACGGGGAACGGCTGACCGCGGTCCGGACCGACATGACCCGCTGCCCCGAGCCGACCAGGCGTTACGGCGTGACCGGCGCCCCCACCGTCGTCCTCGTCAAGGACGGCGAGGCCGTGGCGAGCCAGGCCGGGCCGATGACCCGTGAGGAGTTCCGGGCGTTCCTGGACGCGCACCTCTGACCCTGTTGGGCCCTGTGGGCGAAGGCGGGTGATCTGGCCGGAAGTGGCATAGGTGGGATAGGTGCCTGAGGCATGTAATGGAGTCGGCACGACGGAACCATCGCTTGCGAGGTGCTGAATGTCTGAAACCGTTGCCTTCCCTCAGGACCGGACCTGCCCTTACCACCCCCCGGCCGCCTACGAGCCCCTGCGGGAGGCGCGTCCGCTCTCCCGGGTCACCCTCTTCGACGGCCGCTCCGTATGGGTGGTCACCGGCCACGCCGAGGCGCGCGCCCTGCTCTCCGACGGCCGGCTCTCCTCGGACCGCCGCAACGCCGCCTTCCCCACTCCCACCGAGCGCTTCAAGGGCGTGCAGAACCGGAGCGTGGCCCTCCTTGGGGTCGACGATCCCGTGCACAACACGCAGCGCCGGATGCTGATTCCGAGCTTCTCGCTCAAGCGCACCGCGACGCTCCGGCCGCGGATCCAGGAGACCGTGGACCGGCTGATCGACGAGATGGTCGCCAAGGGGCCGCGCGCCGAACTGGTCAGCGCCTTCGCCCTGCCGGTGCCGTCCACGGTGATCTGCGCCCTGCTCGGCGTCCCCTACGAGGACCACGCCTTCTTCGAAGGGCAGTCGAGGCGACTGCTGCGCGGGCCCGGCTCGGCCGATGTCGAGGACGCCCGCCACCAACTCGACACGTATCTGGCCGGCCTGATCGAGCGCAAGCGCGCGGATCCGGGCGACGGGCTCCTGGACGAGCTGATCGCGCAGCGTCTGGAGACCGGGGAGACCGACGTCGAGGAGCTGGTCTCGCTGGCGGCGATCCTGCTGGTGGCGGGGCACGAGACGACGGCGAACATGATCTCGCTCGGTACCTTCACCCTGCTCCGCCACCCGGAGCAGCTGGCCGAACTGCGGGCGGACCCTTCGCTGATGTCGGAGGCCGTGGAGGAACTGATGCGGTTCCTGTCGATCGCGGACGGGATGCTGCGGGTGGCCACCGAGGACATCGAGCTCGGCGGGTCGGTGATCCGGGCGGACGACGGGGTGGTCTTCTCCACCTCCGTGATCAACCGCGACGAGGCGGTGTTCGAGGACCCGGACGCGCTGGACTGGCACCGGCCGACCCGGCACCATCTGGCCTTCGGCTTCGGCATCCACCAGTGCCTGGGGCAGAACCTGGCCCGCGCCGAGATGGAGATCGCCCTGGCCACGCTGTTCGAGCGGCTGCCCGAGCTGCGCCTGGCGGCCGAGCCCGACCGGATCCCCTTCAAGCCCGGAGACACCATCCAGGGCCTGATCGAACTCCCCGTGGCGTGGTGAGGGGCGTGCGGATCTCCATCGACACGGCCGTCTGCATCGGCGCCGGCCAGTGCGCGCTGACCGCGCCCGAGGTGTTCACCCAGGACGACGACGGCTTCAGCGAGCTGCTGCCGGGTCGGGAGGACGGCCACGGCAGCGCCATGGTCCGCGAGGCGGCCCGGGCCTGCCCGGTCTCGGCCATCTCCGTCCGGGAGTCCTGAAATCCGGGAGTCCTGAAACCCCCCGCCCCGCGTCGCCGCGCAGGCGCGTCGGTCGTCAGCCGGTCAACAGGGCGACGGCCTGCCGCTCCAGGGCCAGCGAGCGGTCCACCAGCCCGGCGCATTCGTCGAAGAGCGCGCGCCGCCCAGCCGCGTCGGTGTCCGGATCGGCCGTACGGGCCAGGGCGGCGAGCCTCGACCAGTGCCGGGCGGAGTCCCGGAAGAGCCCGGCCGCCTCCGGCCGCCCGGCGAGGTCGAGGAAGTCGGCGTACAGCGGCCGGGTGGCACCGGGGGCGGTCCACTCCTCCTCCAGGCACGCGTACAGTCGCCCGGTGCCCACGCGGAAGGCCTCGGCGGAGCCGAACCGCCGCTCCCAGCCGGTCTTGGTCCGGGTGTCGCGCAGCTGGGCGGCGAGCTTCTCCATGCCGGAGAACCCGAAGTTGACGTCGAACTTGTTCCCCAGCACCGGCCCGGTGAGGCGGGCGGCGGTTTCGGCGACGGCCGCGTCGAGATCGGGCTCGGCCGCGGCCGGACCGGTGGGGACGATCATCTGGTGGTGGCCCTTGCGGTGCCCGGTCCAGGCGGCCCCGAACTCCTCCAGGCCGATCGCGTACGGGGTGTTGGCCTCGTCCTCCACGTACAAGGTGTCCCCTTCGTAGCCGGCCACGACCACGGTGTACGGGTCGGCGGCGGCCAGCTCGGGACTGGCGGCGGCGCCGTGCCAGGGCAGCCCGGACCGGTTGACGGTGCAGAACACCGGCCACCCGGCATCCAGGGCGGCGCGCACCCGTCCCCAGCGGGGTTTGGCGCTGCGCGTGGCCTCGTACGGGACGTGCAGCCTGCCGAGTGCGGTCTGGACCCAGGGGTGCGGGTGGGCCTGCGCGACGATCGTGGGCATCGGCGGCCGGCCCGCGTACTCGAAGACGAAGTACATGAAGCCGATCCCGCCGGCGAGGCCCGCGACCAGCACCTCGTCGTGCACGCTGCCGAGGGCGTGCCGGATCAGCGAGCTCTCGTGGTGCCGGCCGATGCCGAAGTCCCCGTAGACGAGGTGGGGTACGTGCTCGGTCATCGTCGATCCTCCCGGGGCGGGGAGCCAGCATAGCCGGGGTCTCTCGCGAGGTACTTCCTGTACAGTTGTCCAGGAAGTCGAAAGGCGTCGAGGCATGGAGGCATCGAGAACGTCTAGGAAATCCAGCCCGCGAGAGTGGAGATCACCGTGCACACGGTCGCTCAGGTCCTCATCGGCGCAGTCGCCGCCCTGCACGCATATTTCCTGGTCCTGGAGATGTTCCTCTGGCAGCGGCCGCCGGGCCGCGCGCTGTCGGGCTTCGACGCGGACACCGCCCGCGCCACCGCTGCGCTCGCCGCCAACCAGGGCCTCTACAACGGCTTCCTGGCCGCCGGACTGGTGTGGTCGCTGGTCATCGATTCGCTCGCCACCCAGATCTTCTTCCTCGTGTGCGTGATCGTCGCGGGGGTGTACGGGGCCGCCACCGCGAACCGGCGGATCCTCATCGCCCAGGCGCTGCCCGGCGCACTCGCCCTCGGCGCGGCACTGCTGGCGGCATGAACCCGCAGGACAGGCGCCCTGAACCGCGCCCCGACCCACTTTTCGACCCGCCGAACGACGCCCGGACCGACGTCCCGAACGACGCCCCGAACGACGCCCGGACCGACCCGCGGACCGCCCGCACCAAGGCACGCCTGCGCGAAAGCCTGCTCGCCGAGTGCGCGGACCGCCCGCTCGGCGAGGTCAGCGTCTCGGCGGTGGTCCGCCGGGCCAGGGTCGGCCGGGCCACGTTCTACCTGCACTACGAGGACCTCCCCGCGCTCGCCGTGGACGCCTGCGCCGATGTCGTACACGCGGCGGTCGACGCCCTGCACGCCTGGCAGACGGACCCGGCGGCGCTTCCACCGGCCCGCCCCCCGGCGGCGCTGGCCGGTTTCCTCGCGGGCGCCGCCGAACACGGCACCCTCTACCGCACCCTGCTCCTCCCGGGCGGCGGCGGCCCGCTCGGCGACCGTCTCCACCGCGAACTGCGGGCCCGCGCCCGCGCCGAGCGCGCGGCGGGGGGTGCCCCGCACCCCGACCTCGTCGGCTCGGCGGTGGCCGCCACCTTCACCGGTGTCCTGGCGGACTGGCTGCACGGCCGGATCCCGGTGACGGACCCCGCCGAGCTCGCGGACCGGCTCTGGTCCCTGCTCCTGGCCCTCCACCGCGCATAGTGGGTGTCCGGCGGATCAGGGTCGGACACCCCCTAGGGACCCGACCTCCCGATCGCACCAATCGCACCAGTGGCCACACCCGAAACACCCACACTTCCCCGGCAATTGGCCTGAATGCATCGCTGCCCGGAATCACGCTCTCCGGGCCGTGCCATCATTCGGCGCAATCGGACCGGCACAGGGGGAAAGCATGGCCGTCGAGAACTGGCAGCAGGTCGGCGTGGTCGCGGTCGTCGTGCTGGCGCTGGGCTTCGGCCTGTGGGTCATGCGGAACCGGATCAAGAAGATCAGGGTGCGTCCGTGGAGCGCCGTCGTCGAGACGACCGAGGACACGGAACCCAGCGAGCAGGTCTTGCATCTGAGGCGGTCCAAGGTCCTGAAGTCCCTGCTCAACACGATCAGGGGCACCAAGATCGGACTCGTGGACTCGAAGATCGAGAAGAGCACGATCGTCGTCCGCGGCGAGAACGACCCCAATCCCGATCCGGGCACCGGACCCGGCGGACTCCCGACCGGCGGATCGGGCCAGGGCTGACCCGGCCGCAATCGCGAGGGGACTTCCCGGGGGGGCACAGTCATGCACGTGGACCGCGTCGAGCAGCTGACCCGCGCTGCCCGCACAATCAGCGAGGGCACGCCGCACCGGGCGCTGTTCTTCGAGGGCGAGGAGGGGATCGGCAAGACCGCCCTGCTCGAGGAGATGCACCGCCGGCACGGTGACAGCACGGTTTGCTACGTCGACCTCGGCACGTCATGGGCCGAGTCCGACGTACTGGACGCGATAGCCCGCCAGGCGTCCAGGCAGGGCGTGCCCATGGACTCCTTCCGGGCACTCAGGCAACGCTACGGCGAGCTGCCGTCCGTGAACCTCCACGGCGCGTCGATGAACCGGTCGCACCTCGAAATCGCCCTCAGCGTCAATTCGGACCGGAAGACCCAGAATTCGGCGCTGTGCGATGAACTGGTGGCGCTGCTGGGCGAGTCGGCGCCCCCAGGCGGACTCGGCCCGATCGTGCTACTGGACAGCTTCGACCGGTGCGAGGCCCCGATGCAGGGGTGGATCACCAGCGGCTTCCTCCCGGACCTGCTGAGTACCGGCCGGATCAGCGTGTTCCTCGCCGGGGTGCGCGTCCCGAGCCTCTCCTACCCCGAGTCCACCGTCACCGAGACGCTCATCCTGCCTCCGTTCGACACCGCAACCGTTCAGGAGTGGATCGATCTGGCCGGCATCGAACGGTTGAAGGGGTCGGCCGACATCGTGTGCACCGGGACGGCCGGACTGCCCTCCGCGATCAAGGAATTCCTGGCCCACTTCACGGGGGAGTGCTGACTCATGGACACGGACCTCGTGCTCCGCCACATTCGCGCCGCTTTCGCGGAACTGCCGCCGCCCCGGCGCCAATTGCTCGAACACCTCTGCGTCTACAGGTGGTTCGATCCGGACATCGTGGAGTACACCGCCGGCGCGCTCGGCGTCCCCGCCGACACCGGCCTGCTGGTGCGGCTGCCCATGATCGAGGCGCGTCCGATAGCGCGTCCGATCACACATGCGGAGGAGTTCCGGCTGCGGCCCCTGCTGCGGAAGGACCTGATCGACCGGCTTCGCGAGGCGCCGGTCGAGACCTTCAGACGCGCGCACCGGCTGGCCGCCGCGTACTACCACGAGTCGATCGACCCGTTCGACACGTCGAAGATCGGCTGCCATGTGGCGCAGGTCCACCACCTGGCCCACTCCAATCCCGGCGGCGCCCTGACCCGGCTGGCCGCCTTCTCCCACACGGCCCTGCTCGCCGGTCATCCCGAGGCCGCGAGCCGGGCGGCCGCGGAGGCGCTCAAGGCCGGGACGGACGCCCGGGAACTGGACTCCCTGGCGGAGGTCGTGAGGTGCGTCGCGCTGATCCTGGCCGCTCCGTCGGGGGAGGTCGAAGACAGCGTGATCGTGCACCTGGACGGGCTCCTGACCGGATCCCGGCGGCCCCGCGACCCCGCCGCCTCGCGCATCACCCGGCTCGGCCGCGACCTGGTCACGTACTACGGCGAGCGGCTGGCGCCGGCCCCGACCCTGAGCTCGGTGGTGGCCCCGCCGGGGGTACGGGCCGTGGCCCGAAGGGGCATGCTGGAGACTCCCGAGAGCCTGTCCATCGCGGAGGAGTTCGCGCATTTCCCGCACATCGTGGTGAGCCGCAACCACGTGGCGGAGCTGGCCGGCCGGCACAAAGCGGTCCACTCCATCAAGTCGCAGCTGTACGCCCAGGACACCGGCGCCCCGAACACCCGCACGGTGATCGACCTCTTCCCCTGGGACGCCGGCAACGTGCTGGACCGGCTCGACGTCAGGGACGCGAACGGCGGGGCGGTGACCTCGTTCAAGTGGATCCAGGTGCAGGCGTCCATCGCCGACGCCGTCTCGTTCTGGCTCTCGGGCGACGACGACCGCGACAACGACCGCGAGGGAGGCCGCGGCGAGGTCGTCGCCGTGCACCGGGAGCTCTCTCATTCCCTCAGGTCCGCCCTGCACAACCGGCAGTTCGAAACCGTGGGGGCGCTTCTCGAACGGGCGACGGAGGCCACGGAGGGCGACGTGAGCGACCGCATCCACGCGGCGACCCGCTACCTCCCGCTGGTCGCCGAGCTGGACACCGGCTACGGCCCCGCCCAGACGCTGCAGTACAGCTACGACGGCGGGTGCGCGCTGCAGCGCCAGGGCCTGATCGGCGTCGCCGCGGAGCTGGAACTCATCCTGCCGACCGAGGCCCGCAACCAACTGAGTGTGCCGACCCCCGAGGGCGTCGAGCTGGCCGGTATCGCCATCAGCGGTGAGGTCGAGGTGGTGCTGGAACCGGACATCGGCCCGCCCGGCTGGCAGAACGAGACCAGGCAGGGGCTTCCGGAGCAGTTCTTCGTGCGCTTCCCGCAGCTGGAGGGCGACGACGGACCCGCCTTCCTGTCGTCCCACCGGGTCGTCCGGTCCGTCCTGCACCTGCACTACGTCCCACGCCGCAAGGACATCCGCCGGGTGGGCCGGGTCAATCTGGTGTGCCTGATCGTCTGCCTTCTCGCGGCATTCCTGCCCTACTTCGTGGACCAGCGCATCTGGTCCAGCGTGATCCCCGTGCTGGCCACCTTCTCGGTCCTGCTGGATTCGCTCTTCCAGAACCGCCGATCGCATCCGTTCGGCGTGAACGAGGAAGTCCACTCGTACGCGATCCGCCGACTCAACGTGATCTACGGGATCAACCTGTTCGCGGCCCTGATCGCGACCTCCGCCGCCCAGGTGAACGAGTACGCGGTGTTCCTGTGGCTCTCCACCCCGGCCCTCGTCACCTGCTTCGCGACCAGCCTCGTACTGCTCGCCTTCGCGAGCCGGCGCAAGGGTCTGCTGCTGGAGGCGGCCGCCGACATGGAGGCCCTCGGCGCGGGTCGCGGGGCGGACGCGCGCTGAGACGCGCCACACGTGTGCGCCCCGCCGGGAGGACCGGCGGGGCGCACGTCACGGGTGGTACTCGTGAAGCGGCGTCAGCGGGTGACCACCTGCTCCGCCTGGGGGCCCTTGGGGCCCTGGGTGACCGAGTACTCGACCTTCTGGCCTTCGGCCAGCTCCTTGAACCCGGTCGTCTGGATGGCGGAGAAGTGCACGAACACGTCCGGGCCGCCGTCGTCCTGCTGGATGAATCCGAAGCCCTTTTCCGCGTTGAACCACTTCACGATGCCTGTAGCCATCAGTACTGATCCTTCTCAACGTTCCACTGCGGGCCGCACACGCGGCCGTTCCGATAGTGCCCAACGACCACCCGCACCACACGCCAAGCGCGGCCATCCGGGGTCCTTCGAACTTATGGCCGTCCTGTCCGTGAAAAGAGGGAGCAGCGCCTTCGAGAGGGGGACGGAAATGAGCGGGTTCACGACGTTCCAGGTACCGGACCGGGTGGACGATCACCCCCAATCTGCCGGGCGGGCTCGGTCTGCCGTGCCACGGCCCGGTGCCCTGGCCCGACGACTCCTACCGCGGGGCCGACCCGCGAGGGCTGGCACCACATGCGGGTCCTGCGCTTCCCGGCCGGCTCGCGGACGACGGAACGCGGGATCGGTGCGCATACGGACTACGGGCTACTGGTGATCGCCGCGCAGGACGAGGTGGGCGGGCTGCACGCTGGCCTACTTCCACGAGCCGCGCTTCGGCGCCCGGATCCGTCCGCTGCGGCCCCTCCCCGACGACGATTCGGTCATCCACTACGGGGAGCACTTCACCCGGATGTTCATGCGCTGCTGTGGTTCCGGTCCAGCCGGCCACCGTGTGGCCGAGGTCGACGTCGCCGTGCGCGCTCATGATTCTCCCGGTGGGGGAAGGCAGCAGTAGGCTCGGAGCAAGGAAAGTTTTATCTCACGAGCTAAGTTACTTAGATGCTAAGGAGTATCTGCGTGCAGGGCCAGCCCCGCCCCGCGGCCACGGTCGAGGAGACGATCTCGCGCATGGACCGGTACGTGGCCCTCGGCCTCTTCGGCCAGCAGGAGGTGGCGCAACTGCTCGGGCTGAACGTCACGGATCTGACCTGTCTCGGCCACATCCTGGGCGCCGGGGACACCCCGCTCGCCGCCGGCGACCTCGCCGGCCTGACCAACCTCACCACCGGGGCCGTCACCGGAGTCCTGAACCGCCTGGAACGCGCCGGTTACGCGCACCGGCAGCCGGACCCGTCCGACCGGCGCCGGGTCAGGGTGGTGGCCGATCCGACGGCCGCCGCGCACATCATCGCCGTGTACGAGCCCTTCTACGCACGGCTCGGCGCCGTGTTCGCCGAGTACTCCCCCGACGAGATCGCCGTCATCGCCGACTGGTTCGGGCGCGCGACGGTCGAGATGCGCGCCCATCTCGCCCAGGTGCGCGCCGGAGAGCTGGGGCTCGCCGCGCCCTAGTCTCCGACTGGTAAAATGGGCTGGAAACTTGAAGCGCGGGGCGCTTTCGCCGGTGCGGACGCGCCACCGGACAGCACGACGAGCCGGGGCCCGTACCGAGGGGTACGGACCCCGGCTCGTTGCCGTTCACCTTCCCGCACTCGCACTCCGCACTTGCTCTCCTCACGGAAGGTTCTGCATGAAGAACCCGTCAGCTCATGGGCGTTTCGGCATCAAGGCCGGAGCGAAGGCAGGCAGCAAGCCGGGCGCCAAGGGCTCCGGCAAGGCGCCCCGGACCCTGGGGCCGCAGGGTGAGTTCGCGATGCCCGCGACCGTCACCCCGGCGCTGCCCCCCGTGGGGTCGTTCGCCGAGCTCGACCTGCCCCTTGAGCTGGTGAAGACACTGGCCGACCAGGAGGTGCGGGAGCCCTTCCCGATCCAGGCGGCCACCCTGCCGAACTCTCTGGCCGGCCGGGACATCCTCGGCCGCGGCCGGACCGGCTCCGGCAAGACCCTCGCCTTCGGTCTGGCCCTGCTGGCGCGTACCGCGGGGCAGCAGGCGGACCCGAAGCGGCCGCTCGCGCTGATCCTCGTACCGACGCGCGAGCTGGCGCAGCAGGTGACCGAGGCGCTGACCCCGTACGCGCAGGCCGTGAAGCTGCGGATGGCCACGGTTGTCGGCGGGCTGTCGATCGGCAAGCAGACGGGCGCGCTGCGCACCGGCGTCGAGGTCGTGGTGGCCACGCCCGGGCGGCTCAGCGACCTGGTCGGGCGGCGCGACGTACACCTGGAGCGCGTGAAGATCACGGTGCTCGACGAGGCCGACCAGATGTGCGACCTGGGGTTCATGCCGCAGGTCACGGAGATCCTGGACCAGGTGCACCACGCCGGGCAGCGGATGCTGTTCTCGGCCACCCTGGACCGCAACGTGGACCAGCTGGTGCGCCGGTACCTGAAGGACCCGGTCTCCCACTCGGTGGACCCGCAGTCGGCCACGGTGTCCACGATGGACCACCACGTGCTGCACATCCACGCGGCCGACAAGTACTCGGCGGCGACGGAGATCGCGGCCCGCGAGGGCCGGGTGCTGATGTTCCTGGACACCAAGCACGGCGTCGACCAGTTCGTGAAGCACCTGCGGGCCATGGGCGTACGGGCAGAGGGGCTGCACAGCGGCAAGTCGCAGCCGCAGCGCACCCGCACCCTCGGGCAGTTCAAAGGCGGCCTGATCACGGTCCTGGTCGCAACGAACGTCGCCGCGCGCGGCATCCACATCGACGACCTCGACCTCGTCGTCAACGTGGACCCGCCGGCCGACAGCAAGGACTACCTGCACCGGGGCGGGCGCACCGCCCGGGCCGGCGAGTCCGGCAAGGTCGTCACGCTGGTCACCCCGAACCAGCGCCGCGACATCGTGCGCCTGATGTCCGACGCCCGGATCCGGCCGACCATCACGCAGGTCCGCTCCGGCGAGGCGGCGCTGAGCCGGATCACCGGCGCGAAGGCCCCGTCCGGGGTGCCGCTGGCCGGCGCCGCGCCGACCGACGCCAAGGGCAGGCCCTCCGGGTCGGACCTCGGCTTCCGCGGGATCGGCACCCGCCCTGGGCGGCCGGGCAAGGGCAAGGAGTCCCGTAAGACCATCGAGGCCCGGCAGGCCGCCGAGGCCCGCCGCGCGGCCCGGGTCCGCAAGGGCCTGTAACGACACGACGGCGCCGGCCCCCGGGAGTGGGGGCCGGCGCCGTGTGCGTTGTTCCTCCCGGCTCAGCGGCGGCGCTTGCGCCGGGCCACGATCGCGCGGGTGAGGAGCGGCGGGAGCAGGTCCTTGGCCAGTGCGCGCCAGCCGGCCGTGGGCTTGCGCGCGGGCGGCGGCGAGACTCGCGCCGAGGCAGTGGCCGGGGCCGAGGCCGGAGCCGGGGCGGTGGCGGTGGCGGGGGCAGGGACCGCCGCGGCGGGTGCGGGGGCGGCGGGGTGCAGCGGCTTCGGCGGCTCGGGCGCGGCGAAGCCCTTGTCGCCGATGCGGACCAGCGGGCGGCCTGCCACCGTCTCCACGCCGTGCCACACTCCCTCGCGACTCTCCAGCCAGGTGCGCAGCTCCGACTGGAGGGGCTCCGGGTCGTCCCAGGTCGCGTAGAGCTTCATCTGCGAGATGCAGATGACGTGCAGGTCACCCGAGGCCACGGCGCCCCAGACGGCGGCGGCGACGCCGGGGCAGTGCCAGGCGCGGTAGTCGTCGAAGACCACGACGGCGCCGGGGGCCGCGACGAGCCGCGAGGTCTTGACGTCCTCGGCGACGTGCTCGTAGAGGTGGGAGGCGTCGACGTGCACGAACCGGCAGCTCGCCGCGCGCACCTTGTCGGCCACTACGGAGGTCGGGGCCTGGATGACCGTCGGCAGCGCCTCGTGGAAGGCCTGGTAGTTCGCCTCGAAGGCACGCCGGGTGAGCGTGGAGTACGAGCCCTGCATCTCGGCGAGGTTGGCGTCGTCGGGCGCGGCGGAGTCGAAGAGGTCACAGACCGTGAACTCCTCGCCGTCCCTGAGGTACTGGCCGAGGAAGATCGCGCTCTTCCCCATGTACGCGCCGAGCTCCAGCAGGTCGCCCCGCTGGTCAGCGTCACGGTTCTGGCGGGTCAGAAACCATTCGAAGAGCGCCTGGTCATACGCCGAGAACCAGCCCTTGACCTCGCCGAACGCCGTGGGAACCGGCGGGGCGGGAGTGGGGACGGACACGGGTGAAGCCTGCGACACGGAGAGTCCTCCTCGAGCGGAGTGGCATTGGATCAACACGGATCACCGGCCAGGTACGCAGACCATAAACCCCCGAATGGGCGCGTGACGACGTTCGTCGGTAGCCCCGGCGGAATCACACTCACCGTTATCCTGCGGGACACCTTTTCGCAGCTTGGGCGTTCTCCCGGCGACAGGAAGAGGGCGGGACGCGGGCCGTGAGGAGGGCCGACTCGCAGGCCGCGATGCGCAGTTGGCCGACCCGGGCATCGGCCCGGGCATCGGCCCGGGCATCGGGCGTCGGCCGGAGGTTCGCGTCCCGCCTCGTCCTCAGACCATGGAGCGCCTGAGCAGCCGCTGTGCGGCGGCGTTGCGGGCGCGGCGGGTGCGGGCGGACGCGGCGAGCAGGCTGAGGGCCTCGTGCGAAGTCCGCGACGACTGGACCGCGGTGCGCTGGCACCAGTCGGAGGCGTCGGTGAGCTCTCGCGCCGACCACGGTTCGCCGCGTGTGATGGACTTGAGCAGGGTCCACTCGCGCAGCCGCCGCACCGGGAAGGCCCGGTCGTCGAGCACGGCGGCCATGGCCCGGGCCCAGCCGGGGAACCGCTCGTCGGCCAGCAGCTGCGCGGCCCGGCGGTCCAGGTGGGTGACCACGGCGCTCTCGGCCATCACCGTGTCGGGGTCGCACAGCACCGCGGCCACCGCCCGGGCCTCCTCGGCCTCACCGGATGCGGCGGCCAGGCGATCGAGGTGCCGGGCGTAGCGCCAGTGGTCGGGCCCACTCGTCCCCTCGACCGGGTTCACGGGCCCGCCCCTGTGGTTATCTGGTTCTCACAACTCCCCATGCCTCCCATTCCACACGACCCGTTCGAACGGCCGGTGCCCAGGGTGCCGTCAGCGGGCAGGGGCCGTGGCCGCCGGGACCGACAGCGGGCCCGCCGCACCGCGCGGCCGGCGGTCAGCTCTCGTTCGCCTCGTAACCCCCGGGGCCCTGCTCCCTCTCGCGTTCCGCATCGGGCAGCGGGGCGCCGGTTTCCAGCAGGGTCTTCAGGCTGGAGGCGAGCATCGGCCAGGCCCGTCCGCACATGCCGATCAGGGTGCCGCCCGGTACGAAGTCCTCGTGGAGGATCGTCAGTCGCGTGAGCGTGTCGCCGATCGGCTCGATCTCGTACGTCACCTTCGTGCGCGGCTCCTTCTCCAGCTCGGCCCGCAGCTCCTCGCCGACCCCGACGGAGGCCGCCCACTGCGGGGTGAAGGTGTGCCAGGTGTAGGAGAGGCGGCGGTTCGGGATGCAGTCGAGGACCACCTGCGCCGGATCGCTGGTGCGGGCCCCGCGCTCCACCCAGGCCATGGGCGAGCCCACCGCCCAGTCCGTCTCGAAGCTCAGGCCCCAGTACCTGCGGGTGAAGGCGGGCTCGGTGAGGGCCTGCCAGACCCGGTAGGGGTCGGCCTGGATGTAGAGGGTGTAGGTGATCGCACTGTCGCTCATGGGCCCATGCTGCGGGACCGCGGACCCCGGACCGGGTATTTGGGCTGGGGTTTTCCCCGGCCGGTGCCGGTGGGCCGCGGCTGCCGTGGCGGCCGTCAGGAGAGGTGGGCCACGACCGCGCACAGCCCGAGGCCTCCCGCGGCGGCGGTCCGCCAGACCCGCAGGGGGCCGTCGACGACGCTCTCCTCACGGTCGCCGTAGTCCAGCCAGTCCTGGTCGTCCACGCGGGCCCGCTCCTCCGAAGAGAAGGTCAGCGCCCGCTCCACGTCCGGCAGCGCCCGGCGGACCTCGGCGGCGGTGAGGAGCACGTTGCCGCACCAACCGGGGAGCAGGGCGGCCCGGTCCGGCCCTATGGCGTGGAAGAGGGCGGTGACGGCGTACTCCTTCCGGTGGACGGAAACGAACATCCCCGCCGGGTCCGGCTGTCGCTCCCAGATGTCGTCGAAGATGTGGAAGGCGCGGTCGGTGACTCCGTCGCAGAGTTCGTCGACGTGGCCACCGGGCCGGGTCAGGTCCTCGAACGACCGGATCGCCTCGGTACGCGCCGGGTCGGTGTACCAGGTGCGGTAGTCCGGCAGCGGGGCGCGCGCCCAGGCCGCCCAGCGGCGGCGGGCCGCCGGGTCCGGCAGGTCGGCTTGGAGGGCCGGTCCGAGCCGGGGCGCGAGTTCCGCGATGACCGCGTCGTGGTGGGTGCTTATCGACCAAGTACTGGTGAATCCCATGCCGGTGACGCTAGCCGGGGCCACAGACAGCGCCCGCGCCCGGCCGGTTCCTCACCAGCTGATGCCCTCCTGCGGGAGCTCCGTGAGCGGGGTCCGGGTCGGGGTGGGGAGGGCGAGGTGGGCGCGGGCCGCGTGGACCGCGGCGAGTTCGTGCAGGCCTGCCGGGCCCCAGTCGCTGAGCTCCCGTACTTGCTCGGGCGTGGCCAGAAGGCGTGCGTACGCCGGGTCCGCGGCCGGGGACACCGCGGTGAGGCGAGCGGCGGCGCGGGCATGGACGCCCTGGTCCTCGGACCGGTAGCCGAGGGGCACCGCGCCGGCGGCGGGTTCGGCGGTGGGGTGCGGGAGGTGCACGGCGCCGGTGGCGCGGGCGATCAGGAGCAGGACCCGGCCGTCGGGGGCGAACATCCAGGCCGAGTGCTCCCGTACCGGCAGGTGGGCGGGGACGGGGCCGTGATGCCAGACACCGTGCTGCCGGACGCGGCGGGTGCGCAGGACGCCCAGCCGGTCGAGCGCGCTGGGGAGGACGGGGCGGCCGTCCTCCAGGAGGGCGGCGCCGGCGCCGTTGATACGGGCGCGCAGGGCGGACAGGGCGCGTCGGGCGTCGCCCGCGTCCATGAGGGCGGGCAGGTCGGCGGGTTCGGCGAAGTCGATGCCGGTGATCTCCTGGGCGGGCAGGCGGACGGCGTCGATCCGGTCCGGGCTCCAGGTGCCGCCGTCGTAGACGTACAGGATCTCGCCCGGGAAGCTCATCTCGGGCGGGATGCCGGGGGTCTCGGCGGGGATCCAGTCGACGGCGAGGCCGCGCGGGTAACGGCCGTCGACGCCGAGCTCCTCACGCACCTCGCGGGCGGCAGCGGCGGTCGGCGCCTCGCCCGCGTCCACGGCGCCGCCGGGCAGCAGCCGGTCAGGGCGGTAGTCGACGCTCTGGACGAGGACCCGGCCGTCGGTGTCGGTGACGAGGACGACGGCTCCGGTCCAGAGCGCGGCGCGCGAGGCGCCGTACTCGGCCGGCGTCATCCAGGTGCCGGTCGGCTGGGGGGCGTCGCGCCCGGCGTCGGACGCCCCTGGAGCGGTGTCTTCGGTCGCGGTGTCTTCGGTCGCGGCGTCGTCGGTCAGCTGCGGCATTGGAACTCCGTTCACCGTGGGTGGACCAGCCCGCTGTGCAACAGCGCGGGCGGGCCCCGGGTTACGGCGGTCCGGCTGCCGGGACCATCCCGCCCCGCTTTACCGTTCCCAAGCATCCTTATTACCTGGTTATGCCGCCCTTGCTACGGTCCACCCTGCGGACTGACGGCGTGAAACCCGTCGGTCCGACCAGATCCCTTGGCATGTCCGCGACGGTGCCGGGTCCCGCCCTTCGCGGGGGTGCCGGTGGTGCCCGGCGTGGGGGTGGCGCGGCGGATCCGGGCGAACAGCCCTTTGTGGCAGGGGCGTTGGAATCACCCGTCCGCGTGACAGCGTGTACACCTTGGGGCGTTGGGTGCGGCAGGGTGGGCGGATGCAGCTACGCCGGGCCTTGCCCCTGACTCTTGCCGTGCTGGTGACGACCGCCGGATGCGTGACCGTGCGGCCGCCGGAACCGCCGGGGCTGGGCCGGGCAGCCGTCCGGACGGCCCGGCCCCCTGAACCAGCCGTCGTGGCCTGGCCGTTGGGTGAACTGCCGTCGTCACCGTCACCGCTTCCACTGTCACCGCTTCCGCCGTCACCGCTTCCGCCGTCGCCGTCATCCTTGCCGCCGGCCGCTCCGGAGCAGGCTGCTGCGAAGCCTGCCGCTCCTCGGCATCCCGCTGACCGGCCGCGGCGGGCCGCGCCCGCCGGACCTGTCGGACCCGTCGGCCGGCCCAAGCCGCACAAGGCGGTTCGCCCGGCCCGGCCCGCCCCCGCCGCGAAGCCCCGCAAGCGCAAGCCCGTACCCCCGAAGTCCCGGCCCGCGCCGCGGCGTACGTTCGACATGGCTCCCCTGTGCACGGCGGCCCGGGGCACGCTCGACCCGGCCATCGTCGCCCTGTGCACGGGCCGCTACGGCGGCTAGTGCCGTGGCCGGA
>NZ_JAGGOY010000112.1:0-2020 GCF_018614095.1 Streptomyces sp. ISL-87 | reverse complement strand
ACCTTTCCGGCCACGGCACTCTAGGGAGTATCCGCGCCCCTGGATCATCCGAGTGGCCCCGGCACGGCTGCCGGGGCGCGGCGGCCGGATTCGCTTGGATGGCGGGGCGGGGCCCGACCGGGGCCCAGACCCGCGAAGGAGCGGCCATGTCGAAGATCGCCCTGTTCGGCGCGACGGGCACCATCGGCAGCCGGGTGCTGCACGAGGCACTCGACCGCGGCCACCAGGTGACGGCGGTCGTCCACGACCCCGCGAAGCTCACCGACCCGGGGGCGGCCTCGGTGGTGCGCGGCGACGTCCTCGACCCGGCGTCCGTGGCCGGGGCGGCCGCCGGTCAGGATCTGGTGGTCAGCGCGTTCCGCCCCGGGGACGGTGAGGCCGGGGCGCTCGTGGCGGCGGTGAAGTCTCTGATCGGCGGGGTGCAGTCGCTCGGCGCGGACACGCCCCGGCCGCGGCTGATCACGGTCGGCGGGGCGGGCTCGTTGCGCACGCCCGCCGGTCCGATGGTCTGGGACCAGGCGGGCATCCCCGAGCCGGTGCTGGCCGTGATGCACGCCCACGGGGAGGCCCTCGACTTCCTGCTCACCGTACCGGTCGACGAGGTGCGCTGGACCTGCCTGAGCCCGCCCGCGCGGGTGGAGCCGGGTGAGCGCACGGGTACGTACCGCCTGGGGCTCGACAACCTGATCGTGGACGATGCGGGCGAGAGCCGGATCTCGGTGGAGGACTACGCGGTCGCCCTCGTCGACGAGATCGAGCGGGACGCCCATGCCGGCAAGCGGTTCACCATCGGCTACTGAGGCCGCCGGCCGGGACCCGGGCGGCCGAAGGTGGCCGTCAGTTCGGCGCCGAGGCCGGCCAGCACGTCCCGGACCTCGGGTGGTTCCAGGACTTCGAGTCGCGCGCCGAGCCCGGACAGGTTGGCGGCGATGGCCTTCGGGGCCGGGCCGTCGACCCACACTTCCGTCCAGCCGTCGGGCAGTCGGCTGCCGACCCTCACCCGGCCGCCGAGGAGGCGTTGCAGCAGGGGTAGCGCTTCGGGATCGACGCGGGCCCGCGCGGTGACGGCGTACATACCGTCCTCGAACGCCTCGGCCAGCGTCCGCCAGGCGGTGGCAAGGTCGAAGTCCGGAGGCCGGACGACGGCCTCGCCGGTCGGCTCGACGGACAGGACGCGGCTGAGCCGGAAGGTGCGCAGGCCCTTCGCCGTGCCGGCCACCAGGTAGTCGGTCCCCGCCTTGGCGACGAGGCCGAGCGGATCGATCACCCGCTCACCGGCCGCTTTGCCGACGCCCGCGTACCCCAGGCGGACCCGGGTCCCGTCCACGACGGCCCGCTGGAGCGCCGAGCGATGGGCGGCGTCGGCCGTGACGGCGTTGCGGGACCAGTCCGTGCCGTCGGTGACTCCGGAGCGGGCGGCGGCCTCGGCGTCCGCGCGGAGCGTCGCGGGCAGGGCCCGGACCAGTTTGCGCAGGGTGGCGCGCAGTTCGGGGGTGGCCGTCAGAGGCCCCGTGGCGAAGAACAGCGCCCTGATCTCGTCGGCGCCGAGCCCGGTGAGGTTGGTGCGGGCGCCTCCGATCAGGGACCATCCGCCGCCTCTGCCGCGCTGCGAGTAGACGGGGATGCCGGAGGCGGCCAGGGCCTCCAGGTCGCGGCGCGCGGTGCGCTCGGACACCTCCAGTTCGGCGGCCAGTTCGGGGACGGTGACGCGGCCGCGTTCCTGGAGGAACAGCAGGGCCGCCACCAGACGGTCGGCCCTCACGGCTCGTTCCGCTCGATTCTCATGAAGGAGATTCTCCTCGGAAAACTGGCCAGAAGGTGGCCAGTTCAGGTCACAGGATGACGTCATGAACGCAATCACCCGGCCCACCGAAGCCGCCACCACCGCTCCCTCCGAAGCTCCCTCCGCAGTTCCCTCCGGTACTCCCTCCGGTACTCCCTCCCCCGCTGTCGACCCCCGCCTGGACCTCGCGGCGGCCGTCAGCCTGGCAGGCCGTACGCTCGCCGCCGTACGGGCCGA
>NZ_JAGGOY010000111.1 GCF_018614095.1 Streptomyces sp. ISL-87 | reverse complement strand
GCCGGCGCACGCGCGTGCGGAGCCGCTGCTGGCGGCGTGGGGGACCGGGGAGGCGGGGGGGAGGCCGGCACCGGCGGGGGGGGGGGGCAGCGGGCGACGCCGGGCGGCCGCGGGGGGGTGGGGGGGGGGGGGGGTGGGTGGGGGGGGTGGGGGGGGGGGTGGGGGGTGGGGGGGGGGGGGGGGGGGGGGGGGGGGGGTACGGCCTCGGCCGGACGGGCGTGCGAACGCTTTGGAAGCGTATGGCTGGGTGAATCAACTACTCATGCCATCGCCGACGGGAGCCATGCAGGTTAGCTGGGCCGGATGCGTGAGCGATGCGTGAGCGGATGCGCTGACATGCGGTGTCGTGGACCGGACTGACCGGCAGGCTGGCCGCCGCTGATCAGGCAATACGGGACTGTGAGGCAGTAGTCAGGACCGTCCGGCACAACCCTGCCGGGACTTTTAATCCGTTGGTTGTCGGTTCGAGTCCGACATGGCCTACCGCTCGTAGGGCGCCCCGTCTGGTTTCCAGGCGGGGCGCTTTGTTGTCTCCCTGAACGTACGGGTGAGGCGGGCCAGTTCCCCGTGCCGTTCTGGCGTCTGGTCGCCGGCGGCGTGCCGGCCAGCGGGTCTTCAGCCTCCTTGTGGGGCTCTGACCTGCGGTTATGTCCTTCCCGAGGGTGGTGCGGGGGTTAATTGGTGGGGAGCGTCCCACGGATGGCGTAGAGTTGTGTTTACCGACGCGGGGTGGAGCAGCTCGGTAGCTCGCTGGGCTCATAACCCAGAGGTCGTAGGTTCAAATCCTGCCCCCGCTACTCAGTACGAAGGCCCGGTTCCCTTTGGGGAGCCGGGCCTTCGTCGTTGTCTGGTTCCTGGTCCCTGGCCCTTGGTCACGGGGGTCACCCGGTCGGCCCGGGCCGGGTCGCCGTACGGCCGTTCCTGCGGCCAGCCTTGAGGGGCGAGGCGGCAGCGGCCCGCACCCGTGCGAGGGACCGGGCAGGAGAACAGCGTGGTGGGGCTGGGCCGGCAGGGCAACGGAGAGCGCGTGGGCGGTGTCGGGAGCGCTGCCGCCCAGCGGGCGCTCCGGGTGCTCCCGGCCGTGATGATCGTGCTCGGGTTCGTCTCCGACCTGGTGAGCCCGCCCAGCTTCACCGGATCCCCGTTCTTCTCCGCGGCTCCGCTGATCGCCGCCCCGTTGTTCTCGCTCCGGTCGACCGCCCTGACCGGCGTCATGGCCTCGCTCGCGCTGGTCGTGCTGCACTTCTACAACTCCACCTTCTTGAAGGCGGAGTCGCTGACCGAGCTGGCCACCGTCCTGACCGTGTCCGGACTGGCCATCCTGATCAACCGGGTCGTGCGGCGCAGCGGTGCGCGGCTCGCCTCTGCGCGCGGGATCGCCGAGGCCGCGCAGCGCGCCGTGCTGCCGACGCCCGCCGAGCAGATCGCGGGCCTGCAGGTCTCCGCCCGGTACGAGGCCGCCCAGGCCGACGCATTCATCGGCGGGGACCTGTACGCCGTCCAGGACACCCCGTTCGGGGTGCGGCTGGCGGTGGGCGACGTACGGGGCAAGGGCCTGGGCGCGGTGGAGGCCGTGGCGGTGGTCCTGGGGGCCTTCCGGGAGGCCGCGGAGACCGAGCCGACCCTGGAGGGCGTCGCGCGGCGGCTGGAGCGGGCGCTGGCCCGGGAGGGCGTCCGGCGCGACAGCCTGGACGCGGTGGAGGGGTTCACGACGTGCGTGCTCGGGGAGATCCCGCTGGGGGCGGAGGCGCTCCGGCTGGTGAACCGGGGTCACCCCGAGCCGCTGCTGCTCCACGCGGCCGGTGCCCTGGAGGTGCTGGCCCCGGCAGAGCCGGCACTGCCGCTGGGCATGGGGGAGCTAGGGGCCTGGCCGGACAGGGCGCAGGAATGGCCCTTTCCGGAGGGCGCCACGCTGCTGCTGTACACCGACGGGCTGACCGAGGCCCGGGACAGGGCCGGAGTCTTCTACGATCCGGCGGCCCGGCTGCGCGGGCGGGTCTTCCCGGGCCCGGAGGAGCTGCTCAGCGCGCTCAGCGACGATGTGCGCCGGCATACGGGCGGCGGGACCACGGATGACATGGCGCTGCTGGCGGTGGCCCGGCCGGGGGAGGGCCAGCCGGAGCGGCGCCGGACCGTGCCGGTGGTGCGGCGCGAGGAGACGTGACGGTGCGTGAGGGAAAGGGTGCGCTCCGCTAAGTAAGTGACGGCCCGTCAAAATCTCTCTGTGGCTGGAGTGATACGGGAATCGGCCGAGTTTCGCCCCGGTTGGTCTGTCTTTGAGGTGAAAGTTCAGGCCAGGATTGTTCGGTGCGTGGCCAATTGGCGTTAACGATCAATCGCAACAGCTTGGAATCACTCCCTCGCGTCTATTACCTTTCGATAACGCAGCGCGGTCGTCCCAGCCGTCGCAAGAGACGGCGCCGTGTGCGTGCGCGTCCATGAGGAGTGTGCCCCGGTGGCCTCCAACGTGCCTGCTCCCGAAGGCGTCGAGATCCAGGAGCCGCCCACCGCAGGCGCCTGGGGCGAGTGGAACCCCACCGAGGACTCGGCCCGTCCGGTGCGCGGCAAGCACCGGGTCGCCAAGCAGCGCGGCGGACTCGCCCGCAGCTCCACCGTGCTCGGCGTCGGCGTCATCGCGGCCGTCGGCGCGGGCGGCATCGCCACCGCGCAGGACCGGCCCCAAGTCGCCATATCCATACCGTCGCTCCCCGACCTGGCCGACGGCTTCGAGCACGCCGTGGACAGGGTCGACGACGGCATCCGCCACCAGGACACCGCGGCGGGGTCCCGATCCGCCGCCGGCGGTGCGAAGGCCGGGCTCGTCGCACAGCAGGCGCAGGCCGGGGCGGGCGCCGGTGAGGTGCTGCGCAACCGGATCCTCCAGCAGGCCGAGTCCCAGGAAGAAGCCGCCGCCGCCCAGGACCGGGCGGACGTCGAGCGGGCTGCCCAGGAAGCCGCCGCGCAGGAGGCCAAGGACAAGCTGGAGACCGCACGCCAGGCCGCCGACAAGGCGGCCGAGGAAGCCCGCGTGGCCGCGGAGAAGGCGGCCCGGGAAGCCGCCGAGGCGAAGGCCAAGGCGGAGGCCGAGGCCGAGCTGCAGGCACAGCAGGCGAAGGCGGCCGGGAGCTACGCCCTGCCCACCTCCGCCTACACCCTCACCTCGCACTACGGGGACGCCGGCTCCATGTGGTCCTCCGGCTACCACACCGGCCTCGACTTCGCCGCCCCGACCGGCACCCCGGTCAAGGCCGTGGCGAGCGGGAAGATCACCTCGGCCGGCTGGTCCGGGGCGTACGGCTACCGGATCGTGCTGGAGCTCGAAGACGGTACGGAGATCTGGTACTGCCACCTGTCCTCGATGTCGGTGACCTCGGGCGCGGTGAGCGCAGGCACGACGATCGGCCGGGTCGGCGCCACCGGCAACGTCACCGGCCCCCACCTCCATCTGGAGGTCCGCAAGGGCGGCTCGACGATGGACCCGCTGGCCTGGCTGACCTCGAAGGGCCTGAACCCCTAGCTCGTGAACCCCTGGCTAACACCCGGGTCGGCCGACATGATCGGCGAGACGGGCCCGAGGGGCCGGTACGGTCGCCGGCGCGCCTGCGACCATCGGCGCGCCCGCGGCCGTCGGAGCGGGCGCCAGGGCGGGGCCGGGCCCCCGCTCCAGGGGGGCGAACCACGGCGGAATCAGCTCCTCCAGGACCGCCGCCCGGATCAGGGCCGGCGCAGCCGTCGACCGGCGCAGCCACATCCCGTGCAGCAACTCGCGCTCCCGGCGGGCGAAATCGGGGTCCCACGCCTGCACGCCGTGGCGGGCCCGCCGGCGCAGCAGGGCCAGTGCCGCCGCGTCCGCCGCGTACAGGGCGACGGCCCGGCCGGCCGCCCGGCCTCCGCTCTCCCGGGCCAGGGCGCAGGCCAGCGACCGGGCCGGCACGGACGCCAGCGCCGGCACCTCGGCCGCGCCGAGCCAGCCCGCCGAGGCGTACACCGCCAGCTCGGCGGCGACCGCCCGCAGCCGGCGACGCCGTATCCGCACGGCGAGCCCCAGCAGCAGCCCGAACGCCGGGACCATCACACAGCCGTAGACCACGTAGAACCCGTACTCCCCGAAGCGCGAGGAGCTGTTCCACAGCGCGTGCACCCCTATGGCCGGGGCCAGGCCCAGCAGCGGCAGGCCGATCCGGCGGGCGCGGCGGGAGCTGAGCGCGGCAGCACCGAAGCCGAGCCCGGTCAGCGCCGTGAACAGCGGGTGCGCGAACGGCGACACGATGGCCCGTACGAAGAAGGTCGCGGCGGTCATCGACTCCAGCACCCCGCTGCCGCTGGCCAGGTCCTCGCCGAAGGCATTGCCGAAGTAGAGGATGTTCTCGGTGAAGGCGAAGCCGGTGGCGGTGAACCCGGCTGCCACCAAACCGTCGGCGGGGCCGGTGAACTGGCGTCTTCGGAACACGAACACCAGCAGCACGGCGGCCGCCTTGGCGATCTCCTCGACCACCGGGGCGATAGCCACCGATCCGAGCCGGTCGGCGGCGGAGGCGTCGGCGGTGGCCGCGGCTATCCAGCGGGTGGCGAAGCTGTTGGCCAGTATGGCGATCAGCGCCGCGGTGCCGGCACCCCAGCCGAAGCAGAACACCAGCTGCGCCCGTGGGCAGGGCGCGGCCCGGCCCACCCACCGGAAGGCCGCCAGGAGCGGCGGCACCGGGAGCAGGGCCAGGCCGAGGCCGACGAAGAAGCCGGGGGTGCCGGTCTGTTGCCGCACGAGCTCCAGGATCGCCAGCCCCGACAGGGTCAGAACGGCGGGCAGGGCGACGAGCACGCCCGTACGGACCGCGCCCGACGGGAGTGCGAGCACACGGCGGAGCGCTCGGACAGCCACATTGTGACTCTACCGAGTGGGTCTGACACGCGGAGTGACGCTGTCAGCCCTCCGCGTCAGATCTCGGTGTTTTCCACCCGCCGGAACAGCAAGTCGTGTACGACGTGGCCCTTGTCGAGCCCCTGGCCCTCGAACCGGGTGAGCGGCCGGAAGCCGGGGCGGGGCGCGTAGCCGCCGTCGGGCTGGGTGTTCTCGAAGTCGGGGTGTGCGGTGAGGACTTCGAGCATCTGCTCGGCGTACGGCTCCCAGTCCGTCGCGCAGTGCAGCACGGCCCCCGGCGCCAGGCGGGTCGCCGCCAGGGTGAGGAACTCGGGCTGGATCAGGCGCCGCTTGTGGTGGCGGGCCTTGGGCCACGGGTCCGGGAAGTACACGCGCAGACCGGCGAGGGAGTCGGGCGGCAGCATCTCGCGGAGCAGGATGATGGCGTCGCCGTTGGCGACCCGGATGTTGCTGAGCCCGTTGCGCTCGGCGAGCGCGAGGAGATTCCCCTGGCCGGGGGTGTGCACGTCGGCGGCGAGGATCCCGGTCCCGGGGTCGTCGGCAGCCATCTGGGCGGTGGCCTCGCCCATGCCGAAGCCGATCTCCAGGACGACGGGGAGCCCGTCGAAGAGCTGGCGGAGGTCGATGACGCTATGGCCGTCGATGTCCAGGCCCCAGGTGCCCCAGAGCCGCTTCAGGGCCTCGCCCTGGCCGGTGGTCACCCGGCTGCGCCGCGGCTGGAAGCTGCGGATGCGGCGCTCGTGGTGCGAGCCGGCCGGATCGGGCGCGGGGCCGTCGGGGAACCGCGGCTCGGTCCGCCACTTGGGGGGGACGTAGGAGTTCGCCGCCGGGACGCTGGGCTGGGGGTTAAGGGACTCAGACACAATGCCCAGATTCTACGACCTGCCCCCACCTGGCCGCTGGCCGCTCGCCGCCACCCTCCCTATGGCCGGGCTTCCCGCTGCGGGGTGCCTTGGCGTGCCTTGGGTGCCTTGGGGTGGCACCGCTGCGCGGAGCTGTCCCCCGCCCCGCCCTTTCACCGTTTCCCGGGCGCTGCCCGGACCCGCGCCTCAAACGCCGGCGAGGCTGGGTGTGGCTCAGGCCACAGCAGCCTCACCGGCGTTTGAGGCGCGGGGTCTGGGGCGGAGCCCCAGGAAACGGTGAAAGGGCGGGGCGGGGAGAGGCCCCGCGCAGCGGCGAACGGCAACCCCGGCGGCTCCGCGTACCGCGGCCCTGGTGGCACCGACGGTCCTGCGGTTCCGGTAACCCGGGCGGCTCCGCGTACCGCGGCCTGGGCGCCCCGGCGGCGCTGGAAACCCCGGCGGCCCCGCGCCTCGCGCCCCCGCGCGCCCCGCAGGGCTACCGCCCGTGGAGGGTGGACAACGCTCGGCGGGCGATTTCGCGGCCGATGGGGAGGGAAGCGGTCGCCGCGGGCGACGGGGCGTTCAGGACGTGGATCGTGCGCGGGGCGTCCTGGATCAGGAAGTCGTCCACCAGGGTGCCGTCCCGCAGGACGGCCTGGGCGCGGACGCCGGACCCGGCAGGGACCAGGTCCGACGGCGCCACCGCCGGCAGCAGCCGACGTACCGCCTCGGTGAACGCCCTCTTCGACAGCGAGCGGTGGATCTCGCCCGCCCCGTACCGCCAGTGCCGCGCGGCCATCCGCCAGGATCCCGGCCAGGCCAGCTCGTCCGCGACGTCCCGCGGCCGGACCGTGCCCCAGCCGTACCCCTCACGGGCCAGCGCCGGCACCGCGTTCGGCCCGACGTGGACGCCGCCCCCGATCCCCCGGGTCAGATGCACGCCGAGGAAGGGGAACGCCGGGTCGGGGACCGGGTAGACCAGCCCCCGGACCAGCGACGGCCGCGCCAGGTCGTAGTACTCACCGCGGAAGGGGACGATCCGCATCCCCGGCTTGTCCCCGGCCAGCCGCGCGATCCGGTCGCACTGGAGGCCCGCGCAGTTCACCAGCACCCTGGCCTTGACCACCAGGCCGGCCGACGTACGGACCGCGACGCCGGACGGGCGCCGCGAGATCAGCTCCACCGCCCCGCCGTAGACGATCTCCGCTCCCGAGGACTCCGCGAGCTGCTCCGCCACCCGTCTGTAGTCCACGATCCCGGTCGAGCCGACATGGATGGCCGCCAGGCCGCGCACCTCCGGCTCGTACTCCGCGATCTGCGCCGGGCCCAGCTCGCGCACCGGAATGCCGTTCTCCCGGCCCCGCTGGACCAGCGCGTGCAGCCGCGGCAGCTCCTCCCGCTCCGTGGCGACGATCAGCTTCCCCGTCACCTTGTGCGGAATCCCGTGCTCCGCGCAGAACTTGACCATCTCGGCCGCGCCCCGCACCGCGAAGCGCGCCTTCAGCGACCCCGGCCGGTAGTAGATCCCGCTGTGGATCACCCCGCTGTTGCGGCCCGTCTGGTGCCGGGCCGGGCCCGGTTCCTTCTCCAGCACCACGACACGCGTCCCCGGGGCCAGGCGCGACAGGGCATGCGCTGTCGACAGGCCGACGATCCCGCCACCGACCACCAGTACATCGCAGTCCACGCCGCGCACGCCGCCCACGCTGCCACCTCCCACCCCTGCATACTGCACCCCGCCACCGACAAACAGGTGACGCGGGGCTACGCAGGCGCCACGAGCAGCGGCCGCGCCCGCTCGCGCAGCTCCGCCACCCGCGGCTCGTCCCCGTACGGCTCCAGCCGGTGCAGCAGGTCCCGTACGTACTCGGTCGTCCGCGCCGAGGAGATCCGGCCCGCCACCTCCACCGCCCGGGTCCCGGCCGCGCACGCCGCGTCGAGGTTGCCCGACTCCAGTTCGGCGACCGCGCTCACCACCAGCCGCAGCCCGTGCGAGCGCACGTATTCCTCCGTCGGCCGGGAGAGCGCCTGTTCCGTGAAGCGCCGTACCTGCCGGGGGAGTTTGAGGTCGCGGTAGCACTCCGCCGCATCGGCCGCGAAACGGTCGTACGAGTAGAAGCCCAGCCAGGTCGGGTCCGCGTCGCCCGCCCGCGCCCGCTCCAGCCAGCCCTCGGCGGCCCGCAGCGCGGCCCCGGCCGCCACCGGATCGCCCGCCTTGGCGTGCGCCCGCGCCTCGACCAGCCGGAAGAAGCTCATGGTGCGCGCCGTAGCCAGGCCGCGGTTGCGCTCTACGGCCGCCTGCGCGAGGTCCACACCCTCGTCCGGGAAGTCCCGGTACGTCGCCTGCAGCGACATCGAGGCCAGTACGTACCCGCCGAGCGGTACGTCCGCGGCCGCGCGGGCGAGGCGCAGCGCCTGGATGTAGTAGCGCTGGGCGGCCTCCTGCTGACCGGTGTCGAAGGCCATCCACCCGGCCAGGCGGGTCAGTTCGGCGGTCGCGCCGAACAGCGCCCGGCCCACTTCGTCGGTGTACGAGCCGAGCAGCAGCGGCGCCGCGTCCACCCGCAGGCACTCTGGGACCATTGAGGAACGCCAGTCCCCGCCGCCGTACTTGGAGTCCCAGCGGCGGGCGTCCTCGGCGGCCTCGCGCAGCTTCGTCACATCGCTGTGGCCGACGCGCTGAGGAGATACGTCCAACAGCGGCGCTGTGGGGCCGATGGAGGCCGGGGTCGAAGCCGGGGCCGGAGCCTGGGCCGGAGCCTGGGCCGGGGAGGGTAAGGGGCCTTGTCCGAGCGGAGTTTCGGGGCCGGGCTGGGCGGGCACAACGGGGGACGGTGACGCGGCGGCGGACGGCTGCGTGACGGCGGACCGGTGCCCTACGGCGGACGGGTGCCCGGCGGCGGACCGGTGCCCGACGGTGGACGGCTGGGCGGTGGACGGCTGCGCGGCGGCCGACGGCTGCGCAGCGGGCCGCCCGACGGGCTGCGCGACCGCTGCCGGCGGGATCTCCGGCGGGGTTTCAGCAGCCACCGGCTGCCGTACCGGGCCCGGCTCGCGCGCCACCGAGCTGTCGGCGGGCGATATCAGCCAGCGCGACGCGGGCGTGGCGTACGCCGACACGGAGAAGGACCCGGCCAGCGACTGCCAGATCCCGCCCCCGCCCCGCCGGCCCGCGAGGTCGAGGCGGTACAGATCGGTGGCCGAGCGCACCGCCGCGCCCACATCGCGCGGGAAGGCCAGGCCTACCTCGGGCGCGGGATCCGCGTCCGCCAGGCCGATCTCGTGCAGCGGAACCGGCCGCCCCAGCTTCGCCCCGATGGCGGCGGCGATCAGATGTGGGGCCGCGCCCTGTGGCACCATCCCCTTCGACACCCACCGGGCCACCGACGTCTTGTCGTACCGAAGCGTCAGGCCGCGCTGTGCGCCGAGGTCGTTGACCCGCCGGGCCAGCCCGGCGTTGCTGATGCCCGCGAGGGCGAGGACGGCGCCGAGCTTCTCATTGGGCTCGCGGAGCTCCCTGGACATGCGCCACCCCTCGTCACACGCGGAACGCAGACGCCGCCGGGGCATAGGCGCCCGGCATTTCGTAAACCCAGCGTAGTTCCCCGCCTCCCAAGCGTTAAGGCCCTTAGTTCCGTATGGCGGGATTGTTGTCCGTATGCACAGTCGGGGCGGGCCCGCCCGCGGGGCGCACGTGTCACCGCGTGCTCCGCCCGTGTGGCCGTGCGCCCGCCCGTGCGCTCTGGCCGCTCCGGGGGCCCGGCGATTCGATGTGCGGTGCGTGGGTCGGCCCGCCGCGTTGATCAGCGGGTCGGGGGATGCCGCTGCCTCAATCCCCGCGGGTGGCGGAACGGTCCGGGGGGTGGATTCCGCCTCCCGGACCGCGGCCGTGCACCAGGACTCAGGGGCCCTCGGGGGCCCTCTGTGGGCTCTCAGCACGGCCGAAGAATGGCCGAAACCGACCTATGGGGCGGTGGGAACGGAACGCCAAATACCGTGTGGCCGGGGCGTGTTCGTTTGCATGTGCGCCCCCTTAACCACTCTCGCACGCCTGTCTCGTGGCAGCATGGACCCGGAGCCACCCGGGGTCCCGTCGGCCGCGCCCTCAGCGCTGACCGTGCCGTATGTGCCCCGGTCATTTGCCCACAGGCTGGGGAGGCGGCGGTGCGCTGGTTGGTGGGGTGGAGCAGTATCGCCGCGAGCTTCGGCACGGCCGGGCGGGTCTCGGGACAGGGCCCCGGCCAGGGCGGATACGGCCACGGCCAGGGCGGACCCGGATACGGCCACGGCCACGGCCACGGCGCATACGGCGATCCCGGCGGAGGCCCCCTGCACGGCGGCATCGCGGACGCCGCCCACCCCGACGACCTCGGCGCCGACGCCGAACGCACCGTCCACCCCGTCGGCGCGCAGCTGCTGTGGGGCGACCCCGACCCTCTGTGGGCCGTCGGCGACTGGCGCCCCGACGAGATCCGCACCGTCACCGCCGACCCCGCCGACCCGTTCACCCGGCTCGCCGTCCTCGGCTGCTGCGGGGCCACCGACGCAGAGTTGAGAAGAGCCCTGTTCGCCGCCCGCGGCGGTGCCCTGCGCCACCTCACGCAGTGGTCCGGCAGCTACACCGCCGTCGTCCAGGCCGGCCGCCGGATCACCGTCCTCGGCGATCTCGCCGGAGCGCGGCCCGTCTTCTACACGCCGTGGGCGGGCGGGACGGCGTACGCCACCGCCGCACTCCCGCTCGCCGACCTCATCGAGGCGCAGCTCGACATCGGCCACCTCGCCGCCCTGCTGGCCTGCCCCGACAGCCCGGAGGCACTGGGCGACGGCACACCGTACGTCGGCGTCCGGCGCATCCCGCCCGGGCACACGCTGATCCTGCGCGAGGGCTCCCGGGAGATCACCGGGTACGAGCCGGTGGCCTCCCTCGCGGTGGCCGCGCCCGAGGCCGACGCGGAGCGCGCGGTGGAGGGAGTGCGCGAAGCATTGGTGGACGCGGTGCGCGCCCGGCTCACGGCACCCCGGCATGCTCCCGACACGCTGGTTCCCGACCCCGGCCCGGTGCCCGGAATGGGCCCCGCCGACCGGCGCGCGGCCCGGGGCGCCCCCGCGCCCGTTCCCGGCGTCGGCGCGGACCTGTCCGGTGGCAGCGCCTCCGCGACGCTCGCCCTGCTGGCCGCCGGGCTGCCGGGGGCGCCGGGCACGGTCCTGAAACAGTCCGGGGAACGGCTTCTCGCCGTCACCTTCAACGACCTGGCGACCCCGCAGGGCCGCGAGGCCGAACTGGAACGCGCCCGGGCGATCGCCGCCAACCCCCGGCTGCACCACGTGGTCGTGGCCGCCGCCGAGGAGGCCCTCCCGTACGCGGAACTCGACGGTCCGCTGACCGACGAACCCGGCCCCTCGCTCGTCTTCGCCGCCCGCGAGCGGCGCCGGCTGGCGGCCGGCTCGGCGGACCACTTCGTCGGCCACGGTGCCCGGCAGGTCCTGGACGCGCATCCCGCCCGGATGGCTGACCTGCTGATGGACCGCCGCCGACGGCACCTGCTGCGCCCGGTGGCTGCGCTGGCCCGCTCGGCTTCGGCGTCCGGCGAGTCCCTGCTGGTCCCGCTGGCCGTGTACTCCGCCGCCCGCCGGCTCGCCCGTACGTCGTACCGCGCGGGCATGGAGGCGGCGGCGGCCCGGCTGCGCGAAGGCTCGGTCACGGGCGGCGTGTCCAGCCCGGTGGACGCCTCCCTCGCCGCCCTGACCTGGTCCCGCCCCGGCCCGGCGGCGGGCTGGCTCACGGGCGAGGCCCTGGCGGAAGTATCGATCCGCCTTGCGACCGCCGCGGGACGCCCCCCGGTCTCCCTCCGCCCGGGTGAGGCGCGGGCCCGCTCCGTCCTGACCCGCCACGCCGCCGACCACCGGGTCTTCGAACAGGCCGTGGAGGTCCGGAGCCAGCGCCTTCACGCGCCGTTCCTGGACAACCAGGTGGTACGGGCGGCCCGCGCGCTCCCGGAATCCCTGCGGGTCCAGCCGGGGGCGCGGGCCGCGATCCTGCGCAGCGTGCTGTCCTCGGCAGGCGTACGCGAACTCCCGCCGGGATGGGGCGCCACGGCCCACACCCCGAACGAGACGGCGACCCGGCTGGGCCTGAGCGCCGCCCTCCAGGACCTCCTCTCCCTCTTCTCCGCCCCGCTGCTGGCGGACGCGGGCCTGATCGAGGCCCGGGTCGTCCAACAGGCCCTGCTCGACGCGGCGGACGGCCACCCGGTCCCGCTGGACGGCCTCGCCGAACTCGTCTCGATGGAACTGTGGCTGCGTCGTCTCCTCGCCCGCCGCGGCACCTGCTGGACGGGCACCTCCACCCCCCGCCGCCGCGCTGTCCCCACCGGCGTTCCCCTCCGCCGCCCGGCCCTGTCGTAACCCGACCCCGCCCTCGGCTGCCGCCGCGCGTCGCACGGCGGGCTCGCCAGGCGATGCCGGTGGCGGGCACAGATGCGGCCCAGCGTGTCGCGCCCGAAAGGCTTGACGAGGTCGCCCTCTCGGCGGCCCCGAAAATCCCCGGCCGCACCCCGCAGGGCAAGGTTTGCGCGCCGTGGTCGACTGGTCCTGGGACCTCCTCGACGAGCCCGAACGCACCGTCCTGCGCCGCCTGTCCGCCTTCGCGGGCGGCTGCGACCTGGCAGCCGCCGAGGCCGTCTGCTCCGGACCCGCCTCCTCCCGGGCGCCCTCACCCTGGACGGCCTCACCGGGGCCCGCTGAAGACACCCTGACCGCGGGGGGTGTGAAGGCCGCCGAGGGCAGCCGGGCCGCCGAGAGCACGAAGGCCGCCGAACACACCGAGGCCGCCGAGGGCAGCCGGGCCACCGAGGGTGCGAGGGCCGCCGAGGGTAGCCGCGCCGCCGAGGGCACCCAGGCCCCCCACCGCCCCCTCGACGTCGCCGGCACCCTCGGTTCCCTCGTGGACAAGTCCCTCGTACTCGCCGAGCCCGCCCCCGACACCACCGGCATGCGCTACCGCATGCTCGAAACCATCCACGAGTACGCCGCCGAACGCGCCGCCACGGACCCCCACGACCAGGCCGAAACCGCCCGCCTCCACGCTGCCCACTTCCTCACCCTCGCCGAAGAGGCCGAACCCCTCCTCCGTTCCGCCGCCCAGCTCCCCTGGATCCGCCGCACCGAGACCGAGCTCGACAACCTCCGCGCCGCCCTCCACACCGCCGTCGCCACCAAGGACACCGACACCGCCCAGCGCCTCGTCTTCGCCCTCGGCTAGTTCTGGTGGCTGCGCAACTACCGCGTAGAAGGCGCCGAATGGGCCACCCAGGCCATCACCGTCACCCCCGCCGACCCGCCCGAGGGCTCCCCCGCGTACTGGCAGTACATGCGCCTCCGAGTGCTCCACATGTTCCTCCGCGCCGAAGGCAACACACCCGACGAATTCCGCACCCCCGAGTACCGCGCCCTCGCCGCCCGCATCAAGGAGGCCTTCCGCCACGGCTCCCCGGAGACCACCCGCTTCCCCGGCATGCTCTGGCCCATGACCGCCTTCCTCACCGGTGACGCCCTCGACTTCCACGCCGACCTCGACCGCACCGTCGAGAACTGCCGCCGTCACGCGGGCGACTGGGAACTCGGCGTCACACTCATGCTCCGCACCCACGTCGCCATCGACATCACCGGCGGCCTGCCCATCGTCGACGCCGACCTCGCCGAACTGCACGAGATCGCCCGCAGGGTCGGCGACCGCTGGACCCGCGCCCAGGTCGCCAGCGCCGCCGGCGAGGTCGCCCTTTTGCGCGGCCGGTACGACTGGGCCCGCGCCGAGTACGAGGAGTGCCTGCGCCTGGCCCACGAGGTCGGCGCCCACGTCGAGGCGCCCTTCGCCATCGCCCGGATCGCCGAGGCCGCCTACTGCTCGGGGGACATGGCCGCCGCCGAACAGCTGCTGGCGGAGGCCGACCTGGAGTCCGAACGCTACGGCGGCGTGTACGACGTCCGCGCCTACGCCCGCCTGCTCGGGGCCATGCTCGCCCTCCAACGCGGCGACGCCGACCAGGCCCGCGCCGAGTGCGAGCGCGCCCGCGCGGAGGGCGCGAAGATGACCGTACCCCCGCAGTTCACCGCTGGACTCGACGGCGTCGAAGCCGTCCTCACCGCCCGCGAGAACGGCCCCGCGGCCGGCCTCGCCAAGATCGGCCCGGCCCTGGCGACGGCCGTCGCCGCGCAATGCGCCGAGCGGGTTCTGGCAGGCCTCGCCGACACCGCCGCCGTGCTCCTCGCCGACGCCGACCGGCCCGCCGAGGCGGTACGGGCCCTCGCGGCGGCCACCGCCTGGCGTACGGGCCACCCCCGCTCGGTCCCCGAGGAAGCCGCCGTGGCCGGGCTCCCCGACCGCACCCACGCCCTGCTCGGCGCGGCCCGCTACACCCAGGAGGAGACCGCGGGGACCAGCCTGAGCCCCTCCGACCTGGCCGGCTCCCTCACCGGCAACTGATCACGGCATCGGCCCAGCTCGCCAGAGTCGGCAGCACACCGTCCCCGGCCCGCTCCACCACCAGCCGCAGCGTCCTGCGCCCGGTCAGCGGGACCTCCACGGCCGCCGCCGGGTCCTCGTACCCGAGCGCGGCGGACTGCCACAGCCGCTGCCCGTCGGCGTATACGGAGAACCGGACCGAGCCGTCGGTGAACTTCGACAGGCCGTCCACCCCGGCACGCGCCGAGAAGGCGGTGCACTGCCGGTTGAGGCCGATCTCCACCGACGAACGGGAGTTGACGGTGATCCCGTGCGCGTACCGCCGGTCGTCGATCTCCAGCCCCCTGCGCTGCCACACCCAACTGCTCCGCCAGGTCTGCACTTCGGGACCAGTGTGGTCGCCGACCGCGGACTGGCCGAGCCTGGCCAGCGGAAACCCCTGCGCCGGCTTCACCGGAGGCGGCGTCGGCTTGACCGCAGTGGGCGTGGGCGTGGGCGTGGGCGTGGGCATGGGCGTGGGCGTCGGTGACGGCTTCGACCGACTCGGCGACGGCTTCGGCGCACTGGGCACGACCCGCGAAGGAGGTGGCGACGCCGGGGGAGTACTCCGCACGGGCGGTACGGAGACCTGCGCGGCCGGCGTCTTCGCCACCGACGGGCTCGGCTTCGGCGCGGGCGGGACGGAACGCGCCGGCACCGGAACCACGGGCGCTGCGGCACTGGGCGCGGGCTTCGCCCGGGCCTGCGGCTCGGGATCGTCCCCGGCGAGGGCGAACACCACCCCGGCGGCCGCGGCAACCGCGAGCCCGGCGGCAAGAGCGACCTTGGCCGGCAGCCCCAGCCCCTCGGAAACCACCGCCCCCCCAACCCCAGCCCCGGCCCCACCGGCGGCCCCGGCAGCCCCACCGGCAGCCCCGGCAGCCCCACCGGCAGCCCCAGCGGTCCCACCAGCAGCCCCAGCGGTCCCACCAGCTCCGGCAGCCCCAGTGGTCCCACCAGCAGTCCCACCAGCTCCGGCAGCCCCAGCGGTCCCACCAGCCGTCCCGGCAGCTCCCGCAGCTCCAGCGGCACCGGCAGCCCCAGCCCCCGCCGTGGACCCGCCCGCGGCGCCGGCGGCGGCGGCAGCCCCCGCCCCGCCCGCGGCGACGGCTCCACCGGCCACCACCACCCCGGCCGCCTTGGCCGCATACCCGGCGGCGAACCACCCGATGACCGCGACCGGCAGCAGCGCCGGAATGCCCGCGTTGACATCCTTGAGCTCCCCGGCGGCCAGCCGGCACTTCGCGCACTCCTCCAGATGCTTGCGCAGCCCCCGCTCCGCCCGCATCCGCAGCCCGCCCCGGGCGTACGCGCCCAGCCGGTCCGCATACCGCGCGCAGTCCCCGCCCTCACTCAGGGCCGAGCCCACGTGCGCCTGCAGGTAGGCCTGCTTGAGCCCCTCCCGGGCCCGGCTGGCCAGCACCGCCGTCGCGTTTGCGCTCAGCCCGAACAGCGGGGCGATCGCGCTCGGCGAGGCCTCCTCGACGGTGGTGTGCCACAGCACGGCCTGCCACCGCTCGGGAAGGCTGCGGAAGGCCTGCATGGCCAGTGACTGCTCGGCCTCGTGCATCGCCCGTACATCGGCGCCCAGTTCCAGCGTGTCGTCGCCGGACATCCCGACACCGCTTTCGCTCCCCGCGGCGGCCTGCTCCGCGAACACCGCGAAGTCCTCGACCAGATGCTCCCGCCTGGCGGTCTTCGCCCAGGCCGCGGCGACACGGCGCACGGTGGTCAGCAGATAGGCCCGCACCGAATGGTCCGGCCCGGCCCCACCCCGTACCGCCTGCAGTGTCCGCGCGAACACCTCGGCGGTCAGATCGTCGGCGGTGTGCCCGTCCCGGCAGCAAGTCCGCGCATAGCGCCGCACCGCATCGGCATGGCGACGGAACAGCTCCGCATACGCACCGTCGTCACCCCCGCGCATCCGGCCGACCAAGTCCGCATCGGACGTCGCCGGCTCACCACCGGAAAGCCCAGGAGCCGGCCCGCCCCTTGAGCCCGCGTGCCGCCCACCCGGTTCGCGCTGCGCAGGGACCTGCCGTGCCGGTACCTGCCGCGTGGGCAGCCCGCCCGTCTCCACCTCGCCACCGGCGGAGCCACCGGCGCCACCGAGAGGCTCGTCCCGCCCGTCAACGCTCATCGCGGAAGCCCCCGCACGACACCCTCAGACCGGTACACCGATCCAGCGTGGCACACGGCGGACACGGGCCGGAGACCTCTCCCCACCATCCACTCGTCTGGGCACAATTCGGCGAATCGCCGTACTGAGCCCCACTCACTCGAACGAGCAGCCATTCGAGCGGGCAGTCGTTCGAGCGAGTGGCCGAGTCGAGGGAAGCCGGCTCACGGCCCCCACCCCGCAGGGGCCTCCGCGAGCGGAACGTCCCGCGCGGCTCACACCGTCCGGGAACGCAGCCCTTCGAGCAGGATGTCGAGCAGCCGGGCCGAGGCCGCGGCCTGCTGCGCCGGGTCCGGCAGCGCGGGCGCGGCGGTCGCTATCACCAGCAGCACATCGGCCACCGTGACATCGGTACGCAGCTCACCCGCCTCCCGGGCGCGGTCCACCAGCCGGCCGACCACCTCCAGCAGCGCACCCGCGCCGGCGTCGTCCGAGGGCTCGTCCTCGACGGAGGTCCGCGAGCTCACGACCCGCAGCTCCGGAGCCCCGGACGTGACGGACGCGACCGACGCGACGGCCTGGCGCTGGTGCGGAACCCGCGCCGCCGCCTCCTCCTCGGCGCCGTCCTCACCGGCCGCGCCGACCCGCAGCACCTGCGGCGGCAGCAGCCGCCCCGCACCGGAGGCCACGGAGGTGCGCAGGAAGCGCGACAGCGCCTGCCACGGCTCCTCCTCCTGGCCCAGCGCGGACTTGGCCTGCTCGGTCAGCCGGGTGGTCTCCTCCTCGGCTATCCGCCGGACCAGCACGTCCTTGCTCGGGAACCGCCGGTACACGGTGCCTACGCCGACCCGCGCGCGCCGCGCCACGTCCTCCATCGGAGCGCCGTAGCCCAGCTCGCCGAAGACTTCGCGTGCCGCGCGTAGAACGTGCTCGAGATTGCGCTGTGCGTCGACGCGCAGGGGCGTGGACCGGCCCACGCCGTGGGTCGTGCCACCTGCGATCATGCGGCCGCTGCTCTCGGCAGAGAGCGCGGTCGCGGAGCCATGGAAATCTGAAATGTGCATATGTTTCCCCCGGTAATGATTTGTCTCCCCCCGGAGACACTCCCCGCCTTCGTGCCGAGGTGGGCCACGGTCATGTGGGCCCTGGTCCTACTCCTCGACGAATACGAACATAGTTGAGCCAGAGTCAATTCAGAAGAGGCAGCCCCGGACGGACCACCGCCCGATCGGAGCATTCACCCCCATTTTTCCGATCCAAGGTCCCGGAATAACCCATTCCGTAGCCCCTGACCTGCGAACTTCAGCCAACTCTCAACGCTCCGGCAGCCCCGTCCCAGCGCCCCCGCCGGTCACACAATTTGAACGGCCCTGTGGACAAACTCCCGGCCACCATGCGTCATGGGATGGTGAAGGCTGCTAACTCCCGGGGCACGGCCCCCGGTACCCCGCCCCGAACGCGCATCCTCGTCGTCGGCGGCGGCTACGTCGGCATGTACACGGCGCTCCGGCTCCAGCAGAAGCTGAGAGCCGACGAGGCCGAGGTCACGGTGGTCACCCCCGAGCCCTACATGACGTACCAGCCCTTCCTCCCCGAAGCCGCCGCCGGCTCGATCTCCCCACGCCACGTCGTCGTCCCGCTGCGCCGTGTCCTCGACAAGTGCCGCATCGTCATCGGCGAGGCCCAGCGCATCGACCACGCCAAGCGGACGGCGACCGTCACCACCCTCGCCACCGCCGAGGAGGGCACCGGCGCCCGCGAGATCGAGTACGACGAGCTCGTCCTCGCCCCCGGCTCCGTCTCCCGCACCCTCCCCATCCCGGGACTCGCCGACTACGCCATCGGATTCAAGACCGTGGAAGAGGCCATCGGCCTGCGCAACCACGTCATCGAACAGATGGACATCGCCTCCTCCACCCGCGACCCCGCGATCCGCGACGCCGCCCTCACCTTCGTCTTCGTCGGCGGCGGCTACGCGGGCGTCGAGGCCCTCGGCGAACTGGAGGACATGGCCCGCTACGCGGCCCGGTACTACCACAACATCAAGCCCGAGGACATGAAATGGGTCCTGGTCGAGGCGAGCGACCGGATCCTCCCCGAAGTCGGCCCCGAGATGGGCACCTACACGATCCGCGAACTGCGCCGCCGCAACATCGACCTGCGGCTGGAGACCCGCCTCGAATCCTGCGAGAACCGCGTCGCCGTCCTCAGCGACGGCACCCGCTTCCCCACCCGCACCGTCGTGTGGACCGCCGGCGTCAAACCCCACCCGATCCTCGCCGCCAGCGACCTCCCCAAGACCGAGCGCGGCCGCCTGGCCTGCACCGCCTTCCTCACCGTCGAGGGGGTCGAACACGCCTGGGCCGCCGGCGACGCCGCCGCCGTCCCCGACATCACCGCCGCCGAACCGGGCCGCGAATGCGCCCCAAACGCCCAGCACGCCCTGCGCCAGGCCAAGGCCCTCAGCGACAACCTCATCGCCTCCCTGCGCGGCGAACTCCTCACCGAGTACGCCCACAAGTACGCCGGATCCGTCGCCTCCCTCGGCCTCCACAAGGGCGTCGCGCACATCTACGGCCGCAAGGTCAAGGGCTACCCCGCCTGGTTCATGCACCGGGCCTACCATCTCAGCCGGGTCCCCACCTTCAACCGCAAGATGCGCGTCCTCGCCGAATGGACGCTCTCAGGTCTCTTCAAACGCGAGATCGTGTCACTAGGCTCCCTAGAACACCCCAGGGCAGAATTCGAACTCGCAGCGGGCGGAGGGCCCAAGGAGCCCCCGAAGAACAACGAAGGCTGACGCTGTCAGTGCCGTCGGCCACACTGGACGTGTGACCATAGGTGGGCTCACACCTGCACAGAGTGACATCGTCCAGCGACCGACCACTGGGGGCAGCTCCCAGCGGTAGCTGGGGGAGACACAGCGACCACGAGCGACACCACGAGGCTTGAACGCAGTGAACTTCACCCGCTGGAGCGCCCGGTTTCCCGGAACGCAGCGCCGCGCCGCCGCCCGGTCCGAACATGCCGCCGCCCAGGCCAAGCGGGGTGAGGGATCGGTTCCGGCCGCCCGCGGCGCAGCCGGCCATCCCGCCACCCTGCCGGACGGCCGCCCCGCCGACCCCACCGTCTCCGGCACGGGCTCGGGCACCGGCACCGGGTCGGGCCCCGCGCCCGCCGCCGCCGTACCCGCCATCGACGAGCTCCCCGTCCGGGAGGTCCTCGACCGGCTCCCGGCCCTCGTCGCCCTCGTCCACGGCCCCGAGCACCGCGTCGCCTACGTCAACGAGGCCTACACCTCCGGGTTCGGAGCCCGCGCCACCGGCGCCCCCGCCCACCAGGCCCTCCCCGAACTGGGGGAGCTCGGCCTGCTCCCGCTCCTCGACCAGGTGCAGCGCAGCGGCAAGCCCCGTACCGCCAAGAACCGCACCGCACCCGGCGGCGGCCGCTCGTACACCGTCACCTGCACCCCGGTCGAGTACCCCAAGGCCGACCCCGGGACCGAGCCCGACCCCCACCACACCGGGGTCCTGGTCCACCTCGCCGACGTCACCGACCACGCCGAAGCCGTAGACCGGCTCCGCGCCAGCGAGCGCCGCCAGCGCGAGGCCGCCGTCACCCTCCAGCGCTCCCTCCTCCCGCAGGAACTGGAACAGCCCGACGACCTCCGCATCGCCGCCACCTACCAGCCCGGCGGCACCGAAGCGGCCGTCGGCGGCGACTGGTACGACGTCATCACCCTCGGCGCCGGCCGCACCGCCCTCGTCATCGGCGACGTCATGGGCCGCGGGGTCCGCGCCGCAGCCGTCATGGGCCAGCTCCGCACCGCCGTCCGCGCGTACGCCCGCCTCGACCTCCCGCCCCACGAGGTGCTCCAGCTCCTCGACGGCCTCGCCGCCGAGATCGACCCCAGCCAGATCGCCACCTGCGTCTACGCCGTCCACGACCCCAACGAGGGCCTGCTGGCGTACGCCTCCGCCGGCCACCTCCCGATCCTGGTCCGCGACGAGGACGGCACCGTACGCCGCGCCGCCGACCCCACCGGCCCGCCTCTCGGCACCGGCGGCTGGCTCCACACCTCGGGCACCATCGCACTCGGCCCCGGCTCCACCGCCGTCCTCTACACCGACGGCCTGGTCGAACGCCGCGGCGAGGACATCGACGAAGGCGTGGCCGCGCTGGAACGTGCCCTCTCCGGCGCGCAGGGCACCCCGGCGGTCATCTGCGACCGCCTGATGCGGGCCCTCGGCGTCGACGCCGACCACGATGACGACGTCGCGGTGATGGTCCTCCAGCAGCCCGCCCGTACCGGCCAGGACGCCGAGCTCTTCCACAACGCCGCCCTCGAACTCCTCGGCGGCATTGAGGCGGCCCCGCGAGCCCGCGCCTTCGCCCAGGGCGTCCTCGCCTCCTGGCGCTTCCCGGTCGAGCTGTGCGACCTCGGCGTCCTGGCGGCGAGCGAGCTCGTCGCGAACTCCCTTCAGCACGGCACCCCGCCCATGCGCCTGCGGCTGCGCCGCACCGACCGCCGCCTGATCATCGAGGTCACCGACGGGGACGACCACCTCCCCCGGCGCCGCCGCGCCGAACCGGCCGACGAGACGGGCCGCGGCATCTCGATCGTCGCCACCATCGCCTCGTCCTGGGGCTGCCGCCGCACCCCGGACGGCGGCAAAGCCGTCTGGTGCGAGTTCGCCCTGCCGGACAAGTAGGAAGGCCCCGGTCCAAAGAACCGAGGCCTCCCCCACACCTATATACCTACATCTACACAGCCACAGGCTCGGCGACGCCCTTCGCGGCGACACCCTTCGCGGCGACGGCGACGGCGTCGGCAGCGGCCGGAGCCGGCGCGGCCCGCAGCGACGGATTGTCCTGCACCGGGCTCAGCCGCTTCCCGAGCCGCAGGGCCAGCCCCGCGATCCCGAGCGACACCAGCACGAAGACCCCGATGTAGAGCATCGGCACGCCCGCACCCAGCGGCACACCGAGCGGCCCCAGCGCCAGCGCCATCTGCTTGACCAGCGCGAAGGCCGAGTTGTACTGCCCGATGGAACCCTCCGGCGCCAGATCGGCGACGAGCGGCGCCAGCGTCGGCGACAGCATCGCCTCGCCGATGCCGAACAGGGCGTACGTGGAGACGAACGCGGCCGCGGCCATCGTCGCGCTGCCGTGCCCCAGGCCCGAGAACCCGGCGATGAGCCACGCCACGGTCCAGATCAGCCCGACCAGCGCGATCACGCGGGACCGGCGGCGCTTCTCCACCAGCTTCAGTACGACGAACTGCGCGGCGACGATCGCGCCGGTGTTGGCGGCGAGCGCGAACCCGAGGGTGGACGGGGAGATCCCGGCGGCCTCGGTACCGAACGCGGCGAGCCCGGACTCGAACTGCCCGTAACAGGCGAAGAAGATCACGAAGCCCAGTACGGAGAGCTGAACCATGGCCTTGTGCCGGAGCAGCCGCTTCCAGCCACCCCCCGCCTGCGACGGGTCCTTCGGCACGGCGTCCTTGATGCTCGGCGCGTGGGGCATCCGCACGGTGGCGATGACCCCGGCCAGCACCAGGAACATCACGGCCTCGATGCTGAACAACAGGGTGAAACTGCCGGGCCGGCTCTCGTCGACGATCTGGCCGCCGATGAGGCCGCCGATGCCCAGCCCCAGGTTCTGCATGAAGAACTGGAGGGCGAAGGCACGGGTCCGGGTGGTCGGGGTCGAGCACCACACGATCATCGTGGCCAGCGCGGGCTGCATGACCGCCTGCCCGGCACCCAGCGCGAGGGCCGACAGCAGGATCGGCACGACGCCGGTGGAAAGCCCGAGCGAGAGCGCACCCGCCGACGCGGCGACCGCCGCACCCATCACCACGGGGACGGGACCGCGTCGGTCGATGACCCGACCGGTGAAGGGCAGCGCGACAAGAGCACCCAGGGCAAAGGCCACGAACGCGCTCGTGGCCGCCATGGAACCCAGACCTCGCACCTGCGCCACATAGATGTAGAGGAACGGAACCGTGAAGCCGATGCCGAACGCGGTCAGCGCGTTGCCGGCCTGGATCCGCCGCATCGCAGCGCCCATCACCTTGGTCACTTCTCACCTGTCTTGATAGCTGAAGCCTGAAGACTTCATACCTAAAGTTCGATGCTTAACTCTACACATCGAAGGAGTTAGACGCCAACGAGCTCGTGCCATACTTCGACCCATGGGTGACACCCCCGACGGCACTACGCCCGTCCACGAGCCGAGCCTCGATGAGCAGATCGCCGTCTACCAGCGCGAATTCCAGGACCTCGACCCCCAGGTCGAGAAGGTGGTCTCCGCGCTGAGCCGCCTGAACCGCCGCATGAACGTCGCGTACGGACGCCAGACCGCGGCCCTGGGCATCAGCAACGCGGAGTGGGAGGTCCTCAAAGCCCTCGTCATCTCCGGAGCCCCCTACCGGATGGGCCCGAGCGAGCTCGCGAAGCAGCTGGGCCTCACGCCGGCCGCGATGACCCACCGGATCGACCGCATGACGGCGGAGGGCCTGGTCACCCGGGAGCGCGACGAGTCCAACCGGGTCCGCGTGATCGTGGAGCTCACGGACGAGGGCCGCAGCAAGTGGCTCGACGCGATGCGCGCGGCCACGGTCTTCGAGGAGGACCTCCTCCAGGACCTCTCCACCGCGGAGCGCGGGGTGCTCGGCGACATGCTGACCCGCCTGCTGGACCGCGTGGAGGACCTCCAGTCCCGGGGCTGACCACCGGAGTTGACACGACCCCCTGGCATCCGTAAGGTTCTTCGAGTTGCCCCAGAGCCGAATGGTTTTGGCGACAACGAATCCCGCCGCCTCGTTGCGGCACCCAACTCAGCACGATCTCCCACTGGGAACGAATTCGGCATGTCCGAATTCATTTCCGAAGGCCGATTATGAATCGCCGGGGAAATCCACTAGAGTTCGGGAGTCGGAAGGGCCCAACAGCCCGGAAGGCAAAACCCGCTGACTGGGAGTCAGGCCCGAAAGGATCTGATAGAGTCGGAAACGCAAGAACACAGAACGAAAGCCCGGAGGAAAGCCCGCGAGGGTGAGTACAAAGGAAGCGTCCGTTCCTTGAGAACTCAACAGCGTGCCAAAAATCAACGCCAGAAGTTGATACCCCGTCCACTTCGGTGGATGAGGTTCCTTTGAAAAAGACCTGTGAGGTCGCCTTCGGGTGATGCTTGCAGGCAACAACACAGCGAGGACGCAGTGGTCAGTCGGTCATATTACGACATGACTGACC
>NZ_JAGGOY010000110.1:58677-62460 GCF_018614095.1 Streptomyces sp. ISL-87 | reverse complement strand
CAGCTCGACCTCGAACGGCACCGAGGCCGCACGCCTGGCGGCGTCGTCGTCCGCGTCATGCAGCGCATACTCGCGCTGACCGCCGCGATCTGGCACAACGACGCCACCGGACAGCAAGTCCTACGATCCCTCACCGCCTACGATCACTGACCCCTTGGAATTGATCATCTAGCCAGGCCGATGTCGACGGTGGTTGCGCTGTGTTCTAACGCCGCCTTCCGTGACCCGAGGCACATCTGCGCAACCTCAGCCGGGAGTTGGCGTGACCAGAGTGTTTCCTCATGCCGCTGTCGCGGGGATACAGTCCGGCCAGTGGCGGATCGGGGACCAGGGGAGGGGCCGACATGCTGGAGATCGTGGCACTCAGTGCGCTGACCGCATTCCTCACTGCGGTGGGCAATGGTGCGGCCGGCGAGATGGGTAAGCAGCTGCTGCTGTCGACGGGTGCACTGGCGAGAAGGACCACGGGGCGGGAGACGCCGTTGCCCACCAGCAGAGAGGGCTGGGAGTCGCTGGCCGGTCACGTACACGCCCGCTTGGGTGACGATCGGCGGCAGGCAGGCGAATGGTGTCTTCTCCTTCGGAGCCTTCCGGAGCACGCGGCGGAGCTTCCTTCCGGGAGCGGGCTTCCCCCTGCCACGCGCCACTTCACCGACCGCAAGGATGTCGTCAAGCGGCTGAGGCGGGAGGCGACCCGCCCCGCCGCAGGGCGTCCACGCGTCGCGCTGCTGTACGGCCCGCCGGGGATCGGCACCACCGCAGTGGCCCTGCACCTGGGCGCCGCCTGCCACGCACAGTTCCCCGACGGACAGTTCTACGTCGACCTCCGCGACTACTCCGGAGAGCTCGGACCGGCTCCGGCGGCCGTCCTGCTGCGCCTGCTCCGGCAGATGGGCGTCGAGCCGGAACGGATTCCGCCCACCGAGGCGGGCCGGGAACAGCTCTATCGGCGGCTCACCGCCGGCCGCCGGGCGATGGTGGTGGTCGACCACGCATCCTCGGTCGCACAGGTCCGCCGTCTCATCCCGGCCACACCTGAGGTTTTCCTGCTGGTGGTCGTGTCCGGCCCGCCCTTCGTTCTGGAAGCGGAGCCCGTCCCGGTGCCCCGGCTGAGCGACCGGGACGCGCTGAAGATGATGAGGAAGGTCGCCGGCCGGGAAAAGGTCGCGCGTGCCAAGTCGCAGATGCCGGGTGTATTGGCCCACTGCGCGGGAAACGCCTTCGCCCTGAGGACGACGGCGATGCACCTGCTGACGGAGGACGCGGAGCTGGACCTCCCGGGTCCGGCGACCGGGGCATCCGGGAGCGAGCCGGTGCGCGCCGCGGCCCAGACCGGTTGCCGCCGGGTCCGGCCGGAGACGGCTCGGCTCTGCCGGTTGACGGCCCTGGGCGGCTGGCCGGCCATCACTGTCCCACCTCGCCGCGGCCGCCGCGGGCGTCGCCGAGGAGGAGGCGGCCCGCATGCTGGCCGAAGCGGCGGACGCCCAACTGCTGGAGCCTCTGCCCGACGAGCGCTATCGGTTCCGGCCTGAGGTGCGCCGCCATCTGGCGGACACGGCCGGACCTGAGCACGGGATCCCCGACTGCTCCGCGGCTGTCGCCCGGACTCTCGACGCCCTGCTGAACCGGGCACTGCACGCGGCCCACGCGGCTCTGCCCCAGAGCTGGCGGACCGAGCCGGCGCCCGCGCAGGGGGAGGCGTACCGAGATGAAGCGGAGGGCGTGGCAGCGTTGGCGGCGGAGGCGGGCAACCTGGTCCGTGCCGTGTCCGTCGCGCGCGAGTACCAGCACACCACCACTGCGCTGCGCCTGGGACGTGCCCTCTGGCCCCTTCAGCTCAAGGCGGGCCACTGGGACGAAGTGCTGCCCGCACTTCGTATCGCGGCCCGCTGCGCCGAAGAGCACCAGCCGGGGTCCCGGATCGCGGGAGCGCTGCACTTCCAGCTCGCCCACTGCCTGGGAGAGCTGGGCCGGTGGGAAGAGGCGGACCGGGAGGCGGAAGCTGCCGCCAGGGCCGAGCGCGAGGCCGGTCACCTACGTGGCGAGGCATCCTCCGTGGAGTTGCAGGGCCTGCTGAACCTCCACCGCTGGCTGTACGAGGCGGCGCACGAGCGGTTCGTCGAGGCAGAAGCCATCTACGGCAGGATCGCGCAGGGGCAGGAGGGCGTGGAGGACCTGTCGCGCGCCTTCGCTCTGTCCCGGCGCCACCAGGGACGCGCTCTGCGCGGCATGGGGCGGCTCGACGAGTCACGCCGCCTGCTGGAGACCGTGGTGGACTTCTTCGGGCAGCAGGGAGAGGCGTACAACCAGGCCCGTGCTCTCACGGACCTGGCCGAGACCCTGCATGACGCGGGCGAGAACGCCGAGGCGCTGACGAAGATCGCGGAGGCCGAACGCTTGCTCACCCCGGCCGCGACCCCGCACCTGGGGTACTTGGCTGCCCTACGACTGCGCTGCGAGGTCGCCGGGTAGCGCCGGTTCCACCGCCACCGGATGCACGCCACCGGCCGCGTGCATCAGCAGCACGGTCCCGCCTGGAGGCACCCTGCCGCCCACGGCGAGCCACGCGGCCAGCGCGGACGCGTACGCCGCCGGGTCGGCGTCCGCCCCCGGGCCGGCCGACAGCCGGTACACGCCGTGCTCCCGGCTCCGGACGGTGCACGTGTGCGGCCCGGTCACATACGCGGCGACCGCACAGTGCGGATACCGGCGCAGCACCTCCGCGGTCCACACCTGCGGGCCGCCCAGGCGGGGATCGTCCGGCTGCCCCTCACGCGTGATCACGTCGGCCGACTCCAGGCTGCCGGGGTCGAGGGTGTCCTCGTGCACCGCTAGGTGTGCTACGCCGCCTGCCCCGTACGGATGCCCCGTAGAGCGTTCGATCACAACCTCTGCCCCCTGGACTTGCGTCCGTACGTGCAGTGGGGCCGTACGCCGCGGAGGATCGTACGACGGCAGGGGCAGCGGCTCCAGCAGTGCGGGGGCCTCGGGCTCCGGGAGGTCCATCAACGTGTAGAAGTGCTGCCGTAGCAGGGGTGCCGAGGCGCCGGGAGCCGAGGTGGTGAACTCGGCCGGCCCGGCGAGCGGACGATGCTCCGTCACCACCCGCTCCACCTGCTCCCACAAGCGGCCGTGCGAATCGAGCCGAGGCGCGTCCCGTACGAATGACGCGAGCGGTGCCTCGGGGTCCAGCCTGTCCTGTGCGGCGGACGCCAGCATCACAGGGAGGCCCAGAGCCGCGGCGTAGTAGGAGACCGCGCCGAAGTCGCCCAGGACGACATCCGCTGCCAGGAGGGCCTGCCGCCAGGCGTGCATGGGGTCGATCAAGGCCAGCCCGCTGCGGCGCGCCTGGTCCAGCCAGGCACGGATCTGGCCCGGCCCGTGCCCGTACCAGACGTTCGGGTGCAGGATGGCGGCCAGGCGGTAGTCGTCGGCCGGCAACTCGGCCGCGAGCCGGGGAAGCAGGCTCGGCAGCACATCTTGACCGCCTCCGTTCCCGAAGAAACCCTCCGGGTTCCAGGTGGAGTTCAGTACGACGAGCCGCTGGCCACGGCGTACGCCCAGGGCACGACGGAACCGTTCACGGTACGGGCGGGCAGCCAGCATACGGTCGAAGCAAGGGTCCCCGGCGAGTACGGCCGCTTCCTCGGCTTCGGGGCACACGCGGCGCAACCGTTCAAGCTGCTCCGGGTGGGAGAGTACGAGACCGTCCACGAACGGCTCGCCATCGGCCAAGAGCCAATCCGGCGACAGACCGAACGTCGGCTCCCGGCTCCCGGCTCC
>NZ_JAGGOY010000110.1:0-58614 GCF_018614095.1 Streptomyces sp. ISL-87 | reverse complement strand
CCCGGCTCCCGGCTCCCGGCCTTGCCAGCTTCTTAGTATATCCAACACCGTGTGACAAAACGCTCAATTTGCCTTGAAGGTTGTGGAGTTGTCCACCGAAGCTGGCGGACACCGCGAGGTCGACCGGTATCGACTGGGCCTGCTCCCACGGCAGTACGGGCAGCTCCAACTCGGCGAACAGCTCGCGAAGCCCCGACCGGAACGCGGACGACCCGGTGGAGGTAACCAGCAGCTGCACACGGAAGTCGTCACGGAACAGCGGCAGTACGTCCAGGAGACGTCCGGCGGAAGTGACATTGTGCGCCACCAGCAGAACCTTGCGACTGGTCGTCCGGCTGGTCCACAGATGGGAGTCCTCCCCTACTGGCACCCGAATCGCCAGGGGATCAGCTGCCCCCACGTGTCACCTCCTGCTGACTGCGCAGCGTCCTCGCTATCGCGGATCACCCTAGCTGTGTTGTCGTAGAGGCCCACCCTCCACCAACGACCGGGCGCTGCTGGAAGCGGAGGAGCGCAGACTTCGGGAGGCGCTGGCTGGTCAGCCCAGATAGGGGTAGGTGCTGGGCAAGTAGTCGAATCCCTGCGGTCAGCCGGGTTCTCTTCCTCGGGGTTGCCGGGCTGGATGTAGGCCGACTTCACGTCTTGGAGGCGTTTCACCCATGCGGGCACTCCGGCGCCGTAGCTGGGCGCCACGGAATGGGTGGCACCGCTGGGGCGAGGGGGCGCCGCAGCGGGTGGCGCTGCGTAGGCGCCGGCGATCTCCTGCTGGTGCGGACCGCCGGAGGCCGAAACCGCCGTGCTGGCACCGTTGCGCTCGTACGGGCATCCACTGGACCGACCTGACCGGCTTGCGGCCCTACCCGGAGCACCAGGGGATGCTGGACCCGACGGCTCCGCACGGCTGGCACTACTACTGGAAGTCCAGCGAGGTGGCGACACTGAGCGACGACCTGATCGACGTACTGGTCGAGCACACCGCCCGGGTCGCCTCGCCCCGCTCGTACACGCTGGTCTTCCACCTCGGCGGCGCGGTCGCCCGGGTGCCCGAGGACGCAGGGGGGTTCGGCGTCGTGTGATCGAGGCCTGGTCCGGCCCAACTCCGCACCAGGCCGCAGACGCCTCGTGACACCGCTGACCTGCGCCCCTTCCAGGTTGCTCCTACCCTGGTAAGAGTGATCACCGGTGATGAGCGGGCGGTCGATCAGGCCAGGGCCGCTGCCGGCCGAGAGGCATGGGCAGAGGCGTACACGCTTCTGCACGATCTCGGCCCTGCTCGTCTGAGCCCCGACGACCTCGCCGTGCTCGCAGACGCGGCCTGGTGGACCAGCCGGGTCGAGGAATCGATCACGGCGCGGACCGGGGCCTACTCCGGCTATGTGGCGGCGGGCGCGGGCCGGCAGGCCGGATTCAGCGCCTGGATGCTCTTCTACGAGTACCAGCTCGCGGGACGCACGGGCGCGGCCACCGGCTGGCTGGGGCGGGCGCGGCAGCAGCTGACCGGCGAACCCGAGTGTGTGGAGCAGTGCTATCTCTTCTGGGCTGATGCGGAGGAGGCGCAACGGCGAGGCGCGTTCGACGAGGCAAGGGGCTGCGCCCGGCGCATGGCCGACATCGCGCGACGATGCGGGAGCGTGGATCTTCTGGCCATGTGCACCCAGGTGCAGGCGAGCGTGCTGCTGGCCGAGGGCCGGGTGGCCGACGGGCTCGCCCTGCTCGACGACGCCATGTGCTCGGCCTTGGCGGGCGAGCTCAGCTCGTTCTTCACCGGATGGATCTACTGCCTGGGTCTGCAGGCGTGCATGGCGTGCGCCGACCTGCGGCGAGCGGTCGAGTGGACCGATGCCGCCATGGCCTGGTGCGCGTCGATGCCGGAGGAGAACAACTACCGGGGGCTGTGCCGCGTACACCGCGTGGAGGTCGCCGAGCTGACCGGCGACTGGCCCCGTGCGGCCGGCGAAGCCGCTCTGACCTGCACCGAGCTGTTGCCTTACGAGGCCCGGATCGCCGCAGAGGCGATCTACCTGACGGCCGGCATCGAGCGGCGGTGCGGTGACCTGGCGGCAGCCGAGGCGTCGTACACCCGGGCCCATGAGCTCGGCCGCGATCCGCAGCCGGGCCTTGCCCTGCTGCACCTCGCGCAGGGCAGGACCGACTCCTCCTCCGCCGCGCTCAGGCTCGCGCTGGCGGGCGGGGAGGGTGGGGAGAGCGGTGCGGGGCCCGGGCCGCTCGGCCGCTGCCGGCTGCTCGCTGCCCAGGTCGAGGTCTCGCTCGCCCTCGGAGACCTCGACCAGGCTCGGACGGCGGCGGACGAACTGGAGTCGAACGCGCTGGAGTGGCAGCGGCGGTGCGCGTCCGAGTCCACCGTGCTGCATGCGACCGCGACGGCCGCACGCGGCGCGGTCGCGTTCGCCGACCGCGACCTGGAGCGTGCGGTGCCCCTACTGCACCGGTCGCTGTCGCTGTGGCTGGAGCTGGGAGTCCCGTACGAGGCCGCGCAGGTCCGGATGACTCTCGCGGCCGCCGCCCGGGCCGCCGGTGATGCCGAGGGCGCCCGGATGGAGCTGCAGGCGGCGCGGGCGGTCTTCCAGAGGCTGGGAGCGGCGCCGGACGCGCGCCGGGCCGCCGCCCTGCTCAGCGGCGTACAGCACCGGCTCCCGGGCGACCTCACCGATCGTGAGGCCCAGGTGCTGCGCCTGGTGGCAGCCGGGGGGACCAACCGGTCCATCGCCTCCGAGCTGGTGATCAGCGAGCACACCGTCGCCCGTCACCTCAACAACATCTTCGCGAAGCTCGATGTGTCGTCCAGGGCCGCGGCCACGGCCTACGCGTACACCCACGGCCTGGCGTGATCGCGGGGGTACGCGATCCGGGGCATCGGGCATCGGGCATCGGGCATGGGCTGTTCCGCCCATGCCCCGGATCTGCGAAATGGGCTGTTCCGGCGATGAGACACGACCGGTCTCCGTCCTACAACAGTGGTGAAGGGAAAGGCGGTGGCGGCCATGACCACCTACACCTCAGTACTCGGCGAAAAGCTGTCGGAGCAGCTGCGCGGCGCTGTCCGCGGGGACGTCATCCAGCCGGACGGCCCCGGCTACGAGGACGCCCGCAAGGTTTACAACGCGATGCACGACAAGTGTCCGGCTGCCATCGTCCGAGCCGTCGACGCGGGCGACATCATCGCCACCGTGGACTTCGCCCGGGAGCAGGACCTCCGGCTGGCGGTGCGCGGCGGCAGCCACGGCGTCGCCGGATACGGGACGTGCGACGGCGGCGTGGTGCTGGATCTCGGGAGCATGCGCGGCGTCCGGGTCGACCCCGAGGCACGCACGGCCCGGGCCGAGGGCGGCTGCACCTGGGCGGACCTCAACCACGCCACGCACGCCTTCGGCCTGGCCACCACGGGCGGAGTCGTCTCCAGTACCGGCGTCGGCGGTCTGACCACGGGCGGCGGCATGGGCTATCTGGCCCGGCGGTGCGGCCTGGCCTGCGACAACCTGATCTCGGCGGACGTGGTCACGGCCGACGGATCGTTCGTGACCTGCACGGCGGAGCGCGACGCCGACCTGCTGTGGTCCGTACGCGGCGGGGGCGGCAATTTCGGGGTCCTCGCCTCGCTCCAGTACCGGCTGCATCCCGTGGCCGACATCCTGGGCGGACCGACGTTCTATCCGCTCGACCCGGATGTGATGCGCCGGTACCGGGAGCTGATCGCCGATTCCGGCGAGGAGTTCAGTGCCCTGCTCGTCGTGGCACTCGGCCCGCCGCTGGCCTTCCTGCCCGAGCGCTGGCACGGGCGGCCGCTGTGTGGGGTCGTCACCTGCTGGACCGGCCCCGAGGACCAGGACGACCGGATCCGGGCCCGCCTCGCGGCGCTCGGGCCGGTCATCGGCCAGAGCCTCGGGCGCATGCCCTACCCGGTGATCAACACGCTCTTCGACGAGCTGCTGCCCGCCGGTCTCTTCCACTACTGGAAGGGCACCTTCAGTCAGGGCCTGCCCGACGGCGCGATCGACGCGTATGCCGAGTACGGCGCCACGACCCCTACGATCCAGAGCGCGACGGTGGTCTTCCCCATTGACGGCGCCTGCCACCGGGTGGGGCTCGACGAGTCCGCATTCGCCTACCGAGACGCCGACTACTCGACGGCCCTCAGCGCGACACTCCTGACCCGCGCCGAATGCGAAGACTCCATCGGCTGGGTGCGGGCCTTCGCGGCCGCGCTCGAACCCCACTCCAGTGCAGGGGCCTACGTGAACTTCATGGACGTGGACGACCAGGACCGCGCCCGGAACAACTATCGGCAGAACTACGACCGCCTGACCGCGATGAAGCGGCGCTACGACCCCGGCAACCTGTTCCGCCTGAATCACAACATCACGCCGGACCCCGCCCCGCGGATCTCCACATCGTCCGCAGGGTGACCGGAGGGAGCCGAAACTCCGGACGGGAACTCCGGACGGGAACGCAGAAGGCCCCGGCCGGTTTGGCGTACCACGACGTCCGCCGAGAAGCCGGCGTGCCTCAGCGGCGCGGCGGCCTCGATCATCCCAGCGAGTGCCACTCCTGGAACACGCCCTGGATGCATCGACCCGCGGCGTCGTGCGGCAGCGGGTCGATAATCGCCGCGTGGACACCGACACCGATCTTGCCCGAGGCCGTGCGTGCTACGCCGCCGAGGCCTGGCTCGATGCCTTCGAGGGCCTGAGTGCCGCCGACGGAGTCACACCGATGGGCCCGGACGACTTGGAGCTACTGGCCAGGTCCGCCTACATGCTCGGCCGTGACGACGCATACGTGGCTGGACTGGAGCGCGCACATGCGATGTGGCTGGACGCCGACGACGTACCCCGCGCCGTCCGCTGCGCGGTCTGGATCGGTCACAGCATGCTGTTCCGGGGCCACGGCGCCCGGGCGAGCGGCTGGTTCTCCCTCGGTGAGCGCCTCCTCAAGGCCGACGGGCGGGATTGCGTCGAACGCGGGTATCTCCTCATCCCCGTGTGGCTGAGCCAGATGGGCGGTGGTGACTGGCAGTCCGGCCACGCGACGGCGACCGAGGCCGCCGAGATCGGCGAGCGGTTCGGCGACGCGGACCTGGTGTGGTTGGCACGCGACGAGCAGGGCCGGGCCTTGGTGAACCTGGGCCGCGTGCACGAGGGCCTGCGCCTGGTGGACGAGACGCTCGTAGTCGTCGATTCCGGTGCTCTTTCGCCGATCGTCAGCGGCATCGTCTACTGCAACACCATCGTCTTCTGCCGCGACCTGTTCGACCTGAGTCATGAGCGCGAGTGGACGGACGCTCTGACGCGGTGGTGCGAGCGCCAGCCGCAGATGGTCGCGCACAACGGTCTGTGCCTGGTACATCGGGCCGAAGTGCTGCAGTACGGCGGCGCCTGGGCCGCCGCGCTCGATGAGGCCCGCCGAGCCTCCGAACACTTCGCGCGGGGCGTGTTGAACCAGATCGCCTGCGGCCAGGCGTTCTACCGGCAGGGCGAGATCCACCGGCTGCGGGGCCGGCCGGCCGAGGCCGAGGACGCCTTCCGGGAGGCCAACCGCCGCGGTTTCGAGCCGCAGCCCGGGTTCGCGCTGCTGCGGCTGGCCCAGGGCAACGACGAGGCCGCGGCGGCGACGATCCGTCGTGCCGTGTCCGAGCACACCCGGGAGCTGGAGCGAGCGGCCCTCCTTCCGGCGTACGTCGAGATCATGCTGGCCGGGGCCGACGTCGACGCCGCGGCTGAGGCCGCCCACCAGCTCGGGGCGATCGCGGAGCACCAGGACAGCGCGGTGCTTCGCGCGACGGCGGCGTACGGCGTTGCCTCCGTGGCGTTGGCGAAGGGTGACGCCACCGCCGCTCTCACGGCAGGGCGGCGGGCGTGGCACGCGTGGCAGGAGCTCGGGGCGCCGTACGAAGCCGCCCGGGCGCGCGTCCTCGTGGCACTCGCCTGCCGCTCGCTCGGTGACGACGACACGTCTGCCCTGGAGCTCCAGGCGGCGCGCGCGGTGTTCGCCGAGCTTGGGGCCGGGCCCGACGTCGCTCACGTCGATTCCCTCGCTCGTGGCGGGCCGGACAGGGACACCCACGGTCTCTCGGCACGCGAGCTCGAGGTGCTCCGCCAGGTGGTCGGCGGCGCGAGCAACCGGCAGATCGCCACCGCCCTGGCGATCAGCGAGCACACCGTTGCCCGGCACCTGCAGAACATCTTCGGCAAATTGGGGGTCTCCTCGCGAACGGCGGCGAGCACGTTCGCGCTGGAGCACGGCCTCGTCGAGCTGCGTGGTCAGGAATGACCATCCCGGTCCGCAGCGGTTTGGTGACCATTCGCGATGCGGCGTCCACCTCCGCACGCCTAGCGTCGAATCGTCCGAACGACACGACACCGAACGAGGAGGACACCATGTACGTCGTGGTCCAGCACCGAATCCTGAACCCGGAGACCGCCTTTCCCCGCGGCCAGGCCCTGATGAACGGCACCGGAGCGCCCGATGGCACCCGGGTGCTGCAGTTCTACCCGCACGTCGACGGGTCCGTCGTGACGTGCCTCTGGGAGACGAAGTCTGTTGGGGACGTCCAGCGCTTCGCCGACACGACTCTCGGGGACTCAAGCGTCAACGTCTGCTACGAGGTCGACTCGCAGAACGCATTCGCCGACCGTCCACTCGGCCTGAAGCCGTCTCCGGCACCTGTCACCCACTAGCCAGCGGGCCCTGCTGAACTTACGGGCCGGCTAGCGGAGTTCCAGCCCTCGCGCGCCCTGTTGCCTGTCGGCGATCGTTCCTATGGCGGACGGATGGCCAATGGCGTGTGGCACACCGAATACGGCATTGAGATCAACCTGACGCAGCCTGACCTCGGGGTCAGCGGCTATCCCGGCTTGCTCGAAGAGATCATGACTAGTGTCTCGGAGCGGAACCCCCAGCTGCTGGAGTGCCTCGCGCACAAGGCGCGGCGTCACCGACGCCGTGGGTGATTCCGTCGGTGCGGCCCTCGGCGACGGCCTCTCAGGGCGGCCTCTTCGCCGGGGAAGCGCAGGGTGGCATAAAGACTCCCGCCGCTCGAACAGTCATGCGTCCACGCGGCTGCCGTGGCGGCGATGCTAACTGCTGCGACTTGTAGCCACTCTCGACGTGCCGTGCTTGCGGCTGCGGGACACAGCTGGCGGAGACTCGGCGGATGGGTCTCACCAGAGCTCGGATTCGGGTCGTTTTCGGCCCCCTCCAGGGCCGCCCGGCCTAGGGTGGTTTTCAGGCATGAGCCCGTGGACCACAGCGTGGAGGAGCCGATCAAGAGCACTGCCCCGAATCTGCCTCTCCCGCCGCGCAGACCTGAGGAGACTCATCCGCTGAGGACCATCCGGGAGATCCGGGAGTCCCTGCCCGAGCATCAGCTCGGGCACTTCGATGCCGAGCTCGCCGACACCGACATCGATGCCCTGCCCGACATGCTTCACCGCTGGGCGACGCTGGGCAGCGACGGGTTTCTCGAGCGGCTTACGGGGGCCCCGTTCGAGGGGCTGGAGTTCGGGCAGCGGTCCTACGCCGATGCGGCGAACGGCGAGTGATCTATCTACTCGACACTAACGTCGTCGCTGAGATCACTACCCGGCCGAAGCCTGCCCCAGCCGAAGCCTGCCCCGGCCGTCGTCGCCTGGGCTCGCTCGGTTCCGGCTCCTGCCTTCTACCTGAGTGTCATCACGGTCGCGGAGATCGAGGCAGGCATTGAGGGCATGCCTGATCCGGTGCGTCGTGCCGCTTTCGAGCGGGCGCTCATGGACATTCGTGCTCAGTACCGAGACCGGATCGCCGCAGTCGGAGAGCGGGAGGCACTCGCCTACCTCGTTCTTCACCGGAGGCTGAAGAACGCCGGAACCAGCATCGATCCGCCTGATGCGCTGATCGCAGCTACCGCGCTGGCGCACGGCTGGACGCTGGTGAGCCGCAACATCAAGCATCTGGCGCGATCAGGCGCACTCTTGCTGAACCCCTGGGAGTACGAGGGATAGGCCACCGAAACCGCAATGTGGCGAAACCTCCGGTTATGCCTCGAGTGTATGAGACTCGAACTGAGACCACGGCACGCAGAAGGCCCCGGCCGGTTTCCCGGTCGGGGCCTTCAAGTGCCCGGTGAGGCACTGGCGGAGGATACGAGATTCGAACTCGTGAGGGGTTGCCCCCAACACGCTTTCCAAATGTTCGCATGCCCGTCCGGCGAGGGCCGTACCCGTCCTGACCTGCAGCGGAGCCATCGGGGTGGCCCTATCTGGACAGGCCCGGACGGGAGCGAATGAGACCGGAACTGAGACCAGACGCGGTCGGCCGGGCTGCTCTCCAGGTCCCGCTCGTGGCGGCTCTTGGCCTTGCCTGTGCGGTGAGGGCTGCCCTGCGGGATTGCCTTGACCGGGCCGGTCTCTCCCTCCACACTAGGTGTATGACATTTGTACGACAGGCTGGAGGAGGCGTGGACACCGCAGCAGCTCCCAAGAAGAGGGCGGCCAAGAAGGCCGCCGTGACGGCGGTGAAGCGAAATACCGCGGCGGCCGTGCTCGGGCCCAGTCGGCTGGCTCAGGTCCGGCTCCGTGGCGATGAGATGCAGGCCCTTCAGGAGGTCATGCGGACACTGCACCTCAAATCGACCTCGGATGCTCTTCGCGAAGGGCTGAGGCTCCTCGCGCGGGAAGCGGCCGAGGTAGGGGCGGCCGAGGAGATTCGTGCCTTCTACCAGGAGCAGGGTGCGCCTCTGCCCGAGGGTGTGGTCGAGCCGGATGACGAAGAGCTTGCGGCAGCAGACGAGATGCAGTGGTGAACCCAGGCACGGCGCTTCGCGGCGAGGTGTGGGTCTGCGCACTGCCACAACCGGTGGGGCCGCACCCCGTCGTCGTCCTTACCGTCAACCGGATCGCGGAGCCGCTCGCCTCGGTGACGGTCGCGCTGATCACCGGCACATCCGGTCCGCAGGTCACGCATGTTCCGATCGGGCCTGACGCCGGACTGACGAAGTACGACGAGTCGTACGTGAACTGCGCGGACCTTCACACGGTGGCGAAGTCGCGGTTGCGACGGAAGCTGGGGCTGCTTGCTCCGGGTGAACTGCACCGCGTGGAGGGCTCGGTTCGTCTGATCCTCGGGCTGCAGCGCTGACCTGGTGTGCGCGGCCTGGCCTACACCGGCATGACGCTGTGGATGCGGGACAGCGTGAAGACTCATTCGGCGTCCCGCAGGTGGCACCACGCTTCGAGGTAGGGCGGGTCGAGTTCGAGGCGGCTGAGGGTACGGACGGTGCGGCTGCCCGAGGCGGCTGAGGGTACGGACGGTGCGGCTGCCCGAGGCGGCGACGTATTCGACCGTGATGGCGGTGCCGACGTCGAGGGCGTGGCCGAGCTGGCGGACGTCGGCGTACGTCAGCTGCCTGGCGTACCCGGCGACGATCTCCTCGGTATCCGTCCCGAAGGGAACTCCGGTGCCGAAGGGATCGGGCTCCGGGGCGGTTGGCGGGGCGTTCAGCAGCCAGGCCGCCAAGGTGTGTGAGTCGACGACCGTCGACGCCTCTGCCGCTCGGTGCGCCGCGCGTCCTGTGCCGGCCTTTGCGGAGGCCTTCCGTGGCGTCGGAACAGCGGCGGCCCGCCGAGGTGGGACCTTCTCGATGCGTACGGTCCCATCCGCGGCCTCGGCGACGGGGGCATAGCCCTGATCCCGGAGCGCGGCCAGGGTCTGGTCAGGCGTGCCGGCGCTGACGAGCACCGTCGGCGCGAGCCGACGCAGCCCGAGCGGGGCGAGTCCTCGGTGGGCGGCGAGTTCGGCCAGGAGTGCCGGTTCGTCGCTAGCGCTGCGCGAGCCGCCGTGCGTTCTGGGTGACCTGTCGGCTCTCCGCGGCGGCCGCACGAGCGCCTGGGTGACAGCGATCACGGACGCGACCGCCGTGCGGATCACGGCTTCCGCCTTCACGGACTACCTCAACGGCCTGGGGATGTCCGGCCGGTTCCTCGCCGAGGTACTGGACTGGACGTACGGAGAGGACCTCAAGCGGGCACGAGAGCGTGCACTGCCCCTGCGAATTCAGGTGGCCGCGTTCCTGCTCACCGTGGCCGGGCAAATGGCCTCCGGGCGTCTGGAGGGCTGGGACCAGGAGCAACTGGCGGCTCTCTTCCACGTATCTGGCCGGACCCTCCGGGACAAGGCCCTGCGGCCCCTGGAGCAGGCCGGCGCCGTCGTCTGCGGGCGTCGGCGCGTCACGATCGCAGACGAGAGGGCGTTGCGCCGGGAGGTCGTCAGGTTTGGTGCCCGCTGAACGGACCGCTCCGGAGGGCAAGCACAAGCGGCCGGTCGTCTGCCGGAAACCCTTCCGGCTGCGCGAGGCGGCCGCCGCACATCCTCGGATCAGGCGCAGCAGTGCCTGATCCGATGCTTCCCTCGTCAGGAGGACGTCCGTGTCCGAACCGCACCTTGTTCCCTGGGGCGAGAGCCGCGCGATGCACCCGTACGTCGGTGTCCTCGCCGTCGATGCCAAGGACTTCACCCGCCTCCCGGCCCTCGCGCATCCCGATGTCAGCCGCAGTGTCCCGGAGCTCGTGGACCAGGCCCTGCGGGCCGCCGGACTCGCAGACCTGACCAGCGCCAAGCGGTTCCCGGCCCACACCGGCGACGGCATCGCCTTCGGTTTGCCCACCGCTCTTCTGCCCTTCGGTGTCTGGCCCTTCGTGGATCGGCTGCAGGACGCCCTCGCCGAACACAACGCACGCGTCGACAGCCGCTTCGCCCTCCGTCTCCGCGCGAGCGTGCATGTCGGCCCCCTCCCCGACACCGGACACGCCGGCGACGGCGAGGGCACGGCGCGGCGCGCAACGACACCCACCGGCTCCTGGACTCCGAGCCGGTGAAGGAGGCCCTCGCCCGTTCCAGCGCGGTGGTCACGTCGCTGGCGGCAGTCTTCTCCCAGAGGGTCTACGAGGACGTGATCCTCAGTGGCTTCGCGGGCCTGCACCCGGACCGCTGCGTCCGCGTCGATGCTGCTGTACCGGGCAAGGCATTCCGGCAACCGGCGTGGCTCTACGTCCCCAGCCCCTCCGGCGACCTTCTGGGTGGCGGGCTGCGTCGTCCGGACGGCGCAGTCCCCGCGGCCGACGGGGCCCGAGCAGCCGCCCCGCAACCCACCCCTGGAACCCAGCACGTGGGACACGGAGTCGCGGTCATGGGATCCGTCTCGGGCGGGCTGAGTTACCAGCAGGGCCCGGCTGCGCGCGCCGGGCGAGGAGCCACACCTCCGGCCGCTGCGCCCCGGTGACCAAGTTTCGGTACCAGGCGGTCGGCCAGGGCATCGGTGTCCAGGGCGAGGTCAACGGAGGCATGACGCAGAACACCTTCCACATCGTCGTCGGCGTGCCACCGCCCCAGACCATCCCCACCGCACAGCAGCCGCCGTCCGGGCCCTTCGAGGCCTGGCTGGAGGCCCTCATTGCGCTGGGCCGGGCTGCCTTCCTGTCCGCCCGGCACTTCCTGCCCCCGCACGTGACGATAGGAGACGACTACACATGGGAATGACCCTGTTCAGCTTCCTGGAACGAGAGGTCGACAAGGCAGCCGCCGATGCCCACAGCCCCCTCCTGATCACCACGCCTCTCGCCGGGGGACCGGTGTGCTTGACCCCGTGGGCGGCCCGTGACTTGATCCGGCAGCCGCTTGAGGAGGCCACTGTCGCGGTGTGGCGGGAGGTCGTCGGTGCTGCACAGAAGGAAGCGGAGGGCCCCGGTCGCTGGAAGCTGCTCGCTCTCTGGCTGGCCCTGCCGAGGCTGCGCGGCCCCGTCGCGTTTGCTGTGCGTCGGTTTTTCCTGGACGCGGCGGACGCCGAGTCCGAGGCGGCGGCCGCCTTCCTGGACGCGCTGGCCGCAGCCGACCCGGAGGACCCCCGCCTGGGCTCCGCGTTGGCGGACACGACGTGCCGTCGGCTCTGGGCGTACGGAGCCCGTACGCTGCGCGAGGTCCCCGTCGTCGATGTCGCGGCGATCGCAGCGGCTCGGACCGCGGGCCTGCCCACCGAGGAGGACTTGCCGGACGAGACGGGTTGGAACCTCTACATCGCTCCCCCTGACCGGAAGGACGGACTCTCCGCGTCGCTGCGCTTCACCCTCTCGTCCGCCGCTGTCGAAGAGGTCCGCCTTACCGCCCTTGCGGACCGGATGGGGCTGAGGGACACCGTGTTCCGGGCCCGGAGGCCCGGTGAGGGCCCGCCGATCGGCACTCTGTCCCTGCGTCCGGTGGGAGCACGCCGGTGAGCGCCTGGGAACGACGACGGTCGCTGTCCTTCTCAGAGGCCTTCGATCTGCCTCTCTCAGTCGACCTGCGGACTGCTGCCCGAGCCTTCGGAATCTGCTCTGCGACTGCGTACAAGCTCATCCACCTCGGCAGGTTCCCCTGCCCCGTCCTCAGGGTCGGCCACTCCTACCGCATTCCGACGGCCTTTCTCTTGCGCGCTCTCGGCATCGAGGAGAGGCCCGTGTATGCGGTGCCTCTCGAAGAGGCCCCGGCCGTCCCGTCCACTCGCCGAGACGACCGTCCCGGAACGGAGGACCGTACATGACCACCGTCACGCCCCCCGCCGCCCGCGCCCCCGAAGACCTGGCAGACCCCCCGCGCACCTGGTCGTGCTTCGTGATCACCCCGATCGGCAACGAGCACGCAGAGCAGGGAAGCCCCGAACGGGACGCCTACGAGCACTCGTTGCGGATCTTCGAAGAAGTCGTCCTGCCCGCCTGCTCCCGCTACGGGGTCACACCGGTCCGCTCAGACGGCATCGCCGAGGCGGGCGAGATCACCGACCAGATCTGCCGCCACGTGCTCCAGGACGATCTCGTCATTGCCGACGTGGGTGGTGGCAACCCCAACGTCATGTACGAGCTCGGGCTGCGCCACGCCACAGGCAAGCCGGTCATCCACATCGGCGAACACGGACGGCTGCCGTTCGACATCTCGCCGATCAGGACCATCCAGTTCCAGGCCACCACCCGAAGCGGTCTGGTCGGCGCCCGGAAGAAGCTCGAAGCCGCCTTGGAGACCGTGCTCCGTGGTGCCTTCGAACCGCTGACGCCGGCCAGGATCCTCCGCGGCCTGCGCACCGACCCGTTCTCCCCGGCCCGCGTGGGGGAGGGCGAGGAGGACGAGGGTGAGGACACGCCCGGCCTCGTGGAGCGCATGGCCGTCGTCGAGGAACAGATGGAGGCGATGACTGAGGACTTGGACGGTGCCACCGACGCCCTCCAGCGCATTACCGATGCCGCCCAGGAACTCCTGCCGACGCTCTGGCAGCCCGATTCCCCCTCCAGCACCCAGCAGGCGATCCTGCACCGGTTCGCGCAGGCGATCGAGGAGCCGGCCGCCGACCTGAAGGGCTGTGCCCAGCGGTTCGCGGACAAGATGGGTTCCCTCGACGCCGCGGTACGGGCGGGCCTCGCCTTCCGGCGGAGCATGCCGTCGCATGCTCCGGACACACCCTCGGAGGGTCCGGCCGACCTGCTGGAACAGCTGACTGGGATGTCGGCATCGGTCCAGGAGGGTGTCGAGGCCATCATCCTGTTCGAGGCCATGTTCAAGGCCTTCTCCTCGCTCAGCCGCTCCCTGCGCGCCCCGGGCCGGGAGATCACGGCGGCGCTGAGGCTCTTCCGCCAGTCGGCCTCCTACTTCGCGCAGTGGGAGCACCTGGCCCGCACCGAGGACGGCTGAATCGCACCGCGCATCGGAGGGGAACGCCAGAGGGCCGGTCCGCTTATGCGGTCCGGCCCTCTGGGCTGGCGGACGATACGAGATTCGAACTCGTGAGGACCAGAACTGAGACCGGGGAACGCGAAGAGCCCCACCGCAAGCGGTGGGGCTCTTCAACGTATTGCCCGGTGAGAGCAATGGCGGAGGATACGAGATTCGAACTCGTGAGGGGTTGCCCCCAACACGCTTTCCAAGCGTGCGCCCTAGGCCACTAGGCGAATCCTCCGCCGCAAACAATACAAGACGTTGAGGGGTGCTCGCGAACGTGATCGTCGGCGGCCGGTCCGGGAAGACGCCGGGTCGATTCCAGGGGTCTCCATCCGCTAGTGTGGGGCCCAGCCCCTCACGTGGCGCTATCTCACCCAACTCCCCCAGGGCCGGAAGGCAGCAAGGGTAAGTGGGCTCTGGCGGGTGCGTGGGGGGCGCTTTGCGTTCCGGGGCGGTCCCGGCAGGGTCGGCGGGCCGTCGATGTCGGTGGGCCCGGATAACCTCGTAGATGTGTCGTCCCTTGCGCTGTACCGCCGCTATCGCCCCGAGTCGTTCGCCGAGGTCATCGGGCAGGAGCATGTCACTGCACCCCTGATGCAGGCCCTGCGCAACAACCGGGTCAATCACGCGTACCTGTTCAGCGGGCCGCGAGGCTGTGGCAAGACCACCAGCGCGCGCATCCTCGCCAGGTGTCTGAACTGTGAGCAAGGTCCCACGCCGGACCCCTGCGGGGAGTGCCAGTCGTGCCGGGACCTGGCGCGCAACGGACCGGGTTCGATCGATGTCATCGAGATCGACGCCGCCTCGCACGGTGGTGTGGACGACGCCCGTGACCTGCGGGAAAAGGCTTTCTTCGGGCCGGCCGCCAGCCGCTACAAGATCTACATCATCGACGAGGCGCACATGGTCACCTCGGCGGGCTTCAACGCCCTGCTGAAGGTGGTCGAAGAGCCGCCGGAGCATCTGAAGTTCATCTTCGCCACGACCGAGCCGGAGAAGGTGATCGGGACCATCCGGTCCAGGACGCACCACTATCCCTTCCGGCTGGTGCCGCCCGGCACCCTGCGGGAGTACCTGGGCGAGGTCTGCGCGCGGGAAGGGGCCACCGTCGAGGACGGTGTGCTGCCGCTCGTCGTGCGGGCCGGGGCCGGGTCGGTGCGTGACTCCATGTCCGTCATGGACCAGCTGCTCGCCGGCGCCGCCGACCAGGGTGTGACGTACGCCATGGCGACCTCGCTCCTCGGGTACACCGACGGTTCGCTGCTGGATTCGGTGGTGGACGCCTTCGCCGCAGGTGACGGGGCCGCCGCCTTCGAGGTCGTCGACCGGGTGGTGGAGGGCGGAAACGACCCGCGCCGGTTCGTCGCCGACCTGCTGGAGCGGCTGCGCGACCTGGTGATCCTGGCCGCCGTGCCCGACGCCGGCGAAAAGGGCCTGATCGACGCCCCGGCCGATGTGGTGGAGCGGATGCAGGCCCAGGCCTCCGTCTTCGGGGCGGCCGAGCTGTCGCGCGCCGCCGACCTGGTCAACACGGGGCTGACGGAGATGCGCGGCGCGACCTCGCCCCGGCTCCAGCTGGAGCTGATCTGCGCCCGGGTGCTGCTGCCCGCCGCCTTCGACGACGAGCGGTCCTTCCAGGCGCGGCTCGACCGGCTGGAGCGCGGCGGCCTGGGCGCGGCGGCCGCGATGGCCGCCGCACCGCACGCCGGCATGCCGGCCATGGGGTACGTGCCCGGGCCCGAGGCGCATGCCATGGCCCCCGCCGGGCCCGCCGGGGGTGTCGCGGCCGCGCGTGCGGCTGTACCGCGTGCCGCTGTACGGGGTCCAGGGCCGGAGGAGTCGATTCCGCAGCCGGTGGCCCCGGCAGCCGCGCCCGCGCAGCCGGTCCAGCCTGTTGCCGCGCCCGCCCCCGCGGCCCCCTCCGCCCCCGCGCCCGGTGCCTGGCCCGGGGCCGCTCAGCCGGGTGCCGGTGCCCCGGGTGCCTGGCCGGGAGCCGCTGCCCCGGCGGCCCAGGCCCCGGCGGCCCAGGCCCCAGCAGCCCAGGCCCCAGCAGCCCAGGCCCCGGCGGCCCAGGCTCCGGCGGCCCAGGCTCAGCCCGCCGCCCAGCCCCCCGCCGCCGGTGCCTGGCCCAGTGCGGCCGCGCCCGGGCAGGGTTTCCCCGCGCCCGTCGCCACCCCGGCGCCCGCGCACGCGGCGGCCGCCCCCGCCGCGCCCGCGCCCTCCCCCGGCATGGCCGCCGGAGCCGGGCAGGTCCAGGCGATGTGGCCCGGCGTGCTGGAGGCCGTCAAGAACCGCCGCCGCTTCACCTGGATCCTGCTCAGCCAGAACGCCCAGGTCACCGGCTTCGACGGGACGACCCTCCAGCTCGGCTTCCCCAACGCCGGGGCCCGCGACAACTTCGCGAGCAGCGGCAGCGAGGACGTGCTCAAGGCGGTCCTGGCCGAGCAGTTCCAGGTCAACTGGAAGATCGACGCCGTCGTCGGCGGAGGCGGAGCTGGCGGCGGAAGCCAGTCGGCGCCGGCCGCGAACGCGTACGCCGCCCCGCCCGCGCCCGCCTACAGCCCCCCGCCCGCCGCCGCGGCCCCTGCGCAGCAAGCGCCCGGCCCCCAGCAGTCCCAGTACCAGCCGCCCCAGCAGGCCGCTTCCGCCCCGCAGCCCCCCGTACAGCAGGCGCCGCCGCCGGTCGCGCCCGAGGACGACGTGCCGGAAGAGGACGATCCGGACCTGGTCGAGAGCGCCCTGACCGGACACGACCTCATCGTGCGCGAGCTCGGAGCCACCGTTGTAGAGGAATATACGAACGAGTAGGGCCGTCTCATTGGGTGGCCGCACGAAAGAGAATCCGGAGCGCGGGCTACGCTTCATGGCGTGAAGGTCCTCGTCATCGGCGGCGGCGCCCGCGAACATGCCCTGTGCCGCTCTCTGTCCCTCGACCCCGACGTCAACGCGCTGTACTGCGCTCCCGGCAACGCCGGCATCGCCGATGTGGCCACACTGCGCCCGGTCGACGCCCTCGACGGTGACGCCGTGGCCCGTCTCGCCACCGATCTCGGCGCCGACCTGGTCGTCGTCGGCCCGGAGGCCCCGCTGGTCGCCGGAGTCGGCGACGCCGTCCGCGCGGCCGGCATCCCCGTCTTCGGCCCGTCCGCCGAGGCGGCCCAGCTGGAGGGCTCCAAGGCGTTCGCCAAGGACGTGATGGCCGCCGCCGGGGTCCCGACCGCGCGCAGCTACGTCTGCACCACCCCGGAAGAGGTGGACGCGGCCCTCGACGCCTTCGGCGCCCCGTACGTCGTCAAGGACGACGGCCTCGCCGCCGGCAAGGGCGTCGTGGTCACCGAGGACCTGGCCGCCGCCCGCGCGCACGCGCTCGGCTGCGACCGCGTCGTCATCGAGGAGTTCCTCGACGGCCCCGAGGTCTCCCTTTTCGCCATCACCGACGGCGTCACCGTGCTGCCCCTCCAGCCCGCGCAGGACTTCAAGCGCGCGCTCGACGGCGACGAGGGCCCCAACACCGGCGGCATGGGCGCGTACTCCCCGCTGCCCTGGGCCGACCCGAAGCTGGTCGACGAGGTCATGGCAAGCGTCCTCCAGCCGACCGTGGACGAGCTCCGCCGTCGCGGAACCCCGTTCTCCGGGCTGCTGTACGCGGGCCTCGCGATCACCTCGCGCGGCGTCCGGGTCATCGAGTTCAACGCCCGCTTCGGCGACCCCGAGACCCAGGTGGTCCTGGCCCGGCTGCGCACCCCGCTCGCGAGCGTGCTGCTGAACGCCGCCAACGGCACCCTGCACACCGAGCCCCCGCTCAAGTGGCGCGAGGACGCGGCCGTCACCGTCGTCATCGCCTCGCACAACTACCCGGACACCCCGCGTACCGGGGACCCGATCGAGGGCCTGGTCGAGGTCGTCGCCGAAGACGAGCCCGAGGCCTACGTGCTGCACGCCGGGACCCGGCGCGAGGGCGACCAGATCGTCAGCGCGGGCGGACGCGTGCTGTCGGTGACGGCGACCGGTTCCGATCTGGCGCAGGCACGCGAGAGGGCGTATAAGGCCGTCTCGCGGATCCGCCTGGACGGTTCGCAGCACCGTACGGACATTGCGGCGAAGGCGGCCGAAGGCCACTGACCAGCGGATCCGCTCACCCGCGGGCCCGGCGCGCACACCCTGCGCCCGGGCCCGCGCGCGTGTTCGCGTGCGACTGCATCCGGCCGCGTTCGAACGCACCCACCTTTACCCAAAGCCATTCCATCGGGTGATGGTGGCCCGGTCTGCCTGACGGCCGCGCCGACCCCAACTAGGGTGCGGCGCAAGCATTCCGGCACATGGCCCACCGGCATTGCGATGTCAGTGGCGGGTGTCACAGTGGGGGAGTGAGCAAAGCCGCCGCAGGGCAGAGGGGGTGAGGTCCGGCCGTGTCCGGAACCGGTTCGATCATGGAAGTGGGCGTGCCGTCCGCGCGTTCCCGGGCCCTCGCCGTGCTGCGGGTCCGCAGCAGGGCGCTGGCCGTCGTGCTGCTGCCCGCCGCCCTTGCGGTGGTGCTGGTGGCGGCCCGGATGACGGGCCGGCTGGCCGGGGATCCCTGGCCGGCCGTGACCTTCGCCGTGTGCGTGGTCGCCGCGCTGGTGCTGCTGGTCGGCGGGATCTTCGCCGCGGTGGTGCTGCGGGCGCGCCCCGCCGTGACGCCGACGGTGCCGTTGTCGGAGGCCTCCGCGCCTGATCTGTACCGGCTGGTGCGGGATCTGGCCGACCGGATGGATGTGCCGGCGCCATCGGCGATAGCCCTGACGCCGGACTGCGACAGCTGGCTGGAGGACCGTACGCATGCGGCCCACCGCCGCGCGGGTTCCCCGGACGGCGAGCTCGGGGGCGGTATATCCGCCGGTCCCGAGTCCGAGCCGGGTGCGGCTCCCGTGCTGGTGATCGGTTCGCCGTTCCTGTGGTGGATGCGGGTCGCGGAGCTACGGGCGGTCCTTGCGCCGGTCGTCGCCGGTACGGGTCCTTCCGCGCACCCGGACATAGCCGACGCGCGGGGCTTCATACGGGGGCTGGACGCCGCCGTGGATGTGGGCAACGGGCGCGGCCTGAGCTGGATCGCCGGTCCGGCGCGGCTGCTGCTGCGGCTGTGCCGGGTGGACGCCGCCGAGATGGAGCGCGGGGTGGCCGCGGCCGCCTCGGAGCGTGCGCAGAGTGTGGATTACGGGCTGCGGATCGTGGCCCAGGAGCAGGTCGGGCTGGCCTATGCGGGCTGGGACCGGCTGCTCACCCGGGTCGCGCTGCCGGCCTGGCGGATGGGCCGGTGGCCGGCGCGCCTCGACGCCGGAGTGGTCTCCGCGCTGACCGAGCTGTCCCGGCGGGACCGGCTGGCCGAGGGGTTCACCTCGCGGCTGGGCGAGCGGCCCGCCTGCGACCTGCTGGAGCAGCCCGGGGTGATAGACGAGGCGGCTTCGCTGCTGGCCGCGCGGCTGTTCCACGGTGGTCCGGCCGAGGCCGGGCCGGACTGGTCCCCGGTGGACTGGGCGGCGTATCCGGAAGAGGTCGTGGACCGCAAGTGGCGGGCCGAGGCGGCCCGTCTCCATGCCGCCCTGGACGCGCTGGCCGTACCCGCGGGCCCGGCCGCCGGGCCGCTGGGGCCGACGCTGGAGCGGGTGCTCGGGTACCTCGCGGATCCCGGCGGCGAGGGCGCGGCCGGGGAGGCGCTGGCCGGGCGGCTCAGCGGGGACCTGGCGCGGGAGGAACGCTCCGCCGGCTCCGGGAAGGCGCGGACCTCGGATGCCGTGCCGCTGGTTCCGCTTCAGGCACCGCGGAGCGGGCGGGACCTACTGGCCGACCATGTGACGGCGATGGTGTGCTGCGCCGCCGTGGACTCGGCCGGGGCCGCACCCGGGCTGGACTGGCTGGACGGTCCGATCCTGCTCCTCAGTGGTCAGCGGCGGTCGGATCTGGCCCCCCGCGTTCTGAGCCTGGTGGAGGACGGGGACCCCGAGCCCCTGCGGGACTGGCTCGCGGAGGTCGGCGTACGCCCGGAGAAGCCGGTCCGGCTGGTGTGACGGGCTCCGCGCCCGCGCCCGCGGCGCCCACCATCCACGGCGCCCGCGCCACGGGGCCCGCGCCAGCACCACGGCGCCCGCGCCAGCGCCCGTACTCCGGCCATCCCCTGCGCCCCGGGCTCCCCTCGGCGGACGGACGACAATGGTCCGCTCACGTCAATTCGCGACGAACGGTGACGGAGTGCGTGCGTTATGTGATGTGCTGGGACCGGTCGCGGCTGCTTGTCCTGAGAGCGGCCGCGTGGAAGGCGTTCGGGGGAGCGAAGGAGGGGAACGGTATGGGTGCGGACCAGATCCGGCGGTGGGAGTCAGGTGCGCTCGCGCACGCGGTGACCGACCCCTTCGGGCAGGGCCCCCTGCCGTGGTTCCGGGGCAGCGAGCTCTACTTCGACGACACCGGCCAGGTCGTGCCCTGGTACGTGGACCCCGCGGCGGTCGATCCCGCCACTGCGGCCACCATGGCCGCCACGGGCCGGATCCCGCGCCCCCGCGGCAACGGCGGCCCCCGTACCGCCGACGACGTGCACCGGCAGATCCAGGGCTTCGCCTCCACCGGAGCCGTCGCCCCCGGTGAGGCCATCGACTTCCACATCACCGTGGACCCGCCCCAGCAGTTCTCCGTCGACGTCTACCGCATCGGCCACTACGGCGGGGACGGCGCCTCCAAGATCACTACCAGCCCCCGCCTCTCCGGCATCGTCCAGCCAGCCCCCCTCACCGCCGACCGCACCGTCTCCTGCCACCACTGGTGGCTCTCCTGGCGGCTCCAGGTCCCCTCCTACTGGAACCTCGGCGCGTACGTGGCCGTCCTCACCACCGCCGACGGATACCGGTCCCACATCCCCTTCACGGTGCGCGACGACCACCCGGCCGATCTCCTGCTCCTGCTCCCCGACATCACCTGGCAGGCCTACAACCTCTACCCCGAGGACGGCCGGACCGGCGCGAGCCTCTACCACGCCTGGGACGAGGACGGCCGGCTCCTCGGCGAGCAGGACGCGGCCATCACCGTCTCCTTCGACCGCCCCTACGCCGGCGCGGGCCTCCCCCTGCACGTCGGCCACGCCTACGACTTCATCCGCTGGGCCGAGCGCTACGGCTACGACCTCGCCTACGCCGACACCCGCGACCTGCACGCCGGCCGCGTCGATCCCACCCGCTACCGCGGCCTGGTCTTCCCCGGCCACGACGAGTACTGGTCCGCCCCCATGCGCCGCACCGCCGAGCGCGCCCGCGACCACGGCACCTCGCTCGTCTTCCTCTCCGCCAACACCATGTACTGGCAGGTCGAACTGGCCCCCTCGCCCTCCGGAGTGGCCGACCGGCTCCTCACCTGCCGAAAACGCCGCGGCCCCGGCCGCCCCAGCCTGTGGCGCGAGGTCGACCGCCCGGAGCAGCAGCTGCTCGGCATCCAGTACGCGGGCCGGGTCCCGGAGCCCGCGCCCCTGATCGTGCGCAATGCCACGCACTGGCTCTGGGACTCCACCGGCGCCACCGAGAACGACGAACTCGACGGCCTGGTCGCGGGCGAGGCCGACCGCTACTTCCCGCGCACCCAGCTCCCCGAGCACCAGGACCGGATCCTGCTCGCGCACTCCCCGTACCTCGACAGCGAGGGCGCCAAGCGCCACCAGGAGACCTCCCTCTACCGGGCGCCCAGCGGTGCCCTGGTCTTCGCCTCCGGCACCTTCGCGTGGTCCCCCGCGCTCGACCGCCCGGGCCATGTCGACGAGCGGGTCCAGCGGGCCACCGCCAACCTCCTCGACCGCATCTGCAAGAGGGACTGAGACCCGGCACCGCACACCCCTGGGCAGCGCACGAGCCCCTGTACGGGAGAATGGGTTCGCGCTCGTACAGAACCACAGGGAGACCCCGTGTCCGGATTCGTCGAAAAGCCCGAGCCGGTTCAGGTACCCGGCCTCATCCACCTTCACACCGGCAAGGTGCGAGACCTCTACCGCGACGAGGAAGGCAACCTCGTCATGGTCGCCAGCGACCGCATGTCCGCGTTCGACTGGGTACTCCCCACCGAGATCCCGGACAAGGGCCGCGTCCTGACCCAGCTGTCCCTCTGGTGGTTCGACCAGCTCGCGGACCTCGTCCCGAACCACGTCATCAGCACCGAGCTGCCCGCCGGCGCCCCCGCCGACTGGGCCGGCCGCACCCTGATCTGCCAGAGCCTCGACATGGTCCCGGTCGAGTGCGTGGCCCGCGGCTACCTCACCGGCTCCGGCCTGGCCGAGTACAACCAGACCCGTACGGTCTGCGGCCTCGCGCTCCCCGAGGGCCTCGTCGACGGCTCCGAGCTGCCCGCCCCGATCTTCACCCCCGCCGCCAAGGCCGAGGTCGGCGAGCACGACGAGAACGTCTCCTACGAGGAGGTCGCGCGCACCACCGGCGCCGAGACGGCCGCGCTGCTGCGCCAGGCCACCCTGGCCGTGTACGGCCGCGCCCGGGACATCGCCCGCGACCGCGGGATCATCCTGGCCGACACCAAGTTCGAGTTCGGCTTCGGGCAGGACGGCACCCTGGTCGCCGCCGACGAGGTGCTGACCCCGGACTCCTCCCGCTTCTGGCCCGCCGACCAGTGGGAGCCGGGCCGCACCCAGCCCTCCTTCGACAAGCAGTTCGTCCGCAACTGGCTGACCTCCCCGGCCTCCGGCTGGGACCGCACGGGCGAACTCCCGCCGCCGGCCCTCCCGCAGGAGGTCGTCGACCAGACCCGCGCCAAGTACATCGAGGCGTACGAGCGGCTCACCGGCCACACCTGGTCCGCCGACATCTGGAGCTGAAAGACGAAGAAGCCCCCCGGTCACCGACCGGGGGGCTTCTTCTACTGAGCGGACAACGCGACTCGAACGCGCGACATCCACCTTGGCAAGGTGGTGCTCTACCAACTGAGCTATGTCCGCATGCGCCGTAACGCGAGACCTACTATACCCAACCTCGCTCCCGTGCGAGACGTACCGCCGTGTGCCGGTTCTCGGCGCCGAGCTTCGTGGCCGCCGAGGACAGGTAGTTCCGTACGGTCCCCTGGGACAGCGAGGCCCGCTCCGCGATCTCAGCGATCGGCGCCCCGTCCCCCGCCAGTTCCAGTACCTCCGCCTCGCGCGCGGTCAGCGGCGAGTCCCCCGCGCTGATCGCGTCGGCCGCCAACTCCGGGTCCACATAACGTCCTCCGGCGTGCACGGTCCGGATCAGCTCGGCCAGCCGCTGCGCGGACACCGTCTTCGGCGCGAAGGCCCGTACCCCCGCCGCGAGGGCCCGCTTCAGGTGCCCGGGGCGGCCGTGGCTCGTCACGATCATGACCCGGCAGTCGGGGAGTTCGGCCCGCAGCGATGTGGCCACACTCACACCGTCGGCCCCCGGCATCTGCAGGTCCAGCACCGCCACGTCCGGCCGGTGCGCCCGCGCCATGGCGAGCGCCTCCGGCCCCGAGGCCGCCTGGGCCACGACCAGCAGATCGTCCTCCAGCGCCAGCAGCGCGGCCAGCGCACCCCGGATCAGGTGTTCGTCATCGGCCAGCAGCACACGTACGGGGCTCACGCCCGCACCTCCAGTCTCTGTCCCGGTATCTCCGCCAGCAGCCGGAAGCGGCCGCCCCCGACCAGACCGGCCTGCAAGGTGCCGTCCACCACCGCGAGCCGCTCCCGAAGCCCCGCGAGCCCCGAGCCCGGCGGCCCGGCCGGCGTCTCGGGCGCCCCGTCGTTCTCCACCAGCAGCGTCAGGGGGCCGGACGATTGCGCTGACAGCCGGATCACACAACTGCGCGCGTCCCCGTGCCGCAGTACGTTCGTGGTCGCCTCCCGCACCACCCAGCCGAGGGCCGACTGCACCTCGGAGGGCAGTACGCGACCGGCCTCGAACTCGACCCGGCAGTCCATCCCGGCGGCGCTCAGCACCCCGCGCGCGCCCTCCAGCTCCACCGTGAGATCCGCCTCCCGGTAGCCGCGCACCACGTCCCGCACCTCGCGCTGCGACTCCCGCGCGATCCGCTGGACCTCGATCATCTGATCCACCGCCTCGGGGCGTTCGCGCCGGGCCAGCTGCACCGCCAGCTCGCTCTTGAGCGCGATCACCGCGAGATTGCGGCCCATCACATCGTGCAGGTCCCGCCCGAAGCGCAGCCGCTCCTCGGCCACCGCCAGCTGCGACTGGAGCTCCCGGGCGCGGTCCAGCTCGTAGACCGTGTTCAGCAGCCAGCCCGAGAACCCGCAGGCGAGGCTGAGGAACAGACCGGTCAGCGTCACCCCGACCGTGTACCCGGCGGCCTCGCCCACCGACAGGCCCAGTACGAGGACCGCCGCGCCCGTGCCGATCCCGGCGGCCGGGGCGACGCACCACATGTGCCGGACCTTCTTCAGGCACAGCACCAGTGATCCGGTGGCGAAGCAGGTCATGCCCGTCACCAGCGACGGGGCCACCGACGCGCTGAGGCCCCCGCTCTTGCGCAGCACGAGGACGGCCAGGCAGGCCACGGCCGTCAGGACCCCAGTCACCACCGCGAGCCGCACCGGGCGTTCACGGCTGCCCACCAGCCAGTCCAGCGCCCTGGAGGAGAGGAACCCGACCATCACGGCGTGCCCGGAGATCATCACGAGGATGGCGAGCAGTCGCATCGTCGGGGCCTCGGTGGCCGTGGAGGCCAGCCCGGCCAACCCGAACGACACGATCTCGATGAGCACGAACAAGTGGAACGACCAGCGGGTGTACAGCTCCACCTTCCCCGCGCTGCTGCGGTTCTTCCACCACCCGGTCAGCTTCGACACGGTTCCCGTCCCCCGACTCGCTCTTGCCGCGCGGCTCCGGGCGGAACCGCCGCTGAACAGCAAACACGGTGATCATGATGCAGGCCATGGTTCAAGCCTCGCGGCGGCCCGGCGACGGCAGCAGTGCGCGCTGTCATCACCACCGATGACATTTGTCAGCGCGGTGATCGGCATATGGCCGGACAGCCGGACATACGACAAAGGCCCCGATCAATGATCGGGGCCTTTGCAGTCTGAGCGGACGACGCGACTCGAACGCGCGACATCCACCTTGGCAAGGTGGTGCTCTACCAACTGAGCTACGTCCGCATACCCGCGACGGCAATTGCCGAGCGGTGCGAGCATCACTCTACCCGATCCACCGGAGTGGTCGGTAAAGCGTGCAGAGCGGGTGACAGGGATCGCACACTGCGCCTTCCCCCTGGAAGAGGGATGTTCTGCTACTGAACTACACCCGCACGACCTTCGGGGCGTTGACCTTGCGGCCCGGCCCCTTGGCGTGATCCACACACTAGCCGATGCCGGGGGGTGGATGGCAAATCCGCACTCAGTGAGCCGCGTTGTAGGCCTCGTAGACGCGCTTCGGGATGCGCCCGCGCGGCGGCACGTCGAACTGGTTCGACCGGGCCCACGCCCGCACGACGGCCGGGTCCGGCGCGATCGCCGTGTGCTTGAACACCTTCCCCGAACGCGACTGGCGGCGGCCCGCGGCCACGAAGGGGGCGAGCTCCGTCCGCAGTTTCTTTGCGTTGGCGGCATTGAGGTCGATCTCGTACGACTTACCGTCCAGGGCGAAGGCGACCGTTTCCGCCGCTTCTCCGCCGTCGATGTCGTCGGAGATTGTGACTACTACGCGCTGCGCCACGGATATCGGTCCCTTCGCGCGCCATCGCCACCCGTTGACGTGCGGTGATGTCGACTGTGTGGATGTTTCGGAGCAATGCATCATTCAGTCGGAAACCCGGCTGATTCCTTTGTACCGCGATTCTCATTGCATTGCGAAGCCCATTTAATTGTCTCCGCGTGTCCCGCCGCAATCCCGGGCGCGTGGTTTTCCGGGGGATTTTGCGAAGCGTTGGTGAAGCCGAAACGCCCTCGGGATCACGGCCGCCCGATATCTACCCGCGTAGAAATTTCGGCCGGGTACGCTGAGGGAACCGCCTTCGCACCAACCACCCAACGGGAGTGCCAGTGGCACGCGTCGTAGTCGACGTCATGCTCAAGCCGGAGATCCTCGACCCTCAGGGCCAGGCGGTGCAGCGTGCACTGCCGCGCCTGGGCTTCGAGGGAATCGCCGACGTCCGCCAGGGGAAGCGTTTCGAACTGGAGGTGGAGGGACCGGTCGACCAGGCCGCCCTCGACCGCATCCACAAGATGGCCGAAACGTTCCTCGCCAACACCGTCATCGAAGACTTCACCGTCCGCGTCGAGACCGCGAAGGTCGAGGCCTGACGGTGACCACTCGCATCGGAGTCGTCACGTTCCCCGGAACGCTCGACGACCGTGACTCGCTGCGCGCCATCCGCCTCGCGGGAGCCGAGCCGGTCTCGCTCTGGCACCGCGACAAGGACCTGCACCAGGTCGACGCGGTCGTCCTCGCGGGCGGCTTCTCCTACGGGGACTACCTGCGCGCCGGGGCCATCTCCCGCTTCTCGCCGGTGATGGAGACGATCATCGAGCAGGCCAAGGGCGGCATGCCCGTCCTCGGCATCTGCAACGGCTTCCAGGTCCTCACCGAGGCCCACCTGCTGCCGGGGGCGATGCTTCGCAACAACCACCTGCACTTCATCTGCCGCGAGCAGAAGCTGCGCGTGGAGAACGCGGGGACCAGCTGGACCGGTGACTACACCGCCGGCCAGGAGATCTCCATCCCGCTGAAGAACATGGACGGCCGCTACACCGCCGACGAGCACACGCTCGACGAACTGGAGGCCGAAGGCCGAGTGGCCTTCCGCTACCTCGACGGCAACCCCAACGGCTCGCTCCGTGACATCGCCGGCATCACCAACGCCGCGGGCAACGTCGTCGGCCTCATGCCGCACCCCGAGCACGCGGTCGAGCCGCTGATCGGGACGGGCCGCACCGACGGCCTCGGATTCTTCACCTCGATCCTGAAGAAGCTGGTAAGCGCATGACCCTGGACACCGTCAAGAACGCCACGGAGACCCCGGACTCGGCGCAGCCCTGGAAGGAGCTCGGCCTCAAGGAGGACGAGTACGCGCGCATCCGGGAGATCCTCGGCCGCCGCCCCACCGGCGCCGAGCTCGCCATGTACTCCGTCATGTGGTCCGAGCACTGCTCGTACAAGAGCAGCAAGGTCCACCTGAAGCAGTTCGGCGAGAAGGCCCCCGAGAACACGGCCATGCTCGTCGGCATCGGCGAGAACGCCGGCGTCGTCGACGTCGGCCAGGGCTACGCGGTCACCTTCAAGGTCGAGTCGCATAACCACCCCTCGTACATCGAGCCCTACCAGGGCGCGGCCACCGGCGTCGGCGGCATCGTCCGCGACATCCTCGCCATGGGCGCCCGCCCGGTCGCGGTCGTGGACCCGCTGCGCTTCGGCGCGGCCGACCACCCCGACACCAAGCGCGTCCTGCCGGGCGTGGTCGCGGGCATCGGCGGCTACGGCAACTGCCTCGGCCTGCCCAACATCGGCGGCGAGGTCGTCTTCGACGCCTGCTACCAGGGCAACCCGCTGGTCAACGCCGGCTGCATCGGCGTGATGAAGCACGAGGACATCCACCTCGCCAAGGCCTCCGGCCCCGGCAACAAGGTCGTCCTCTACGGCGCGCGCACGGGCGGCGACGGCATCGGCGGCGTCTCGGTCCTCGCGTCCGAGACCTTCGACGACTCGAAGCCGACCAAGCGCCCCGCCGTCCAGGTCGGCGACCCCTTCCAGGAGAAGCTCCTCATCGAGTGCACCCTGGAGATCTTCAAGGAGAAGCTGGTCGCGGGCATCCAGGACCTCGGCGGCGCCGGCCTGTCCTGCGCCACCTCCGAGCTGGCCTCCGCCGGTTCCGGCGGCATGCGCGTGGAGCTGGACACCGTCCCGCTGCGCGACGCGACCCTCTCGCCCGAGGAAATCCTCATGAGCGAGTCGCAGGAGCGCATGTGCGCGATCGTCGAGCCGCAGCACGTCGACCGCTTCATGGAGATCTGCGAGAAGTGGGACGTCATCGCCACCGTCATCGGTGAGGTGACCGACGGCGAACGCCTGGAGATCTTCTGGCACGGCGAGCAGATCGTGGACGTGCCGCCGGGCACCGTCGCCCACGAAGGCCCGGTGTACGAGCGCCCGTACGCCCGCCCCGAGTGGCAGGACGCCCTCCAGGCCGACGACGCCGGCAAGCTGCCCCGCCCGCAGACCTCCGAGGAGCTCCGCGCGCAGGTCCTGGCCCTGGTCTCGTCCCCGAACCAGGCGTCCAAGTCGTGGGTCACCGACCAGTACGACCGCTTCGTGCAGGGCAACACCGTCCTGTCGCAGCCCGAGGACGCCGGCATGGTCCGCATCGACGAGGAGACCAACCTCGGCGTGGCCATGGCGACGGACGGCAACGGCCGCTTCGCGAAGCTCGACCCGTACACCGGTGCGCAGCTCGCGCTGGCGGAGGCGTACCGCAACGTCGCCGCGACCGGCGCCAAGCCGCTGGCCATCTCCGACTGCCTGAACTTCGGCTCGCCGGAGGACCCGGGCGTCATGTGGCAGTTCGCCGAGGCCTGCCGGGGCCTGGCGGACGGCTGCCTGGAGCTGGGCACGCCGGTGACGGGCGGCAACGTCTCGCTCTACAACCAGACGGGCGAGACCGCGATCCACCCGACCCCGGTCGTGGCGGTCCTCGGTGTGATCGACGACGTCAACCGCCGTACGCCGATGGCGTTCGCGGAGGCCGGCCAGCTGCTGTACCTGCTGGGCGACACGGCCGAGGAGTTCGGCGGCTCGGCCTGGTCCCAGGTCGTCCACGACCACCTGGGCGGCCTGCCGCCGAAGGTGGACCTGGGCCGCGAGAAGCTCCTGGCGGAGATCCTGATCTCGGCGTCGCGCGACGGCATGGTCGACGCCGCGCACGACCTCTCGGACGGCGGCGTCATCCAGGCGCTCACCGAGTCCTGCCTGCGCGGCGGCAACGGCGCGCGGGTCGTGGTCCCGGAGGGTCTGGACGCGTTCACCTTCCTGTTCTCCGAGTCCGCGGGCCGGGCCATCGTGGCCGTCCCGCGCAGCGAGGAGCTCCGCTTCACCGACATGTGCGGCGCGCGCGGCCTGCCCGCCGCCCGCATCGGTGTGGTGGACGGCGAGGCCATCGAGATCCAGGGCGAGTTCACCCTCCCCCTGGCCGAGCTCCGCGAGGCCCACGAGGCGACGATCCCGGCACTGCTGGCCTGATCCCCGCTTCCGCTCCCGAGCCCCCGTCCGGAACTCCCGGCCGGGGGCTCGGCCGTTCCCGCGCAACCGCTGAGCGGCCGTAGCGATTCCGTGCCCCGCAGGCCCTTTGAGCTGCGGGGGGAGGTCCGCATACTGACGCCGTGAGCGACATCGTCAAGAACCTGCCCGAAGCGGCCATACCCAAGGGCGGCGCCCCGGCCTGGGAGCTTGAGGCCGCACGGCGCTGGCGCGACGCACGCGTCCCCGCGGTCTTCGCGCCCATCCCCGTCGGCTGGGCCCTCGTACCCCTGGTCGTCCTCGCGTTCATGCTGGTCGGCTCGGACGAAACCCACGTCGCCCCGGCGCACGACACCCAGTGGGCCGGCTTCCACTCCGCGGTCCTGTTCCTCGCCCTGCCCGCCTGGTACCGCTTCCTGCCGGCCGCCACCATACTGTCCGCGCCCGTCATCGCCCTGGACCTGGTCGTCCGTAAGAACGGGCTGGCCTCCGCCGAGAGCGCGACACGGGCCGGAACGTGGCTGGTCGTCGCCCTCTGCGCCTGGACGTTCACCGGCGCCGTGCTGCGCCTGCGGTCCCGACGGCGACAGCGAGCCCTCTTCCTCGAAGCGGCCGGGGACGCCCGCCACCCGGTTCCGGAGCACCTCCCCGCCGGCCACCGCCACCGCGGCCGGGGGCCGATCCTCGCCGGAGCGCTGCTCTGCCTCGTCGGCGGCGCGTCCCTGCTCTGGGCCGTCACCGAGGACCTGCGGGCGGGCGAGGGGGCCCCGTACGACGCCATCGGCCAGCAGATGCTGGCCCTGCTGCTGCTCATCCCCGGGATCCCGCTCCTCGGGCGCGGCCTCACGGCACGGCGCGCCGCCCGGCGGCTGCACGACGGGCCGCAGCCAGTGCTGCGTGTCGGGGTCCGCCGTGAGGTGCTCAGGCACACCTGGCTCGTCGCGGACGCCCGGACGACGACCGCCTCGGCCCTGATCGGGTTCCGCGACCGGTTCCAGGACAATCACCGGTTCGGGAGCCGGGGCGCGCGGACCCGCGTCGGCGGGGCGGAGAGCCGGCTGCGCGCCGAGCACCACGACATCGACGAGACCCATGAGCCCTACGAGGCGCTCCTGTACGGCGTGCCCTGCGAGGGAGCCGAGGTGATCCTGGAGTACGCCGTCTACTCGGGCGGCAGCACGATCGTCTCCGAGGTGCGGGCCGCCCCGCTGCTGCCCGTACGCCGTCACCGCCTGCGCCCGTGGAAGCCGGCCGGCACTTCGTACCACCTGAGGCGCGAGGCGGACGCGGAGGAAAGGCGCAAGAAGCGGGCCGCCCGGGCCGCCCGCGGCGGCGGTGACTCCGGCGGCTACGGCTGTGGCAGCGACAGCAGCTGTGGCAGCGACAGCAGTTGCGGCAGCAGCTGCGGTGGCGGCTGCGGCGGCGGCGACTGATCGGGCAGACTCGCCGCATGGCACCCAGGATCCGTACGTACGACGCCGCCAAGATCCGCGCGGCCGTCACCGCGCAGTTCGGGCACATCGCCGACGCCGTCCGGGAACTGACCCCCGAACAGCTCGGCCGGGACAGCGGGCTCGGCGACTGGACCGTGGCCGACCTGGCCGCGCACATCGCGTGGATCGCCGACTCGCTGGCGGGCGGGCTCGCCCGCCCGCCAGCGATCATGGCGGAGCTGACGGCCGTCGAATGGCCCTCCGCCACCGCATCCCTCGCCGGGAAGATCGCCGAGGCGGCCAAGGAGACCCTGGACGGCGCCCCGCCGTCCGAGCTCCCCGAGCTGATCGACCGCGCCGGCGCCCGCATGGCCGAGGCGCTGGCCGCGAACCCCGGCAGGCGGGTGCTGAACCTGTGGATCGGCGACATGACCCTCGCCGATTTCCTCGTCACCCGGACGGTGGAGCTGGTGGTGCACACCGACGACCTGAACCGGGCCGCCGGAGTGGACATCCCGATCGAGCGGCAGGCCCTGGCCGCCTGCACCCGGCTGCTCGCCGACGCCCTCGCGCTCAAGGCGCCGGGCGGCTCCGTGGAGGTGCGGATCCCGCCCTTCGCGGTGGTCCAGTGCATCGAGGGCCCCCGGCACACCCGGGGCACCCCGCCGAACGTGGTGGAGTCCGACCCGCTGACCTGGATCCGGCTGGCCACTGGGCGTACGGACTGGGCCTCGGCCGTGGAGGGCGCGCAGGTCAGGGCCAGCGGGGAACGGGCCGACCTGTCGGCGCTGCTGCCGGTGATGAGCTGAGCGGAACCGCCTCGGCACGGTATCCGTCCCAGGGACATGCCTACGCTCCGGCACCTCCCCGCCGCCCTGGTCGCCGTACTGGCCCTCGCCACCGCCACCACCGCCTGCGGTGACGGCGGGGGCACGCCCGGCACTTCCGCCGACGGGAACACCATCGTGATGACCGACGAGCCCCCCGCGCCGGGCGCCCCGCTCACCGCGACCCGATGGACCGTGGACTCGCTGGTCAGCGGCGAGACCGTGTCCTCCGTCCCGCCCGAAGCGACCGGGAAGGCCGCCTTCACGATCGCCGCCGACGGCGCCGCGAGCGGCACCCTCGGCTGCAACCGGTTCAGCGCCAAGGCCGCGGTCGACGGCCCGAAGCTCACTTTCGGGCCGCTGACCACCACCCGGATGGCCTGCCCGGGCCCGCGCGGCGAGCTCGAGCGGACGCTGACCGAGCTGTTCGGCGCCGGCCCGCTCACCTGGAAGATCCACGCCCAGGCCCTGACCCTCACCGCCGCCGACGGCAAGGGCCTCACCGCCCGGGCGGCCTCCGCCGCGGAGTGAACCGTCAGCCCGGGTAGCTGTTCGGACGCCGGGAGTGCCGGCCGCGCGCGGCCCGGAACTCGCGCTCATCAGCGGCCGACGGGGACCCGGCCTCCCGGGCCTCGGCGCCCTGGGCGGGGGCGGCGCCCAGCCCCACCGCCGCGGCGGCCGCGGTCACTCCGACGGCGCCGCCGAAGGCACGCCGGGACAGCTTGCTGTTGTACGAAGACACAAGTACTTCAAGGCGCAGCTCACCCACCCGCCCCGGGCGGGGCGCGGGACGGCGCGCGGCACGGCAGGGCAGGGCTGGGGAGAGCGGAAATGTGAAAAGAGGGAAAAGAGTTGTGGCTACGCGAAACAGCGACAGATGGCGCTCGCGGCACGGACCAGGTCTACGTGGCGGCGCTCGACGAGGGTGACGGATCGGTCACCGAGGGGCTGCATGGGCGAGCGCCTGTACGAATGCGCTTGTAGCTGTCAACAAGTCCATCCGAATACCGAGACGGGGGCGTCCGGTCACCCTCTGTGCTGTGACATTTCCCGGCCGTCCCCAATTCGGACCAGTGGTCGATCTCGCCTACACTCGGGAGCGTGCCTCGTGGTGATGGACGACTCAACCACGACCTGCTCCCCGGCGAAAAGGGCCCCCAGGACGCTTGCGGCGTCTTCGGTGTCTGGGCTCCGGGTGAAGAGGTCGCCAAGCTCACCTACTTCGGACTGTATGCGCTGCAGCACCGTGGACAAGAGTCCGCGGGAATCGCTGTGAGCAACGGTTCCCAGATCCTCGTCTTCAAGGACATGGGCCTCGTTTCCCAGGTCTTCGACGAAACCTCTCTCGGCTCGCTCCAGGGTCATATTGCGGTCGGTCACGCCCGCTACTCGACCACTGGTGCCTCCGTCTGGGAGAACGCGCAGCCCACTTTCCGCGCGACCGCCCACGGCTCCATTGCCCTGGGTCACAACGGCAACCTGGTGAACACCGCCGAGCTTGCCGAGATGGTCGCCGACCTCCCCCGTCAGGACGGCCGCGCCACCCAGGTGGCGGCCACCAATGACACCGATCTCGTGACGGCCCTGCTGGCCGGCCAGGTCGACGACGACGGCAAGCCCCTGACCATCGAGGAGTCGGCCACCAAGGTCCTCCCGAAGGTCAAGGGCGCGTTCTCGCTCGTCTTCATGGACGAGGGGACCCTCTACACCGCCCGTGACCCGCAGGGCATCCGCCCGCTGGTCCTCGGCCGCCTGGAGCGCGGCTGGGTGGTCGCGAGTGAGACCGCCGCCCTCGACATCTGCGGCGCCAGCTTCGTCCGCGAGGTCGAGCCGGGCGAGCTCATCGCGATCGACGAGAACGGCCTGCGCACCTCCCGCTTCGCGGAAGCAAAGCCCAAGGGCTGTGTCTTCGAGTACGTCTACCTGGCGCGCCCGGACACCGACATCGCCGGCCGGAACGTCTACCTCTCGCGTGTCGAGATGGGCCGGCGCCTGGCCAAGGAAGCCCCGGTGGACGCCGACCTGGTGATAGCGACGCCGGAATCCGGCACGCCCGCCGCCGTCGGGTACGCCGAGGCCAGTGGGATCCCCTACGGCTCCGGCCTGGTCAAGAACGCCTACGTCGGCCGGACCTTCATCCAGCCCTCGCAGACGATCCGCCAGCTCGGCATCCGCCTCAAGCTCAACCCGCTCAAGGAAGTCATCCGGGGCAAGCGCCTGGTGGTCGTCGACGACTCGATCGTCCGCGGCAACACCCAGCGCGCCCTCGTGAAGATGCTCCGCGAAGCCGGCGCGGCCGAGGTCCACATCCGGATCTCCTCGCCGCCGGTGAAGTGGCCGTGCTTCTTCGGCATCGACTTCGCCACCCGGGCCGAGCTGATCGCCAACGGCATGACGGTCGATGAGATCGCCACGTCGCTCGGCGCGGACTCGCTCTCGTACATCTCGCTCGACGCGATGATCGAGGCGACGACCATCCAGAAGCCCAACCTCTGCCGTGCCTGCTTCGACGGCGAGTACCCCATGGAGCTGCCCGACCCGCAGCTCCTGGGCAAGCAGCTTCTGGAGAGCGAGCTCGCGGGCGGCACCGACGCCGCCGACGCGCTCCGCCGTCCGTAAGGCCCCGCCTCCGGCTCAACCTGCGCAGGGGCCTGTCTTTCAGGCTTTTCCCAGGTCCCTGCACCAACAGCAGTAACGACACGAAAGCTCTCTCCTGTCATGACAGAGAAGACCACCGGTGCCAGCTACGCCGCCGCGGGCGTCGACATCGAAGCCGGAGACCGCGCCGTCGAGCTCATGAAGGAGTGGGTGAAGAAGACGCAGCGCCCCGAGGTCCTCGGCGGCCTCGGCGGCTTCGCCGGCCTCTTCGACGCCTCCGCCCTCAAGCGCTACGAGCGCCCCCTGCTCGCCTCCGCCACCGACGGGGTCGGCACCAAGGTGGACATCGCCCGGCAGATGGGCGTCTACGACACCATCGGCCACGACCTGGTCGCGATGGTCATGGACGACATCGTCGTCTGCGGCGCCGAGCCGCTCTTCATGACCGACTACATCTGCGTCGGCAAGGTCCACCCCGAGCGGGTCGCGCAGATCGTCAAGGGCATCGCCGAGGGCTGTGTCCTCGCCGGCTGCGCCCTGGTCGGCGGCGAGACCGCCGAGCACCCCGGCCTGCTGGGCCCGGACGACTTCGACGTGGCGGGCGCCGGCACCGGTGTCGTCGAGTACGACCGGCTGCTGGGCGCGGATCGCATCCGCACGGGTGACGCCGTCATCGCGATGGCGTCCTCCGGCCTTCACTCGAACGGGTACTCGCTCGTCCGGCACGTCCTCTTCGACCGCGCCGGCATGTCCCTGGAGAGCCACGTCGAGGAGCTCGGCCGGACCCTCGGCGAGGAGCTCCTGGAGCCCACGAAGATCTACTCGCTGGACTGCATGGCTCTCACCCGTACGGCCGAGGTGCACGCGTACTCGCACATCACCGGCGGCGGCCTCGCGGCGAACCTGGCCCGCGTGATCCCGGACCACCTGCACGCCACGGTCGACCGCTCGACCTGGGCCCCGGGCGCGGTCTTCGACCTGGTCGGCAAGGCCGGACAGGTGGAGCAGCTGGAGCTGGAGAAGACCCTGAACATGGGCGTCGGCATGATGGCCGTGGTCCCGCAGGAGTCGGTCGACGTGGCCCTGACCGCGCTGGCCGACCGGGGCGTGGACGCCTGGGTCGCGGGCGAGATCCTGGACCGCGGCGACCACACCGAGGGCGCGACCCTGACCGGTACCTACGGGGTCTGAGCAGCACTAAACCCGGTCCGGGGCCATGGCCCTGGACCGGGTTCTTTGCTTGACTGCGCTCACCGGTCGCCTACCGGTAGGTGGAAACGCGAAAGGCGTCAAGCGCCGCGACGCTGTGCCGACGGACCGGACTCTTCGTCCTCGTCGTCGTCATCGCTGTTGTACAGATCCGCGTACTTGGCGTACGGGTCGTCGTCGTCATCCAGATCGTCATCGACTTCGACCGGTTCGCTGACAGGCAGCGGATCCGTCGGCGATGCGCCCAGCTCATTGGCCAGACGCGAGAGGTCAGTCCCGCCGCTGTTGTACTTCAGCTGGCGGGCGACCTTTGTCTGCTTGGCCTTGGCCCGGCCGCGCCCCATGGCTCGACCCCCTCGGTGACGGGGCTCGACGGCCCCAGAGTCTGACACGCGTTCATGGTTCGGAGCGGGCTCTCCGTGGAGAGACCGTCCGTAGGGGTTTAACGGTACCTGCTTCCGCGGCCATACGGTACGCCGCCCGCATGACGCGCCTCGATGCAGAACCAGCGAAGCGCCCCGTCCTCGCTGGTCAGCTGCGATTTTAACCCTTTCCTGGCGGGCGACCCGCCGAAGTGCAGTGAGTTCCGTCTCGCCGCACCCCGGCGGGCGCACCCAGGTCCCGGAGAGGGTCAGACCGCGCGGGCCGCGCGCGCGTCGGCCATCCGCTGCTCGGCGATCCGGTCGGCCGCCGCGGCCGGCGGAATGCCGTCCGTCTTCGCACGAGCGAATATGGCCAGGGTGGTGTCGAAGATCTTCGCGGCCTTGGCCTTGCAGCGGTCGAAGTCGAAGCCGTGCAGTTCGTCGGCGACCTGGATGACACCGCCGGCGTTGACCACGTAGTCGGGCGCGTAGAGGATCCCGCGGTCCGCGAGGTCCTTCTCCACACCCGGGTGGGCGAGCTGGTTGTTCGCCGCGCCGCACACGACCTTGGCGGTCAGGGCGGGCACGGTGTCGTCGTTCAGGGCGCCGCCCAGCGCGCACGGGGCGTAGATGTCGAGGCCCTCGGTGCGGATCAGCGCGTCCGTGTCGACGACCGCGGTCACCTTGCCCGGGTGCTTGTCGAGGATGCGCTGCACGGACTCCTGGCGCGGGTCCGTGATGACGACCTCGGCGCCGTCCTCCAGCAGGTGCTCGACCAGGTAGCGGCCGACCTTGCCGACGCCGGCCACGGCGACCTTGCGGCCGCGCAGGGTCGGGTCGCCCCAAAGGTGCTGGGCGCTGGCCCGCATGCCCTGGAAGACACCGAAGGCGGTGAGGACCGAGGAGTCGCCGGCGCCGCCGTTCTCGGGGGACCGGCCGGTCGCCCAGCGGGTCTCGCGGGCCACGATGTCCATGTCCGCGACGTACGTGCCGACGTCGCAGGCGGTGACGTAGCGGCCGCCGAGGGACTCCACGAACCGGCCGTAGGCCAGCAGCAGTTCTGTCCTTTGCGAGGCCTCCATGACCTCGGGGTCACCGATGATCACGGCCTTGCCGCCGCCCAGGTCGAGACCGGCGAGGGCGTTCTTGTACGACATGCCGCGCGAGAGGTTCAGCGCGTCGAGGACGGCCTCCTCGTCGGAGGCGTACGCGTGGAACCGCGTACCACCGAGGGCGGGGCCCAGGGCGGTGGAGTGGATCGCGATGACGGCCTTCAGGCCGGTGGCTCGGTCCTGGCACAGCACGACTTGCTCGTGGCCGCCCTGCTCCGTACGGAACAGGGTGTGCAGGACGCCGTCGGTCATTTCGGTCACGGTGGTGACTCCCATGGAAGAGATGCGGCGGAAATACGCCCGCCCTGCGGGTGGGGGAGGGCGTGCTGGGAGCAGCGTAAGACCTAGGGGGCCCACCCAGTCGACCTGTCCGAGGATCGGAACTCTCCCGGAGTATGTGAGGCCTCGCTGGAGGGTCGGCTGACGCCCGGCGGAGTACCGCCGGGCGGCGCGGGGGAGTACGAGAGCGTGAGCGAATCCCCCGACCCCCCGCTGCCCTCCGCGCGCCGGGCGCCGACCGTCCCGTACGCCTCTTACCTGCGCGTCTACGAGCCCCTGGCGGCTTTCCCGGAGGCGGAGCGCGCGCACTGGGCCGACTACGCCCGGCGCGGGGTCGCGCCGACCGCCCAGGACGAACTGCGCCGGTCCCTCACCGACTTGGTCCGGGTGCCCGTGGTCGCGGTGCCGGTGCACGAGAGTGCGGACGCCTTCACGGCGGAGGTGGGCGGGGCGCTGCTGGTCTGCCCGTGGCGGACCCGGCTGCGCGGCTGGCTGGCGCTCCAGGAGCTGGTGGCCGAGTTCCCGCGTCCGGTGCTCGACGCGGCGCTGCCGCCGGGGGTGCGCCGGCGGGTGACCGACGACTACGAGGCCTGGCGCGCGCGGAACCCGGACGCGCGGCCGTGGATCCGGACCGGGGTGTGGCAGGTGCCGCTGCGCTGGTTCGTCCTGGTGGCCGACGAGGAGCGGGAGTACCTGCCGGGCGAGCGGCTGCGTTACCGGACGCCGATGGTGCAGGCCCGCAGGCGGCTCGCGCGGGGGCTGCGGACACTGCGGGAGGCGGACGGTTACGCGGGGCTGGCGGAGGGCCTGGTGGAAGTCGGGAGGTGGCTGGAGGAGTTCCACCCGCGCTCGATGGTCGAACTGGACTACGGCGGGCTGCTGCACGCGCTCCCGGCGGACGGGCTGGCGGGCGACCGCTCGGCGCGGGACCTGGCGGCGGGGATCGCGGCGCTGCGGGCCGGGGACGCCGAGGGGGCGGCCGAGGCGTACGGGGAGCTCGCGGACCGGTGGCGGGCGGTCCGGGAGAGACTGTTCGCGAATTAGCCGCGGGTCGCGGGTCGCGGGTCGCACGTCGCGGGTAGCCCGCGAGCCGGGGTACGTGCTCGAGATCACATTTCGGGGTTTCGCGTTCCGCCCGTATCGGTCGATCGGGCATAATCCGCAGATCAGGGCCTTGATCACCGCATTAAGGTCTTAGTGCCAGGACCTACGTCCCGATACGGGCCATTGGCCCAAGGGTGACGGACCGCACTAACTACGCCCTTGCGCCCTTCCCCTACCCTCGTGCCAAAATAGGACAAGGAGTCCGGGGAGGGTTCCTTCCGCCCAACTAAGGGCGGAATGCTCGGTATTGCACTCTACGGGGGGTCTGACGACTCCTGATCGCTCTGTGACTGATCGTCACAGTAGGGTGACTGTCCGTTATGGGGCGGTCCATCGGCTTCCGCCGCTGATGAACACCTCGGAGGGCAATTCCATCGGTTTGGCCGTCGAGGCTGGACGGATGGTGTAGTTGTAGTGCCGAGGACAAGCCGTTCGTCCTATAACCGACTCGGCCTGCGTATGTCCATTTCGGGCAACGCGGGCCAAGGTGCAGAATTTAGAGGAAAGAACCGAGATGGTTCGGTTCTCCCGAGGAGGCCGCTCATGACCGCTCGCACCCCTGATGCCGAGCCGCTGCTGACCCCGGCTGAGGTTGCCACGATGTTCCGCGTGGACCCGAAGACGGTCACCCGCTGGGCCAAGGCTGGCAAGCTCACGTCCATCCGCACCCTGGGTGGACACCGCCGTTACCGCGAGGCTGAGGTTCGCGCACTGCTTGCGGGAATTCCGCAGCAGCGCAGCGAGGCCTGAGGTCCCGCTACACCCCGTTTTAACGGGTTCATATCGGGTCCCCCAATCCGATGAAACCCACATAGCTTCATACGGCCGGATCTGCCCCAACAGGTCCATCGGTCGTCGATCGCGCTGGACTCCGCCGGGTCCAGCGCGATCTTTTTTATGCCCAGGTCAGGGTGCGTCGGCGGGAAGTCGGGGCCCCGGCGGGATGGGTGCCATTGCACATATTAAATCGAGCGCGCGTAGGGGTGCGATAAATGTGTGAGTCCCAAAAACTCATGTGGTGACACCCGTCACAGATGATCACTCTTGTACACATGGCAATACGCCCGTAAGGGGATGTGCGTAACGCACTGCTTCATACGGATGGGGGATTTTTTCCGGACTGGCCGGAGTGGCGCCCCGATCCCTGTTCCGGCTCGCGGCCACCGAGGCCCAGCGTGAGGCGCTGGAGGCGCTGGAGGCGGTGGCAGACCAGGCAATGGCGGGAAAGGTGGGGGCGGGGCCCCACGGCCCGCAGATGGGCCCTCAGGAGCGCTCTGAACTCGTCCCGGGTCGCCACAGGGTCGTCTCCTGTCGTCCGCCAACGCATCAGGGCCCGTATCCCTGGGGGATACGGGCCCTGATGTTATTGCGAACCTGACGGGACTTGAACCCGCGACCTCCACCTTGACAGGGTGGCGAGCTAACCAACTGCTCCACAGGTCCTTGATTTGCGGCCGCTCGGCGGCTGCGAATCAGACTGTACAGCAGCTCAGGGGGTGCAGTCGAACCCGGTCGCGGGGAGGGTCACGAGGCGCCTCACGGTGCCGCCGCGTCCACCGCCTTCACGATCCGCTTGTCGGAGATCGGGTACGCCGTCCCGAGCGCGTGGGCGAAGTAACTGACCCGCAGTTCCTCGATCATCCAGCGGATCTCGGTGACCTCCGCGGGGACCGGCCGGCCCTTCGGCAACTGCTCCAGCAGCCAGGCGTACTCGTCCCGCATCTCGTGGACCTTCTCCATGCGCGTGGTGTCGCGCTGGACGCCCGTGGGCATCTGCTGGAGCCGCCGGTCGATCGCCACCAGGTAGCGCATCAGGTCGGGCAGCCGGCGCAGCCCGGTGAGGGTCACGAAGCCGGCCGGCATGAGCGCCGCCAGCTGCGCCTTCACGTCCTGCAGATTCGCCATCAGGGCGAGGCTCTGGGTGGCCTTCAGGCGCCGCTCGCAGGCCTGCCAGGCGGCCAGGATCTGCTGCACCTGCCCGACGGTCCGTACGGTCGTGTCCACCAGGTCGGCCCGTACGGCGTCGTAGAGCTTCCGGAACGAGGCCTCGTCCCAGGCCGGGCCCCCGTGGTCGGCGATCAGCTTGTCCGTCGCCGCGGTCGCGCAGTCGTCGAACAGGGCCTGGATGGAGCCGTGCGGATTGCGCGAGAGGGCCAGCTTCTGCTGGTTGGTGAGCTTGTCCGAGGCGAACTTCGCCGGATTCACCGGGATGTTGAGGAGGATCAGCTTCCGGGTGCCGAGCCACATCGCCCGCTGCTGCTCGGCCTCGGTGTCGAAGAGGCGTACGGACACACTCGTCCCCGCGTCCACGAGCGCCGGGTAGGCCTTCACGGGCTGGCCGGCGCGGCGCGTCTCGAACACCTTGGTCAGCGTGCCGATGGTCCAGTCGGTCAGGCCGGTGCGCTCCACCGACTCCCCGCCCGCGCGCTCGGCGGTGGCCGCCGCGGCCTTGGACAGGGCCTGGCGGGCCTTGGGCTTGAGCTTGAGCCGCAGGGCCTCCAGGTCCTTGTCCTCGGCGAGGTTCTTGCGGCGCTCGTCGACGATCCGGAAGGTGATCTTCAGGTGGTCCGGGATCCGGGTCAGGTCGAAGTCCTCGGCGGAGACCGGGACCCCGACCATCCGCTGGAGCTCACGCGCCAGGGTGACGTGCAGGGGCTCCTGCTGTGTCTGATCGCGGCCAGAGGCCGACGGAACGGCCGTGGCCAGGAAGCGGGTCGCGAAGTTCGGCGCGGGCACGTAGTGCCGGCGGATCGGCTTCGGGAGGGAGCGGATCAGCTCGGTGACCACCTCTTCCCGCAGACCCGGGATCTGCCAGTCGAAGCCCTCGTCGGTGACCTGGTTCAGCACCTGGAGCGGGATGTGCACGGTCACGCCGTCCGCGTCCGCGCCCGGCTCGAACTGGTAGGTCACCCGGAACTTGAGCTGCCCCTGCCGCCAGGAGTCCGGATAGTCGGCCTTGGTGACCCCGGCGGCCTTCTCGGTCAGCAGCATCTCGCGCTCGAAGTCGAGGAGTTCGGGCTCCTCGCGCTTCTTGTGCTTCCACCAGGAGTCGAAGTGCGCCCCGGAGACCACGTGCTCGGGGATCCGCTGGTCGTAGAAGTCGAACAGGGTCTCGTCGTCGACCACGATGTCCCGGCGCCGGGCCCGGTTCTCCAGCTCCTCCACCTCGGTGAGGAGCTTGCGGTTGTCGGCGTAGAACTTGTGGTGGGTCCGCCAGTCGCCCTCGACCAGCGCGTTGCGGATGAACAGCTCGCGCGAGACCTCGGCGTCGATCCGGCCGTAGTTGATCTTCCGCTGGGCGACGATCGGTACGCCGTACAGCGTGACCTTCTCGTACGCCATCACGGCCGCCTGGTCCTTCTCCCAGTGCGGCTCGCTGTACGTGCGCTTGATCAGGTGCTGGGCGAGAGGCTCGACCCATTCGGGCTCGACCTTGGCGTTGACCCGGGCCCACAGGCGCGAGGTCTCCACCAGCTCCGCCGACATCAGGAACTTCGGCTGCTTCTTGAAGAGCGCCGAACCCGGGAAGATCGCGAACTTGGCGCTGCGGGCGCCCAGGTACTCGTTCTTGTCGGTGTCCTTGAGCCCGATGTGCGAGAGCAGACCGGCCAGCAGCGAGATGTGGATGTGCTGCTCGGGGGCGTCTGTACCCGCCGAGGGCTCCTCGACGTGGAGGCCCATCGTCTTGGCGACCGTACGCAGCTGCGAGTAGATGTCCTGCCACTCGCGGATCCGCAGGAAGTTCAGGTACTCCTGCTTGCACATCCGGCGGAACGAGGACGAGCCGCGCTCCTTCTGCTGCTCGCGGACGTAGCGCCACATGTTCAGGAACGAGAGGAAGTCGCTGGTCTCGTCCTTGAAGCGGGCGTGGTTCTGGTCGGCCTGCGTCTGCTTGTCCGAGGGCCGCTCGCGCGGGTCCTGGATGGACAGGGCCGCCGCGATGACCATGACCTCGCGGACGCAGTTGTTCTTGTCCGCCTCCACGACCATGCGGGCCAGGCGCGGGTCGACGGGCAGCTGGGAGAGCTGGCGGCCCATCGGCGTGAGCCGCTTCGTGTGGTCCTTCTCGGACGGGTCGAGCGCGCCGAGCTCCTGGAGAAGCTGGACGCCGTCACGGATGTTGCGGTGGTCCGGCGGGTCGATGAAGGGGAACTTCTCGATCTCGCCCAGGCCGGCCGCGGTCATCTGGAGGATCACGGAGGCCAGGTTGGTGCGCAGGATCTCGGCGTCCGTGAACTCCGGGCGGCCGTTGAAGTCGTCCTCGGAGTAGAGGCGGATGCAGATGCCGTCCGAGGTACGGCCGCAGCGGCCCTTGCGCTGGTTGGCGCTGGCCTGCGAGATCCGCTCGATGGGCAGACGCTGGACCTTGGTGCGGTGGCTGTAGCGGGAGATACGGGCATTGCCCGGGTCGATCACGTACTTGATGCCCGGGACGGTGAGGGAGGTCTCGGCGACGTTGGTCGCGAGGACGATCCTTCTGCCGGTGTGCTGCTGGAACACACGGTGCTGCTCGGCGTGCGAGAGGCGTGCGTAGAGTGGGAGGACCTCCGTGCCGTGCCCATGAGCGCCTCGGGCGCGGGGGAGGTTCCGCTTGTTCAGGGCGTCCGCCGTGTCGCGGATCTCGCGCTCGCCGGAGAGGAAGACCAGGATGTCGCCCGGCCCCTCGGACTGGAGCTCGTCCACGGCCTCGCAGATGGCCGTGATCTGGTCGCGGTCGCTGTCGTCGCTGTCCTCTTCGAGGAGCGGGCGGTAGCGGACCTCCACCGGATACGTACGGCCGCTGACCTCGACGATCGGCGCCTCGCCGAAGTGGCGCGAGAAACGCTCCGGGTCGATCGTCGCCGAGGTGATGACGACCTTGAGGTCGGGGCGCTTCGGCAGCAGCGTGGCCAGATAGCCGAGCAGGAAGTCGATGTTGAGCGAGCGCTCGTGGGCCTCGTCGATGATGATCGTGTCGTAGGCGCGCAGCTCGCGGTCCGTCTGGATCTCGGCGAGCAGGATGCCGTCCGTCATCAGCTTCACGAAGGTCGCGTCCTGGTCCACCTGGTCGGTGAAGCGGACCTTCCAGCCGACCGTCTGGCCGATCTCGGACTTCAGCTCCTCGGCGATCCGCTCCGCGACCGTGCGGGCGGCGATCCGGCGGGGCTGGGTGTGCCCGATCATGCCCCGGACGCCGCGGCCCAGCTCCATGCAGATCTTGGGGATCTGAGTGGTCTTGCCGGATCCGGTCTCGCCCGCGACGATCACGACCTGGTGGTCGCGTATCGCCTCGGCGATCTCGTCCTTCTTCTGGCTGACGGGCAGGTTCTCGGGATACGTGACCTCCGGCATCCGCGAGGCGCGCCCGGCCAGTCGCGCGGCGGCCTTCTCGGCCTCCGCGGCGATCTCGTCGAGCACGGCCTGCTTGGCCTCGGGCTTGCGGATGCGGCGGGCGCCTTCGAGGCGGCGGCCGAGGCGGTGCGCGTCACGGAGGGAGATCTCCCCGAGAAGCGTCTGCAGGGCGGCGAAGGAAGTAGACATACCTGGTCGAGGATCTCACCCGTGGGCGCCGGGTGGCGAACGCATTTGTGTACCGTCCCCGTACCATTTCGGGACTAGATCACCTGAAGCGACCCGCCGTATGAGTGAGAGGCCTGCCATGTCCCGCGCCGCCCGTGGAGTGTGGTGCCTGGTCGCTGCGCTGGCGGTGTGCGTGGTTGCCCTGGCTGCGCCGGGTCTGGCCGGGGGCGCTGTCCCGGCTGTCCCGGCTGTCCCGGCTGCGCCGGCTGTCCCGGCTGTCCCGGCTGTCCCGGCTGCGCCGGCTGTCCTGGCTGCGCCGGCTGTCCCGGCTGCGTCGGCTGTCCCGGCTGCGCCGGGCGGAGCCGCTGCGCCCGGCGCGGCCGTGGTGGCAGGGCCCTCCGGGGCCGTCGGGCCTTTTGCGGTGGCCGCGTCCGTTGGAGCCGCGTGGCCGGCTGCGCCCGCCGCGGAGCCTGCGTCCGCGTCCGTGCAGGGCAATGGACGTGTGGGCCCCGCTGCCGGGCCCGAGCCCGCGTCCGTGCGCGGCGATGGACGTGCGGTGCCGGTCGCGGCCCTCACGGGCCATGGGCAGGGCCCGGCCTGTGCCCCCGGGGCGCCGGATCACGGGCAGGCTCCCGTCGTGCCGCCGCGCGGGGGCGGGGAGCAGGCGCATGTACCGGTGGGGCGGACCGCGGCGGAGCAGGCCGGTGGCGGGTGGACGCTGCCCGCGCGGGTCCTCGTACGCGGGCCGGATCAGCCCGCACCGGGGCCGGTGGAGCTGTCCGTGATGCGGGTGTAGGAGGGCCGGTCGAATCCGCCGGTCCGCCTCACCAACCGCTGTTCTGGAGCACCCCATGTCTTCTTCCTCCCGCAAGCCGATCCTCATCTCCGCGGGCGTCGCGCTCGCCGCCGTCACCCTCGGCCTCGTGTCCTGGCAGGCCACGGCGCCCGAGGACACCCCTGCCAGGACCTCCTCGGCGGCCGCGCCCCAGGCTTCCGAGGCCCACGCGGAGCTCAAGGCCCTCGCCCGGCGCGAGTCCGGCGACAAGCTGGCGGTCGGCCGCGCCGACGCGCCCGTCGTGCTGATCGAGTACTCCGACTTCAAGTGCGGCTACTGCGGCAAGTTCGCCCGCGACACCGAACCCGAGCTGCTGAAGAAGTACGTCGAGGACGGCACCCTGCGCATCGAGTGGCGCAACTTCCCGATCTTCGGAGCCGACTCCGAGACCGCCGCCAAGGCCGCCTGGGCCGCCGGGCAGCAGGACCGGTTCGCGCAGTTCCACGCGGCCGCGTACGCCGAGGGCGCCAAGGAGAAGGGCTTCGGCGAGGCGCGGCTGGTCGAGCTGGCGCAGCAGGCCGGGGTCCCGGACCTGGAGCGCTTCAAGGAGGACATGGCCGGCGAGGCCGCCACCGCCGCCCTGCGCAGGGACCAGGAGGAGGGTTACCGCATCGGCGTCAGCTCCACCCCGTCCTTCCTGGTCAACGGGCAGCCGATCGCGGGCGCCCAGCCGCTGGAGGCCTTCGCCTCGGCGATCGCCAGGGCCAAGGCCCAGGCGCAGCCCGCCGCCGGGGCGGCGAAGCGGTGACCGGCATCGGGTACCTGGCCGCCCTGCTGGGCGGTCTCCTCGCGCTGCTCAGCCCGTGCAGCGCGCTGCTGCTGCCGGCCTTCTTCGCGTACTCCATCGACTCCGCCTCGCGGCTGCTGGCGCGCACCGGGATCTTCTACGCCGGCCTCGCGAGCACCCTCGTCCCGCTGGGCGCGGCCGGCTCGTACGCCGGGCGGTTCTTCCACAGCAACCGCGACGGGCTGGTGCTGGCCGGGGGCTGGCTGATCATCGCGCTCGGGGTCGCGCAGATCCTGGGCCTCGGCTTCGCCTCCCGGCGGATGGCGGAGCTCTCGGGCAGGATCCGGCCGACCACCGCCCTGTCGGTGTACGCCCTGGGCGCGGTCTACGGCCTGGCCGGCTTCTGCGCCGGCCCGATCCTGGGCAGCGTCCTGACGGTGGCGGCGGTCAGCGGCAGCCCGGTCTACGGCGGCCTGCTGCTGGCGGTGTACGCGCTGGGGATGGCCGTACCGCTGTTCCTGCTGGCCCTGCTGTGGGAGCGGTTCGACCTGGGCGGGCGGCGCTGGCTGCGCGGCCGGGCGGTCACGGTGGGCCGCCTCGAACTGCACACCACCTCCGTCCTGTCCGGGCTGTTCTTCATCACTCTGGGCGCCCTGTTCCTCGTCTACGACGGGGCGAGCGCCCTGCCCGGGCTGCTGGACGTGGACGACTCGTACGCGGTGGAGCAGTGGGTCCGGTCCCTCACGGACGGCGTCCCGGACTGGGCGGTGCTCGGGCTGGTCGCCGTAGGGGCGGCGGCCGTGGGCCTGGCGCAGTGGCGCCGCAAGGAGCGGGAGGCGGCGGAGGCGGCGGAGGCGGAGTAACGCAAGAAGGCCCCGTCCGATGGACGGGGCCTTCTTTTCGTTGTGGCTGGGGCCGGGGTCGAACCGGCGACCTATCGCTTTTCAGGCGATCGCTCGTACCAACTGAGCTACCCAGCCACGAGACCGTTTCCGGCCTCAGCGATCCTGACGGGACTTGAACCCGCGACCTCCACCTTGACAGGGTGGCGAGCTAACCAACTGCTCCACAGGACCTGGTTTGTGCAAGAGCAAGTCTTGCACATGGTGTTGCGTACCCCCAACGGGATTCGAACCCGTGCTACCGCCTTGAAAGGGCGGCGTCCTGGGCCACTAGACGATGAGGGCTAAAGGCCCGCCGGGCACTTTTCAGCGCGTCGGGGACGTGAGAAGCATATGGGATCCGGGGAGCTATCGCCAAAACGGTTTCTCCCCCGCACGCGGGAGGTGCCCCCACCGGGGCGACAATGGCCCGGTGCTGGAGATGACGCGCGAGGAGTTCGAAGAGCTCGTCGCAGAGGCCCTGGACCGGATCCCGCCGGAGCTGACGCGGCTGATGGACAACGTGGCGGTGTTCGTCGAGGACGAGCCCCCGGCCGAAGACCCCGAGCTGCTCGGCCTGTACGAGGGAACCCCGCTGACGGACCGCGGGGAGTGGTACGCCGGGGTGCTCCCGGACCGGATCACCATCTACCGGAACCCCACGTTGCGGATGTGCGAGGACCGGGAGAGCGTGGTCGCCGAGACGGAGGTCACCGTGGTGCACGAGATCGCCCATCACTTCGGGATCGACGACGAGCGGCTGCACTCGCTGGGCTACGGATGACCCGGCCGGTGGAGGGGGCCGAGGCGATCGATCCGGATGTCGATCTACATGCCCGCCCAGCGGGCCGAGCCGCAGGGGCGGGTGCTCACCGCGGTGGCGGCGGGCGGTGCGGTCGGGGCGTGCGCGCGGTACGGGGCGGCGCTGCTGTGGCCGGCCGGGCCCGGGGCGTTTCCGTGGGCGACCTTCTGGACCAAATGTGGCGGGCTGTGGGCTGATCGGCGTACTGATGGTGCTGATCAGCGAGGGCGGGCGGGCGGCGGCCGGGCGCCGTTGCGCTATCTGACCGACCGTGCGGTGCAGGCGCGCCACGACTCGGTTTTCCCGTGGGGCACCTTCACGGGTGAACGCCGTCGCGTGACTGGTGCTGGGCGCGCTGACCGGGCGGTGCTGGCGGGGGCGGCCTCGTCGCGGCTGAGCCTGCTGCTGGGGACGGGTTTGTGCGGGGCGCTGAGCACGTACTCGACCGTCTCGTACGAGACGCTGCGGCTGGCCGAGCGCGGCTGGAAGTTCCTGGCGGCGGCGAACGTGGCGGTGTCGGTGCTGGTCGGGCTGGGCGCCGTACATCTCGGATCGCAGGTGGCGCGGGAGCTGTTGGCCTGAGGGGCGTGTCTCTTACGGGGTAAAGAGAGTTGGGCTCATTGACCCGCTCACCGCGGACCCGTGCCCTGTTCCGGAGGTGCCCCCCAGTGCGCCAGTTGTCCGCTTCCCTCCGACTGGCCGTCACCGCGCTCGCGGTCGCGGCGACGGCGGGCTGCATGAGTGTCGGCGAGGACGCCGCGAAGCCCGGGCCCTCCTCCCCGGCGGGCCGCCAGGATTCGGCCGCCGAGTCCGCCGGAGGTTCCACGGCCGGCCGGGGCTCCGGTGTCCACGGCAACGGCCACGGCACGAAGGAGGCCGGGGCCAAGCAGGACGGCAAACCCGGGGAGGACGGCAAGGCCTCCGGCGCGACCGGCGCGTCGCCCAGCCCGGGCGCGCCCGCGGGCCGGCCGGGTGCCCCCTCGCCGACGGCCGGACCGGGCGGCGGGGCCGGCGGCCAGGGCCCCCAGGAACCCCCCACGGCCGGTGGCGCGTCCGGAGGCGGCGGCTCGGCGGGGGCGGGCACGGACGGCGGGGCCGGCGGAGCGGGTGGTACCGGTCCCACCCCGACCCCGGAGCCGCCGACGTCCGAGCCCCCTGTGACGGAACCCACGCCGACGCCGACGCCTCCGGAGCCGCAGCCGAGCACCGATCCCGGCGGCCGGCCGCAGGCCCTCCGGTAGCCGGCCCGGGTCCCCGGGATCTTGGGGCAGGAGGCATCGTCGCAGGTGGGAAGGGTTATAGCCGGAGCGACTTGCCAGACCCCGGGGAGGGTGCGTATGGTTATAGATCGTTTGATCCCATTGCCCGGCGCCGAATCCGAAGAGCGCCGTGTGGCGCGTACTCTCCCTAGCCGTGGCTGACCGCATTGAGGCGGTCGATTTGCGATTCACGGAGTTTGGGCGCGTGCCGAGACTCCGGAAGGTTTCGCATTTCGCATGTCCATTTCCAGTTCTGACCGTGCCGTCATGCCCGAGAACGACTCCAACGAGATCGTCGACGCTGAGGCCCTTGTGGTCACCGAGGCCATTGAGGCCATCGAGGCGGACGAGATCATCGAGGCTCTTGAGGCCGACGTGACGACCGACCAGTCCACCGACGACTTCGACGACGACGCTGCCGCTGACGCGGAGCCCACGATCACCTTCGGCGACCTCGGTCTGCCCGAGGGCATCGTGCGCAAGCTCGCCCAGAACGGCGTCACCTCCCCCTTCCCGATCCAGGCCGCGACCATCCCGGACGCCCTGGCCGGCAAGGACATCCTCGGCCGTGGCCGCACCGGCTCCGGCAAGACCCTCTCCTTCGGTCTGCCGACCCTGGCTTCGCTGGCCGGCGGGCACACCGAGAAGAAGAAGCCCCGCGCGATCATCCTCACGCCGACGCGTGAGCTCGCGATGCAGGTCGCGGACGCCCTCCAGCCCTACGGCGACGTCCTCGGCCTGAAGATGAAGGTCGTCTGCGGCGGTACCTCCATGAGCAACCAGATCTACGCCCTGGAGCGCGGTGTCGACGTCCTCGTCGCCACCCCGGGCCGTCTGCGCGACATCATCAACCGCGGCGCCTGCTCCCTGGAGAACGTCAAGATCGCGGTCCTCGACGAGGCCGACCAGATGGCTGACCTGGGCTTCCTGCCCGAGGTCACCGAGCTGCTCGACCAGATCCCCGGCGGCGGCCAGCGCATGCTCTTCTCCGCCACCATGGAGAACGAGATCGGCACCCTGGTCAAGCGCTACCTGTCCAACCCCGTCACGCACGAGGTCGACAGCGCCCAGGGCAACGTCACGACCATGACGCACCACGTCCTCGTCGTGAAGCCGAAGGACAAGGCGCCGGTCACGGCCGCCATCGCCGCCCGCAAGGGCCGCACCATCATCTTCGTCCGCACCCAGCTGGGCGCCGACCGCATCGCCGAGCAGCTCATCGAGTCCGGCGTGAAGGCCGACGCGCTGCACGGCGGCATGACGCAGGGTGCCCGCACCCGCGTCCTCGCGGACTTCAAGGACGGCTACGTCAACGCGCTCGTCGCCACCGACGTCGCCGCCCGCGGTATCCACGTCGACGGCATCGACCTGGTCCTCAACGTGGACCCGGCCGGCGACCACAAGGACTACCTGCACCGCTCGGGCCGTACCGCCCGCGCCGGCAAGTCGGGTGTCGTGGTCTCCCTCGCCCTGCCGCACCAGCGCCGCCAGATCTTCCGCCTGATGGAGGACGCGGGCGTGGACGCCTCGCGCCACATCGTCCAGGGTGTCGGCGCCTTCGACCCCGAGGTCGCCGAGATCACCGGTGCGCGTTCGCTGACCCAGGTCCAGGCCGACTCCGCGAACAACGCCGCCAAGCAGGCCGAGCGCGAGGTCGCCGACCTGACGAAGCAGCTGGAGCGCCTGACCCGCCGCGCCGCGGAGCTGCGCGAGGAGGCCGACCGCCTCGTCGCCCGTTCCGCCCGTGAGCGTGGCGAGGACCCGGAGGCCGCTGTCGCCGAGGTGGCCGAGGCCGCTGTTGCCGAGGTCGCCGCTCTCGCCGCGGCCGCGCCGGTCGCCGAGGAGCGCCCGGCCTTCCAGAGCCGCGACGACCGGGGCAACTACGAGCGCCGCGACAACCGTCGTGACGACCGTGGCGACCGTGGTGGCGACCGCGGTGGCGACCGTGGCGGCTTCCGCTCCGGCGGCGACCGTCCGTCGGGCGGCTTCCGCTCCGGTGGCGACCGTCGTGACGACAACCGTGGTGGCGACCGTGGCGGCTTCCGCCGTGACGACCGTCCGTCCGGTGGCTTCAACCGTGACGACCGCGGTGACCGCGGTGGCGACCGTGGCGGCTTCCGCTCCGGTGGCGACCGTCCGTCGGGCGGCTTCCGCCGCGACGACAACCGTGGTGGCGGCTTCCGTCGCGACGACCGTCCGTCCGGTGGCTTCAACCGCGACGACCGCGGTGACCGCGGTGGCGACCGTGGTGGCTTCCGCTCCGGTGGCGACCGCCCGTCCGGTGGCTTCCGCTCCGGTGGCGACCGCCCGTCCGGTGGCTTCCGCTCCGGTGGCGACCGTCCGTCCGGGTCCGGCACCTACAACCGCGACGACCGTCGTGACGACAACCGTGGTGGCGGCTTCCGCCGCGACGACCGTCCCTCGGGTGGCTTCCGCTCCGGCAGCAGCGACCGTCCGTCCGGTGGCTTCCGCTCCGGCAGCAGCGACCGTCCGTCCGGTGGCTTCCGCTCCGGCGGCGCCGGCGACCGCCCGTACGGCCGCCGCGACGACCACCGCCCCTCCGGCTCCGGTTCCACCGGTTCCACCGGTTCCTTCGGCGGCCGTCGTGACGACAAGCCGCGCTGGAAGCGCAACGGCTGATCCCAGCTGAACTGATCGCCTGACAGGGCCCGTACGACACCAGGTGTCGTACGGGCCCTGTCGTGCTCCGGCGCTACACCGGCCAGGGCACGGGCAAGTTGGACAAGCACGTGCAAAACGGCGGAGGCTGGGGTGCACAGCCCGCCTGAACTGATGACGACCGGGCCGGTCAACCGATATCCGATCGGCTGGCCCGTGCGGTCCGGCTATGCTCTGGGGTGAGCACGTGGAGGGCCATTAGCTCAATTGGCAGAGCAGCGGACTTTTAATCCGTTGGTTGTCGGTTCGAGTCCGACATGGCCTACCGCTCCTGGGTCAAGGAAACACCCCCTGACCTGCGACTGAGCGCCCCACCCGGTTTCGGCCGGGCGGGGCGCTCAGTCGTTTTCGAACCTCTGCGTGAGCGGACGGTCCGTCATCCCCTGGTCAGGACGCGGACGGGCGGGCACGAGGCACCAGTTTGGCCGCCGCTTCGGACGCTGCCAGATCGACCTCGGGGAGCAGGCTCTGTGTCGATGTTCAGGACGGTGCCTCCGAACAGGAGGTGCGTTCCCACTTCGCCGATGAACTCGAACCCCTGGCGCCGGACCGTAGGCGACACGTCGCACGGCAGAGATCCCCCTGAAAGCGGCGCAATCACCCAAGATACGGTTCCCTCTGGGTCGCTGACCAGCACTTGGGGGATGAAGATCATGGAATTGACCGGGGAGATAGCAGCCATCCGGGATGGCGGGGGTGATCCGGCTCGGTTGGTGGGTGAGTTCCGACGGGCTGTGCTGCTCGTTCCGCTCGCCGCCGACGCCAACGGTCTCAGCGACCCTGACGGTTCCCATGGCGGCCTGATGTCCGCAGTCCGGGGCGGGATCCGTTGGCTGTATGCGTTCACGGATGAAGAGGCGCTGGCCCGCTTTGCGGAGGCGCGTGCGGAGGCCGACCGGGAGTGGCCTTACCTCTCGATCCTGGGTGCGCGGCTTGTGGATGCGGTGGCCCCGATGGCCGACGGACCGGCGGGTATCGCCGTCAACGTGGCCGACGAGGACGGTTCCATGTTCTTTCCGCCGGTCGCGGGGATCGTCCCCGATGCGTATGCGGTGGACGTCGATCACGGGGACGCTGCCTGATGGCCGGCGATGGGGACCTGGAGGTCTCGCCTGCCGCGGTCAAGAACATTCAGGACGGTCTGCGCGCGGCGATCTCCGAGCTGTGTGAGTCGTCGGACGCGGCGGGCGCCTCGCAGGGCGCGGGGTTCAGTAACTTGTCGATGACGGGGATGGAGGCCGGGCACGCTGGGCTGGCCGCCGACTTCGAGGACTTCTGCGAGCGCTGGGAGTGGGGCGTGCGGAGCCTCGTACAGGATGCCAGCACCCTCGCCCAGTCCCTCGGCATCGCCGCAGGCACGATCTGGGAGGAGGACCAGTACATGCAGGGTGCCTTCAAGGTGGTCGCCAATGCCGCGTACGGCAATCCGCATGCGAGCGAGGACGAGATCGAGAAGAAGGACTGGGACGACATCTGGCGGGCTGATGTCTACAAGCCGGACTACAGCTCCGAGTCCTTCGAGAAGAGCCGCGAGGACATCAAGAAGAACTGGTCGGAGACCAAGGACACGCTGACCTCCACCGGCAAGATCGGTTCGCTGAAGGACCTGCTGGACCAGGCTGACGGCAACGGGGGCGGTAACTGATGGGATGGCGCGACTACATACCCGACTCGGTCGAGGACGTGGCCGAGGACGCCGTCGAGGGGGTCGGCGACGCCATCGAGTGGGCTGGCAACAAGACGGCCGACGTGGCGGAGGACATCGGCCTCGACGATGCCGGCGACTGGATCCGCGACAAGAGCCGCTCCGCCGCCAACCGGCTCGGCGCGGACGTGGAGGAACTCGAGCTCGGCCAGACCGACGATCCGAAGAAGCTGGTCTATGGCAGCGTCGCCAAGATACGGGACCAGGTCTCGCACCTGAACGACTTCAAGGCCTCCTTTGAGCAGGTCGGCAACGGCCTCAAGGGCATCGGGGAGCCCGAGGGTCTCAAGGGCAAGTCCGCGGACGCCTTCCGGGAGGCGGTGGCCAAGGAGCCGCCCCGCTGGTTCGAGGCCGCCGAGGCCTTCGGCAAGGCCGCCGACGCGATGGGCCGTTTCGCCGAGACCGTGGAGTGGGCGCAGGGCCAGGCGAAGGAGGCCCTGGCGGACTACGAGCACGCGCAGAAGGTCTCCTCCGACGCCCGCAACGCGTACGACAAGCAGGCTGATGCCTACAAGGACGCGGTGAAGGCGAAGCAGGACCACCTGCCGCCGAGGCCGTCCGATGACTTCGACGACCCCGGAAAGCCCCTCACCTCCGCTGCCAAGGAAAAGCTCACCAGCGCCCGCAAGCAGCGCAACGAGGTCGCGGAGACGACCCGTACGGCAGTCTGCGCGGCCCGCGACAAGGCCCCGAAGAAGCCCTCGTACTCCGAGCAGCTCAGCGACGGTCTGGACTACCTGGAGCTCGCCGAGACGCACTTTGCGGGCGGCGTGCTCAAGGGCACAGCCGGCACCCTCAACTTCGCCCGCGCGCTAAACCCGTTGGACTTCTACAACATCTCGCATCCCGCCGAGTACCGGACGAACCTCAACTCGACGGTCACGGGCCTGCTCACCATGGCCAACGACCCGTGGGGCGCGGGCAAGCAGATGCTCGACGAGTTCATGAAGGACTCCAACGAGGGCATCGGCAAATTCATCCCGGACCTCATCGGCTCCAAGGGCCTGGGCTCCGCGAAAAGGCTCGGCTCGGCCGCCAAGCACCTGGACGACAAGAAGCCGGGCGGCAGCCGCGGGGATCACGAACAGAACCCGGACAGCAACGGCAAGCGGTGCGGCGAGACGGTGTGCAGGAGGGACCCGGTCGACATTGCGACCGGCCGCATGCTGCTGCCCGCGACCGACATCGCTCTGCCCGGCGCGCTTCCCCTCGTCTTCCGGCGCACCTTCGACTCCGCACGCCGCTCCGGGCGCTGGTTCGGGTCAACGTGGTCGTCCACGGTTGACCAGCGGCTGGAGATCGATTCTGCGGGCGTGATCTTCAGCTGCGACGAGGGCAGTGTCCTCGCCTATCCCCACCCGGCCCCCGGGGTTCCGGTCATGCCCTCGCACGGCAGGCAGTGGCCACTGGACCGGGTCCCGGGCGGTTACACCATCACCGATCCCGACACCGGCAGGGTCTGGCACTTCGCCGACCACAGCGACGAGCTCGCGCTCCTGGCCCAGATCGACGACCGCAACGGCCGCTGGGTCACCTTCGAGCACGACGAGGCGGGTGCTCCGACGGCGATCGTCCACCACGCCGGCTACCACCTGAAGCTCACCACGAGCGCAGGCCGAGTGACGGCCCTCCACCTCAAGGGAGCTGCGACGGACGGATCCGACCAGGAGATCCTGCGCTACGGCTACACCGATGGCCATCTCACATCGGTCACCAACTCCTCCGGCCGCCCCCTGAGCTTCGACTGCGACGAACACGGCCGCATCACCTCGTGGACTGACACCAACGGAAGCCGCTTCGACTACGTCTACGACGATCAGGACCGCTGCACCTACCAGTCAGGCACGAACGGACACCTCGAATCCACCTTCACCTGGGACGATGTCGATCCCGCAACCGGGCTCCGCATGACCACCCTCACCAGCGGTCTGGGGCACACCGAGCGTTACTTGATCAATGACCGCTCACAGGTAGTCGCCGAGATCGACCCTCTGGGCGCGGTCACCCGCTTCGAATACGACCGCTACAACCGACTGCTGTCACGGACCGATCCGCTGGGCCACGTGAGCCGCGCCACCTTCGACGAGCGGGGCCGCGTGACCGTGGTCGAGCGCCCGGACGGACAGCAGGCACGAGCCGAGTACAACGAAATCGGGCTCCCGATACGCGCCGTTGGTACCGACGGCAATGTCACGCGTCAGAGATTCGACACAAACGGCAACCGGACGTCGGTCACAGACCCGTCCGGAGCAACCACCCACTTCACCTACGACGAGACCGGCATCGTCACCTCCGTCACCGATGCGCTCGGGAACACCACGACAGTCGTTCCCGACAAGGCCGGTCTGCCCCTAGCCATAACCGATCCGCTGGGGGCGACCACGCGCTACGAGCGTGACGCCTTCAGCCGAGCCGCGTCGATCACCGACCCGCTGGGTGCCGTCACGCGCCTGGAGTGGACGGTCGAGGGCAAACTTGCCCGCCGTATCGAGGCCGACGGCAGCGAGCAGTCATGGACATACGACGGCGAGGGCAACTGCGTCGCCCACGTTGACGTTCTTGGCGGGGTCACGACCTTCGAGTACACGGACTTCGATGTCCTGACCGCCCGCACGGGGCCGGACGGTTTCCGCTACGAGTTCAGCTACGACACCGATCTCCACCTCACTCAGGTCACCAACCCCCAGGGCCTGACCTGGGACTACGTGTACGACCCGGTCGGCCGGGTCACGTCCGAGACCGACTTCGGCGACCGGACGCTAACGTACGAAAGGGACGCGGCGGGGCGGCTCGTTTCCCGGACGGACATGCTCGGCCAAACCATCCGCTACGAGCGGGACGAGCTGGACCGAGTCGTCCGCAAGGACGCCGCGGGCGCTGTGACGACATTCGCGTACGACTCCGGCGACCAACTCGCGGAAGCGGTCAACGCGGATGCCACGCTCACGCGCCTCCGCGACCGGTACGGCCGCCTCAAGTTCGAGACCGTCAACGGCGGGACGACGGCGTACGCGTACGACGAGCTCGGCCGCCGCACGACCCGCACGACCCCGACGGGGGCGGTCAGCACCTGGACCTACGACGCGGTCGGCTCCCGCACCTCCCTGACCACGTCCGGCAGCACCATCACCTTCGGCTACGACGCGGTCGGCCAGGAGATCACCCGCCGGATCGGCGAGACGGTCACGCTGTCGTCCCGGTACGACCACGGGGGCCGCCTCACCACCCAACACGTCACCGGCGCCGGTCACAGCATCCAGCGCCGCGACTACACGTACCGTGCCGACGGCAACCTGATCGGCCTGGACGATCAGCTCATGGGCGCGAAGACCTTCGACCTGGACGCAGCCGGCCGGGTCACTGCCGTCCGCGCGGAGGGTTGGACCGAGCGGTACGCCTACGACGAGGCGGGCAACCAGACGACAGCCTCCTGGCCGTCCACCCACCCCGGCCAGGACGCCGTGGGCCCTCGCGAGTACACCGGCACGACGATCACGCGCGCGGGCAGGATGCACTACGAGCACGATGCATTGGGCCGTGTCACCCTGCGCCGGAGAACCCGCCTGTCCGGCAAACCGGACACCTGGCGCTACGAGTGGGACGCCGAGGACCGCTTGCGTACGGTGACCACCCCCGACGGCGCTGTATGGCGCTACGCGTACGACGCCCTCGGCCGCCGCACTTCTAAGCAGCGCCTCGCCGCCGACGGCACGACGGTCCTCGAACAAGTCACGTTCACCTGGGACGGCACGACCCTGTGCGAACAGACAACGGAATCGCCGGACCTCTCCCATTCGATAGTGCTCACCTGGGACCACAAGGGCCTGCAGCCCCTGACCCAGCGAGAACGCCTCCTGGACCGGAAAACGCCCCAAGAGGTCATAGACACCCGCTTCTTCACCATCATCACCGACCTGGTGGGCGCCCCCACAGAACTGATCGACGAGTCCGGCACACTGGCCTGGCACACCCGCACCACCCTGTGGGGCACCACAACCTGGGCGTCCACCAGCAGGGCGTACACCCCACTTCGCTTCCCAGGCCAGTACTTCGACCCAGAAACGGGCCTCCACTACAACCACTTCCGCCACTACGACCCCGAAACCGCCCGCTATCTCAGCCATGACCCCCTGGGCCTCACCCCAGCGCCCAACCCGGCGGGTTATGTCCCCAATCCCCACACATGGGTCGACCCCATGGGGCTGGCAGGCTGCCCGGCCTTCACCCCGGGAGAAACGCTGGGGGACGTTGACAAAATTGAAGGATGGGTACCCAAGTCCATCCCTAAGGAGGCCATGGAAGTCCTTCAGGACGTGCGCAAGGAAGGTTGGGGCTGGGGGGGTGGACCCGGCTTCTATGGGCCGAAGTGGTGGACTGAGCCATTTGAAAACAGCGGCAAAAATGGCGGCTACCAACTTCCCACCCACGAACCTTCAGGCAAGCCGATCACCTATAACGAATATGGGACCTACCCATCACCAGACAACCCTAAGCCAGGCGGTGAGCGCTGGGTGTTCGGCAGCGATGGGTCCGCCTACTACACTCCAACTCACTATCAGACGTACATTGTGGGCGAAAGTCCCAGATGGGTGAACTGATGACAGAAGAGGAACCGGCAATCCGTATCGCCCCGTGGATGCACATCATCACGACAGGCGGTGGCATGCCTCTTGATGAACTCCTGCCCACGTCGGGCAGCGTTTACGTGGTGCGCCTGAGTGGGCAAGATATGCCCGACGAGATCTCAACGTTTCAGCAGTTCGATGAATTGCTAAAGTTCCCCGAATATTTTGGATGGAACTGGAATGCATTCTATGATTGCCTTCGCGACCTCCGATGGCTTTCGTCGGATTACCACGTCCTGATCATCGAATCCGCGGAGAGCGTCCTTTCCGGGGATGACGTTGCTCGCGAGGAGTTTTTCAGAAGCCTATGGCGCGCTGGTCAGCGGTGGTCCTACACCAAGCGACCCGAGGGTGTGACGCTCAGCAAACTCTCCGTTGTCCTGTCATGCGGCAAGGAGTCCGCATCCAGCCTCGCGAGACGGCTTGGAGAACTTCAGGGCCCACCCAACTTCTAGCCACCTTCGTCCACGACGCACGACTGGGCCTGAGCGAGGTGGTCAACCCGCACGGGCTCAGCTGGCGGTACCTGTACGACGCCGCCGGTATGCCGGAGTCGGAGACCGACTTCGACGGCCGCAACCTGCGCTACGTCCATGACGCGGACGGTCGGCTGGTCACCCGCATCAATGCGGCAGGCCAGGCCGTCCGCCTGGAGTACGACGTCCTCGACAACCTGATCCTGAACGAGTCGGACGGTGCGGTCACCCGCTACGAGTACGACTACTCGGACCGGATCGAAACGGTCACCGGGCCCGGGGGCACCGTGACGTACCTCCGCGACCGGTTCGGCCGGATCCGGGAGGAGTCGGCCGACGGGCGGACCCTGACCCGTGCGTACGATGAGCTCAGCCGCGTCGTCTCCCGGACCACCCCGTCCGGCGCGACCGCCGAGTGGACGTACGATGCGGCCGGCCACCGGACTGACCTGACCCACCTCGGGCCGACGGCTCGCCTTCGAACGGGATGCGCTGGGCCGCGAGACAGGCCGCCGCATCGGTGACCAAGGACGAATCGAATTCATCGCCCGGTCCCCATCCGGCCACCACATCTGCGGTATCACCGCAGAGGAATACGACTACTGGATTGTCAGCCTGAACCTCTGACGGCGGCCACATCGGGGTCACGCATCCGACCCGGGTACCACTGGCCGTGGTGCCCCGAAAGGCAGCCGAAGCTGGGACACCTTCCCGGCGGCGCGGGTCAGATAGAGATCATGGAATTTCGAAGACCGAGCCGGACTGATCCCAGTCGGCCCACCCAGGGAGATTCCCAAGTGACAGAAGACGATTCCGGCGTCGTGGTCACCTGGGCCCGGGGCGACACCACGGTCCGGTGGAGCGGCCCGGCGGGGAACGTCGAGAAACAGTACGAGCTGCCACCACAGATTGTCCTGGCGTGGCGGGAGTACGACGAGCCGCTGGTGCTGGAAGCCATCAACAGCGCACCCTTCACCCCGTCGGACAACGCGGTGGTCTACCGGGCCGACGGCTCGGAGCGCTTCCGGCTGCACCCGCCGAGTGACCTGGTGTACGAGCGGCACGACATGCACGGCTTCTATGCCGCCTTCCTGCAGGACGGGCGGCCTCTTCTGATCATGGTCACGCGCAACGCGGGTGATTTCCAGGGCCGCATCGACGTGGAGACCGGCGAGATCGTGGACACCAACACCTGGCGCTGAGCCCGGAGGAAGAGCGTTGGCTGCCAAACGTGAAGTGGTGTGGCTGTGTGTGTGTGTGGGGGGGGGGGGGGGGGG
>NZ_JAGGOY010000109.1 GCF_018614095.1 Streptomyces sp. ISL-87 | reverse complement strand
GGTTACGCGAGGGGGTGGGTGGCCCCCTGGCCGGGGAGCGGGAGGCGTCGGGGGCTGTGCCCGGCGAGTGGCCGGCGGAGTACTGGGGCGGTGGCCGCGCGAGGGGTCGGCGGGGGATGGGGCGGTGGCTCCGCGGAGGGTGGGGCAGGTGGGTGGGTGGAGGGTGGGGGCAGGTGGGTGGTGGAGGGGAGGGGATGAAGGGGGCCGGGCCGGGAAAGGTGCTCGGCCACGTACCATGGCGGCATGTCCTTCCTCCGCCGCCACCGCGCCGCCACACCCGCCGGCCCGGACTTCGACGTCCTGGCCATGGACCCGGGGGACTGGCCGGGCAACCTCGGGGCCGGGCTGCTCCCCGCCCCCGACGGCAGCTGCCAGGGTGTCTTCCTCCGCTACGACCTCTTCGGCGGCCGCGGCCCCGCGATGATCATCGGAAACCTCCCCGAGGGCTCCCCGGCCCGGGAGCTCGCCGACGGCCAGGTCCCCTTCGAGGTGGCCCAGCTCCTCGACGCCCTCGAGAACGACGAGGACGTCGAGGTCACCGGCACCGAGGACTGCCCCGTCATGCAGGGCGACAACCTCCTCATCGTCCGGAAGATCAAGCTCTCCGAGGGCCGGATCAGCTGCGTGCAGTTCGACCGCAGCGACAACGTCCTGGTCACCATCGCCAGCTGGGACCGGCCCATCACCGATGACCTCTACGCCCTCCTGAAGCCGCTCCCCGCCGAGCTCTTCCAGCAGGGATAGGGCAGCAGGGATAGGGCAGTAGGGACAGGGCAGTAGGGACAGGGCCGGGAAACAGCTACGCGTCCGCGATGTCGTTCGCCGCCACATAGCCGAACGTCATCGCGGGCCCGATCGTCGACCCGGCGCCCGCGTAGCTGTGGCCCATCACCGCCGCACTCGCGTTGCCCGCCGCCCACAGGCCCCGGATCACCGACCCGTCCGCCCGCAGCGCCCGCGCCCGGGCGTCCGTCACGATGCCGCCCTTCGTCCCGAGATCCCCCGGCACGATCTTGAACGCGTAGAACGGCGGCGCCCAGACCGGCGCCAGGCACGAGTTCGGCTGCACGTACGGGTCCGTGTAGTAGTGGTCGTACGCCGTGTCCCCCCGGTGGAAATCAGGGTCGGTCCCGTTCCACGCCTGCGCGTTGAACCGGTTGAGCGTCGCCCGCAGGGCAGCGGCCGGCACCCCGATCTCCCCGGCGAGCGCATCCCACGTCCATTCCTTCTTCGCGGCCCCCGCCTGGTACCACGCGTCCGGGAAGGCGAGCGTCGGCAGGATGTCCTTGAACAGGTACTTGTTGCGGTAGTTCTGGTCCACGATGAGCCACGCCGGGATGTGGGACCCGGCCGCACTCCGGTCCTTCTCGTACATCACGTGCACCACATCGCTGTACGGCGCCGCCTCGTTGACGAACCGCGCGCCGTTCCGGTTCACGATCAGCCCGCCCGGCAGGGTCCGTTCGGCAAGGCAGAAGTACGGTTCCCCAGGCAGCGGGATCGACGGCCCCCACCACGCGTCCTCCATCAGCCCCAGCGCCGCCCCGGCCCGCTGCCCCGCCCGGATCCCGTCGCCGGTGTTCTCCTTCGCGCCCACCGACCACTGGGTGCCGATCGGCTGCTGCTGGTACTGCGCCCGCATCTCCGCGTTGTGCTCGAAGCCGCCCGAGCCGATGACGACGCCCTTGCGGGCCCGTACGACGCCCCGCACGCCCTCCTTCTCCACCACGACCCCGGTGACCGCCCCGCCCTCCTGGACCAGGTCGACCAGCGGGCTGTTCAGCCACACCGGCACCCCGGCCCGCAGCAGCCCGGCCCGCAGCCCGGCGGCCAGGGCCTGGCCCATGGTCAGCGGCTTCTCCCCGCACAGCGCCGCCTTCGTGCCGCGCGCCAGGCACTCGGTGGACACCGCGAGGCCCTTGGCGCTCACCGCCGCCAGGTTCAGCCACTTGTAGTCCTGGCTGAACACCACCATCCCGGCGGGCACCGGCATGTACGCAGGGTTCAGGCGGGCCAGCTCGGCGCCGAGGATGTTCCCGTCGATCTGGTCCGGCTCGATGGACCTGCCGTTCGGCAGCCCGCCGGGGAGGTTGGGGTAGTAGTCGCTGTAGCCCTCCATGAAGCGGAACTTCAGTGGGCTGTTGGCCATCACGAAGTCCAGCATCCGGGGGCCGTTGGCGAGGAACGCCTGCTGCCGGTCGGCCGGCACCTCGGGCCCGACCACCGCCGCAAGGTACGCGGCCGCCTTCGCCGGGGTGTCCGGCACCCCGGCGCCCAGGATCACCGAGTTGTTCGGCAGCCAGATCCCGGCCCCCGAACGCGCCGCCGAACCGCCGAACGTCGGGGCCTTCTCGACCACCAGCACGCTCAGGCCCCGCTTGGCGGCGGTGAGCGCGGCGGTCATCCCGGACGCCCCGGATCCGACCACGACGACGTCGTACTCGCCGAGCGGGGCCCCGTCCGTAGCCCGCGCGGCGGCGGACGGCAACACGGTGGCGGCGAGCACCCCGGCCCCGGTCCCGGCGAGCACCGTCCGGCGAGAGGGGAGGCCATCGACGGAGGAAGGGGAGCGGGAAGAGGAAGGGGAGCGGGAAGAGGAAGGGGAGCGGGGAGGGGAAGAGGAGAGGGAAGGGGAGCGGGATGTGTGTGAAGCGCCAGCTGACATGGGCGGGCTCCGGCGGCGTGGAGAGGATGGGGGATGGCTCCAGCACTCCTGATGCTGAGTCAGGAAAGGTGTTCGGGGGATCATGTGATGTCAAGGCATCCGGCGCCGCCGCCTCCACCCGGAGCGGTATCCAACGAAAGAAGTCCCGCGACCCGGAGGTCACGGGACTTCAGCCGTCGCGCTGTGCGGTGTCAGCGCGTACCCACCGCCGCGCGGACCGCCCTACGGGCCATCCCGCAGTCGTCGTGCAGGCGGCGCAGCAGCAGCCGCTGCTCCTCCCCGGAGGACAGGGCCCCCGTCGGCAACGGCTGGGCCGGGGCGGTCGCCAGCATCGAGCGCTGGACCGCCGTCTCGGACATCCGGATCTCGCGGGTCAGGACCAGCATCAGGTTCACCAGGAAGGCGTCCCGTGCCGCCGGTCCGGCCGACTGCGCGAGGCGGCTGATCTGGCTGCGGGCGGCCGGGGCGTCGCCCAGCACCGTCCACAGCGTGGCCAGGTCATAGCCCGGCAGGTACCAGCCCGCGTGCTCCCAGTCGAGCAGCACCGGCCCCGCCGGGGACAGCAGCAGGTTCGACAGCAGGGCGTCACCGTGGTTGAACTGCCACGGCGTGCCGGCCAGCTTCAGGCCGTGCAGCAGCTTCTGCAGGTCACCGAAATCCCGGTCGGTGAGCAGCCCGAGCTGGTGGTCGCGGGTGATCCGCCGGGCGTAGTCCATCGGGTGCCCGAACAGGTCACCCGGCGGACGCCACTGGTTCACCCGGCACACCGCGCCCAGGGCGGCCCGTACGTCCGGACGCGGCGGGGCCTCCACAGGGTGCCGCTGAAGGGCTGCGACCCGGCCCGCCATCCGCTCGACCACCAGGGTGCAGTTCTCGGGGTCGGCGGCGATCAGCCGCGGCACCCGCACCGGTGGACGATGACGGACGAACGTCCGGTACGCAGCTATTTCGTGGCGGTACCGCTCACGCCACTCGGGCGAGTGATCCAGTAAAACCTTCGCGACGGCGGTCATCCGCCCTGTGGTCCCCACCAGCAGGACCGACCGGCCGCTGCGCCGCAGCACCTGTACGGGTGCGAACTCCGGACAGATCCGCTGCACCGAGGCGAGCGCGGTGCGCAGTTGCGCGCCCTGCGGTCCCGAGAGGTCGATTCTTCCGCTGAGCGGCTGCGACCCCGCGGCCGGCATCCGCCGCGCCCGTACGGCGCCCTGTGCCGGGGCCGCCTGGCGGCCGGGATCGAGGTAGGGGCCGCCGCCCGCCTGGATCGTGCGGTGCGGCCGAACCGGGGCGGACACGGAGGACGTTGCTGCGTACATGGCGGTTACGGTTCCCTTCGTGCGCCGACGAGTTGCGTACGCCGCCCCGCCGGATCCCGTGCTTCACCCTGGGGAGTTCCGCCGGTGAACCGGGTCGGGGAGGCGCATTCCTACCTGACACCGGGCCGTGGGTGGCACACCATCTGGCGGACCCTGGCGAACCCTGGCGAATAGTCGCTCGGCATCTGACGGGGGGTTACTGTCAACTCAGCCGAGAACCTGGGGGCTTGACGTGAGCAAAGGGCCAAACACCCGTCTGAACGACCTGTTCGGCCTGGCCGGCTGGTCGAAGGGCGAGCTGGCGAGGATGGTCAACCGGCAGGCGGCCGCCATGGGCCACCACCAACTGGCCACCGACACCTCGCGGGTGCGGCGCTGGATCGACATGGGGGAGACCCCGCGCGAACCGGTTCCCACGGTACTGGCAGCACTGTTCACCGAGCGGCTCGGTCGTGTCGTGACCATCGAGGACCTCGGGTTCGTACGGCAGCGGCGCACCTCAAGACGGCAGCCGGACGGGGCGAAGGAGAACCCCGACGGAATGCCCTGGGCGCCCGAACGCACAGCCGCGGTCCTCACCGAATTCACGGGAATGGACCTCATGCTCAACCGTCGCGGTCTGATGGGCGCGGGAGCCGCGCTCACCGCCGGCTCAGCCCTCAGCAACGCCATGTACGACTGGCTGCACACCGACCCTGCCCCCGCCAAGGCCGCGCCGGCCTTCGGCGACACCTTCCAGGCCGACCAGGCGGGCTACGACCGCTACGAGGCCGCCCCCATCGGTTCCCAGGAGATCGAGGCGCTGGAGCGCTCGGTCGAGGTGTTCCGGGCCTGGGACGCCTCCAGAGGAGGCGGCCTCCAGCGCAAGGCCGTCGTGGGCCAGCTCAACGAGGTCGGCGGCATGCTCGCGTACCACCACCCCGACCACCTCCAGCGAAGGCTGTGGGGGGTGGCGGCCAACCTGGCGGTGCTGGCGGGCTGGATGTCGCACGACGTCGGCCTCGAACCCACCGCGCAGAAGTACTTCGTCATCGCCGCGCACGCCGCCCGCGAGGGCGGCGACCGGCCGCGCGCCGGCGAGGCGTTGTCCCGGGCCGCCCGTCAAATGGTCCACCTGGGCAAGCCCAACGAGGCCCTCGACCTCATGAAGCTGGCGCAGTCCGGCTCGGGCGAGGAGACCCTGCCGCGCACCCGCGCCATGCTGCACACCATCGAGGCCTGGGCACAGGCCGCCATGGGCAAGGGCCAGGCCATGCGCCGCACCCTGGGCGAGGCCGAGGATCTGTTCGTGTCCGACAAGGGCGATGTACCGCCGCCGAGTTGGATGCAGAACTTCGACGAGGCCGATCTGCACGGCATGCAGGCTCTGGCCTTCCGTACCCTCGCCGACCACGACCCGTCGGCCGCGCCGGTGGCCCAGCGGCACGCCAGGGAGGCCCTGCGGCTGCGCTCCCAAGGCCACCAGCGCTCGCAGATCTTCGACTACATCTCCATGGCCTCGGCCTGCTTCATCGCCGACGACCCGGAACAGGCCGACCGTTACGCCCGCCTGGCACTGGTCTCGATGAACGAGACCTCCTCGCACCGGACGTGGGACCGGCTGCGCGAGATGTACCGGCTCACCGGCCAGTACTCCGGCTACGCGCGCATCGAGGACCTGCGCGAGGAGATCAAACTGGCCCTGCCGAACAGCCCGGTGTCGCGCAGCGTCTAGGCGTCATGACCTCACGCCCCGGGTCGGCAACCGCACCTGTTCCCGCACATGTTCTTGTATGTGCACCCGGGTCCGCATCCGCCCCCGCACGGAGACGAGCAAGGCCGCGCCTCGCGGCGCGGCCCTGAAGTCCTGAACCGGTGCAGCCCGCGGGCCGCTACCCGCCGATCCGCGCCACCAGCACGCAGGCGTCGTCCTCGCGCTCGCTCTCGCCGAACTCCTCGGTCACCATCCGCACGCAGTCCTGCGCCGACCGCGCCGCCGAGAACCGCGGCGCGAGCGCCAGCAGCCGCTCAGTCCCGTCGGCCTGACTGAACTCGATGCTGCGCGGTGTCAGCCCGTCCGTGTGCAGGACGAGTACGTCGCCTGCCTCCAGCCGCTCCTCGGCCTGACCGTACGCCGCCCCGGAGGTCGCTCCCAGCAGCACGCCCTCGGGCGGTTGCAGCGAGCGGCCCTGGCCGCGGCGGAACAGCAGCGGCGCCGGGTGTCCGGCCTGCGCCCAGGACAGCAGGCGGCGCGCGGGATCGTAGCGGCAGCAAACCGCAGAGCCGAGGGCCGGCTGTACGGAGGTCTCCAGCAGCTGGTTGAGCCAGCCCATCAGCGGGCCCGGCTCGATCCCGGCCATGGCCATCCCGCGCAGGGCGCCGAGCATCATCGCCATCCCGGAGGTGGCGGTCACTCCGTGCCCGGTCAGGTCACCGACCGTCAGCATCGAGCAGTTGCCGGGGAGTTCGAGCGCGTCGTACCAGTCGCCGCCGATCAGCGCGCTGGTCGCGGAGGGCAGGTACTGCGCCGCCACGTCCAGCTCGCCGGTGCTGTTGTGCGGGAACCGCAGGGAGCCGCGCCACGGGGGGAGCACGGCTTCCTGCAGCTCGACCGCCAGCCGGCGCTCGGTCTGCGCGATCTCCCGCCGGCGCTGGAGCGAGTCACGTGACTCGCGCACCGCCCGCTGGCTCCGGCGCAGCTCGCTCACATCCCGCAGCACGGCCCACATCGAGGCCGTGCATCCGTCGGAGTCGAGTACCGGCTCGCCCCTCATGTGCAGGGTCCGGACCCGGCCGTCGGCCCGGACGATGCGGAACTCGCCGTCCAGCGGTTTGCCGTCCACCAGGCAGGCGGTGACCATCGCCGTCAGCAGCGGCTGGTCCTCCGAGAAGAGGGTGGAGCCCAACTCGTCCAGCGGCAGCGCGCCCGCCTCGGGGGACCGGCCGAAGATCTGGAAGAGCTCGTCGGACCAGGTGACCTCATCGGTCAGCAGGTTCCACTCGGCGCTGCCGACACGGGTCCGCCGGTCCTCGGGCACGGTCTCGGGCGCCGCGTGCGGGAGTTCGATGAGTGCGGGAGCGGGCGGCAGGCCTTCCTTGAGCTGGCCGAGGTGCTCGCCGAGGTCGTCGAGGTGGTGCACGGCGAGGTCGCACAGAGCGCGCTGCCAGCGGCCCTGGGCGTCGTCGTCGTCCACGACGGAGTCGCGGCGCACCGCGTCCACGTCTCCCCGGAGTCGGCGGGTCTGTGAGATCAGCGCGTCCACCGACCCCGGCTCGGGCGGCTGAGCGGGACGGTCCGCGAACGTGTGGGACGGCATGAGAACTCCGATACAGGCGCGGCGCGGCCAAGTCTGAAGGAAGGACCGGTAACGACTGTGGCACAGCCTGCGACGGCCTGTAAGGCGTTTGGCAACTTCCGCAACGTCCTTGCTTCCGGCATATGCCTCGGGCCTTCCGGCCCGGCCGCGCCTGTGCGAATGTTTCCAGTCAGCCGTCCTGTTGCTAGACCGTGAGCGGCACGGCGTGGATCTCGCTGGCCGGGTGACCCGTGCGCTCGTGGATCCTGCGGACCGCCTCTGCCGAGGGTGCCTCGGACAGGCAGTACACGGTTCCCGAGTCCGGGTCGGCCCAGGCGCGTTCGAAGTGCACCTTCTCGTCGGCCTCGATCGCCAGGTCCGCCTTGTGGGCGGCCAGCAACTGGTCTGCCGTGATGCCCTCCATGCCGTGGTGGACGTCCATGTACTTCGTCACCGCCGCACACCTCCTCGCTGTGTACCGGGGGACTGCGTCTCCTTTCATCCTCCGCCCGTGGCCGGAAATCCGCTGTCCGGGCGATGGGTGTCGATCGTATGGGCGAAATGTGTGAACCGCCTCGGTCGTCCCGAGGTCGATCAACACCCCCTACCGGGGTGCCCCCCGAACGAAGGACCCCGTCAAGCAGGGGCAACCAAACGGGTCCGAGTCCCACTGCTTCCCACTCCTGGCCCGTGATCGCTACCCTACGTGTCGGTAATGAGCCGGGGAGGTCCGCGTGTAGGGACCCGCGCAAGGGTGGGACGACACTATGACCGGGCAGAGCCGCCGATCCTTCCTCACCTACCTCGTCGCGGCGCCGACCCTCGCCCTCGTCACCCGCGCCGGAGCCGACGTCCTGGCCCCGCAGCCCGCGCACGCCGTGGTGCCGACCCTGCCCGCCATCGCCGACCTCGTGGACCTCGGAGACCTGTTCATCCTGGCCGGCGCGCCCACCTCGGCCCTGCTCGCGCTCGCCGTGGAGGCCGACGGCACCATCCGCTTCCGGCTGCCGCGCGAGGAGGTGGGCCAAGGCCTCACCACCGCCGTCGCCATGCTCGTCGCGGAGGAACTCGACGCAGCGCTGGCCGCCGTCCGCGTGGAACTGGACGACGCACGGCCCGAGCTGCTCTTCAACCAGCTCACCGGCTCCTCCAACTCCATCCGCTCGCTATACGGTCCCGTCCGGCAGACCGCCGCCACCGCCCGGGCCCGCCTGGTCGCGGCCGCGGCCCGCCGCTGGGACCTGCCCGCGGGCTCGCTGACCACCGCGAACGGCGCGGTCCGCGCCCCCGACGGCCGGACCGCCGACTACGGCGCCCTCGCCGCCGCAGCAGCGGACCCCGGGCTGGTCGTCCTCGGCGCCACCCCGAAACCGGCCGCGAAGCACGCCCTGGTCGGGAAGCCGACCGGCCGGATCGACGCCCGCGCGATGGTCACCGGCGCCCAGCGGTACACCCTCGACCTCGACGTGCCCGGCGCCAAGCCCTGCGTGGTGCGCCGCCCGCCCAGCCTCGGCGGCAGCGTCCGTGGCGTCGACAACCTGGCCGCCGTCCAGGCCATGCCCGGTGTCCTGCACGTGGTGACCATCCCGACCGGCGTCGCCGTCGTCGCCGAGACCTTCGGACAGGCCCTCGACGCCAAGGCCGCCCTCCAGGTCAGCTGGGGCCCCGGCCCCGCCGACCAGCTGTCCGACGCGCAGATCCGCACCAAGCTGCGCGCCGCCACCCCGACGCTGCTGGTGCCGCCGCTGCTCACCCCGTACGTGGACGCCGAGTTCGACTTCGCCTTCGTCAGCCACGCCCCGATGGAGACCAACTCCGCCGTGGCCGACGTACGGGACGACGGCGCCGAGATCTGGTCCGGGCTCAAGTCCCCGATCGTGGCCCGGGAGACCATCGCCGCCGAGCTCGGCCTGCCGCTCGGCAAGGTCACCGTCCATGTGGTGCAAGCCGGCGGTTCCTTCGGCCGGCGGCTCTTCTTCGACGCCGCGCTGGAGGCCGCCCGGGTCTCCAAGGCCTGCCGTCGCCCGGTCCGGCTGATGTGGACCCGGATCGACGACACCCGGCACGGCCGGATGCGCCCCGCCACCCACCACAAGATCCGGGCCACCCACCTGCTCGGCGAGGTGCTCAGCTTCGAACACCGGGTCGCCGCCGCCGAGACCGACTTCCGGCACGGGCTCGGCGAGATCATCACCGCCACCGCCGCGAGCCTCCCGCTCGGCATCGGCAACGCCACACTGGCCCAGACCCTGTTCCTCACCACCGTCAAGTCCCCGTACCACTTCGGGCTCACCACCCAGGCGCTCACCGAGGTGCCGACCGGCATCCCCACCGGGTCCTGGCGCTCGGTCTACTCCGCCAACACCCGGGGCGCCGAGGAGATCATGGTCGACGAGCTGGCCGAGCGCACGGGCCGGGACCCCTACCGGTTCCGGCGTACCTTCCTGAAGACCGACGCCCAGCGCGCCGTGCTCGACAAGGCGGCCACGGAGGGGAATTGGGGGCGCCCCATGCCGACGGGCTGCGCGCAGGGCATCGCCTTCCACGAGGAGTACAAGTCCCGCACCGCCTGCCTGGTCGAGATCGACACCCGCGACCCGGAGCACATCCGCGTCACCAAGGCGGTCATCGCCGTCGACGTCGGCCTGCCCGTCAACCCGCGCGGACTTGAGGCCCAGATGATCGGCGGCCTCACCGACGCCATCTCCACCACCCTGAAGGCCGGTCTGCACCTGGACAAGGGGCTGCCGCTGGAAGGCAGTTACAGCCAGTTCCACTGGGCGCGGCAGCGCGACACCCCTCGTGACGTACGGGTCTTCGTGCTGCCGGCCACCGCCGCCGAGCCGGGCGGCGCGGGCGAGCTCGGAGTACCGGCCGCCGTGGGGGCGATCGCCAACGCCTACGCCCGGGCCACCGGTACCAAGCCGCGCAGCTTCCCCCTCGACTTCGACGTCGACTTCACCCCCTACCCGCGCTAGTTGCAGCCGGTCAGCCAGTTCAGGAGCCCCGCCATGCCCTCGCACACCTTCACCGTCAACGGGCGGAGCGTCACCGTGGACGCGCCCGACAACCTGCCCCTGCTGTGGGTGCTCCGCGACATGCTGGGCGTCCGGGGCCCCAAGTACGGCTGCGGAGTGGACGTCTGCAAGGCCTGCACCAGCCATCTCGACGGTGCGGACATCCGCCCCTGCGTGGTGCCCGTGTCCGCCTGCGCCGGGAAGACGGTGACCACCATCGAGGGGCTGGCGAACGGGGACGAGCTGCACCCCGTTCAGGAGGCCTGGCTCGAACAGGACGTCTCCCAGTGCGGTTTCTGCCAGCCCGGTCAGATCATGGCCGCCGTCGCCCTGCTCCAGCGCACCAGCGAGCCCACGGACGAGGACATCGACGCCATCGCCAACATCTGCCGCTGCGGCACCTACTTCCGGATCCGGGAGGCCATCCGCAGCGCTGCCGCCAAGATGTGAACGAGCCGGGCCCCGGTGCTTCCCCCGTTCCGAATCCATCAGCGCCGAGGGCCCGACCGCTCGTGGCCAAACCTAGGCGGATTCCGGCCTGTTCGCAGGATTCGCCGTGCCCAGTGACCGCCGGGACGGGTATCACTGCGCACAGTGTCCGGCGGGTGGTTGAATGCGGCGGGCCCCGAATCCGTCCGAAGGGAAGCTCCCATTCAGCACCACCCCGCTCCCCGACAGCCCGCGGACCGGTCCCGGACCGACGACATCCTGAAGCTCCACCGGCTCGCGCACGCCGGAGGGTCGGCCGCGCTGCTCCAGTGGCTCTCCGCCCGGCTGGGCGGCTGGACCGGCGTGCTGGACGGCGAGGGGTCGCGGGGTCCGGAGCTCGCCCTGCGGGGCGCTGCCGAGATGGCCGCCCGGGGTGTCCGGTCCGCCGCTCTGGAGAGCGGCGCTTCGACGGCACTGCTGTTCGCCCTGGACGAGGGGCGCGCGCTGGCCGCCGTACTGGAGCGGCCCCATGATCCGGGCGCGCCCGCGCTGCTCGCGGACGCCGCCGTACCGCTTGCTCTCGTTCTGCGCGCCGAGGAGGCCGGGCGGCGCGAGGCGCGGGCCGGGCTCGCCGAATCGCGGGCCCGCGAAGCCGTCCTGCACCTACTGATGAACGGCCGGCTCTCCACCGCCCGCCAGATCGCCGAGGCGCTCGGCCCGTCGCTGCCCGACCCGATGCGGATCTACGTCGTCGAATGCCGGACCGGCGAGCGGGCCGAGGTGACCCGGCTGTGCGAGGAGCTGACCGGCGGCCGGGCCTGGATCGTGCGCTGCCCGGTGTACGTACGCCACCTCATCGTGCTCGTCCCGACCGACCTGGCCGCGACCTCGGCCGACCACGACCCGCTGGCCGGGGCGCTGGTGGGGGTGGCCCGGGACTGCGCGGTCGGGGTGAGCCGCCAGACGTACCTGCGGGAGGCGCCGGCCGCGTACACCCAGGCCTTCCACGCCCTGGCCGTCGCGCGCGGCCGGCTCGAACGTCACGCCCGGTTCGGTCCGGGCCCCGAACTGGAGATGGCCGCGCACGCGGCCGGGACCGGGGCCGGCTGGGCCGAGGCGCTGCTCGCGCCCCTCCACACGTACGACCCCCGGCGGCCGCAGGACCCAGGCGGGCAGGAGCTGCGGGCGACCGCGCACGCCTGGCTGAACTTCGCCTCGCACGCCACCCGGCTGCTGAAGATCCACCGCAACACCTTGGCGGGGCGGCTCCGCCTGATCGAGTCCGTCCTCGGCCTGGACCTGGCCCGGCTCGGAGACCAGGCGGCGCTCTCGCTCGCGCTCCGGCTGACGCCGGGCGGCGCGGGCGCCGGCTCCGGCCCCGACGGCGTGGGCGTGGGCGTGGGCTCGGGCGGTGCCGGACCGGCCGACCTGGACGGCGTACTGCGCGATCCCGCACTGGCCGCGTGGGCCCGGGCCCATCTCGCCCCGCTGACCGGGCCCGAGGCGCCGCCCGGAGCACGGGAGACCGTACGGGCCTGGCTGCTCCACGACGCGCAGCTGGTTCCGGCGGCCGCCGCCCTCGGCCTGTCGGTGCCCGGCACCCGCAAGCGGCTGACCCGCGTCGAGGAGCTGCTGGAGCGCTCCCTGCTCCAGTCGCCGAGCGCCCGCCACGACCTGTGGCTGGCCCAGCGGGCCGAGGAACTGGACGGATTCACCGCATGACACAGACCGCAAAAACATGCCGTCGGTGGTCAGCGGCCCCTGCGCAACCAGAACCGTTCATGCCGGGGATCGCGGTGATCGACGTACCGTACTCGCTGGAATCGGAGAAGGCGGCGAAGGCGTCGAAAGCGGCTGGCCGGGCGGACCCGGCTGACCCGGCTGACCCGGCGGCGTAGCGGCCGCCCGCTGGACCACCGCAGCGTGGGCCAGGGCCAGTTCCACCACGTGCGCGGGATCGGTCAGGGACCGGCCGGTGAGCTGCTCCAGGCGGCGCAGCCGGTTGGACACCGTGTTGCGGTGGCAGTACAGCCGCTCCGCGGCATACGTGGTCGAGCCCTGGCAGGCCAGCCAGGTGCCCAGCGTGGTCAACAGCACCCGGCGGTCGACCGCGGGCAGGGCCAGCACCGGACCCAGCACCACCTGGCGCAGCCGGTCCGAGAGTTCGGTCTGGGCCGCGACCAGCGCCGCCGGCAACCGCTCGTCCAGCAGGGCCGTGCGCGGGCCGTCGGAGGCGGGGGCCGTGCGCAGCGCGAGGGCGGCCAGCCGTCGGGCCCGGGGCAGGTCGGCGGCGGTCTCCACGACCGGGCTGATCCCGGCGCGGACCCCGAGCGGGGCGAGCAGTTCCCGTACGGACTCCAGTGGATGGTGGCCCAGGTCCACCAGGCCGGTCTCCCCGTCGGCGCGGATCCGCCACAGCACGCGCGGGGCGGCGGGACCGGCGCCGGTCCTTGTGGAGCTTCCCGGGCTTCCCGGGCTTCCCGGGCTCCCGGAGATTCGGGAGCCGCCGGAACTGCCCGAGCCGCCCGAGCCGCCCGAGCCGAGGACCACCACCGCGAACCGGCCCAGCTCCGGCAGCCCCAGCTGGGCCGCGGCCTCCGGAACCGGACCGGTGCCGTCCAGCAGCGCGTCCAGCAGGGCCGCCCGGCGCTCCCGCTCGCGGTCGCCGTGTGCGGCCTCGGCGAGCCGGTACGCCTCCGCCGCGGCGTCCGTCATCTGGTCCAGTACGTCCCACAGCGCGGCCGCGCCCGGCAGCAGCCGGGGCAGTGCCGCCCGGTCGTGCGCGGCCACCGCCTCGGTGAGGGTCTGCCACAGGAGCCGCCCGCCGCGGCGGTAGGTGCGCAGCAGGGAGGCGAGCGGCAGGCCCTGTTCGGCCCGGAGCGTTCCGGAGGCCCGGGCATCGGCCAGCTCCAACGGCAGGCCGCGGGAGCTGCGGACCATTCCCTCGACGGCCTGGCGGAGGGTGAGGTGGATCCGGTCGCGCAGCTCGGCCTTGCCGAGCAGCGCGGCGTACGCGGGATCCTCGGCCAGCGTCCGGTCGGCGAGCCGGTCCGCCGCCACGGCGATCCGGCGGGTCAGGTCCTCGCGTATCTCCTCGATGATCCGCTCCATGACGGGCAGGGTTGCACGGGGGAGGGGCCGCTGGGGAGGGCCCGGACCGCGCACGTCCGCTAGCGTGTGCGAAGCACTGCATGTGCAGTGCTCCCGATGTCATGCCGTTCACGCCGCTCTTCACACCTCAGTCCACACCGCCGTCCACACCCCGAGGGACCGTCCATGCGCCAGAATCCGGAACGCCGTGCCGCGCTGCTCGACGCCGCCATCGAAGTCCTGGCGCGCGAAGGCTCCCGGGGCCTGACCCTGCGCGCGGTTGACGCGGAGGCGGGCGTACCGACGGGCACCGCCTCGAACTACTTCGCCAACCGGGCGCAACTGCTCGTACAGATCCTGCACCGCACCCGCGAGCGGCTGACCCCGGGCCCGGCGGACCTCGCCGGCCCGCTGGACACCAAGGTGCTGCTCGGGCAGCTCCTCGCGCGGATGCGGCGCGAGCGCAGCGTGCACATCGCGATGCTGGAGCTGCGGCTGGAGGGCACCCGCCGCCCCGAACTCCAGGCGGAGATGGCCGGGTTCCAGGGCGTGGAGCTGGAGGCGAACATCGCCTGGCACCTGGAGGCGGGCCTTCCCGGGGACCGGCAGGGCGTAATGCTGCTCTACCTCGCGATGCTCGGCCTGATCGTGGACGACCTGACCGTTCCGACCCTCCTGGAGCCCTACTCCGTGGAGGGGCTCATTGATGCATTGGTCGAGCGCCTCCTCCCGGAGCGGCCCGGCGACTGACTATCGTGCTGGTGGGGGAGTACCGGACACGGGAGGGACCGTGCGGATCTCGGACATCGGGCAGGACACCAGCAGGGACCCGGGCTGCGGCATCCAGTGGCTGGCCCACTGGGACAGCTGGTTCGTGAGCCTGACTTTCGCCCGGGGCATCGGGCCGGAGGAACTCGCGGCGCGGCTCGGCGCGTTGCCCGACGTCCACCCCGGGCCGCTGGGCGCGCTGGACGCCTGGAGCATGGTCACGGAGACGGTGGACGGAGACGGGGTGGCCCGCGTCGGCACCTGGGGCGGCTGGTCCTTCGCCGTGGAACACGGCGTGCCGGCTGGGGCGGAACGGCTCGCCGAGATCTCCCGGGCGGGCGTCGAGGCCGTGCACCTGGACCCTCAGCCGGACCACCCGCCCAGGCAGTTCGCGTATGCCCGGGACGGGGAGCTGGTGTGCTGCTTCGGCCTCGGCGAGGAGTGCTGGCGCGGCGGCCACCGACCGGACTTCCTGCTGCCGGAGCTGGTCGCCGCCAAGATCCTCTCGCCCGAGGGGGAGTACCTCCGCCCCGACGACGAGCCGTACGAGGAGCGCGACCGCCTCACCCTCGCCGTTCTGGAGTCGCGCTTCGGACTGTCCCTGCCGCGGCACTTGATCGAGGAGACCCCGCTCCCGGCGTTCGTGACCTGCACGCAGTAGCGCGGGGCGGCCCCGGCACCGGCCGGCCACGGCACTCGCCCGGGCGGCGGTCACCGGTCGCGGGCTGATGACGCGGTCCCGCCACCCCTACGGAGCCGCTCCGGACACTGCCGCGCCGTCGGCGCCGCCACGTCGAGGGATCACGCATGAGGTGATCTTATGCCCGGGTTCAAGCGAGTCAGCTGGTTTTGCGCGGGGCGAGCGACTTTGATGGGTTCGCCAGGCCTCGTACCGGAGCAGGGGGACTACTCATGGGCACAGACCACAGCCAGAAGGACAGCACACCCACCCTCATCTGTTCCGTGCAGCGGGCGCTGCGCCTGGTCGAGGCGATGTACGCCGAGGGCGGGGCGACGGCCAAGAGACTGTCGCGCGTCACCGGCATCCCGCTTCCGACCGTCTACCACCTCCTGCGCACGCTCAGCCACGAGGGCTACGTGCAGCGCGAGGGCGGCGCGTTCCGGCTCTCGGACGATCTTCCACTTGCCTCCTGACCGGCTCGGATTCTGACCGCAGTCGACGGGTTCCGGCCACGGTCTCGCGTGCTTCCGCGCATGTTCCAGCGGAAAATGCCAGAACCCCCTTCCGCAGTGTGGAAGTTGAGTAAGTTCCCTCCTGTCGCGCCGTACGACTGTGCACCCAGCACGTCCGGCCGGGAGGGGAGCCCGCGTGCCCGGGATCGACCAATGCCTGCTCGAGGCCATGACCCTGCCTGGGGCGCGGGGGGCCGCGCTGGTGGACTGGAGCAGTGGACTGGCCCTCGGCACCATCGGGGAATCGCCCGTGGGAGACCACGAGACGACCGCCGCCGAGACCGCCGAACTGGCCCGGGCGGCCGCCGAATACGAGTCCTTCGCCTCGTCACCCGAGACGGAACCGGACCCTCCGGCCGGGGCGACCACCGGGTCCACGGGCAGGTCGACGATCGGTTCCGCGGCCGGATCCGCCACCGGTGCCGCCGCCGGTTCCGCGGCCCGGTCCGCGGCCGCCGGACTGCCCGTGGAGGACCTGATCGTCACCACCCGCACCGGCTACCACGTCCTCCGCTTCGTCGAGACGAGCTTCGACAGCAGCGTCTTCCTGCACCTGTGGCTCGACCGCACCGACGGCAACCTCGCCCTCGCCCGGCACAGACTCCGCGCCCTGGCGGAGGGGCTGGTCCTCAGATGAACGCCCCAGCCCTTGCCGGACCCCCCGCAGAGGTGTCCCCCCTGCTCACCCGGCTCGCCGCCGAGCGCGCCACCGGCGCCCTGCTGCGCGACCGCGGCACCCTCTTCCTGGAGGACGGCCGCATCGTGCACGCGGAGAGCCCGGCCACCCCCGGCCTCGACGTCCTGCTCACCACCGGCGGCGGTCTCGCCCCCGAGCGCTGGCGGGAAGCCGTCGACCAGGCCGGCGCCCGCCGCCAGGTCGCCCGCTTCCTCGTGGACAGCGGCCGCCTCGCGGGCGGGGAACTGGAGATCTGCCATCTCGCCGCGATCTTCGACGCCGCCTTCTTCGCACTCTCCCCGGGCAGCGGCCCCTCCCGGTTCCGCCGCGGGGCCACCCACTGGATCGGCTCCGTACGGTCGGTCCCGGCGGCCGCCGTAGAGCGGGAGACCCGGCGGCGGCGGGAGCTGCTCGACGCGGTCTGGCCGTACCCGCTGCTCGACAGGGCCCCCGTGGTACCCCGGGCGGCTGCCCCCGGCCAGACGGTCACCGCCCGGCAGCGTCTCCTGCTGGCCCAGGCCGACGGGGGACGGACGCCCGCGGACCTCGCGTGGGTGCTGGGCCGGCCGGCCTTCCACACACTGCTCGACGTACGACGTCTCGCGGCGGCCGGACTGGTCGAGACCCCGCACGCGCCGGTCCCGGCCGCGGACGAGACACCCCTGCCCGACTGGATGACCCAGACCCAATCCCCGGACGTGGCGCTGCTCCGCCGGTTACGCGACGCACTGGAGGCAAGCCTGTGAGGCTCCCGCTGCGACCGGTCCTGCGCGCCGACCGCTCCGAGCGGAGGCAGCCCGAAGGGAGAAAGGCCGACATGAGTACGGCGATGGTGCCCGCCGAGGCCGAAGCCGAGATACTCGCCGAGCTCCGGCGGCTGCGCGCACGCGTTCCCCAGCTCAGCGGCGCCCTCGCCGCGAGCGTCGACGGCCTGGTGCTCGCCCAGGACAGCGCCGCCGCCGAGGCGGAGTCCGTGGCCGCCCTGACCGCGGCCGCCCTCGGAGTGGCCCAGCGGCTCAGCGACAGCACCGGCCAGGGAGGCTTCCGCGAACTGCTCGTGCGCGGTGAACACGGTTACGTCGCCACCTACGCGGCGGGCGACGTGACCGTCCTCACCCTGATCGCCGAGCCGCGCGTCAACGTCGGCCGCCTCCACCTGGAGGCCCGGCGCTCCAGCCTCCGGATATCCGAGCTCATAGAGGACAGCCTCGGCCGACGGGGCCGGGATCCCGACGCCCCCGCCACCCCCTCGGCCTGAGCCCCCGACCAATTCAGCGAAACAGCCACAATCCAGGACAGCGAAACCGGAAAGAGGAACCCTCATGGTCAACGTGGAGACCGCCCTCAAGGAAGCCACCACCACCATCGAAGGCGCGCTCGGCGCCGCCCTCGTCGACTACGGCAGCGGCATGGCCCTCGGCACCGTCGGCGGTGGCAAGGACCTCGACCTCGCGGTCGCCGCCGCGGGCAACACCGACGTGGTGCGCGCGAAGGTCCGCACGATGGAGATGCTGGGCCTCAAGGACGAGATCGAGGACATCCTGATCACCCTCGGCGGCCAGTACCACCTGATCAGGCTGATGAAGAGCCGCGGAAGCGACGGCTTCTTCCTCTACCTGGCGCTCGACCGGGGGCGGGCCAACCTCGCGATGGCGCGGCACCAGCTGAAGAAGATCGAGGCCGATCTCGAGGTGTGATCGGGGGCACCTGACCTGACCGGAGTGACCTGACCTGACCTGACCTGACGTGATCGGACTGGCCACGGCCGCCAGGTGGCGGACGGCTGAACTCCGCGCCGTCCGCCCCGGCGGCCCGCCCCGGGAGATACGGACGTAGGCCGTACGAGTGCAATCCGCAGTCATTACGGACCGCCCCCGGGCGCACCGATGAGTTTCGGGCCCCGCACCGGTCTGTATGTGCGGGACGGTGTCCCGCACTCGCGCACTCACCCTGGAGGCAGTCATGAGCAGCAACGGCTTCACCACATGTCTGTGGTTCGACGGCAACGCGGAGGCCGCCGCCGACTACTACCTGTCCGTCTTCAAGGACGGCAAGATCGGCCGCATCGGCCGGTACACCGAGGCGGGCCCGGGTCCTGCCGGTGAGGTGATGATCGTCGAGTTCGAGATCAACGGCCAGAAGTTCGTCGGTCTCAACGGAGGACCGGAGTTCCACTTCTCCGAGGCCATCTCCTTCCAGATCCACTGCGCCGACGAGGCGGAGGCGGACTACTACTACGACGCGCTCACCAAGGACGGCGGCGAGGAGTCCGCCTGCGGCTGGGTCAAGGACAAGTTCGGGGTGTCCTGGCAGGTCATCCCGCCCGGGGCCATCGACCTGGTCGCCGACCCGGACCCGCAGCGGGCCGCCCGGGCCACCGCCGCGATGATGCAGATGAAGAAGCTGGACGTGGCGGAGATGCGCCGGGCGGCCGACGCGGCGTAGTCAGTCGGCGATCCGGGCCAGGAGCGCCGGGAGGGCGGTCCCGATCGGCTCGCGGATCACCTCGTCGGCGAGGGAGTCGTACGGAGTCTCCTCCGCATTCACGATGATCAGCCGGGCCCCCACCTCCGCGGCCATCCCCGCCAGCGAGGCGGCGGGCTGCACCTGGAGCGTCGACCCGACGGCGATGAACACCTGGCATCCCTTGGCGACGGCCATGGCCTGCCCCAGCACCTGGGGGTCGAGCCGCTCGCCGAACATCACCGTCGCCGCCTTGAGGATCCCGCCGCAGGCGAGGCAGGCGGGATCCGGCTCCCCGGCGGCGACCCGGGCCAGCGCCTCGTCCATCCCCGAGCGGGCGTGGCACGCGGTGCAGACCACCGACCGCGCGGTGCCGTGCAGCTCGAACACCTTGCGCGAGGGCATCCCGGCGAGCTGGTGCAACCCGTCGACGTTCTGCGTGATCACCCGCACCGGGGTGCCGCCGCGTTCCAGCTCGGCCACCGCTCGGTGCGCGGCGTTCGGCTGCGCTCCGAGCGCCCCGATCCCGGCCCGCATCAGCCAGGAGCGCCGCCGGATGTCCGGATCGGCCATGTAGTACTCGTAGGTCACGAGCTTCTCGGCGTCGGGTTCCCGCCGCCACAACCCCTGCGGCCCCCGATAGTCCGGAATCCCGGAATCGGTGGACATCCCGGCCCCACTGAACACTGCGACAAGCGGCTTTCCCATGCGCTGACCCTACGAAGGGACCTCGCCGGCCCGCGACCGCATTTACCGGCTGCCGCAGCCGGGGCTGACGTGTCGTGCGAGGCGCGGTCCGGGGGAGGCGGCCGGATGGTCGTTTCTGTGGTGAATCCGGCCCGCCACAGGAGTGAGATCCGCGCCGCGCCGCTGCCCGGGGCTTCGGCAGCGGCTACAAAACGGGACATGAAGCCCATGCCCTATGTCGTCGGCGCCGCGCTCGTGACGCTCCTCGCGCTGCCGGCCCCGCCGCCCGCCCGTGCTGCCGCCGCTGCCCCCGCCGCCACGCACCATCACACCTCGGACGAGATCGCCCGCTTCCTCGCCGACTTCTACGGGGACCACGGGCCCACCCGGCACGACCGCGAGCACAGGACCTCGCAGCAGCTCAAGGACAAGCAGCAGAACGCGGACTTCGACGTACTGCTCTGCGCCCAGAACACCCCGCAGGACATCGGCATCGGCACGGTCACGGTCGCCCAGTCGGCGGGCGTCGGCTGGGCCACCGTCACCACCCACTGGGACGCCGACAGCGCCGAGCCGCGTACCGAGGCACGCACCAACACCTTCACCGCTTACGTACGCCTCGACTCCCGGCCGATCAGGCTCGACGACGTGATCTGCGCGGGCTGATCCGGCCGGGTCTTCTGACGGCTGATCGGTCCCCAATACGTGTCCTGTGGGCGTCTGGTACAACACCGGACATGACGGGATTCGAGATCACGGGCGCGAGCGGCGCCGACATGGAACTGATCCGCGCCTGGGCCGACGAGGAGGGCTGGAACCCGGGGGGCACCGACCGTTTCGCGTTCGCGGTCGCCGACCCCGAGGGCTTCCTCGTCGGCCGGCTCGACGGCGAACCGGTCGCCTGTATCTCGGCCGTGCGCTACGGCGCCGCCTTCGGGTTCATCGGCTTCTACATCGCCCGGCCCGCCGTCCGGGGCCAGGGCTACGGGATCCGGATGTGGCACGCCGGGATGGAGCGGCTCCAAGGGCGGCTGGTGGGCCTGGACGGAGTGGTTGAACAGCAGGACAACTACCGTAAATCCGGGTTCCGTTCGGCCTGGAACAACGTCCGCCACGAGGGCGTGCCGCAGGGCGGCGCCGATGGGGACGGGCTTGGCGTGGGTGCGGACTCCGGGATCGAGATCGTGGACGCGGCCTCGGTGCCCTTCGGTCAACTCGCCTCGTACGACCGGAGGTTCTTCCCCGAATCGCGCGACGCCTTCCTGTCCGCCTGGACCGGACTGCCCGGCCGGACCGCCCTCGTCGCCGTCCGGGACGGGCGGATCGAGGGGCTCGGCGTGATCCGCCCGTGCAGCGCGGCCTTCCGGATCGGCCCGCTCTACGCCGCCACTCCGGGCGTGGCGGCGGCCCTGCTGCGCCGGCTGGCCGGGCACGCCCCCGGCGGGGAGGTGGCCGTGGACGTGCCCGACGCCAACCCGGCCGCCACCGCCCTGCTGGCCGGGCTTGGCCTGGCCCCGACCTTCGAGGCCGCCCGGATGTACACCGGCCCGGCCCCGGAACTCGACCTGGCCGGGCTGTACGGGGTGACGAGCCTCGAACTGGGCTGACGGCCGCGGCGCCCGCCGGCGCCCCGGGCCCTGCGCACCGTTGCGCCGATCCGGAAGGCCGAGGGAGACCTCACCCCGCGAGCGGGACCGGACGGCGGTCGCACGACGCCGCCCGGTCCCGCCGCTTCGCGGGACGCCTCACCGGATCCGCAAGCGGGATGCCGGGGGCGGGGCCTCAGAAGTGGAACAGGGCGCCCTCCGCATGCCGCAGACCGCACGGGTTGGCGAAGGTGTACGAGTAGTTGATGTGACGCCCCTGCCACACGCCGTCGGCCGTCACCGTCATGGGGTTCCACTCCCTGGTGCAGTCGACGTTCGCGCTGGGTTCGGCGAGCGCGTCCAGCTGGTCGCCGTTCGCCCGTAATTCGGCGCACGCGGCGGCCGGGGCCGGGTGCGTCCCGCCGGGGGCGGGCGCACACACCAGCGTCACTGCACGCAGCACCGTGCCGGTCGCGGTGTCCTCCCCGGCCGTGACGCCGAGTACGAGCGCGGACGGCGCGTACAGGCTTTGCGTGCCGGACGGGGCGGCGTCGGCCGTTCCGGGCCAGGCCAGCGCGGTGAGCGCGGTGAGAGCCATGGCGGCGGAACCGAGGCCGAGACCCTTTGCGATGGACCGCATTTCGAACACTCCCTTGGGTTCGCGTTTCGGATAACGGACGGGAGTCTTGCTCACCCGGGCCGCGAACGCCCGTTCGTACCGCGATTTCGCGTCACCGATCGTAAGCGTATGAGTGCAGTCCGCAGCCACGTGGGGGGCGTTGACCTGTGCGGCAGCGCGCCGCCGAAACGGCCGAACACACCCCCAGAGGCCGTGCCGTGGCAGGGCCGGCCCCCCTTTGGGACCCGCCCCCGCCCCGCAGCGGCCGCAGGCGCCGCGACGCTCGGGGCGGGGTGCGCGAAATGACGTGATTCAACTCCGCCCGCCGGCCGGGTCCGCGGTCCGGCGACCGCCGTCACTGCCCTCGACCAGGTCTGATCCGGGGTTCTCCTAGCGCGCCGCGGCGCGCGGAGCGTACAAGTCGATCAACCGGGTGCGGGTCTGGTGCAGCCGGAGCGCGAGGACCCGCCCGACCCAGTGTCCGATGGCAGACCCGAAGGCGGGGTCCGCGTCCATGAGCATCCGTACGGTCGTCGCGTCGAACTCGTACGCGCGGACCGGGGTCATCGCCTCCGCGCCCAGCTGCCACACGTACGGAGGGAACAGCCAGGACCAGCCCACCAGCTCGCCCGGGCCGAGGTTCTCGATGGGTGCGGGCCGGCGGCCGGGTACGGGGAGCTCCAGGGTCACCGTGCCGGAGCGCACGATCCAGAAGGAATTCGCATGCTGGCCTTCGTCGAAGATGCGCGCACCCTCGCGGAAATTGACCTCAATGGCGTTGGACATCAGCCGTCCACGGTGCTCGGTGGACAGGACGGCAGCGATCCGGACGGGGGAAGGTGTGCTCACGACGGCCTCCGATCACGACCCCCCACTACGCTCCTGCTACCCCCAGTGTCGCTGACGCCGGACCGATCCCGGGTCTTGCTGCTGCCTGGAGCGTCGGCCGGTCATCGGCGGAGGAAACCCTTCCGGTCGGCCTCGGGTCCTACTCCTCGGAATTCGCCTCCAGACAGGCCAGCTCCATGGCGTCGAGCACCGCCTCATGGCTGCGCCGGCTGAGCTCGGCGACGTTCTCGATCTGGGCCGTCGCCCAGGCGGCGAGCGTCATCGCCAGGACGCGCAGTCCGTCGGTGCCGTGCTCGGCGAGGATCTCGTCGGCGACGGTCATGGCCCCCTCGGGCACCTGCTCCGCGGGCTCCAGACCGACCAGCCCGCGCAGCATCGCCAGGGTGCGGCGGGAGATCTCCGGGGTGATCCTCGCCAGCCGCATGTCTTCTTCGTCGTCCATCCGCCCCACCCTTCAATGCGGTGCCCAACCCCCTGAAAGGCACGGTAGAGGCGCGCGGCGCCGCGCGGGGGCGGTTTCGGGGAGGTGACCTTCGGTGAGGCACCGGAGGGAACCCGTGTGCGCCTCTCGCGCGGGCCCGGGAACCCTTGAACCGAGGCGGCGGCGCAACTGCCTTCCACTGCCACCAACCGGCCGGTAACTTGACCGCGGCAGCGGCCGGACTCGGCAGGAGCGAGATGAAGAGCGTTCTCCGTGTGGTCCTGAGTGGGCTCCTGCTCCTGCTGGGTGCCCTGCCGGCGCTCGCCGCGCCCCCGGCAGTGGCGGCGACGACGGGCGTCGAGGACTGGACCGCGCCGTTGTCCACCCGGGGGCGGTACATCGTGGACGCGGACGGCAACCGCTTCCGGCTGCGCTCCGGCAACTGGGACGGTGCCCAAGGCTCCTGGAGCGGGTCCGGTGACCGCAGTGACCCCGCCACGCACCACAGCGGCCAGGACTCCCACGGGATCCCGCTCGGACTCGACCGCGTACCCCTGCCCACCCTGCTCGCCGACTTCCGCGCCCTGGGCCTCAACAGCATCCGGCTGCCCTTCTCCAACGAGATGCTCCGCACCACCACCACCCCCGTCCCGGCCGCGGCCGTCGCCGCCAACCCGGCTCTGCGCGGCCGTACCCCGCTCCAGGTGTACGACGCCGTCGTGGCCGCCCTCACGGCGGTTTCGCCGTCATCCTCAACAACCACACCGTCACCACCCGTTGGTGCTGCGGCCTCGACGGTAACGAACGCTGGAACAGCGGCGGCCGGTCCACCGCCCAGTGGGCCGACGACTGGGTCTTCCTCGCCCGCCGCTACCGGGACAACCCGCGCGTCGTGGGCGCCGACCTCTTCCACTACAAGGGCCAGTGCCTGCCCTCCGAATACGCGGCGGGCATCGCCTTCACCGCCCGGGCCGGCTTCCGCCCCTCCCCGGCCGCCCTGCTCTGCCGGCCCCTCCCGGGAAACTGACGCCGGCCATTCCCCGCGCCTGCGCCGTCACTCGGGCCGCAACAGGGCGGAGACCAGGTCCTCGCCGTCCGCTGCCGGAGCGGCGCCGCCCCCGGCCCGCAGTCGCCGCACCACCTCGTCGTGCCCGCCGCGCCGCGCCCACTCCAGCGGCGTCATACCAGTTCCGCCGTCCTCCCGCAGTTCCGGATCCGCGCCGCCCGCGACGAGTTCACGCACCGCCTCCGCATGCCCCCAGCACGCGGCCGCGCACAGCGGCGTACCGTCCGTCGGCCCGCCGCTCTCGGCGTCCGGGTCCGCGCCGTGCGCGAGCAGCAGCCGTACGACGTCCGCGGCTCCATGCACGGCGGCCGTGTACAGGCCCGTCGTCCCCTCCTCATCCGTGCCGCCGGGCGCCGCCCCGGCCCGCAGCAGCGCGGCCACCTCGCCGGCCGAACCGATCCCGGCCGCCGCGACGAGCTGCCGGGAGAGCCGTTTCTGGGTACGCCTGTTCACACCCGGGCCACCCCTGAGTCTCCGGCCGCCGCGAGCAGCGCCGGGAGTTCGCGCATGTCGGTGAAGACCACCGTGCCGGGCCCCACGAGGGCGGCCGCCGGAGTCAGGCCGCCCGCGTAGCCGAACGAGCGCATACCCGCCGCGCGGGCCGCCTCGACGCCCGGGCGGCTGTCCTCGACCACCACGCAGGCCGACGGGGCGACGCCCATGCGCGCGGCGGCGTACAGGAAGAGGTCCGGGGCGGGCTTGCCGCGCGGGACTTCGGTGGCGCTGTGGATGCGGCCCGCGAAGCGGTCGTAGAGGCCGGTGCGGCCGAGGGTGTGCCGCATCTTCTCGTGGGATCCGCTGGAGGCTACGCAGGTCGGCAGGGTGATCTCGTCGAGCGCCTCGGGCAGGCCCTCGACGGGTGTGAGCCCCGCGTCCACCGCCTCCGCGTGGAGCCGCGCGAACCGCTCGTCCCACACCCGGGCCGTCTCGGGGCCCAGCCGGGCGGCGACCTGTTCCCGGACCGAGGCGCTGGAGCGCCCGATGAACCGTTCGATCACCTCGGCCTCGGTCAGCGGCCAGCCCAGTTGCGCGCCGAGGGCGACCTGGACGCGGGTCGCGATGCGCTCGCTGTCGACCAGCACCCCGTCGCAGTCGAATATCACGAGCTCGACCGGCCCGGCGGTGGGGGTAGCGGCCTCGGCCTCAATTGAAGTGATCACGGGGGAAGGATAGGCGGGGGCTCACATCTCCTCCAGGGCCGTGGCCCTGGCCCGCGCCTCGCAGGCCCGAGGTGGAGCCGCGATGGGGCCCGCCACCTGGGGAAACCGGCCACGGGCCGGCTCCGGAGCGCCCTCACCAGGCTCCGCGAGATCGCCTGCCCCTCCGCTGGGCCCCGCATCCCTTCGGCATCCGATGGGTCAAGTGCCATGACCGGACTGCCGATCCGCCCTAGGGTGCGCCCGTACGTGTGACCGTGCGCCCGGCTGTTCCGGCCGCCGGTCATCCGGCCGTGCGCCGCGCGCCCGCGCACCGCACGCGCACCACCTGGCACACCGAACTGGGGGGTTCATGCGTAGATCCAGAGGGTTGGCGGCCGCTCTCGCCCTGTCCCTGGCCGGAACCGGCGCGGGAATGGGCCTCGGCCTCGTCCAGCAGGCGGCGGCCATCACCCCGCCCGTGGCCTTCACCGCCGACGCGCTGTCGACCTGGCAGCCCAACGGCGTCGTCTGGGCGCTGGCCGAGGCGAACGGCACCGTTTTCGCGGGCGGCACCTTCTCCGCCGTACGTCCTCCCGAGGGCGGCGCGGGCAGCGAGCAGTCGGCGGTGAACTTCGTGGCGCTCGATGCCGCGACCGGCGCCCCGACCTCCTGCAAGCTGTCCTTCACCGTCGGCGGTGGCACCGCCACCGTCCGCGCGCTCACCCTCTCGCCGGACAAGGAGACCCTGTACGCGGGCGGGTACTTCGGCGCCGTCAACGGCACCCCGGTCTCCAGCCTCGCCGCCATCGACGTGGCGACCTGCACGGTGAAGACCTCCTTCCGCCCGGCCTTCGCGGCCACCGTAAGAGCCCTCGCCGTCACCGACGACACCGTCTACGCGGGCGGTGACTTCCTCTCCGTCGCCGGCCAGCCCCGCCAGCGCTTCGCCGCCGTGGACGCCGCCGACGGCGCACTCCGGCCCTTCGTCGCCAACGCGGACGAGCCGGGCCGGGCCGTCGAGGTCACCCCGGACGGCAACAACGTCGTACTCGGCGGCGACTTCTTCACCGTCAACGGTACGAACACGCACGCGCTGGCCGTCGTCAACGCCACCAGCGGCGCCCTCACCAAGACGTACTCCGGCTTCATCGAGACCAACTCGGTCGTCAAGGACATCGCGACCGACGCCACCGGCTTCTACACCGCCAACGAGGGCACCGGCGGCGGAGTCTTCGACGGCCGGATCGCCCTCAACCTCAGCGACTTCAACCAGCGTTGGCGCGACACCTGCCTCGGCGCGACACAGGCCGTGCTCCCGTACCAGAGCGTGCTCTACAGCGCTTCGCACGCGCACGACTGCTCCAGCGTCGGCGAGTTCCCCGACGGGCAGCGCCACCACCTGCTGGCCCAGCCGACCGCCGGCGTCGGCAAGCTGGGCTGGGCCCCCGACACCAACGACGGCATCGGCGAGGGCATCGGCCCGCGCGTGATGACGGTCGGGTCCAAGGGTGGCGTCCAGTACCTCTGGGTCGGCGGCGAGTTCACCACCGTAAACGGCGGGGCGCAGCAGAGCCTGACCCGGTTCGCCTCCACCGGCGACACGGGCGCGCCCACCGTCCCGGTGGCGAGCGCCGTCAGCTTCAAGCCCGGCGAGGTCCAGGTGCGCTGGCGCACCAGCCTCGACCTGGACGACAGCGCGCTGACCTACAAGGTCTACCGCAACGGCGCGGCCACGCCGATCGCCACGGTCACGGCGGATTCGCTGTTCTTCAAGCGCCCGCAGGCCTCCTGGACGGACACCACCGTCACGGCCGGCCAGTCGTACACGTACCGCGTGACGGCGACCGACGCGGCCGGCAACACCAGCGCCCTGTCGGGGACCGCGAGCGTGACGGTGCCGACCTCGGTGGACGGGTACCCGAACGCGGTCCGCGCGGACGGTGCCCAGCTGTACTGGCGCTACGACGAGTCGGCGCTGCCGTTCGTCGCCGACTCCTCCGACGGCGGCAACCAGAGCGGCGTGCACCTGAACGCCCCCGCCCTGCGCCGGACGCCCGGCGCGGTCAGCGGGGCGAGCACGGCGATCGGCTTCAACGGTACGGACACGCAGGTGTACGGGGACCGCCGTCAGACGGTGGGGGGCAGCTACAGCATCGAGACCTGGTTCAAGACGAACACCACCCGGGGCGGCAAGCTCTTCGGCTTCGGAAGCAACCAGGCACGCGGCAGCAACCAGTACGACAAGCACATCTACATGACCAATGACGGCCGGCTCGTCTACGGCGTATACACCGGCGCCACCCGCACCGTGACGACCAGCGCCACGTACAACGACAACAAGTGGCACCATGTCGTGGCGACCCAGGGCCCCGGCGGCATGACCCTGTACGTGGACGGAGCCCAGAAGGGCACGCTGGGCGTCACCACGCACGAGAACTTCGCCGGATACTGGCACGCCGGCGGGGACAGCCTCGGCGGCTGGCCGGACCGTCCGACCAGTGAGTACTGGGCGGGCCAGCTCGACGAGTCCGCCGTCTACCCGAGCGTCCTGAGCGCGGCGCAGGTGCAGAACCACTACACCCTCGCCTCCGCCCCGGCCGACTCGGCCCTGCAGGTGACGGCCGCCGAGGACACGTACGCCAACGCGGGCGCGCCCGACACCAATTACGGGACCTCGGGCTCGCTCGCGGTGCGGGGCACCTCGCTGTACGTGAGCTACCTGCGCTTCAACCTGCCCGCCGCGCCCGCGGGCACGGTGCTGAAGTCGGCCAGGCTCAGCGTGAAGACCAGCACCATGAGCGGCGCCGGTACGACGGACACCGTCTCGGTGGTCCCGGTCACCGGGTCGTGGACCGAGGGAGGCACGACGTACAACAACCGCCCGGGGCTCGGAAGTCCGGCGCTGGGCAGTTTCGCGGGGATCGCGGACGGCTCGGCGGTCCACACGACCGGGCTGGACACGGGCACCGTCGCCGCGGCGCTCGGCGGCGGCTACAGCATGGCGCTGTCGAGCACCGGGACGGACGCGCTGTGGCTGTGGTCCTCGGAGGCCGCGGCGAACGAAGGGACGCCGCAGCTGACGCTGACCTTCGGCACGCCGTGACGTCCTTGACGTCCCTGATGTCGGGTTGACCGGGAGGGGGGCGCGGACCGTTGCGGTCCGCGCCCCCCTCAGGCCAGTTCGTAGTCGTAGGTGAAGACGTAGCCGACCGAAGGCTCGCCCTGGCGGGCGGTGAAGGAGCCGGATCCTGACAGTCTGGTCAGCTCCCCTGTCGCGGAGCCGGGGACCACCTCGAAGCGGCAGTGGGTGGCGCCGGTGGCGTCGAAGGTGCCGCGCTCCTCCAGGACGAACGTGCCCTTGCGGCCGTCGACGGTGCCCGAGAGCAGTTCCATGCCGGCGAAGGTGCCGACATGCTCCCCGGTGTATGTGATCGTGTACTCGCAGGCCGTCTCGGCGGCCTCGATCCCGCCCGAGAAGGTGTTGGCGACGGTGGCGCGGGCGAGGCGCGGGGTGGTGTCGGCCGGGCCGATCGGGTGCTCCTCCCAGTTGGCGTAGGTGAAACTGCCGCTGGTGGGGGTGGTGGTGGGCATGGCGGTCCTCCTGGTCTGCTGCCGGGAGGGATCTTCACCCGGCGGGTGGGAACAGCCTGGGCCCCTTACCTGACACCTTCTGTCAGGTATGGCGCGACAATGGCGGCATGCGCGCCGACCGGCTTCTCTCCCTGCTCCTCCTGCTCCAGAACCGTGGCCGGATGACGGCGCCCGAACTCGCCGCCGAACTGGAGGTGTCGGTCCGCACCGTCTACCGGGACATCGAGGCCCTCGGCGCCTCCGGAGTCCCCGTCCGCGCCGATCGAGGGCCGGCCGGCGGGTACCGGCTGATCGACGGTTACCGCACCCGCCTCACGGGACTCACGGACACCCAGGCCGGCTCCCTCTTCCTCGCCGGCGCCCCCGGTCCCGCGCACGAGCTCGGCCTCGGCGCCGATCTGGCCGCCGCCCAGCTGAAACTCCAGGCCGCGCTGCCCGCCGAACTCGCCGACCGTGCCCGGCGGATCCAGGCCCGCTTCCACCTGGACGCCCCGGCGTGGTTCCGCGACGCCGACCCCGTACCGCACCTGGCGCAGATCGCCCAGGCCGTGTGGGACCAGCACGTCCTGCGCACCCACTACCGCCGCTGGGGCGGCGAGGTGCACCGCGAACTGCTTCCGCTGGGCCTCGTCCTCAAGGGCGGCATCTGGTACCTCGTCGCGCAGGTCGACGAGACGGCGAGGACATACCGGGTGGGCCGGTTCCTGGCCGTGGAGAACCTGGGGGAGGGCTTCGAACGGCCCGCCGGATTCGATCTCGCCGCGTACTGGGAGGAGTCCTCCAGCCGTCTGGAAGCCGCGCTCCACCGGCAGACCGCCGTCGTCCGGCTCTCTCCGCGCGCCCGGAAGCTGCTGCCCATGCTGTTCGGGACGGCGGGCACGGAGGCCCTCGCGAAAGCGGGGGCTGCCGACGCGGACGGCTGGGTCCAGGTACACCTCCCCGTCGAGGCCCAAGCCGTCGCGGTCGGCGACCTGCTCCGCCTCGGCGCCGGGGCGGAGGTGCTCGGGCCGCCCGAACTCAGGCAGGCCCTCGCCGAGGCGGTGGCCGCACTGGCCGTCCGCTACGCGCCGGAGGGTCCGGCCACGGCACTAGGGTGGACGGCACACGATCGGTGATCAAGGAGAGGGGGGCAGGCGTATGGCCGTGGTGGTGCTGCGCGAGATGCGGGACGGCGATCTGGGCGTCTTCTGGGAGCAGTTGTCGGACCCCGGGCTCCAGTGGATGGCGGCGATCACCCGGGCATACCACTACGACCGCGGCCGGTTCGACGAACACTGGGCCAAGGTGCGCAACGACCCCGCCGTGACGCTGCGCACCGTGCTCGCCGATGACGTGGTGGTGGGACACGCCGCCGTGTACGGACCGCCGGACGAGCGCGAGGTCACCTACGTGATCGGTCCCGCGCACTGGGGCCGCGGCCTCGCCACGCAGGCCCTCACCGAGCTGTTGAGGCTGGAGGCCACCCGGCCGCTGTACGCCGCCGCCGTGGCCGACAACGCGGGGTCCATCCGCGTCCTGGAGAAATGCGGCTTCACCGTCACCGGGCGCACCCGGGAGTTCGCCCGGGCCCGTGACGAAGAGGTCGACCTGGTCCTGCTCAGCCTGCTGAGCTAAGCCCGGTGGTACTCCCAGCGGATTTCGCCGTCCTCGCGGTGCGGGGTCGGGGCGAGCCCGCAGGCCGCGGCGACCGCCGATGAGGCGTGGTGGTCCGGGGCGATGTGGGCGACCAGCCGCCCGACGGGGAGTTCGGTCAGCCAGGCGGCGAGCGCCCGCGCGGCCTCCGTGGCAAGGCCCCGCCCCTGCCAGGGCGTCCCGACGACCCACGCCAGCTCGGCCTGGTCCCGCGCCGGTGCGATGGTGGCCTGGACCGTGCCGACCAGGCGGCCCTCCGCCCGCAGCCACAGCACCCAGTTGCCCCACACCACCGCGGGGTCGGGTGACCCGGCGGCCAGCCGGGCGTAGCGGGCGCGGAGCGCGCCGGGCGACATCGGCGTACCGCCGGTGAAGGCGTGCAGCGCCGGGTCGGCCAGTACGCCGGCCATCTCGTCGGCGTGGTCGGCGCGCAGCGGGATCAGATCGAGACGGCGGGCGGCGAGCGCGCGGGCCCGGATCGCGGGCCGGATCGCGGGGCTGGTCGGCGTACTGGTCGGCTGACTGGTTGCGGGACCGGTCGCGGGACCGGTCGCGGGACTGGTCGCGGGACTGGGCGCCGGCCAGCGGACCTTGGCGGCCGCGCCCGGGCGGGGGACGCCGTCCACGGCCAGGCAGATCCCGAACACCCGGTCGTGGGCGGTCCAGCCGTTGACGTGGCCGTGGTTGTTGCTGATCTGCACGCGCCCGCGCGGGGCGTCCACCGCCGACACCAGATGCAGGTACACCGTGCCGCGGACCCGGGCCAGGACGATGTCACCGGCCTCGACCAGCGCCGGGTCGGCCGGTGCGATCCGGACCCGCTGCCGGCTGTGGATCAGCGGCACCATCGAGGTGCCGCTCGGCCGGAATTCCACGGTCTCGCCCCGGCCGACCCGGTCCGCCAACGGGTCAATCATGCCCATCTGGCGAGTGTGCCCGGCCGAGACACCTGAGGGGTACCGGATTTCGCCTTCTCCGATGCCGTCGCCGCCTCCGGCTATGCCTCCGCCGCCTCCGGCCCGGTCAGCGCGGCGGCTCCACCTCCAGGAAGCGGCGGCGGCGCGGGCCCCGGTACAGCAGGCACTCCCACCCCAGCCGCTCCAGCGCTGCCGCGCAGGCCGTCAGGCGCTCCTGTTCCTCCTCCGCCGCACCGCCGCCGGGCGGCCCGAGCCAGGTCACCTCCACCTGCCCGGGCTCCGCCGCGGCGGCCACCCGGTAGCCCGTGTGCGTACGCCGCCCGTCCGCGTCCACCGCTGACGGGGGGATCCCCGCAGCCTCCAGTACGAGGGCCACCGCGCGCGGCATCTGCCGCAGCTCCCACGGCGCGGGAACCGCCGCGCCCGCCGCACCGTTCACCATGCGGCGGATCTGCAACAGGCCCTCGTGGGCGGTGCGCAGCTCCGCGGTCCGCGCGGGGGACGCCACGGCGGCCGGTCCGTCGCCCGTGGCGGCCTCGAAGCCCTGCCCGGGTGCCGTCATCACTCACCCACCACCCTCCGCTGCCCAGGTCACGTCTGAGTACCTCACGCCCAACGGCCTGAGTATCCGCCCGGATTCCCGGCGGCGTCGCCGCTGATCGAATGAGGGCATGACTTCCGACGCCGCGCGCACCGCACCCCGCCCGCGCATGCAGCATGTGACCACCGCCGGTTCGGCCCTGGCCGTGGCCCTGGTCCCGCTCGTGGTCGGCGTCCTGCTCGCCAAGGGGCTGGCCGCCGACCCGCACACCCCGGTCAACGCCCTGATCACTGGCGGCGGCCAGCGGGCCGGGCTGCCGCGGGCCGAATGGCGCCGGCGCGGCCACAACACGGTGCGGCGGCTGCGTACCGCCGGGCGCGGCACGGCCCAGCGGTGCGCCCACGTCTGCGGCCGTCGCCCCGCGGCCTCCTGAGCCCAGGGCCCGCAGCCACGCCTCTGCGGCCACGCCTCCGAAGCCACGCCCCCCGCGGCCCTCGGGTTCCGCAGCCCGATCACCCGCAGGGGCGTGAACCGGGAGGCACCGGCGCGCCGGGCGATCGCGGCGCGCCGGGCCTCGTGCAGCCGAGCCTACGGGCGTCAGCCGGCCAGGGGTTCCTGGAGTTCGGTGACCCACTGGTCCCGGTCCTCAGGGCAGGCCAGGGTGAGCTCGCGGGCGTACGACCGACACCCGGCCGTGTTTGGCGAAGTCTCCGATGGTGAACATGACGCCTTCCAGTGCAGGGCCTGACACAGGGGGAGAGTCAAGCCCCGCCGGGGCGAGCCGAGGTCAGGCCAGGTCAGCGGCCATACTGGCGCACGCACAGGTCCACGATCGACGGCGGTACGGCGCCCTCCGCGGCCCCGCACAGTTCGTCCATGCGGGGCAAGGGGGCCGAGTGCCGCGGAAGCCGGGGCGGCGCGGGCTTGGGCGGGTGCGCCCGGCGGGGCTGCGGCGCGGGCTTCGCGTGCCGCTCGACGGGCGGCCGGCCCGCCCTGGCGGGTGGCCGGTCGAGGTCCGGCTCCGTGGCCGGGTCCGGGAGCTCCCCCAAGGGCAGGGGCAGGGACAGGGCCGGCAGGGGACCGGAGGTGCCGGGCGCGATCGGTGTCAGGGGTAAGCCGGCCGCCTCCGGCGCATCGGGCGCATGGACGGGCGGTATGGCACCGCGCGCGGGAGCCGACCCGGAGTGCGGGCCGACGGAGACACATCCGGCGCTCGCGAGGAGCGCGAGGAGGGAGAGGGGCACGGCCCGGCGCAGCTGCATCGGATCACCATGCCGTACCCCGGCCCGGCCGCGAGCCCGTCTCACGCGTCCGGGTGACGCGGTCCGCGGAGTGCGGTACGGCGTCGGCTCGGGGCTGCCTCGGTGTCGGCGCGGCGGCGACACGGATGCGACAGGGCTGCGGTGATGGCGCCGAAACGATTCGGCAACGGTGGGGACCGGGATGGGCCGCCCGGGAATTACCGGCGCGGCCGGGCAATTGGAACGGCAGCAGTGCGGGTGACGGGGGAGGCGCGACCCCCGGCGCTCCGCGCTGCCGTGCCGCGCTCGCCGCCTGCCCCGTACGGAGTACCGATTCATGAACGCCGCTGTCGCGCCCAGTACCCCTGAGCCGACCCTCTGGAAGGGCTGGGCGGCCGTTTCGGCCGTCTCGCTCGGGATCTTCTGCCTGATCACCTCCGAACTGCTGCCCGTCGGGCTGCTGACCCCCGTCGGCGCCGCGCTCGGCGTCTCCGACGGGACCGCCGGGCTGATGGTCACCGTGCCGGGGCTGATCGCCGGGTTCTGCGCACCGCTCGTCACCGTCGGCGCCGGGCGGCTCGACCGTCGGCTGGTGCTGTGCGTGCTGATCGCCCTGATGGCCGCCGCCAACCTCGCCGCCGCCCTCGCCCCGAACTTCGCCGTGGTCCTGGCGGCCCGGCTGCTCGTCGGCGTCAGCGTCGGCGGCTTCTGGGCCATAGCCGGCGGGCTCGCCGTACGGCTGGTCCCCGAGCGGCACGTCGGCCGGGCCACCGCCGTCGTCTTCGGCGGCGTCCCCACTGCCTCCGTCCTCGGGGTCCCCGCCGGAACCCTGCTCGGCGAACTCGGCGGCTGGCGCACCGCGTTCGGGGCGGTCGGCGCCCTGGGCTTCGTCACGCTGGTCGCCCTGATCCTCCTCCTGCCCGCGCTGCCGCCTGATCGGAACATCAGCTTCCGAGAGCTCCCCGCCCTGCTGCGCGACAACCGGGGGGTGCGCGCCGGGGTGATCGTCACCTTCCTCGTCGTGACCGGGCAGTTCGCCGCCTACACCTTCGTACGGCCGATCCTGCGGGATGTCTCCGGCGTCGACGCCGAGTACGTCAGCACCCTGCTCCTGGGCTACGGCGCGGCCGGAGTCGCCGGGAACTTCCTGGTCGGAGCGCGCGACGCGCGCCGTACGCTGCTCGTGGTCAGCGCCGCCCTCGCCGTGGTGCTGGCGTTGATCGCCGTCCTGCCGGGGGCTGTCGCCGGTACTGCTCTGCTGCTGGCGTGGGGGCTCGCGTACGGCGGGGTCTCGGTGAGCCTGCAGAGCTGGATGATCAAGGCGGCGCCGGGCGCGGCCGAGGCGGCCTCCTCCCTCATGGTGGCCATGTTCAACTTCGCGATCGCCGCCGGCGCGCTCGTCGGGGGGCTCGCGGTCGACGGGATCGCCGCGCCCGCGGCCCTGCTGACCGGGGCCGGGCTGATGCTCCTGGCCGCCGTCACGGTGTGGGTCACGTCGACCCGCCGCCGGGACTCCGCCGGCGGGGTCCCGGAGCGCGCCGACGGTGTCGTAGGCAACCAGACGGGGGCGGAAGTCATGGACAGAACGGATGGATAGTGCGGATCGGACATGCAGCTTGACCGGGGCCGTCCCGGGGGGAAAGAGTGCGCCGATCAAGAACCACCGCATGAGCCGCACCTCGGAGACCCCCGGAGATCCCAGCATGCCCATATCCGCTCGCTCTTCGCTCGCCATGGCCACGATCGGCGGTTCCCCGGCACTCGGCATGCTCGGCAACCCCGCCGCGGTCACGGGCGGCTCCGGCGGCTCCGGCGGTGCTCTCGCGCCGAACGGCGCCGGCATGTCGGTCCCGCTCCCGATCGGCGGTGCCGTCGTACCGGCCGCCGGTACGGGCACGGCCCTGGTCGCGCGGCGGCGCAGGGCCTGACCGGCCGGGTGGGGGCCGACACCGCACCGCCGCGCCGGCCCCCACCCCCGCCGGGAGACAACCGTGTCCCACTATCCCGATGAGAGCGGGATCGTCCCCGACGACCGCCTGCTCATACGCCCTTACGTCGCCCCCTCGGGCCGCACGTCCTCGTCGACGACCCCTGCCTGGCCCCACGCCGGACCTCCCGTCTCCTACCGCGCTCCCGAACCGGCGCCGGCTCCCGCGCCGGCCTCCGCCGCGCGGGGCCGCATCGGCCGCCTGCCGCTGGCGGTGCTCACGCTGCTCGCGGTCGGCACGGCGGGCGGGGGTCTGGTGTTCCTGCTGAGCGGCCCAGACCCCGAGCCGGCGCGCGCGGTGACGCCGCCCGGGCTGTCCGTACCGATGCTGCCCGCGCGCAGCCCGGGCGCCGACCAGCCGTCGGCCGGGGCGTCCGCGCCGCGTCACCGGGCCTCGGCGGCGCCGACGGCCTCGGTATCGGCGTCGCCCTCGCCGGGGCCCTCCGCGAGCCGGGGCGGGCGGTCCGCGCCCCCGCCCAGCGCATCGGTGTCGACACCGGCGGCCGGGGCGTACGTGACCCTGCGCCCGGGGGACCGCGGACCCGAGGTGCGCACGCTCCAGGAACGGCTGTACGCGCAGGGGTTCACGTACGTCTCCGTCACCGGGGTCTACGACGGGCAGACCCGGCGCGGCGTCGCCCAACTCCAGCGAGACCGGGACATCACGGGCGACCCGCAGGGTGTCTACGGGCCGGCCACCCAGGCGGCCTTTGGAAGCGGCAGCTGACGATCCGGTCAGCGGCCGCCGGAGACCCGGAGGACGGCCCCCGTGGTGTACGAGGCCTCCGCGGACAGCAGCCGGGCGGCCTTGGTCACCGCGCTAGCACTCACATAACCGCTGGACCAGTGAAAATGGCGGCGTGGAGAGTGGGCGGGCAGCGACGAACCCCATCACCTCCGAGACCCCGAGGAGCCCTGCCCATGTCGACTTTGCGTGTCACCGCCGAAGAGCTGACCATCCATCACCACCCCAATGCCGACGCGTTGGAGCTGGCCCAAGTGGGCCTCTACCGCGCCGTTGTCGCCAAGGGGGCTTATGAGAGCGGCGATTTCGCCCTCTACATACCCGAGCAGGCGGTCCTGCCCGCCGAGTTGATCGACGAGCTGGGTCTGACGGGACGGCTGGCCGGAAGCGCCTCCAACCGGGTCAGGGCCGTCCGGCTGCGTGGCGAGCTGTCGCAGGGCCTCGTATGCCGGCCGCGCGCACTGGCCGACGTAGACCTGGTGCAGGCGGCGAAGGAGGGCACGGACTTCGCCGAGTTGCTCGGCATCACCAAATGGGCTCCGCCCGTTCCCACGACGATGGACGGGGAGGTGGAGTCCGCGCCCGATCTGCTGCCGTGGGTGGACATCGAGAACCTCCAGCGCTACCCGCACATCTTCGAGCCCGGCGAGCCGGTCGTCCTGACGGAGAAACTGCACGGAACCGCCTGCCTGATGACGTATGTCGCGGAGGGCGAGCAAGTCCTCGTCTCCTCCAAGGGGTTCGGATCCAAGGGCCTGGCGCTCAAGGAGGAGGAGCGCAACCTCTACTGGCGGGCGGTGCGCGGACACGATGTCCCGGCGGTCGCGGCCCGGCTGGCCGCGAAGCTCGGCGCGAGCCGCGTCGGGATCTTCGGCGAGGTGTACGGGACGGGCGTGCAGGACCTCGGGTACGGGGCGCAGGCGCGTGCCGCCGACACTCCGCCCGGATATGCGGTCTTCGACGTTTCCGTCGAGATCGACGGTGAGGTGCGCTGGCTGGACCCGTACGCCGCCCTGTCGGACGGTGAACTGCCGCTCGTGCCCCGGCTGTTCGAGGGGCCGTACGGCCTCGACGTGGTCCTGGAGCTGGCGAGCGGGCGGGAGACCGTCTCCGGACGGGACTTGCACTTGCGGGAGGGAGTCGTCATCCGCCCGGCGGCGGAACGTTACAGTCCGGTCGTCGGCGGCCGTGCCATCGCCAAGGCGGTCAGCCCGGCCTACCTGACGCGCAAGGGCGGCACGGAGTACGAGTGACCACGGCGGGCGGGGCGGGCGGGCAGTCGGCGGGGTGCCGATGCCCCGCCCGCCGCCGTCAGTCGCTCGAGTCGCGCCGTGAGAGCGCGCGGCCTCCCGCCACTATGCCGAGCGCGAAGACGATCAGAACCGACGCGACCGCGAAGGTGATCCGCATGCCGGTGGCGACGGCCTCGGGGCGGGCCGTTGTGACATCACTCGTCGCCGATGCGAGCGCGAACACCGCGCCCATCACGGACGCACCGGTGATGAGTCCGAGATTGCGCGACAGGTTGAGCATGCCGGAAACCACGCCCCGCTGATCCGGGCGGACATCTGCCATGACGGCGGTGTTGTTGGCCGTCTGGAACACCGCATAGCCCGCGGTGATGACGGCGATCGGGGCGATGTAGCCCGCGATGCCGAGTGTCGTCGGCGTCATGGAGAGAATGAGGGAACCGGCCGCCATTGCGATGAGCCCGACGACGGTCATTCGTTGAGCGCCGAAACGGTCCGCGACGCGACCGGCCGGCGCGCTGGTCAGCGCGGCGACAAGGGGGCCGACCGACAGCACGAGTCCGACAAACGCCTCAGCGAGTCCGAGCGTGCGCGACAGGTAGAACGGTCCGACCACCAGCGTCGCCATCATCACCGTCGAGACGAGCGCGCTCATGGCGAGGCTCGCGCTCAGCGCCGGATCGCGGAACATGGCCAATCGGATCAGCGGTGATGCCGCTCTCGCCTCGGCGCGCACGAAGAGGCCGATTCCGAAGGCGGCAGCCAACAGCAGAGCGATGTTGAGCGAACCGAAGCTGCCGCGCCCCATGGTCATGGCGAGTGCGTAGGCCGCGAGCGTCAGAGCGAGCAGCAGCGTGCCCACGTGATCGAAGCGGGCCCGGCCGGTCTCCGGGCTCCGTCGGTCAACGGGCAGGTGGCGATGGGCGAGAACCAGGGTCAAGATGCCGAGCGGTGCGCTGACGAGGAAGATGGCCCGCCAACTGAGTCCGGAGATCAGAACGCCGCCGAGCGAGGGACCGAGAGCGGTCCCGATCGCGGACATCGTTCCGAGCAGTCCCATGGCGCTACCGGTCTTGCCCTTCGGAACCGTCTCACCGGCGAACGCCATGGTGAGGGCCATCATGATGGCTGCTCCGAGGCCTTGCGCCGCCCGGGCGGCGATCAGCAGCCAGAGCGTGGGCGCGAGGCCGCACAGGACCGAGGCCGCGGTGAACAGGGCGATACCGGCCAGGAGCAGTCGGCGGCGGCCGATGATGTCACCGAGCCGGCCGGCGCTGACGATCAGGGTGGTGATGGCGAGGAGATAGGCGAGGACGATCCACTGGACTTGCTGGAAAGAGGCGCTGAACGCCTGTGCCAATGTCGGCAAGGCGACATTGGCGATGCTGGTGCCGAGAGAGGACAGCAATATGGAGAGCGAAAGGCCGGCGAGCGCCCACCGGGCCCCCGAAGGTGTCCGTTCCGGACTGCTAGCTATTGCCTCGTCTTGCTGCTGCTGCTGCTCCTGCTCCTGCTCCCGCTGCTGGTGCGGTCCGTCTCCGTGGCTGGAATCGCTGTGTGGGCTCATGCCGGGCAGCCTGTGCGCGTCAGGTGGCCACGGCAACTCCTGTTGCCAATTCCGGGACAGCGGGGTGGAATGCCCGCATGGATGAACCACTGCCGTACCGGGCGGTCCTCGACGAGGTCGGCCCCCGGCTCAGGCGGCTGCGCGCCAAGCGCGGTCTCACGCTGGCCGCGCTCTCCGAGGCGACCGGCATCTCCAAGAGCACCCTTTCCCGGCTGGAGTCCGGACAGCGCCGCCCCAGCCTGGAACTGCTGCTGCCGCTCGCCGGTGCCTATCAGGTGCCCCTGGACGACTTGGTCGGTGCCCCCGAGGTCGGGGATCCCCGGGTGCGGCTGACACCCCGCGCGCTGTCGAACGGCGGTACGTTCGTACCTCTGTCCCGGCGTCCGGGCCCCCTCCAGGCGTACAAGCTGATCATCCCCGACCGGGGTGAGCCGGAATTCCGGACGCACGAGGGGTACGAGTGGCTGTACGTGCTGGACGGGCGGCTGAGGATTGTCCTCGCGGAGCACGATCTGGTCCTCGGCCCGGGTGAGGTCGCCGAGTTCGACACCCGGCTGCCCCACTGGTTCGGCAGCGCGGACGGGCGGCCCGTGGAGATCCTCAGCCTCTTCGGGAGGCAGGGGGAGCGCATGCACGTCCGCGCGAAACCCCGCGCCTGACGATCCCGGGCCAACG
>NZ_JAGGOY010000010.1 GCF_018614095.1 Streptomyces sp. ISL-87 | reverse complement strand
CCGGGCACAGTCCGGAGAACATGGCCACCCTCCGCAGCTTCGCCATCAACCAACTCCGCGACGCCGGCCACACCAACATCGCCGCCGGACTCCGCACCACAGCCCTCCGCCCCTACGAGCGGCCACTGGCCCTCCTCGGCCTCAACTGACCTGCGCCGACGCACGATCAACGAACTTTGCAATCCCCCTGGGGCTCGGCTGCCTACTTGCTGAGGGCTCTTCTCTCTCGACAGCAAGCCCATGTGAATTCTGGCCACGGTGGAAGTTTTTCGCGGTTCCATAAAAAAGTGCGGTGATTCGGTTTGGCTGGTATCGGGATGGTGCGGCTTGAAGTAGATGTGTTCTTGAGGTGAACATGAGGTTCCTGTGTGAGGTGGGGCACAGTCCAGTGGGGTTGATTGACTGCCGCAGGGTGTGATGAACGAGATTCCGAAAGTCGTTGGGCGCCACTCGCAGTGTCAATTCATTCCGGCGGGTGGAGTTCTGGGTTCTGATTTGGGGAGTGTCATGAAGCAGGCTATTTTTCAGCCGCGGCGTGGAATCGCAACGATTGCGGCTGCTGCCGGAGTGTCTATCGCATTCACTGTGACCGTAGGTTTCGGGGTTTCCTATGCGGACGGCGGTGCTCCGTTAGGTGTCCCCGCCAGCTCGATCTCCGCCGACGGTAAGTTTTTCACGCCCGGCCCGAACACGGTGGTCAAGAGGAACTCGAGCGGGTCCGAAGGTGTCCTTCTGTCGGCGGAAAGCGCTTCCCCGATAGCCCCTGCGCCGGCAGGCACAACGGACTACTTCGTGATCAAGAACGCCCACCGGATCAGCCAGTCGTGCGGGACTGACCTGCTCCAGGCGACGAGCGGACGAGGCAAGACCACGCTCGTCCTGTCCGTCGAAAAGAGCGTTGCTGCCACCGTCACGAAGGAGGTCAAAGTCGACCTGAAGTACGTCTCGGCCGGCATGGGCTGGAGCGTCACCAACACCTACAGCATCAAGAACGAGACCCGCTTCGAAGTGCCCGAAGGCAAGTGGGGAAGCGTGCAGGCCTTCCCGCTCTACGACGTGTACGAGGGCAACGCCTACCAGGGGGTCGGCGGGAACTTACCCACGGGGAAGAAGGTCTGGGCGTACAAGCCGGTAGGCGTCTGCTTCAATCAGTGGGCGCAGTGACGAATCGCTGAAGATGCGACATGAGTGAGGTGCAGCCCTAATGGCTCGAAGTAAGCGGACTCTAGTCATCGGGGCTGCCTTCATTGCCTTAATCGTCGGGTGTGAAAATGACGGTGGCGGTATCGATTCCGAATCACCCTCACACGACACTCCCGGCAGCCGGCTGACCGAATTGGGGGCAATTTCGGTGGCCGACGACCCGCTGACTGAAGCCGAGGGAGCGGTAAAGATCCTCTCCGAGATCCGGTACAAGCAGAGTCGCCTCATTGCCTATGTGAACGGCGACTCCTGTGGAATCGTCGTCACCCCAAAAGGCGGCTCCAAGGAAAAGCAGATGCATTTGGTTTCGAAGTGGCCCGCTGGTGGCGAGGGAAGCGACAGCTACCCCGCAGGCCCTTACAACAGTGCCTCCGGAGCTGGTGGTTCAAAGGCCTGGGCATCCATGCTGTGCAGCAAGAACGCCATGGTGATCGAGTACAGCTCAGGTCAAGATGCCAGCCCGGAACAGAGCCGTGGGCAAGTCGCCGTCATGCGGGTTACCGACAGCCCGGCAACCTCACGGATCATCATCGGTGACTCCGGGACGCGAAGGCAGATCGAGGACCGGGCGGAAGAGCTGGGAGACCTAGCGCGCACATCCCCGGCTCCGTAGCACCATTTAACCGAGAAGGTCTTGTACTACAGGGCCAAGGCCCACAAGGACCTCGGCCTGAACGACGCCTCCCGCACGGGGATGCAGCAGGTCGCCGACGCCGACGGCCGGCTCGCCGCCCGGGCCCGCCGCGGCCTGGCCAACCTGGCTCGCCTCGCCGGCGATTTCCCCACCGCCCTGGCCGCCGTCCCCACCCTGGGCTGGAAAGGCCGCCACCACCGCGTCCTCGGCGACATCCACTGGTCCCAAGCCGACACCGCCCGCGCCGTCACCGCCTTCGAGGCCGCGCGCGCGGAGGCGGAACAGCACGGTGCCGCCGGCGAGCGCGCGATGGCGCAGGTCCGCCTCGCGCTGGCCCTCTCTTTCGCTGACCCGGTCCGCGCTGGCGACGAGCTCGCGCTCGCCCACCAGCTCCTCGACGGTCTCGACCAGCGCTCCAACAGTCTCCTCGCCCAGGTCGTCGCCCTGATCAAGGACGCCGGAACCGGCAGCGTCATCGACCGCGCCCTGAGCCTGCAAGGCGACATCGAGGCCGCCGGGCTTCCCTTCCTCCACCGGTTCGTGGAGCTCGCCCTCGCCTTCCACCACGCCGTCCGCGGCGAGGACCAGGCCCTGGCCGCCACCATCGGCCGGCTGCGCGCGCTCACCGTCACCGGCGACTTCGCCTACTTCACCGACATCGCCCACTTCATGGCCGCCCTGCCCCTGCCCGAGTCCCCCCACCCGCTGGACCAAGAACGAAGACGACGTACGCGCCGCCTGGCGCGGCCTGGTCCAGGCTCGGCAGGAGCACCTGCTCGCCGGACGCTGACCCCGTACACGGCGACGGCCCCGACCAGAGGTGTCTGGTCGGGGCCGTCGCCGTGTACGGGAAGGACCGGGCGCTGGGCCCGCAAAGATCAGCTGGCGTCGGGGTGCTGCCCCACAAGCTGGGTGAGCAGCTCGATGATCTGGGCCTGGTTCCGGTCGATCTTCTCGTCGAGGGCTTCGACCTTTTGGTCCAGGTTGCCGATCTGGAGGCGCACCGCGGTCAGGTCGGACTTGATGATCCCGAACTCGCGGTCGTGCTTCTCCGCAACCTCTTCGAAACGTCGGGTCAGGGCAGTAGTGGACCCGGCGCCAGCCCTGCGCGTCCGGCGGGTAGACGATCAGCTTGGCGGCCATGCGCCCAAGCTCCTTCTGCTCCAGGAGCACCTGGCCACATCCGAACGGGTGACGCCCAGGTCGGCGGCAGGAATGCAGCGCACCCGCGACGGGATCATTCAAGGCTCGGTCACTCGAATGGCTGATGCCGAGGGGGTATGCCGTCTCCAGATGGAGTTCCTTGGAGTGTGTCGTGCTGGGCTTCGAGGTGGTCGCCAGGTACAAGCGTGTTCTCCATATTGAGACTACGAGTCCATGGGCAGCCCGCCCGTCAACCGTGAGGCGGCGACAGCTGTCCGCGACGCACCGCGTCCGCCCATTCCTTGCAGTTAGTGCAGATTCCTATAATCTGAGCATCGTGACCCTTCGTTATCGCCACCGCCTGGAGAAACGCTTGGTTAGAGCGGCAATCACCGGAAGTTTGGTGGACCTGAACGCAGGCCGACCCGCCTCTTTTCAGGATGTGCAGACCTGGGGGAAGGGGCGGGAAATTGAGGCGGAGCTAATCCGGGACTTGCTCCTCGGGCGCCGCACCACTGAACTGGACCCGCGAGGAGTGCGCCTTCGCGGTGCCTGGATCCGAGGCAAGCTTGACCTCAACGGCGTCGATGCTCAGGTCGGGTTGATGCTGCATGCGTGTCGATTCGAGGAGTCAATCAATCTGAATGATGCTCACCTACCGTGGCTTGCTTTAGAGGACCACTGCACACTGAGAGGCCTCTCAGCCGAACGGGTATATGTCCAGAAGGCCTTGACAATCGGAGACAGTCGCGTCGAAAGTCAAGACTATGACGGTGCCGTCCGATTGACTGGCGGTCAGGTGGACGGACATCTCAGTGTGATGGGAACGGAAATCGAGAACAGTACAGGCTCGGCGCTGGTAGCCGATGAGTTGACCGTAAAAGGCGCCGTGCTCCTAGACGACCTTCAGGCCGTGGGCACCGGGCCCGCCGGGTCCGTAACCCTCAATAGCGCAATCATCTACGGAAAGCTAAATCTGCGCCGCGCCAGGCTCACCAACGACAACGGCCCTGCCTTAATGGCCGAGAATCTCACCGTTAATCGAGACGCATTCGTGTGCGAAAATCCTGAGAGCGACGGATTCGAAGCCACAGGGACTGGGGCGACTGGTGCAGTGTCCCTGATCGGTGCCTCCGTTACCGGCCAACTGGCGCTGCGGGGGGCCACGCTGACCAACTCCACCGGCCCAGCACTCGTCGCAGACAATCTCACAGTCAGAGACCTCGTCCTCGATACAGGCTTCACGGCCACCGGCGCCGGGCCCTACGGAGCCGTGCGCATCCCCAATTCCGTCATTACTGGCCAACTGACGCTGCGGGGGGCCACGCTGACCAACACCACCGGCCCAGCACTCGTCGCAGACAACCTCACAGTCAAGACGGACATGCTGTTGGACCAAACGTTCACAGCCACCGGCACAGATTCCGATGGGGCAGTACAGCTCAGGGGCGCGACCATCGACGGTCAACTCTTGCTGCAGGGAGCCTCACTAACGAACCGTAACGGCCCGGCGCTGGTGGCCGACAGCCTAACCGCCAAGAGTGCGATGCTGGACGATGGGTTCACGGCCATCGGCGCTGGCCCCGATGGCGCGGTGCGCCTCCTCAGTGCCGCGATCAGCACCCAACTATCGCTGCGGGGCGCCACGCTGACCAATACCACTGGGCAAGCCCTCGTGGGCACCAACCTCTCCTGCAGAGACCTCTTCCTTGATGCAGGCTTCACCGCTATGGGGTCCGGTTCCAAGGGCACAGTTTCCCTAACTGGCGCCACCATCCCAGGAACGTTGCGTTGTTCAGGATGGGTCAGCAATCCAGATGGGCTGGCGTTGAACCTCATAGACGTCAAGGCCGGTACGCTCAGTTTGCCCTCAAGTTTCGCACGGAAGAAGCATCCCGGCCCGGGCGCAGCCACCGCAGCTGACGGGCTAATGGAATTCGATGGTCTCACCTATGTTGGACTACCCGAACCTGATAGTGATCTGAACCAATGGCAATCCTGGCTGCGGGATCGGACCCCGGGATATAAAGCCCAGCCATACCGACATTTGGCCAGTTCCTACCAGGCCGCCGGGCATGATACTCAGGCGCGCCGTATTCACGTCGCCCAAAACGACGACCTCACTGCCCGTGGCGGAAATAGAAACTACGGCAGGTTCCGCCAAGGGCTACACCGATTCAGACGACTATTGTTCAAAAGGCTCGTTGGATACGGCTACCACCCCTTTTGGGCGCTGGCGTGGTTCGTTGGACTCGTAGTGATCACCGTAATCGCGTGTATGGCGTGGCTCGGGCCCCACGGCCTCATCACCCATCCGCCTTCAAAGGAGACAGCTCGCTCAGCTATTGGAAAGGCTCCCGCCCCTCAACATTGCTCGGTTGCAGAAAGCGTCGGCTACGCCATCGACCTTTCCTTCCCGGTTATCAAAATCAATGCCTCCGACCGCTGCCAGCTGACCAGCGGGGGACTATGGCCGGCTGTATTCGGGTGGGTTGTTCGAGCCGCCGCAGCCGTACTGGCCGCACTCTTCCTCGCCGGAGTCACCGGCATCGCTCGCAAACCCTGACAACGGAGTAGCATCGGCCCACCCCGGCGGCGGGTGAGAGAGCTCTGAACTATGAAGGGAAGTAGTGGGCAGTAGTCTAGTAGCGGGTGATGTGCTCACCGACTAATCACCCAGCTCCAGCTCGTCCTCGCTGCTGCGGCGGGCGCGCACACGGCCCGCTCGCAGTATCTGAGGAAATCCGGTCCCTTCAGTCTCTGTCACCTGGCGGGTGGCTGAAGAATTGGATCCCCGGGACAAACGCCCGTGGCTCTTCTCGCTCCGTCAGGTCATCCCACCCTGCCAATGCTGGCACCCGAGAGGTACCCCCGATGCGTCTTCGGCACCCAGAAAACATGCCGCTTACTCATCACGCCACCCTGTCAGACCAGCTTCAACACACTCATCCAATAGGGAAGGCCGCGTAGCCGAGCGGCACCCAGACGCGGGCGGCGTGCGCGTCCCGGACCCGGGCGGCGAGCTTGTCGAAGCGGGTGGCGATGGCGCGGAACTGCTTCAGGCGGGCGAAGCACCGTTCGACCACGTTCCGGTCGCGGTAGAGGACCCGGTCGAAGGCGGGTGGCCGGCCGCCGAGGGCTCCGCGCCGTCGGCGGTTGTCCGCTTGGTCGCGGCGCTCGGGGATCGTGACGGCGATGCCCCGGCGTCGCAGCAGGTGGCGGATCGCCCGGCTCGAGTAGGCCTTGTCGCCTAACACCCGCTCCGGTGTCGTGCGCTGGCGACCTGCGACGGCACGCGGGACGCGGATCCCGTCGAGGACCTGGCCGAACGCGGTGGCGTCGTTGACGTTGCCCGGGGTGAGCACGACCGACAGCGGCAGACCTCGGCCGTCGACGGCGAACAAAGGCTCAATCCGCTCCCACGCCGCGTCCGTCAACTCACCTCGGCCTGCCACAAGATCAATCATCAGACACGCCTAAGGGACCGACGCACAGTGACGGCGCCAAGCCTGCATCCACTGCCCTGTTCCACGGCCCGCCCACCCGGATGCCCCCGGCTGGAGGAGTGTGCGACACGGCCTCGGGGACCAATGGAACAGCCAGTATCGGCGACAATGATCATAGTTGCCCCGGCGGTGCGCGCGGCCTCGGTAGTCCGCCCACGGACAGGGAGCAGGCTGAGGCGTACGGGAAGTTTGCCGAGGAGCCGACGAGGCCCGAGCTGGAACACCTCTTCTTCCCGGCCCGTGCGGGCCGGGGGTCGCAGACCCGTTCGTTCTCGGCGACCCGGACCTCGCAGGTCACCCGATCGTAAAGATCGACAGAAGCTCAGACCACCTTGAGGCACAACGTCACGGTGCCGTGGAGGGCTTGGACCGAGCTCGTGTTGCACTGGTCGCGCTTGTTGGGGCCGAGGATCTGGGAGATCTGCACGAGGTACGGTCTCGCCCGCGATTGATCGGGGTGCGGGCCGTGACATGACAGCGGCCGCACGGGTTCTTCGAGTGTGACCAAGAAGTGGGGCCGCGCGGCCTTGTCTCATCCTGCCTTCTGTGGCGTGGGCCGCCAACACCTCGGCGAGTTGCTCGATGAACTCGAACTCCGGTGGCAGTCCCGTTGCGAGAGCGGCCGTCATGAGCGGCGTGGTGGCAGCCGTCGCAGGCAGACGGGTGCCGGGCCGAAGTACGTGTTCACCTTCCGCGACCGGTTGATCGTCACGCTGGTCCACCTGCGGACGGGACTGACACAAGAGGCGCTCGCCGTGGCCTACGACGTCGGCTCCTCGACCGTCAGCCGGGCCATCAACGAGCTCCGCCCCGTACTCGCCGGCCGCGGCTTCGCCGTTCCCGACCGGCCGGGCCTGCGGCTGCGGACTCTGGAGGACGTGTTCGCCTACGCCCAGGCGGAGGGCATCGAGTTGCGGCTGGACGGTGCCGAGACCCAGGTCCGCCGCCCACAGCCGGGCAGGCCAGGGCGGCGGGCGTTCGTCTCGGGCAAGCGCAGGCAGAACACCATCAAGACCACGACGTTCAGCGACGGGCAGGGCAGGCTGCTGTTCTCCGGCGTGGAACGCCCCGGCCGGATGCACGACCAGACCGCCGTGCGTACCGAGGGCATCGCCGAGCAGTTCCGCCGGTATCCCGACGTCAAGGCCAAGGTCGACTCCGGGTACGCCGGCCTGGCCAAGGAGTTCCCGGACCAGGTCACCGCCCCGCCGAAGAAACCGAAAGACGATGCGCCCGAAGGCGACAAGAGGGCCTGGCGAGGCCAGACGGCGGCAGTCCTCGGCCCGGATCTGCATCGAGCACGCCAACGCCGAGCTACGGCAGTGGGCGCCCATGCGCCGCTTCACCGGACGACGCGAGACCTACCCGCCGACCCAGCGCGCGATCGGCGGCCTGATCTCCGACCGAGCCGCCAAACGCCCCACCCGCCGCGACCACAGCACCGAACTGGTGCTCGTCCGCGACACAGCCTGCTGATCACCCACCAGCCGAACCACCAGGCCAGCATGCCCGCAGATCAATCGCGGGCAAGACCGTAAGGGCTCGCAGAGAATCAACATGCGGGTTCTTGTTGCGTGGGGGCGGCGGTCAGGAAGGCGGCGAGGTCGGCCGGTGTGGGGAACCGGGCTGTTGACGGTGTGATCTCGTATCCGTGCTGTTGCAGGAGGGGACGGGTTTCCTGGACCGCGTTGCTGATCGTGGTGCCGTCCACGTCGAAAAGCTTGGCGAGGACGGCTTGTGTGCAGAGTTTGCGCTGGTAGAGGACGGTGGCCAGGACGCGGTCGGCGTCAGCGAGTTTAGGCTTGGCGCCTGCGCCCGGGGCTCTCAGGCGGGCGGCGCCGCGCCGGTCGTGACGGCGCTGCTCGCGCTGGATTGCCTGGATGGCGGCCAACTGGCTCGTCATCGCGGCCAGTTGTGCGTGGGGCATGCCGGTCAGGGTGGGGTGGGCCAGATCGGCTCGACATACTGACAGGTTCTGCACGGGCGGGGAGTCGTCCGCCAGGGTTGCTGCCTGGCCGTGGACGGCGTGGAGGGTGTAGTTCCAGTCGCCGTGGAAGCGGTGCCGGCTCATCGCCAGCGCGTCGACCTGGGCATCGCTGACCTTCACGCCGGTGTCGTAGTTGTCGGTGTCAAGGCGGGCCTCGACCGTCAGTCCGGTACGGGTGGTGGTCGCCGCGATCGTCTCCACGATGACGTCATGGCTGCTCAGGGGCCTGCCCCGCCAGTTCATGGAGATGTGGGAGAACAGTCGGTGCTCGATCCGATTCCACTTCGATGTGCCCGGCGGTAGGTGACACACAGTGATGCCCATGCCGGTCTCGGTGGCCAGGCCGGCGAGTTCGCTCTTCCAGGCGCGGGTGCGGTAGCCGTTGGAACCGCCCGCGTCGGCGGTGATCAGCAGTCGTGTGGCGTGCGGGTAGTCGTGCCGACCGCGGGCCTGCCACCAGCGGCGAATGGATTCCACCGCGAACGCGGCGGTGTCGTGGTCGGTTCCGACGCTGACCCAGCCGGTGTTCGCCGCGATGTCGTAGATCCCGTACGGGATCGCCTTGCCGGGCCCCTCCCGGTCCAGGAAGTCATGCGTCTTGACCTTGACCGGCTCGCCCGCCGGTTGCCACTCCCGCCCGGCGTTCTTGTACTGGCCGACCAGTTCCTTCTTCTTGCTGTCCACGCTGATCACCGGATCTCCGGCGCTGATGTGATCTTTGGCCTGGTCGTTGATGTAGCGGAACTGGGCGTCCCGGTCCGGGTGCTGCTTGCCCTCGACGGTCTTGGAGTTGGCCTGCAGACTGAAGCCTGCCTCCCGCAGCAGGTCACCGACCGTGTCGGCGCTGACCTTGTGGCCCTGACGCGTCAGCTCGCCGGCCAGGTTCCGGGTCGACTTGGTCGTCCACCGCAGCGGCGACATCGGGTCCCCGCGCATGTCCGGCTCGACCAGGGCGAGAAGTGCGGGACGCAGTCCCACGTCGAGGTCGGCGGCCTTCTTCCGTCCGCCGCCGGGCCGGCGGACCCGACCCAGGGGTCCTTCGCCCGCCTCCAGCTCATAGACGCCCTTGCGGACTGTCGTCTCGCTGACACCGGCTGCCCAGGCAACGGCCCGGATCCCGCCGTGTCCCAGGAGCCGGGCCTCGGCTCCCACCAGCAGACGCTGCTGCCGCTCGTCCAGATGCGGGAACAACACCACGAACCTCGCGGCCAGTTGATCTCGAATCTCCTGCGTTATGCCCATACCACATCAACGAGCCACATCACCGGAAGTAACACGTTGATTCTCTGCGAGCCCTAAGCCCTCGTCGCCCCTGGTGGGCGGCTGGTGCTGTGTCAGCAGCGAGAGCAGTCTGAAATCTTCCCACAGATAACGCCCTATTATCTGTGGGACTGGGACTTGCCACCTGGGGTGACGCTCCCCGGCCGCTACGCGAAGCGACCCCGTTATCTGCGGCAAGGGAGAAGCGGTGCCCACAGTCGTACAGCTGCCGACCGGCAAGGCGCTCACCGTCCGCACGGCGGCCGACGCCTTTCTCGACTCGCTCGGCAACCCCAACACGGTCCGTAACTACGGGATCGGAGTGGGTAAGACCGCCGAACGGATCGGCGAGGGCCGACCGCTTGCCTCGGTCATGGACGACGAGATCGGCGAAGCCCTCGAACTGCTCTGGGGCACCTCCGCCGTGAACACATGGAACGCGCGCCGGGCAGCGGTGCTCTCCTGGCTGGGCTGGTGCCGTGAGCGCGGGCACGACGCTCCGGCGGTTCCCGCCTGGGCCAAGCGGCTGGCGGTACCGGACTCCGAGACCCCGGCCCGCTCACGTATGGCCATTGACCGGCTGATCGCCCGCCGGGAGGTGCACCTGCGGGAGAAGACGTTGTACCGGATGCTCTACGAGACCGCCGGGCGGTCCGACGAGATCCTGGGCGTCAACATCGAGGACCTGGACTTCGCCGGGCGCCGCTGCCAGGTCAAGGCCAAGGGCGCCCGGACCAAGGCCCGCCGCCGGGGCCAGGCCCGCGATGACTTCGTACTGGAGACGGTCTACTGGGAGGCTGGCACTGCCCGGCTCCTGCCCCGCCTTCTCAAGGGCCGTACGCGGGGGCCGGTCTTCGCACCCACCGGCGGCCCGGCCCCGGCAAGGTCGTCAGTCCCCGGGACGTGTGCCCGGACACCGGCTTCGCCCGGCTCTCGTATGGGCAGGCACGTGCCCTGCTGGACGAGCACACCGCCGTACGCGGGCTGGGCACCGGCTGGGACCTGCACGAATACCGCCACTCCTCCCTGACGCACCTCGGCGAGGCGGGGGCAAGCCTGCTGATGCTCATGGCCAAGTCGAGGCACAAGAAGCCGGAGAACCTCCGCCGCTACTTCAAGCCGTCCCCGGAAGCCATCGCCGAGGTCACCAGTCTGCTCGCACCCGGCGACAGCCGCCGGTGACCAGCCTCCGCTACTCAGTCCAGCCCGGCCGGCTCAGCCCAGACCCGGCAGGCTCCGCAGCTCGCTGATCTTCAGGAGCCGTGCGAGCAGCACGAAGAGAAGGAACATCGCGACGCCTCCTGCGGCCAAACCAAGAACGGGTGCCCATGTGGTCGATGTGACGGTGGTGGCGCAGATGCGGGCTACGAACCAGCCCAGCGTTCCGGCCGCGAGGGCAGAGGCTGTCAGCTTGCCGTAAGTGCGGCACAGCCTCTTGCCGTCCAGCCGGCCTTCGAGGCGCCGTCGCAGCAGCAGTGCGGTGATGAGCAGGCCGATGGCGTAGGAGGCGGCGTAGGCTCCGGCCAGGCCGGTGACTGCCCATCGCGGGGGCATCAGCAGATGGCAGGCGGTGGCCAGGGCGATGTTGGCCGCGCTGATCCAGACGGCCATCCAGAACGGGGTTCGGGTGTCCTCGAAGGCGTAGAAGCCGCGTAGCAGCATGTACTGCGCGGAGAAGGGAATCAGGCCGAGTCCGAAAGCCTGGAGCATCTGGCCGAGCGGCACGCTGGACGCCGGATCGACTGCTCCGTGGGCGAAGACCACCTGTGCCATCTGGGGTCCGAGGGCGAGGAAGAAGAAGGCGGCGGGAACGATGACGACGCCGCTGATCCGCAGAGCTCGGGAGAGGTCACCTCGCATGTCGTCCAGGCGCTGTTCGGCGACGGCTCGGCTCATTCGCGGCAGCAGGGCCGTGACCAGCGAGACGGTGATCACCGACTGCGGCAGCGACCAGATGGTCTGCGCGTAGGTATAGGCGGAGAAGCCCACGCCGCCGTTGGGCAGTGCTGTGTCCGCGGCGGAGGCGTAGCGGGTCACGACAGTGCTGGCCACGAGGTTGGTGAGGACGAACAGCAGGGTCCAGCGGGCTGCGCTGATGCTCTTGCCCAGGCCCGTGCCACGCCAGTCGAAGCGTGGGCGGAAACGGAAGCCGGCCGCCCGGGCGAAGGGGATCAGGGTGAGGGCCTGGATCACCAGGGCGAGTGTGGTGCCCGCGCCGAGCAGCGTGACCTGGGTCTGCGTGATGTCCTGGACGGAGTCCGGGACGGTCATCATGGCGAGGTACACGCCGAACATGGAGATCAGGACGACGTTGTTGAGGACGGGGGTCCACATCATCGCGCCGAACTTGTTCCGGGCGTTGAGCACTTGGCCCAGGATGCTGAACAGTCCGTAGAAGAAGATCTGCGGGAGCAGGAACCGGGCGAAGACCACGGTCAGCTGGAACGCTTCGTGGTTGGCCGGTGAGTCGGTCTGATAGAGGCTGATGATCTGCGGCGCCGCCCACACGGCCAGCAGCGTGCCGACTCCCAGCACGGACATCGTGAGCGTGACCAACCGCTGCTCGAAGGCCCGTCCGCCGTCCGCCTGCTCCATTCTGGCCCTCACCAACTGTGGCACCAGTACGGAGTTCAGCGCGCCGCCGATGAGCAGGAAGTACAGGCTCGCCGGCACCACGTTGGCCTGGTTGTACGTCGTGGCCAGCAGTCCCGTCCCCAGTGCCCCGGCTTGCAGGACGGTTCTGATCAGTCCCGTCGCCCGGGACACCACCGTCCCCGCGGCCATCAGCATGGACGAGCGCATCAGGCCGCCCTTCGCTGCACCCGGTTTCGAGGCGGCGTGCCGCCCTCGCCTCTGCTTCCCCCGTGACCGCGTTTCCGCCGCAGCCTGCGTCCCCTCCACCATGTGCCTAATCTACGGCGTTGCGATCATCATCATGGGCACTGCTCCGGGCTCTCTGGTCGGCCCGGAGTCTCCAGCCGATGCACGGACCAGACTGGAGACCCCGGCCGAGGGGTCACGCAGGGCGCAGGTGCGTTAGGTCGGGTATGCCATCACTGGTCGCTGTCGTTTGGATCACGCAGAGGCCGCAGGCCGCCGGGCAGGTCGGGGAGTTGGAAGGAGTACCTGCCGAGCATGTTGATGTGATGCCGGACGAACGGCGAGAGGCGGGCCACATCCTCGTCGAGGACGTCGAAGCCTTCGGCCCGCAGCTGGGCGACGGCGGTCGAGGACCGGTTCTTCACTGAAGTTGTGGATCACGCAGCTGCCGCGGCGGCTGCTAACCTTCCCGCGCTGCAGGCGGCAAATCACGAGGCGCGCCTGCGCCGCCTCAGTGTCTCGTCTCTCAGCATCTCGCTGCTGGCCGTCCCGAATTGCCACCCACAGGGCAACGCCGACCGCTCCCACTGTGGCGGCCACGCCCGCGATGCTCGTCCCAGTCGCCCACCAGTCGGCCATCCGCACCTCTTCTGTCTGGTCGACCGTAGAAGCAACGGCACGGTGCGACGTCTTGGCGCGGCGTGCAACGGCTCTCGAATCACGCGGGCGGATCACGCAACTCATCAGTTGCCCAGCGCACGATCACGGTCTTCTCCGTGGAAGGACAGGAGCGTATGGAGAAGCCGTAGTCAGCGAGGCCCTGGCAGTGCCGGGCGAGGCTCGGTCAGTACGAGGGAGCCTCGTCCCGTGATGAGACTCTTTGAAAACGGCCAGAGCTGCTCCTTTTCCTCACTTGTTCCGGTTCTGAACGATGTGGGTGAGGGTGGGGAGCATGAGCGAGTGGCTGGCTGCCTCCTATGCCCTGGTATGCCCTGACCAGTGATGAGGACGAGAACGACTTCTGGGGCTTCGCTCATGAGGCCAGAGGTAAGTTTCTGTTCGGGATCGCGGCGTGAGGTGGGGCAATGAGGCATGCAGCAGTAGGCGTCGACATCGGTGGTAGCAAGTTGCTCATGCTCGCGGAGGGGCAGGATCTTGAAGCGCCGCTCACTCGGCGCCTGGCCACGGGTCCCTCGGTCGTTCCTGCAGACATCGAAGCCGCGATCCGGGCCTTCCTCGCAGATAACGCCGTGAAGCCAACGGCACTGGGGATCGCCGTGCCCGGCCTCGTTGAGAACGGTCAGATCAAGATCTCCGACGTGTTGCCCCAGCTCACGGGCTGGGAGGGGATACGCATTGACGGCGCACCTCAGTTGCTCGTCAATGACATCCGAGGCGCTCTCGCGCAGGAGTCGGCCAGCCTCTCCAGGGCCTCGTCCGCTGCGGTGATCGTCTGTGGGACCGCAGTGGGCTCGGCGTACCTGTGCGAGGGACGGGTCGTCCGCGGCTCGCGAGGATGGGCCGGTGAGATCGGCAGCATGCCCATTCCGACGCCACAGGGTGTCAAACGGCTCGACGACCTCGCTGGCGGTGGTGCGCTTGTACGCGCAGTCGGCGAGCATCCGGAACAGATCCATGCCGCGCTCGCCGTTGGTGTTCCTCGGACACAGCGCATCGTCAATGCTGCCGGCGAGGCGTTTGGACTCGCCATCGCCTCGCTGATCAACATCCTCAACCCAGACGTGGTACGGATCGCCGGCGGCACCCTCGGATACGCAGGCTACTGGGACACCGCCGTGGCGACGGCACGCACCCACGCCCTACCCGAGTTGTGGGACGCCTGCACCGTCGAGCGAATCCAAGCCGCGGAACTGGTCGTTGCCCGAGGTGCCATGCGTCTCGCCGACGCAGCGATCGACGGCCAAGCATGGGTCCAGCAATACGTTTGACCAGAACATCTGGTCTTGCGGTGAAGCGAGGACGGCCGCCGACCGTCAGGTCGGCGGCGCCTGGGGATCGGTGACGGTCAGGTGTTGTCGGCGTAGTAGACGCGGAGCATGCCGTCGATGTCGTTGACGGCGGTCGAGATGCTGATGCTGTCGATCCAGCGGTGTCCGAGGTGGGCACTCTGGCAGATGCTGTCGGGGTGTTCGACGGTGACTGCGAAGACGAAGACTCGGGTGATCTTGCCGTGGTCGTGGATGTGGTCGTTGTGGCCGAGGTATCGGTCGACCTCGGCGGATGAGAAGCCGAAGTGCTCGGCCAGGACGCGGTGCATGCCCATGGGCAGGGTTTCGCCGGCTCAGAGACGGGGTCCCAGTAGTCCTCGCCGAGAAAGCAACGCGGACGGCACGAGGGCCTCCCAGTGGTGGACCAGAGCCCGTTCTCGTGGACAAAGCCACCTGCCGGACGTCTGAGGGGCTTGTGTGGCCTCGGGGCCGGATGGGGCGCCCGCGGCCGGTCCTGAACCGTACGGCCGCTGAGGGACGGGCTGTTTGCATCGGCAGCCGTCCGATACCCCGCGCACTCTGGTTCCCCCGGGCTGCGCTGCTGTGAGGCGCATTGGCCGTACAGGAAATGATGAAGCCGGGGCGGCGTACGCCGCCCCGGCTCCTGTAGGTGCGCTCTGCCCAGCCCGGGGTCAGGGACCGACCAGCTTGTGCAGGGCCGCGGCACTGATTCCGAAGGCGGGCAGACCTGCGAGGAGGGCGCTGGCGATACCGCCGACGCTGGAGTAGGTGAGGACCCCCATCACCACTCCGAAGAACATGGCCATCAGCAGCACGAGCGCCGAGTGCGCGGTCAGGAGCGGGACCTCGTCGGGCGCCGGCGGCGGGGTGACGCTCATGCTGTCTCCTTCTCACTGCTGGTGCGGACGGTGTACGCGTAACGGGGCATGGCCAGGGCGGCTCCCACCGACCGGGTGCGTAACGCCGGTAGGCCTTCTCCCACGGCGCCTTGAAGTACGAGGACAGCAGCCCACCGTGGTTCGGGATCGACTCGGGCGCGGCCGCGTTCTGCTCGCGGACCTGCTCGGCCACACTCTGGGCGTCCCCGGGCTACTTGCCCCGCCCGCGCCTGCGCTCGGGAGGCGTGTGACGCGGCCCGCCGCCCGCTCCCGGCGGGACATCCGGACCGCTCCTCGGCGCGGGGCGACCGCGTGTCGTGGTGGACCGGGCCCGCGCCGCGTTCGCGTCGGGCCGCCGGGGCCCGGCCGGGCCCACGGAGGGCCGTGGGCCGTTCTGGTCGTCCCCATGCTGACGGCGGGAAGCCGTGACGGAGTCGCTGCTGTGGATGATCCAGTCAGTGGCGCGGAAGTGAGAGGAGAGGGTACGGCCGAGTTGGGTCGCGTCGAAGGGGCCGCTGGACTCGAAGACCCCCAGGGACATCGGCCTGCCCAGCGTCGTCTCCCACCTGCCCGCCCACTCGGCCAGCGCAGGGAAGGCTGCCATCACCGTCTGCTTCTCGAGGTACCCGTGCCCGCCCATGAAGTCGCCCGGATACCGGTCGGAGTGGTGGGAGTTCCAGTGTTCACGTGCGGCCCGGACGATCGCGGTGCTGTTGATGTCGAGGTCGAAGTCGCTGGGCTCAGGTTCGGCGCCGAGGCGCCACATCAAGTCGTAGGGGCGGCGCACAGGGCGGTTCTGATTGCTGCCGAGCCATTCCTGGAGGCGTTGCGCCGCCTCTGGATTGCCGACCGCCAGATCCTCCTCGCGAGGCAGTGTCTTGTGGAGGCCGGAGAAAAAGTCTGCGCCGGTGCCCTTGAGACGGATGTCGACTTGGGATGCGTCGATGCCGTCCTGCCCCAGTGCCTCCAGCATCTCCGTGCGGAACCTCTGGTAGAGCTCCGGTGTCATCCCCATGGGAGCCTCACCACTGAGCAGCCATTTGACCTGGACCGGGCTGATGCCGAGGAAGTCCAGGTCCCGCTGGGTGATGGCGTAGCCGGAGTCGTCGCGGGGCCACCAGTTCGGGAACTCCTCCTCGCCCTCCAGTATCCGGGCGATCCGGCTGTCGAACGGATCGGCGGGATCGAGTTCCGCCGTGATCGTAAGAGGCTGCCACTGGGAGCCCGGTTCACCGGGGACCTGCGCCGTACTCTCCTGCACGGCGCTCTCCGGATCCTCGGCATCGGCCAGAACGGGAGCACCGAGTGCCGGTGGCGTAGCGGGTGCCGGACGGGGACGCGTGTGCCCGCATCAGCGTGAGGGGCACACGTGGCCGACCGACTGGCCCGGCAACGCTGCCTGCTCCTCCGGGGTGAGGTCGCGGTTGACGGCCCGACAGATCTTCCGGATCGCTGCAGCGGGCTCGGAGGGGACGACATCCCACAGCCGCGCCGTCTTGTCGACGCTGCCGGTGGCCAGGGTGTTCCCGTCGCGGGTGAACGCTACTGACCACACTCCTCCTGTGTGGCCGGTCAGCGTGGTGCGGCTCTTGCCGGTGTCCACGTCCCACAGCCGCACCGTCGTGTCGTTGCTGCCGGTGGCCAGGGTCTTCCCGTCAGGGCTGAACGCCACCGAGAGCACGAAGTTGCCGTGGCCGGTCAGGGGGATGCGGGTCCTGCCCGTGCCGACGTTCCACAGCCGCGCCGTAAGGTCACCGCTGGCGGTGGCGAGGGTGCGTCCGTCCGGGCTGAACGCCACTGAGTACACCAAACCAGTGTGGCCGGTCAGTGGGGTGCGGCTCTTGCCGGTGTCCACGTCCCACAGCCGCACCGTCGTGTCGTCGCTGCCGGTGGCCAGGGTCTTCCCGTCCGGGCTGAACGCAACCGACCACACCCCTCCCGTGTGGCCGGTCAGTGGGGTGCGGCTCGTGCCCGTGGCCACGTCCCACAGCCGTACCGTCTTGTCGTCGCTGCCGGTGGCGAGGGTGCGTCCGTCGGGGCTGAACGCCACCGACCACACCGCGTCCGTGTGGCCAGTCAGCGGCTCGCGACGGCTTTTGCCGGTGGCCACGTCCCACAGCCGCACCGTCTTGTCGTCGCTGCCGGTGGCCAGGGTGCGTCCGTCGGGGCTGAACGCAACCGAGTCCACCGCGTCCGTGTGGCCAGTCAGCGGGGGGCGAGTGGTGCCGGTGGCCACGTCCCACAGCCGTACCGTGTTGTCGAAGCTGCCGGTGGCCAGGGTCTTTCCGTCGGGGCTGAACGCAACCGAGTCCACCTCCTCCGTGTGGCCCGTCAGCGGGGCTCGATTCGTACCCGTGGCCACGTCCCACAGCCGCACCGTCTCGTCGACGCTGCCGGTGGCCAGGGTGCGTCCGTCAGGACTGAACGCGACTGACCACACCGAATTTGTGTGACCGGTTAGTGGGGTGCGGCTCGTACCGCTGGCCACTTCCCACAGCAATACGATGCCGTCGCCGTCACCCGTGGCGAGAGTGTGCCCGTCGCGGCTGAACGCCACCGAGTTCACCGAATTCCTGTGGCCCTTCAGCGTGCGGCTCTTACCGCTGGCCACGTCCCACAGCCGTACGGTGTAGTCGAGGCTGCCGGTGGCGAGGGTGCGTCCGTCGGGGCTGAACGCCACCGCATACACCTCGTCCGTGTGGCCAGTCAGCGGCTCGCGGCGGCTTTTGCCGGTGTCCACGTCCCACAGCCGTACCGTATGGTCGAAGCTGCCGGTGGCGAGGGTGCGTCCGTCGGGGCTGAACGCCACCGCATACACCTCGTCCGTGTGGCCAGTCAGCGGGGGGCGGGGTCTACCCGTGTCGACGTCCCACAGCCGTACCGTGTTGTCCCAGCTGCCGGTGGCGAGGGTGTGCCCGTCGGGGCTGAACGCCACCGAGGTCACCGAATCAAGGTGCCCGCTCAGCGTGCGGCTTTTGCCGGTGTCCACGTCCCACAGCCGTACCGTCTTGTCGGCGCTGCCGGTGGCCAGGGTGCGTCCGTCAGGGCTGAACGCCACCGACCACACCATGTCTGTGTGGCCGGCCAGGCGCTGGTGCAGCGGGAGGGCCGCGGCGGTTGCCAGGCTTTCGATGGCCTCGCGAGTGTGGCTGGTGCGGTACGCCTTGATGGCCAGCAGCGCGGCGAGGTCGGGGTTGGCGCTGATGAGCGTGTTGGACTGGGCGGCAAGCTGACGTGACGAGGCCGCTTGACGTTGGGCGACGGCTGTCCGCCACTGCCAGATGGCTCCGCCCACGGCGACGAGCGCGAAGGCGAGGAGGGTGGCCAGGATTGCGTTGAGGCGTCTGCTGCGCCGGATGACTTCGTGTTGGTGTTGTCCGCTGGCGGTGAGGAAGGCCGCGATGTCGCCCGGTAGCCGGCGTTGCTGCGACCATTCGAGGCCTTCCGCGAGTGCCGTTCCCCCGAGCAGGTCGCCGGTGTCGGTCCCTTCGGCCCAGCGGGCGCGCCGTTCACGGGTGCGGTCGAGCCATTGCTGGAACTGGTGGTCCTGGCCGACCCACTCGTTCAGGGTGCCCCAGTCCTGGATGAGCGCGTCGTGGATCAGTTCGGCCACCGGTGGCCCAGCAGGGGCGTGGGGGTGTCCGGGAGTGCGGGGTGTGTGGGTGGTGATGATGCGGTGGCGGGTGAGGGCGGCCAGAACGTCGTCGATGGCGTGGTCGCCGTTGGGTGCCGCGTTGGGGTCGGCGGCCAGGTCGCGCAGTTCCCGGAGCGGGACCTGCGCGCGGATGGCGGGGATGTGGTGGGCGGGATCCGCGGGTCGCACCAGGGAGGTCAGGATCCGCTGGGCGATGGGCCGGTGATCGGGGGGCAGCTGGTTGAGGGCGGTGTCGCACCAGGTGGTCAGGCTGCCGGTGACTCCGCCGATGCGCCGGTACGCGTCATGGGTGAGGTATCCGTCCTGGCGCCTCTGCCACAGCTGGCTGAGCGTCAACTCCAGGAGGGGCAGCATGGTGACGGGTGCCTGCCGGGCCGTGGCCCCCTCGGGAGTGGTGGCCAGGACGTCGTTGACGATCTGCTGGGGCAGCCCGTCCTGGAAGCGGGCTCCCATGGCCTGGGCGGGCAGGGTGATGATGTCGTGCAGGTCCTGCTGGCTCAGGGTGCTCGGCACGTTGAGCAGCCCCGGCATCGCCGCCTCCAGCATCCTGGCCAGGGCTGCCAGCTGGGGGTAGAAGTCGTCGCGCATGATCAGGATCACGCTGAGCTCGGCGTGTGACTTGACCGCCGTGGTGATCTGGTCGGTGGCGGCGGCCCGGCGCTCCTGTTGCGGGCCGATGACAGTCTGTGCCAGCAGCTCTTCGAACTGGTCGATGATCAGGACCACGCGCTCGTACTGCGGTTCGGCCGCGAGCCTGCGGGTGACCGCCGCGGCGATGCTGTCGGTCTTGGCCCCGGCCAGCCCGGCGCGCTCCAGTTCTGCCAGCAGGTCCTGCCTCGGTCGGGCGAGCACGGGCAGCCACCGGTCGCTGCCCGGCAGTTCGCCTGCTGCCAGTGCTGGCAGGACACCGGCTTCGACCAGGGATGACTTGCCCGAACCGGAGGGCCCGAGCAGCAGCGTCAGCCGCTGCTGATGGGCCAGGTTCGCCAGTACCTGCCGCACCGCGTCCTTCCGGCCTTGGAACCACTGGGACTGCTCTGCGGTGAACGGCTCCAGCCCTCGGTACGGGCACACGTCCTGCTCGGTCAGTTCCGGCCAGATCTCGCGCAGTACCTGCGTCGGCGTGACGTAGGCGATGCCCTGCCCCCTCTCGTACGCGTCGGGGGCGGTGATCTCGGTGAGCATGCCGATGACCAGGCCGGTCACCTCGTCGAGGACCGGCCCGCCGCTGAACCCGGTGGTGAGGTCGTTGGCGTCCGTCAACTGCAGGTGTGTACCACCGCGCCCGGCGGCCGGAAGCAGATCACCCGCGACGCCGAACCCGAAGTGCCCGCCGACCGGGGCGTGGGCGGGGAACCCGAACGAGCGCACCTGGTGACCCCGGCAGCCTGCCGCGGAGCCCAACGGCAACACCGCCGCATCCGGCGAGGTACTGCTCAGACGCACCAGGGCCACGTCTTCGTCCTCGGGGTCTCGCCAGGGCGCGTCCAGGACCAGCCCCTCGACCTGGGGCGCGCCCACCACATGCGGGAACGTCAGCAGTACCCTCTCGCCGGGCCCGGATCCGGCCCCGCGTACGACATGCGCGCAGGTGATCAGAAGGTCCTCGGAGAGCAGGAATCCCGCGCCGGCCACCCCGCCCTGCGGCCCGAGGATCTGGGCCACGGCGGGGAGCAACCCCGACGCACGGTCACTGTCCGGACCCTTGCCGGCGGTGCCCACCGGATCAGCCCGCACTCTCGTCCGTACCCGGACGGCCGGGACGGTCCCTCTTCCACAGCACCGTGACCTTCAGGTGGCCGTGGGCGCTGCTCTTGGTGATCACGGCCCCGGCCTCGACCGCGAGGTCGACGCCGAACTCCACCGTGATCTCGTCAGGGTGGGCCTTGCGCAGCTGTTCGAGGGTGGCGTGGGCGGCCTCGGTGACCGGCTCCAGAGCCTCCTGCAGACTCCCCGACAGGTCGTGGACGGCATCGCTCACCCGGCCGGCCTTCACCGGCCCGTCCGGCGCGGCCGGAGCCTCCACCAGTACGCAGCCTCCACCCTCCAACGGAATCCGAGCCAGGGGTGCCACGACTCCTCCTCCGCCTGTCGTGTGCCCGTCGCGCTTGTCGTCGTGGCGCGGACGAGCAGGGACGGGGCCGCTCCCGGGTCTCGCCCAGCATCACCGGATTCGGCACGGAACGCATCCCGGGTGGGCCGTCCGCATCAGACGGGTCCGGGCAAAGCGCAGCCGCCCCAACCCGCCCGGCGGGGTCTGGAGCGGGCCAGGACGCCGTAGCCCCCAGGTCAAAGCGCCAATCAGCCCGTGTTGCTACGCGAGGGCGACACACTGAAGGTCACCCGGCTCGACCGACTCTCCCGCTCGGTGCTTCACCTGGTGACCCTCGGTGCCGAGCTGCGCGAGCGGGGGATCGGGCTGCACGTAATCGAGCAGGGCATCGACACGTCCACGATGGAGGGGCGGGCGATGTTCGGCATGCTCAGCGTGCTCGCCGAGCTCCAGCGTGAACTGATCGTGGCGAACACGAACGACGGACTCGCCTCCGCACGGGCCCGCGGCCGGGTCGGCGGGCGCCGACCGAAGCTCACCGAGGACCAGGCCGCGCTCGCCCAGCGGCTCTACGACGAGCGGGAGAAGACGGTCCAGCAGATCGCCGACATGTTCGGCGTGCGGCGGTCGACGGTGTACGGACACCTCGACCGAGAGAAGACCGTGCCCCGTCAGCCCAAGAAGTCTCCGGCCGCGAAGCCCTGAAAGCTACCGTCGGGTTACTTGTCACCTGGTTCGCCGCTCGTTAACGGCACCCCCATCACCGGCACCCTCACCCGGCCTCAGCTCCTCGTCCTCGGCCGTCACGATGCGACCGGCCGCCTTCGCCCCGTCGGCCGCACGGTCCCGCTGCGCCCCGACACGGCCCGCGAGCTTGCCGAGCACCTCACCCCGGCCGGCACCGGCCACCCCTGGACCGGTGCGAGGTTCTCCTCGGCCTGGGGCACCCGCGATGTCCTGGACACCACCCTGGTCCAGCCCGGCCTCGTCGCGGAGATCAGCGTCGACACTTCCATCGACCAGGGCGGCGTCTACCGGCATCCGACCCGGTACGTGCGTCTGCGCCTGGATGCGAGCGTGGAGGACGTGCCCCGGTTCGGCGGGGGCCCGGCCACGGCTGCCGGGTGAGCCGCGTCGCCGGACGCGCGTCGTGCGGTCGGCTAGTTGCTATGCCTTACCTGTGGCTTTGAAGCGGAAGCCGAAGAGGCCGCCCTCTTCGTCGTCGGTGAGGCGGGGGCTGCGGATGTGGGGTTCGGGGTTGAATCCGCGCTGGGCGGCCGTGCTGAGGGTGTCGGTGTTGAGGGTGACGATGTACTGCATGTGCTCTTCCTCCGTCACTTCGGCTGCGAGCGCGAGGGCTCGCGCGACCTGCCGTTCGTCGACGCCGTCGTAGAGGTGGCTGTCGTGAATGAGGAAGTCAGGGCCGCGCTCGTGGCGGTGTGCGAGGACGGCCAGGGTGAGGTCGAAGCAGAAGATGACCATGTTGTTGATGCCGCGGCTGTCGTCGGCGTCGATCCGGGGCGTGATGCTGAGGCTGGTCCGGCCGGCCTCGATTGCGAGGTACGCTTCGCGGCCTTCGCCGTACAGGCGCTGGGCGTACTGGGAGAACAGCAGGATCGCTTCGTCTGTCTGCTGCCGGCGCTCTCGGAGGTCGAGGTCGACGGCCTGTTGCAGTTCAACGCTTTTGGCGGTGATCTGGCGGGAGCTGGTTTCAAGGGCTTGCGCTGCGTCGAAGCGGTGGCGAAGGGCACCGAGAGCAGCCTCCTCCCGTCCCAGGGCTGTCTGCAGGGCGGTCAGCGCTTCCAGCGCTCCACCGTCCGCCAGCTCGCGCAGGAGGCGAGCCTGGTCCTCGCCCAGGTCGGCACGTTCCTGGCGCCGGGCGGCTAGGCGGTCGGTGAGTTCCTGGATTTCCTCTTCCAGGAACCTGCGCCGGTTGCGTACGACGGAGTGGTGGAACGCCTTGACGTCCTCGAAGCGACGCCGGACCTGGTCGTTGAGGATGACCCCGAGCTCGCGGTAGGCCGGTTCGAGGTAGGACACCTCGACGTCGGTGGTCTCGGTGACGGCGCCTCGGAGTTCTTCAAGGTTGTGCTGGTCGATCACATCGTCCTGGGCGAGCTGCTTGATACGGCGGCTTACTTGGTCTGCGCGCTCCTTGAGGCGCTCGTACTCAGGGACGACCTGGAAAGCGGCAACCTGCGCCCGCAGCCGTTCGACCTGTGCTTCGGCGAGAGTGATCTGGCCCCTCAGATCGGCCGTGGACCCGACGATCCGTCCCCATACGGGATCGTTGACGGCCTTCCTCAGCTGGTCCCTGGTCGCCTTGCGGGCATTGAGTTCCTGGTATCCGCTGACCAGCTGCCAGTCCAGCCCCAGGAGGTAGGACAGGTTCGACGATGCCTCCGCGGCGGCCTGCCGGGAGAACGTCCGGGTCGGCTCGTTGAAGCCGTGAGCGGAGACACGACGGACGAGGAACGACAGGAGCGTGCGACCGCTCACTCCGGAATGGTCGCCCTCCAGCCCGAAGAGGTCCCGCTCGATGACGCGATTCCACTGCTCAACGGATAGCTCGATGTCCTGGCCATCGGTGAAGAGCGTGTCGGCCGGTACGCCGGTTACGTCCCGGCTCAGTGATACGACAGTGGGATTGTCTCCACGCCGTCGTACCTCGAGGGGGCTGTCCTGTCCTGGCCAGTCCAAGGAGAGGCTGAAGGTGATGGGGCGCAGGGCCTTGTTCGTGCCAGCCGGCGTCTTGGAGGATTTAGCTCCCAGAAGGAAGTGAACGAGCTCGATCACGCTCGACTTGCCAGCACTGTTACGGCTATCAGTCTCAGCCGACGACGAGGTGGTGTCCGCGACCAGCAGGTTCAGTCCCGGCAAGAACTCCACCGTTTTGAACCGCGCGTCGTCAGCGCTCAGACGGCGCAGCATCCGTACTCCTTGCGACAAGAACGTCTTGGGCCAGCTCCACCGCACCCATGGCGAAGAGGATGTCCAGGGCCAGAACGAACCACTCGAACGATACCGGCGAGGTATGGGCCTGATCAGCGCGCCAGCTCTTCAGCCTCGCCCACGCCTGACTGACGGTCCGCGGTTCATCGAGCTGGAGGAGAACCTGCGCGCCGACAGCGAGCAGGCAGCGGTCAGGAGCGATCCCCTTCGTCGGCGTGATCATGCGGTCAACCCGATGCCCGGCTGCCAGCCGGCGGGCGGCGTCTCGAAGATGTCGCATCGTTCGAAGAAGTGAGCCAGGACGACAAGGGCGGCGCGAAGCACCTTCGGTCGCGGCTGGGCGTTCCCCAGGAAGTACATCTTGAGCTGCCAAAGGACGTCGTCGGCGTCGCTGTAGTCGCGACGCACCTGTCGGTAGTACAGGCGAAAGCCCTCCGCGACCTCGTCGTGCTCCAGCTCGCTCCGGGTCCCGGCGTAGAACGCGTCTACCAGGTAGCTCTGACGCATGCCCCGGAGGAGGTCCTCCCGATCCGCTCCTTCGATCTGGTTGAAGTCCAGCTTTTCCACCGGCACGTCAGGCAGGGACATCAGAGGGTTGGACTCGGCGCGGATGCCCTGCAGCTGCTTCAGCAACGGAGCCAGGTCCTCCATCCCGATGCCGAAGGTCGTGTCCTTGATGGGAATCTCACACCGAAGCACATCCTCGGCAGCCATCTGCGGAAGCTGCATGCACTCCTGCCACAGGCGCCGACTACCCATCTGCTCGAACAGAAGCGACGGCATGCTGTCACGGACCTCGGCCAGCAAGGACGCCACGACCGGGTGCACACCTCGCCGGTCGTTGTGCACGAAGACGAAGGTGTCGAACTCACCGCTGCGCTTCTCGACCGCCCCCGAGAGATCCTTGGTCAGCTTCTTCCGGATCTCGTACGGGTCGACCGTCTGGGGGCCGTAGCAGGCATACAGCTTGCGGGAATGCAGGCTGAGGCCGTCTGCTGACATGTCGCCGAGGCGTCCTGCGGTGCGCACGTCGATGAAGTCGGGATACCGCGAGCACATCAAGCGGTGAAAGAAGTCTTCGAACTCGTTCTCGTAGAGCTCGGCCATCAGCCCCAAGAACTTGATGTGTGCATACATCCGCTGCTCGAACCGCATGAACCCCCCTTGCGCACAGAACTGTCAGCGTAGCTGTGTGTAACTGGGCCCAACACCCCCCTTGATCGGATCCTGTGGTTGCTCACGCCCAGTCCACGCCCAGCTCCCCGAGCGCGGCGCGCTGGTCGGCGGTGAGCTTGTCGCGCCGGGTCTTGGTGTTGGAGACCCACACGCCCAGCTTCACGACCACCGGCTCCGCCTCGTCCTCGACCGCGATCTCCTCCCCGTGGGCCCTCGGGACCGGCCGGTCCACGCCTTCCCGCGCGATCCACTGCGTGAGGGCCTCCAAGCCCCGCTGGAACGCCTGCTGCGCCTTGCTCGGCTTCGCCGCACGACCGGCCGCCGCCGCCCCGGGACAAATCCCGGGGCGGCGGCGCTTTGGCCGGTGCCCGAAGCGTCGGCCCCTTGTTTCAGCAGGTCAGATGCCCGGTCCGGCTTCTGATGGTGTCGGCGCCGGACACACAGGGTCCACGCGGAGATGGACACGATGGACACCTGATCCAACGTGCGGGCCGGGTATGTCAGATCCGTGCACACGGTTCCCAAGGACGGGAAACGCGCAGGTCACGCTGCCGAAAATGCAGCAACCAAACGGCCGTTTGCTACACATCCTGCTGCCCGAGCAGCACCCGTGTGCCGCCTGGGGCGGCCGGGAAATGTCATCGCTCTCCGGCATCCCGGGCAGCCATCCAGCAGCAGGGCCTTGCACCCTTCCCCGCCAAGAGCAGCAGCCGGTGCAGCAGACCTCGCTGCACGGTCCAGGCCGCGAAGGGTGCAAGGAGCTACACCGCGCAGCGCGGTCTACTGCAGTCGAGGGGTGTCATCGGGTGGAGGCCGGCGCACTGCCCGTGAGCCCTCGCCGCTGGGCGCCTCGGACACCGGTCTTGCACCCCATCTGTAGGTAGTTGGCTTTGTTCACGTGCAACAGCAGCGTTTGTCTGCTGGTTTGGGCAGCGGTCGGTGATCACTGGGGTTCGGAACGTTCACGGGATATGGCGGCAGTGCAGGGGGACGGCCGCCGCCCGAGGGCGGCGGCCGTCGAGGCAGGTGCGCGTTTGGCGCGATCGGCCGGCCGGCCAAGGGCCGCCCACGAGCCTCAGCGTGTCTCCTCGGGCGGCGTGGACCGCGACGCACGGCGGCCCTGCCACCACACGGTCACGGTGGCGAGGCCTCCGGCGGCGACGAAGAAGCCCACCTTCACCGCGGTCTTGCCGGACAGCCAGGCCGCACCGACGCCCAGGTTCCAGCCCTGCCACCAATAGATCGCGCACACGGCCGCCGCGGCGAGCGCTCCCGCCACGACACCCAGCGCGGTCCGCCGCCATGTCCGCCCGTCGGTACGGTCCCCCGTGTCACTGGTCATGCGGATCACGCTAGGGGCCCGGGGCGGCGGTCTCGTCCGCACGAAGGATGATCGTGCGCGCGACTTTCGTCGCGGGAGGCGCCCGAGGCACAAAGCCGAAAGTCTTTGAGTGCATGTCAGGCCGCCAGGGCCGGCGGTACCTTGAGGTGATCCCCGTGGTGTGGACACACCTGACAATGGATCTTGTTGATCCTGGAAGGTGTAGACCACGTGGCAAGGCCCTCGAAGTACAGTGCGGAGTTTCGGTCCGACGCGATCGCGTTGTGGCGGGCTTCGGCCGGCAGGCGGACGTTCAGGGACGTTGCGGCCGATCTGAGAGGGCGTTAAGTCCCTTTCCGGTAGAGGCCCCGTCCGGGCTGGGTGAGGAAGCCTTGGCGGGTGAGGCGTCCGAGGCGGCTGCGGGTGACGTTCAGGGAGGGGTCGTCGGTGGGCATGCCGAGGATTTCGTGCAGGTCTCGG
>NZ_JAGGOY010000108.1 GCF_018614095.1 Streptomyces sp. ISL-87 | reverse complement strand
GGTGGGGGTGGCGGGTGGTTGGGGGCTGGGCTGGGGCTGCGCCGCCGGTGCCGGGCTCCGACCGGGCGGCGGGGCGCGGGCTGGTTGGGGATCGGGCGAGGGCGGCGGTGGTGGGGGTCGTTCGGGTGGGGAGGGGCGGAGACGGGTGGAGAGGGCTGCCAGGAGGCCGATGAGGAGGGCGGGGAGGGCGGAGGTGCCGGGGGTGGTTGCGTCGAGGGCTACCAGGAGGGCGGCGGCTACGAGGGCGCCCAGGAGGCTGTCGGCGCCCACGGCCGCGACCGCCGCGAACCAGAGCAGGCCCCGGACCGGGTCGAACGCCTCAGGATCGAAGGCCTGGACGGCCATGCCCAGCAGGCCGCCGCCCAGGGCGGCCAGGGCGGCGCCCGCCACGAAGGCCAGGAGTTTCAGGCGGGGGACGGGGACCCCCGCCGCCGCGGCGGCGTCCTCGTGGTCTCGTAGCGCCGCGAAGGCGCGGCCCGAGCGGCCTCTGCGCAGCGCGGCCACCGCCGCCAGGGATGCGGCGAGGAGGACGAGCTCCAGGGCGTAGTACGCGCGGTCGTCGGTGAATCTGGGGGGACGGGCCAGGCGTACTCCGACCGTCGCGTACGGCTGGGTGAGGACGAAACGGCTCACCATCACCCCCACCGCGAGGGTGACCAGCGCCAACGCCGGCCCGCGGCGGCGGATCGCGGGGGCGCCGGTGAGTAGGCCGAGCGGGGCGACGAGCACGACCGCGAGTCCGAGGGCCAGCAGCCCGGGCACGCCGGCACCCGCCAGCCGGGCGGTGAACAGCGCGCCGAGACCGGCGTACGCCGCCTGCCCGAGGGAGAGCTGCCCGCCCCGGCCGGTCACGACGACCAGCGACAGCAGGACCACCGCGAGCGCGGGCACCTGGAGCGCGCCCCCGCCGCCCGGGAACCGCAACGGCATCAGCAGCACCCCGCCGGCCAACACGGCCACCGCCCGCGCCACCGGCCGTCGGCCCGCCGCGCACACTGCCGCCCGTAGGGCCGCCCCCCACGCCGCGGGCCGCAAAGCCGCCACCCACCCCGCCCGACGTCGGCCCGGGCCCGCCCGACGTCGGCCAGCGGCCGGGCCCGCACCCAGCCGGGGGCCGGCCGGCCCCGGGCCCGCCTCGGCATCGGCTTCGCCTGCACGCAGTCGGGGTGTGGTTGGGGTTGGGGGTGGTTCGGCAGCGTCTGGGCCTGCAACCGGTGGGGATGTGGTCGGGCTTGGGTGTGGTTCGGCAGCGGCAGGGCCCGTGCCTTGTCCGGGTGTGGCTGGGCCTGGGCGTCGTTCAGCGGCGGCCGGGCTCGGCTCGGCATCGGCTTCGCCTGCACCCGGTGGGGGTGTGGTTGGGCCCGGGGGTGGTTCGGCGGCGGCCGGGGCCGGGCCGGGTGTGGCTGGGGCCGTACGGAGGCCGGGGCGGACGGGGTGGCGGTCGGGCGGGGTCAGGAGGGCTGTCAGGAGGAGGGCGGCCGCGAAGAGGTTGGCGGAGAGGGCCTGGAGGAGGGGGCCGGGCCAGCCGGGCGGGTGGAAGCGGGTGAGCTGGGACTGGGCCACTGCCACGGTGAGGGCGACCAGGACGGCGACCGGGATGCTCTTCATCCGGGCGGCCACCGCCACCGCCAGGACCTCCAGGACCAGCAGCGGCAGCCCGTACGGGTCGAGGCGGACGTAAGGGGCCAGCAGGATCCCGGTCAGGCCGGCCGTCGCCGAGCCGAAGGCCCAGCCGGCCGCCGCCATGCGGGTGGTGTGGATGCCGCCCAGCGTCGCGAGGGCCCGGTTGTCGACCACGGCCCGCAGATCCCGGCCGAACGGGGTCCGCCGGGTCACCCACGCGACCAGCAGTCCGAGCAGGGCGACGGTCGCCAGCTGGGGCCACGGCTCGGAGCGGAACAACACCGGCGCGTCCGTCCGGGCGCCCGTCCCCCACACCGCGACCCCCACCCCGATGAGCAGGACGAAGACGCCGATCGACCTCATCAGGTCCGCCGCCAAGTCCGCCGGGCGGAAGAACACCAGGTGGAGGAGGAGACCCAGCAAGGGAGCCGCCAGCAGGACCGTCACCGCCGCCGCCGCGGGGACCGGGACCGACCGCCCCACCACCAGCTCGCGCATCACGTACGCGCACAGCATGGCCACCGCCCCGTGCGCCAGGTTCAGCACCCCGGTCGCGCGGTACGTCACGATCAGCCCGATCCCGGTCAGCGCCGCCGCGCTGCCCACCGTCAGCCCGGCCAGCGTGAGCTCGTACGTCAGAGAGGCCACGGCGGCTCGCATACCGGGCACGGGCTCAGGCCGTCCGCATCGGCGGCCGGCGACACCTCCGCGCGGCCGTCGACGAGCGGGCAGTCCGGCCGGTGGGCCAGCGATCCGCCCGGAACCCGTACGAGGGGACCGGAGGAACGGGCCACCGCCCAGGAGACGGGGGCAGGGGGAACAACCGGCGCAGGGGGAACAACGTGGGCAGGGGGAACAACCGGCGTGGACGGCTCCGCAGACGGCCAGCGCGTGAGCAGGACCGCGCCCGCCACCAGCAGCGCCGCGCCCGGGACCGTGCACGACGCCAGGTACGGGAGCTGCCGCTCGGCGAACCGCTCGCCGGAGACCCCGTACCAGCCCGCCACGCACAGCAGCACCCCGCACACCACCGCGCCGAGGCCCGCCCACAGAGGCAGGGGCGGGGGCCCGGGCCCGTCCGGTCGCCGAGGAACTCGCATACCGCGCCCCACACCGCCCATTTCTTGCACCGTGTCCGGAAGGCACCGACTCTGGAAGCATCGAGCCGACCGGCTCGCTCGGACACCGGTGGTGAGCCAGATGGTCCTGAGCAGACACCCCCGCAGTGCCGCGTGGGCCGCGGCCGCGGTACTCCTCCTCGCACCCGCCGCCGCGGGCTGTTCGTCGGACTCGGGGGACGGCGGTCCGGCGCAGACCCCCTCGGTCGTGGTGCCCGTCGTGCCGACCCCCACCAGCGGGCCGACCGATCCCGCAGCCGCCAAGGCGCAGATCGAGGAGAACTGGACGGCCTTCTTCGACGGCACGGTCCCCGCCGAGGAGAAGACGAGGCTGCTCGAGAACGGCGAGCGGCTCGGGCCCCTGCTGGCCGGCTTCGCCGCCGACCCCAATGCCGCCAAGTCCTCGGCCAAGGTGACCGCCGTCGACTTCACCTCGGCCACCGAAGCCCGGGTGACGTACGACCTGCTCGTCGGCGGCACCACGGCGCTGCCCGACAGCAAGGGGAACTCGGTCCTCCAGGACGGCGTCTGGAAGGTCTCCGTCAAGACGCTCTGCGCGCTGGTCAAGCTCAGCGGCAATGCGTCTGCTCCGGGCTGCTGAGACCCTGCTGCTCGCGGCGCTGCTGACGGCGAGCGCCGCCTGCGGCAGCCGGCTGCCGGAAAGCGCGTTCCACTCCTCGGCTCCCGCGGCCGGCGGGAGTATCCGCGTCGGGATCATCGCCGGCGTCACCAGCCCCGTCGGCGGTGATGCGTTCACCGGCCCGGGCGAGGGCGCCCGCGCGTACTTCGCCGCGCTGAACGCGCGCGGCGGGCTCGACGGCCGCCGGATCGAGGCGGTCGACTGCGACGACGGCGGCAGTGGCATCGGCAACAACGACTGTGTACGCCGGCTCGTGGACGACGAGCGGGTGTTCGCGCTCGTCGCCACCACCTCCCTCGACTACGCGGGCGCCGCGCAGGTCAGCCGCGCGGGCGTGCCCGACATCGGCGGCCAGCCCCTCGGGACGGCGTACGACACCTACCCGCACCTGTACGGGATCTACGGCAGCCAGTCCCCCCGCGACGGCAAGGCCCCCGGCTGGGGCGGCACCCTTTACGGCGGCACCGAGGTGTACCGGTGGTTCAAGCGCGAGCAGGGGGCCAGGACCGCCGCCGTGGTCGCCTACAACCAGGCCGCCTCGGCCGGCTACGCCCGCCAGATCACCGACGGGCTGCGCGCGGAGGGATACGAGGTGGTCCCCGAGCAGGTGGACTTCGCACTGCCCAACTACCGGGCGGTGGCCGCCGACCTGCGGGCGCGCGGCACCGACCTGGTCTTCGACGCCCTCGACAGCCACGGCAACGCGAAGCTGTGCGAGGCGATGGACGCGGCCGGGGTACGGGTCAAGGCCAAGGTCACCAACGTGCAGAACTGGAACGACCGGGTCGGGGAGGACTTCGCGGGCGCCCCGCAGTGCCGCAACTCCCTCTGGGTGACCGGCTCCAGCCGCAACCACGCCGACGCCGCCGATCCGGCCGTCGCCGAGTTCCGGACGGCGATGCGGGCCGCCGGCCATCGGGTCCTGTCCCAGTGGCAGCTCGAAGGCTGGGCGGCCGCCATGTGGTTCACCGACGCGGCCCGCTCCTGTCTGCCGGACCTCACTCGTCCGTGTGTCGAACGCTTCCTGGAGCGCCCCGAGCCGTACACCGCGCGCGGACTGCTGCTGCCCGTTTCCTACGTCCCCTCCCCGGACCCGCCCGCCACGCGGCGGACCTGCCTGTCCGTGGCCCGCTGGCAGGACGGCAGGGGCTGGGTGACCCAGGGCGGGGAGATGACCGACAACTGCTTCGACGTACCCCAGCTCCCGTACCGGCCCTGACCGCCCCGGCCCCGACCGCCCCGGCCCCAGCAGGGGGAGGGGAAAGGGCGCTGGCAGACTCGGGGCATGCTGGAGACCTCCGCACGACTGCTGCGCCTGCTGTCCCTCTTGCAGGCCCACCGCGAATGGACCGGGGCCGATCTCGCCGACCGGCTCGGTGTCACTCCGCGCACGGTGCGGCGGGACGTGGACCGGCTGCGGGAGCTCGGCTATCCGGTGAACGCCAGCCCCGGGACGGGCGGCGGGTACCAGTTGGGAGCCGGGGCCGAGCTGCCGCCCCTCCTGCTGGACGACGACGAGGCCGTGGCCGTCGCCGTGGGGCTGCGGACGGCCGCCGGAAACGGCGTCGAGGGGATCGGGGAGGCCTCCGTACGGGCCCTGGCCAAGCTGGAGCAGGTGCTGCCGGGGCGGCTGCGGCGGCGGGTATCGGCGCTGAACGAGTTCACCGTGCCGATGCTGCGCGGGCCGCAGCGGTCCACCGTCGACGCGACCGTCCTCACCGAGCTCGCCACCGTGTGCCGGGACAACGAGCGGCTGCGCTTCGGATACCGGGACCACGAGGGGGCCGTCACCCGCCGCACGGTGGAGCCGCACCGGCTGGTGTGCACCGAACGGCGCTGGTACCTGGTCGCCTGGGACCTGGACCGGGAGGACTGGCGGACCTTCCGCGCCGACAGGATCGAGCCCAGACCGCCGCACGGCCCGCGGTTCACCCCGCGCCCCGCGCCCGCCGAGGACCTCGCCGCGTACGTCTCCCAGGGCGTGGCGCAGCGCGCGTACGCGGCCCAGGCGCTGGTGCGGCTGAAGATCCCGGCGGAGGAGGCGGCGCGGATCATCGGGCCGTCCGACGGGGCGCTGGAGCCGGTCGACGGGCAGAGCTGCCTGCTGCGCACCGGAGCGGTGAACCTCGACGTGCTGGTGATCCACATCATGCTGCTCGGCTGTGAGTTCGAAGTGGTCGATCCGCCGGAGCTGACCGAGCGGATCAGGTCTCTGCGGGACCTGCTGGGGCGGGCCGTGGACGCGGCGCCGGATCCTTCGGCAGAGCGGACCCCGGCGGCAGTGAAGAAGATGTAACGAATCTGAGGGGAGTTCATATGGCTCGCGCCGAGCCCGCCGCGAGCAATCCCGGACAGGAATTCAAGGGCGCTCGGCGGGAATTCGAAAGAGCTTCTGCGGCGGGCGTTCCCGAGGGCCGGAAAAGAATTGCGCGGGTGCATTTGTCCGCCGGTCGGGATCAAGACTCCTCTGTCCAGGAACTGTCGACATCCCGTGACACAAGCGTGACCCGGGACGGACGAACGTACCGGCGCGCGGCTGACGGCCGGGCCCAATGGGCGGTGGCCCCCAACGGGCGGTGGTCCCCAACGGCAGTGGTCCCCCAATGGACGGCCGCCCCCCAATCGACGGTCGCCCCCCAATAGGCGGTCACCCCCAAACGACCGCGGCGGGCCGGGAGTGACCCGGCCCGCCGCGATGGTGGGTGTGTGTGCCGTACGGGGAGGCTGTGCGTACCGCCCCCGCCGGCCGGGCGGCTCAGCCGCCGGCGACCGGACGGGCCGAGGCCCCCCGGGCGGCGGCCCGCTCGGGCGCCGCCGGGCGGCGGCTGCCGGCCGGGGTGACCGGGGTCCGCTCGGAACGGATGACGTGCGGCCGGCCGGGCAGGTGCGGGCCGGGCAGGTGCGGGGCGGGCAGGTGCGGGGCGGGCCGGGGCGCGGGCGCGTGCCCGACGGGGACCGCGGGCGCGCCGGCCGGGGCGGGTACCGCCACGGGCACGCCGGGCTCACCGCCCTCACCCGCGTCGGCATCGCGTACCAGCTGCCACTTTCCGCCCGCGGAGAGCAGCGGGGTGAGCGCGACCGCGACCGGGGCGGGCACCCGCCCGGTCTCCAGACGGCGGCGCATCCGCTCGCGGAGCGCGAAGACATGGGCCTCGACCCGGGCGATCAGCGGCTCGAACCAGGGCAGCGCCAGCAGGATCAGCAGGCCCGCGGACCAGCCGAGCAGTACATCGCTGACCCAGTGCGTACCGAGGTACACGGTGGTGGCGCCGACGCTGAGCGAGACGACCGCGGACACCACGGACAGCACCCGCCGGGTGACCGTGGTGGAGGCCAGGTAGGCCAGGATCCCCCAGGTCACGACGGCATTGGCGGTGTGGCCGGAGGGGAATATATCGCCGCCCGCGAAGAGTTCGGCGGAGCCGATCTGGCGGGCGTAGTGCGGGCCGAGCCGGCCGAGGCCGAGCTTGACGGCGCCGACGGTGATGTTGAGCAGCAGCAGTGACACGCCGAGGGTGATCAGCGGGCGCAGGGTGTGCTGCCGCCAGGAGCGCCAGCCGAGCCAGGCGGCGACCATGACCGCGGTGGGTCCGCGCTGGCCGAGTACGACGAGGTAGTCGAGGAAGGCGTGCAGCTGCGGCCACTGCTCGTAGGGCCGGAAGAACATGATCTGCCAGTCCAGCCGGACCAGCCAGGAGGTGGTCATCACGGCCACCACGATGGCGAGGTAGAAGGCCAGGGTCGATGCCAGGAGCACGACGCGGTGCCGGCTCATCCGCGGTGTTTGCAGATGAGCCGGTCGCTCTGGTTCCCGGTCCAGCCGGGCGAAGGCCCGGTCCAGACGGGTCAGGAAATGTTCGGTACGCACTGAATCGACGTTACCGCGCGCCACTGCGCAGCCCGGTCGAATCGCGGGCTTTGTGATGACCATGTGATGTGGAGTTGGTCTCACACGGGACTTAATTCCCTTTATTGCAGCATTGGTTGGGGTCGCCTTGATCCATCGCCCGGCCAATTCTTCGCGCACTCACGCGGACTTTATTGCCGCGCACTAATTTCCCTGCCCAAAGATGATCAGGGGCATGCGGGTGCTACGGCGGCCCCGAGCCGTTCAGCCAGAACGCCCCGTACACCGCCGACGCCAGGGCCACCGACCCCAGCACCGCGGCCGCCCGCCCGGTCCGCCACCGGGCCAGGGCCACCGCCGCCGGCAGCAGCAGCGGGAATGCCGGAAGCAGCAGCCGGGGCTTGGAGCCGAAGTACCCCGAGGCGCACAGCGCGAGGGCCACCACGAGCCCGCAGTACACGAGCAGCGCGGCGGGCTGCCGTTGGCGCAGGCACAGCCAGTACAGCCACAGCACCAGCGCGACGCCCGCGATCAGGCCGACGCCCGCGAGGAAGGCCGAGGAGGCCAGCTTCGTGCCGATGAAGCGGGCGAAGGCCCAGCCCCCGTCGAAGCCGTTGCCCCAGCCACTCTGCACATCCAGGTAGCCGAGCAGCCCGCCGCCGGTGCTCGACGCGACCCACAGCACGTACGCCGCCGCCCCCAGCGGGGCCAGCAGCATTCCGGCCGCCATCCGCCAGGACCGCTCCCCGCGCCGCCAGGCCACTACGGCGGCGACCCACACGGCGGCCACTACCGCGGCACCGACCGGGCGGGTCAGTCCCGCCCCCGCCGCGAGCAGGCCCGCCGTCACCCACCGCCCGCGCAGCGCCCCGTACAGAGCCCAGGCGGCGAGCGCGGTGAACAGCGACTCGCTGTAGGCCATGGACTGCACGACGCCGACGGGCAGCGCGGCCCAGACCGCCACCGCGAGGACGCCCGCCCGGCGGCCGTAGAGGGAGTCCGCCACCGCGAAGATCCCCCAGACCGCGGCGAGCCCGGCCACCGCCGAGACCACCAGGCCCGCGGAGCCGTACGACAGCCCGGTGGGCGCCGCCACCAGCCGCTCCAGCCAGGGCAGCAGTGGGAAGAACGCCAGGTTGGAGTGGACGTCCCCGTTCGGGAGGACCACCTCGTATCCGTACCCCTCGGCGGCGATCCGGGCGTACCAGAGGGAGTCCCAACGCGCCGACAGCAGCGTGTGCGGACTGCTGCCGGCTGCCGCCCCCCACACGCCGAGCACGGCCAGCCCGAGCAGCCGGACCGCCGCGAAGACGGCCAGCGCGGGTGCGACCCGGCGGAACCCAAGATCTTTCACACGCACGATTATCGAGGGCGTGCGAGGGATGAAGGCCGAGAACCACAGGCCGTGAGCATGCGTGTACGCGGGGGAAGGGGCAGGGTGGCGCGAGTGGCGCACACCACACGGAGGCCGCCGTCGCGATGAGAGCTTGACCACGTGGGGCACTGACGAACTCGCGTACGCTGACCGTTCACTCGCGTGTCGATGCCGGACCCCGTAGGGCGCCGCACAGGGCAACCACACCCCGGTGGCTCCACCAGACGCTGGTCCGCCGAGTGCGAGGGATCACCTGGGAGGTACATGCATGTCGGTGACGAACGCGGTCGGCCGCAGGTCCGCCGGCACCGCCGGTGACCACCAGGCCCCTTCCCTCCGGCAGAGGCTGCACGCGGTCTCCGGCGGGGCAAACCGCTGGCTCGTCCTGTCCGTCCTCTGCGTCAGCCTGGTGCTCGTCGCGCTCGACGCGACGATCCTGCACGTCGCCGTTCCCTCCATCACCGAGGACCTGCGCCCCGGCTCGATCGAACTCCTCTGGATCGTCGACGCCTACCCGCTGGTCTGCGCCGCGCTGCTGATCCTCTTCGGCACCCTCGGGGACCGGGTCGGCCGCCGCCGGATACTGATCCTCGGCTACGGGCTCTTCGGCGCGGCCTCCGCGATCGCGGCCCTCGCCGACAACGCCCAGGTACTCATCGCCGCCCGCGCCCTGCTCGGCATCGGTGGCGCGATGATCATGCCGGCCACCCTGTCGATCCTGCGCCAGGTCTTCCCCGAGCGGCGCGAGCGCGCCCTCGCCATCGGCATATGGACCGCCGTCGCCGCGATCGGCGCGGCCAGCGGTCCCGTACTGGGCGGCTTCCTCGTCCAGCACTTCTGGTGGGGCTCGGTCTTCCTCATCAACATCCCGCTGATGGCGCTGATCCTGCCGCTCGGCCGCTGGCTGCTGCCCGAGTCCAAGGGATCCTCCGACGGGCCGTGGGACGTGGTCGGCGCGCTGATGGCCGCCGCCGGTGTGCTCGGCGCGGTCCTCGGAGTCAAGCGGATCGGCGCGGAGCGGGCGCTGGCCGATCCCGGGGCGCTGGTACCGCTGGTGCTCGGCGCGGCGCTGCTGATCCTGTTCGTGCGGCGTCAGAAGCGGCGCGAGCACCCGCTGATCGACATGCGGATGTTCTCCCGTCCCGCCTTCTCCACCTCCGTGGCCTGCATCGTGCTCGCCATGCTGGCTCTGGTCGGCCTTGAGCTGATCGCCGTCCAGTACCTCCAGCTCGTCCTGCACCTCAGCCCGCTGGAGACCGGCCTGCGGCTGCTGCCGCTCACCTTCGCCGCCATGGCCGCGGGCGCCACCGGCTCGTACACCCTGGCCCGGATCGGGCCGCGCACGATGGTGTCGCTGGGCTTCCTGCTGACGGCGTTCGCGGTGCTGCTGCTGACGTTCATGGGCGAGCACGACCGGCCGTTGCTCCTCAACGTGGGGTTCATCCTGCTCGGCTTCGGGCTCCAGACCACGCTGTTCGCGGCGTACGAGTCGATGCTGAGCGAGGCCCCGGCGGCCACGGCGGGCGGGGCCGCCTCCATCGGGGAGACCTCGTACCAGCTCGGCGCGGGCATGGGCATCGCCCTGCTCGGCAGTGTGATGAACGCCGCGTACGCGCCGGGGCTGGCGCATGTTCCGGGAGTCTCGGCGGCCGAGTCGGCCGGCGCCTCGAACTCGCTCGGCGAGGCGTATCAGATCGCGGCGCACCTGAGTGGGCCGGCGGGGGCCTCGCTCCATGCCGCAGCTCGGCATGCCTTCGTGCACGGGCTGCACGTCACGCTCGTGGTCAGCGCCCTGCTGCTGTTCACGGGGGCGGCGATGGCGCTGAAGCTGCCGCGGACCATGGAGTGTCCCGACGCGGCCGAGGCCGAGGCCGTACGCCTCCCCGCGCAGGCGAGCGCCGAGCGCGACCCGGCCGTCGGCGGCCTCCCCGGGCGCGCGGTCTGACTCAGGCCGGCTCCCGCTGCGCGGAGCCGGAGGGGGTGGACCGAGGGCCGGGTCGGCCGACAAACTTGCACCGCTAGGTTTCGTCCTCAGGCCGCCGGGAGGCCACGTGTCCTTCGTTCCCACCGATCCGCTCGGCCTCGACGAGCTGCTCACCCCCGAGGATCTCGCCGTCCGCGACACCGTCCGCGGCTGGGCCGCCGACCGCGTCCTGCCCCACATCGCCGAGTGGTACGAGAAGGGCGAGCTCCCCGGGATCCGGGAGATCGCCCGCGAGCTCGGGGCGATCGGCGCACTCGGGATGTCCCTCCAGGGATACGGGTGCGCCGGCGCCAGTGCCGTGCAGTACGGCCTGGCCTGCCTGGAGCTGGAGGCCGCCGACTCCGGGATCCGGTCCCTGGTCTCCGTACAGGGCTCCCTCGCCATGTACGCGATCTGGAAGTACGGCTCCGAGGAGCAGAAGCAGCGCTGGCTCCCCGGCATGGCGGCCGGCGAGCTGATCGGCTGCTTCGGGCTGACCGAGCCCGACGTCGGCTCCGACCCCGCCGCCATGCGCACCTACGCCAAGCGCGACGGCGCCGACTGGGTGCTCAACGGACGCAAGATGTGGATCACCAACGGCAGCGTCGCGGCCGTCGCCGTGGTGTGGGCGCAGACCGACGAGGGGATCCGGGGGTTCGCCGTACCCACCGACACCGCCGGCTTCTCCGCGCCCGAGATCAAGCACAAGTGGTCGCTGCGCGCCTCGGTGACCAGCGAGCTGGTGATGGACGACGTACGGCTGCCCGCGGACGCGGTGCTTCCGGGCGTCACGGGGCTCAAGGGACCGCTGGGCTGCCTCAGCCACGCGCGGTACGGGATCATCTGGGGTTCCATGGGCGCGGCGCGCGCCAGTTTCGAGTCCGCGCTCGGCTACGCGAAGACGCGGGAGCAGTTCGGCAAGCCCATCGGCGGCTTCCAGCTCACCCAGGCCAAGCTCGCGGACATGGCGCTGGAACTCCACAAGGGGATCCTGCTCGCCCACCACCTGGGACGGCGGATGGACGCGGGCACTCTGCGGCCCGAGCAGATCAGCTTCGGCAAGCTCAACAACGTCCGCGAGGCCATCGAGATCTGCCGCACCGCGCGGACGATCCTCGGGGCCAACGGGATCTCGCTCGAATACCCCGTCATGCGGCACGCCACCAACCTCGAATCGGTCCTCACCTACGAGGGCACCGTCGAGATGCACCAGTTGGTGCTGGGTAAGGCGCTCACCGGGCTTGACGCCTTCCGGTGAGGGCCCTGCTCAGCTCTGGTTGAAGAAGTCGCGCGAGCGCCCCGTGGGCTCGCCGCTCACGATCTGGGTGTCGGCCGGGGTCAGAAGGAAGACCCTGGTCGCCACCCGCTCGATCGAACCGCGCAGCCCGAAGGTCAGGCCGGCCGCGAAGTCGACCACGCGCTTCGCGTCGCCCGGGTCCATGGACGACAGGTTCACGATCACCGGGACGCCCTCGCGGAACAGTTCGCCGATGCCGCGCGCGTCACGGAAGCCGTCCGGGGTCAGGGTCGCGATCCGCCGGCCCTGCTCGACGGCCGACTCCGAGGCCACCTTGACCCGGGGGTCGGTGACCCACTGGTCGCCGGGGCCGGAGACCGAGCCGTGCTGCCGCTCCACCGCCTCCGCGTAGTCGTCGTCGTAGTACCGCTCGTCGTCGCTGTCCTCCACGAGACCCAACCAGGCACTCGCCTTGCGCACCGAACCCATGGACGCCTCCTTTCACCGCGATCAGTCTGTCTTCTTCTCCGCATCCCTATGGTCGTCCATGATGCTGACAACGCGCCAAGTGGATAGTCGCCGCGCAGGGGTTTCGTGACGGTACTGGTGCAGAACATCCGTTGCACGGTCAAGGTTCCTGGCAGCTACCACTGCTGACTGAGTGAAAATACGACCGCTGCCACCGGGCGGGTGAGCAGTGGGGGCGTACGGGTGAACGACCTGGCTGGATACGATGCCCCGCAAGCATGCGTATGACACACGGGGGAAGCACATTGTTCGGCATCGTCAGGCCCTGCACGCACCGGCTGGGCGAGCGGTTCAAGACGGAGTGGATGGCCCATCTCTGCGGTCTCTGCCTGGCACTTCGCGGTGATCACGGCCAGTTCGCCCGAATCGTCACCAACTACGACGGGCTGCTCGTCTCCGTTCTGACGGAGGCTCAGTCCGGTCCCGCGGCGGGTACCCGGCGCACCGCCGGTCCCTGCCCGCTGCGCGGGATGCGCACTGCACCCGTGGCCAACGGCGAGGGCGCCCGGCTCGCGGCCGCCGTCTCGCTCGTGCTGGCCTCCGCGAAGGTACGGGACCACGTGGCCGACCGGGACGGCCTGTTGGCCCGCGCCCCCATAGCCGCCGCCGCGCGCAAAGTGGCGCGCGGCTGGGACCGGGCCGGCGCGCGTACCGGGGCCTCGCTCGGCTTCGACACCGCGGTGCTCGTGGACGCGGTGGACCGGCAGGGTGGCATCGAGACCCTGGCCGGGCTCGGCACTCCCGTGCTCGTGGTGACCGAGCCGACGGAGACCGCGACCGCCGCCGCCTTCGCGCATACCGCGGTCCTCGCGGGACGGCCAGGCAACACCGCAGCCCTCGCCGAGGCCGGCCGGTACTTCGGGCGGCTCGCACACCTGCTGGACGCCGTGGAGGACCAGGCCGCCGACGCCGCGGCGGGCGCCTGGAACCCGCTCACGGCCACCGGGACCTCCCTCACCGAGGCGCGGCGGCTGTGCGACGACGCCCTCCAGGGCATCCGGCTGGCGCTGCGCGAGGCCGAGTTCGCCGACGCGGGGCTGGCACACCGGCTGCTGGTCCACGAGCTGCGCACCTCGGTGGACCGGGCCTTCGGGACCACGAGCTGCGGCCACGTCGGCATGAACTCGGGCGCGGGCTACGGGGCGCCGCCGCAGGGATACGACAACCCGGGCTCGGGCAGCCCGTACGGGGGCGGCCCGTACGGGGGCGGCCCGTACGGGGGCGGCCCGCACGGGGGCGGCCCGCACGGGGGCGGGCCGTACGGGGGAGGGCCGTACGGCCCCGGTACCCCGGCCGGCCCCGGTGGTCCCGGGATGCCTCCGCCGATGGGCCCGGGCGGCCCGGGCGGCCCGGGCGGGCCCGGCGGGCTGCCCCCGCAGAAGCCGCGCCGCGGGCTCCTCGCCGGCTGCGCGGTGGCACTCGGGCTGTTCTGCACCTGCCAGCTCTGCTGTACGGAACACGAGGGCCCGTGGTCCCGCAAGAAGCGGGACGCGTGGTGCGAGGCCTGTGACTGCGGCGGCGATCCCGGTTGTGGCAGCTGTGACGGCTGCTGCAACTGTGACGGCTGTTGCTGCGATGGCTGCGGCTGCGACTGCTGAGACCCTTTCAGATTTAACAGGTCCGGACGGCGTACCCCATGGTTCCCGTCCGGACCGGCGTGGAAGGGTTGAGCGGCATGAGTGATGACGCAAATGACCCGCACGCCGACTGGGCGAAGTGGCACGAGCATCGGGTGGACACGGTGTCCGCTCCGTACGGTCCGCTCTCCCTGACGGGCACCCACTGGCTCGCCGATGACACGGACGGTCGAATTCCGGCCGTTCCGGGGCGTTGGCGCGCCACCGACGGCGGGGTGGCGCTGAGCGCCGCCCCCGGCGACGGCATCAGCCTCGACGGGCGGCCCTTCACCGGTGACGCCGTACTCGCCGCCGACGAGGGCTCGCCCGCGCACTCCCGGATCGCCGCCGGGGACGTGCGCCTCGTCGTGATCCGGCGTGAAGGGGACTGGGCGGTGCGGGTCTTCGACCCCGCCTCCAAGGCCCGCGCGGCCTTCACCGGCATCGAGGCCACCCCCTACGACCCCGCCTTCGCGCTGCCCGGCCGCTTCCGCCCCTACGGCGAGGACCGGACCGTGCAGGTGGAGAACGCCGACGGGCGGGAGCGCGGACTCGGCCTCGGCGGCGAACTGAGCTTCTCGTACCAGGGCGCTGAACACACCCTCCAGGTGGCCGTGGATGAGGACGACGGCAGCCTCTGGGCCGTCTTCGGCGATACCACCGGCGGCCGTTCCAGCTACCGGTTCCGCTTCCTCAAGCCCGGCGTCCCAGGCGCCGGGGGTTCGGTTACCGTGGATTTCAACCGGGCCGTGTTGCCGCCCTGCGCCTTCGCGGACCACTTCATCTGTCCCTTCCCCCCGCCGGGGAACACTCTGCCCTTCGAGGTCGCGGCGGGTGAGCGGCGGCTGAAAGACGCCCTTGCGACCGGTATCTGACGCCAGGACACTCCCGACAGTGCTTTTCGAGGGCTGGTCGAGGAATTGTCAGGGGCGCGTCAGGAGCACGATACGAGCCCATGCGCCCGCCGTGCCCCCGACTGCGCCTCACGGGCACCGGCACCCCCACGTTCGCCGGGCCCCCGATCCCTTCCGGGAGGACGAGAAGTGAGGATCAAGAGCATCACCCGTACCAGGCTGCTCGCGGTGGCCACCGGCCTGGCCGCCGTGGCCGCGCTGGCCTTGCCCACCGCGGCGAGCGCCGACCCGCAGGACGGCGGATTCAGCGCCGAACGGCTCGCCTCCGCCGGCGCGTCCGTTCTGCGTGCCGACGTCGCGGGCACCGCCTGGCACACCGACCCCGCCACCGGGACCCTCGTGGTCACCGCCGACTCCACCGTCAGCGCCACCGACCTCGCGAAGATCAGACGTGAGGCCGGAGCCGACGCCGCGGCCCTGCGCATCGAGCGCACCCCCGGCAAACTGACCAAACTGATCTCCGGCGGAGACGCCATCTACGCGTCCAGCTGGCGCTGCTCGCTGGGCTTCAACGTGCGCAGCGGAACCACGTACTACATCCTGACCGCCGGCCACTGCACCGACGGGGCGGGCACCTGGTGGACCAACTCCTCACACACCACCACCATCGGCCCGACGGCCGGCTCCAGCTTCCCGACCAATGACTACGGCCTCATCCGCTACGACAACACCTCGCTGTCCCACCCGGGCACCGTCGGCAGCCAGGACATCACCAGCGCCGTGAACGCCACGGTCGGCATGTCCGTGACCCGCCGTGGCTCCACCACCGGCATCCACAGCGGCTCCGTCACCGGCCTCAACGCCACCGTCAACTACGGCAACGGCGACATCGTCTACGGCATGATCAAGACCAACGTCTGCGCCGAGCCCGGCGACAGCGGCGGCCCGCTCTACTCCACCACCCGCGCGGTCGGCCTCACCTCGGGCGGCAGCGGCAACTGCTCCTCCGGCGGAACCACCTTCTTCCAGCCCGTCGTGGAAGCCCTGAACGCCTACGGAGTCAGCGTCTACTGACCGGGCACCGTGCGGATCCCGTCCGCGCGCCCCGTCGCACCCCTGGACGTCCTCCCGCCTTCTGGGAGGATGTCCAGGGCGTCGGTGTCCTCGGGGGGAGCAGGTTTCCGCATGAAACGTATCGGCGTGACCGGGCACCGGTCGATACCGCGCGAGGTACTGGGCCACGTGAAGGACGGCCTGCGGGCCGTACTGGGCGGCCACGAGGGGCCGCTGGAGGCCTTCTCCAGCCTCGCGGAGGGAGCGGACCAGCTCTTCGCCGACATCGCGCTGGAATGCGGCGCCGACCTCACGGTGGTCATCCCCAGCGGGGACTACGAGGACGCCTTCGAGGACGCCGAGGCCCTGGCCCGCTACCGGCGGCTCAAGCGGCAGGCCACCCAGGAGGTCCGGATGGACTTCGCCCGCTCCACGGACGAGGCCTACTACGCCGCCGGCACGTACATCGCCGACTCATGCGACCGGCTCGTGGCCGTCTGGGACGGCCTGCCGGCCCGCGGACACGGCGGAACCGGCGAGATCGTCGCCTACGCGCGGGCCCTCGGAAAGCCCGTCACCGTCATCTGGCGCGAGGGCGTGACCCGGGACTGAGCCGCGCCCCCGCGGCCGCAGAGGTGTCAACTGCTATGCCTGGCCAGCCAGTCCGTGTGCTGCGGAGAGACGTACCGCTCGGTCTCGTACACCGCGGATGGCCAATGTGACTCGGTGATCGTCGTCTGCATCACGACCATCATCGTCGCCAGGTCCTGCTCGATCAGGGTGTGCGCCTCGATCAGCGGATGGTGGCGCCGCACCTCGTTCCAGGCGATCGCGGCCGCGGCGGCCGAGCTCAGCAGCCCGGTCAGCCTCGGCCCCGGTCCCGAACCGAACGCCCCGAGCAGGGCGAACAGCAGGCCCAGGCAGGTCAGCAGCACGATCGTCCACGACCACAGCGCCGTCGCCCGCCGGGACACCTCCGTCTTGCGCCGGTACCAGTTGCGCTGCTCGATGAGCCGGTCCCGTACGTAGGTCTCGCGCCGGACCTGGTATTCCAGCCCGCGCAGCCGGTGCATCGCGCCGGTGATCTCACCGCCCTCCGGGACCGTGCCCGCGGTCCGCGGATCCTCCCAGCCCATCTTGCGCAGCTCGTCCAGGCCCTTTTCCAGCCGCGTCCGGTACGTAGCCTCAGCGCCGCTCACCTCGCTGCCGAACGGCGCGCCGTGCACGGCGTACCGCCAGGCCAGGGACTTGATGAACTCGGCCGCGCTGCGGTTGAGCTGCCACTGCGGGCGAGCCCTGCGCCGGGTCGCCCGGACGCCCACGGCCAGCACCCCGGCGTACGCGAGCACGCTCAGCACCCCGAACAGGTGCAGCGAGGCCACCGTGGGCCCCGAGGGCAGGGCGGCGGCCCCGGCGGCCGCCACGAGCAGCACCAGCTGGGCCCGCGTGGCCTGGGTGGACTCCCGCTGCCGGGAGACCGCCGCCTGGTCGGTGTGGTGGAAGAGGGCCGGCAGGTCCTCGTTTCGAAAGGTCATGCTGTCGGTCACAGCGAACCCCCCAGTCTGCTGTTGGGTGGGGCGGCGGGGACGCCGAGGTCCCCGCCGCCGTTCGGATCACACCGCCAGCGGCTCCAGGTCGCGGTGCACGCGCCGCTCGTCGCGGGCGTAGCGGGTCAGACCGTGCTCCTCGCCGAGCAGCCGTGTCAGCTCGACGATCGCATCCGCCCGTACCCGGGCCGCCTCCTCCTTGCGGCCCATCGAATCCAGGCTCACCGCCATGTTGGAGGCGCTCGCCAGGGTCTCCGGGTGGTGCGCCCCGAGCGCCTCGCGCAGCCGCAGCACCGCCGTCCGCTCCAGTTCCAGGGCGCCTTCCGGATCGCCCAGATCGGCCCGGGCGTTGGCCAGGTTGAGGTGGGCGAAAATGGTGTGCGGGTGATTGTCGCCCAGCACCTCGCGCATGTAGCGGATCGTCTGCCGCAGCATCGTGTCCGCCGTCTCCGCCGCTCCCGTGCCCCAGTGGAAGACCGCCAGGTTGTTGACCGCGGCCAGGGTGTACGGGTGGCGCTCGCCCGGCACCTTCATGTACTCGTCCACCACCTCCTGCGCCAGGTCCCGGGCCCCGCCCGGGTCCCCGGTCGCGAACATGTCCGCGGCCAGGTTCAGTTCGCAGGCCAGCAGGTCCGGGTTGACCGAGGTGTACTTGGCCCGGTAGCGGTTCCGGGTCGCCGTCGTCAGCCGCAGCGCGTCCTCCAGTTCGCCCGCCCGCCGCAGCGACACCGCCAGGTTCTTCGCCGCCGACAGCGTGCCCGGGAAGGCCCGGCCGAGCTGCCGCTTGTAGATCTCGTACGTCCGGCTCAGCAGCTGCACCGAGTCGTCGTACCGGCCCACCTCGCGCAGGTCACGAGCCAGGTTCTGCGCCGAGGACAGGGTGTACGGGTGGTCCGTGCCCAGTACCTCGGTGCGCCGGTCGAAGACCTCCTGGTCGATCTCCCTGGCCCGCGCGTACTGGCCCACCATGCGCAGGTTCAGCGCCAGGTTGTTCGCGGCGGCCAGGGTGCGCGGGTGCGCCTCGTGGAAGATCTGCCCGAAGCCCTCGTGCGCGGCCGTGGCCAGCTCCATCGCCTCGCCGTACCGGCCCAGCGCGCCCAGGTCCATCGCCAGGCCGCTGGTGGTCATGTACGTGTGCGGGTGCGAGGGGCCCAGCGCGCTGCGCTGCCGTTCGAGGGTGACCTCGTCCAGCTCCTTCGCCTCCACGAACCGGCCCTGCGAACGCAGGATGTTGGACAGGTGGAAGCGCAGGTACAGGTACTGGAGGTCGTCGTTGCCGAGCGTCTCCTTCCAGGTCTCGCGCAGCTCCTCGCCCAGCGCGTAAGCGGCCTTGAAGTCACCGCGCTTCCACAGGTAGCGGACCCGGTCGATCATCAGCCTGCGGGTCTCCGGCTCCTTGCAGAACCGGGCCTCAGACGGGGTCAGGTGCGGCCAGATCGTGTTGAACCGAGGCCACGTCTCCGGGTTGTCTATCGGCTCGTCGTCATCCGGCCGGGCACCGGCCAGGATCCGGTGCACCGCGTGCCGGGCCTCGCGCTGCTCCTCCTCGGACAGCTGCGCCCGGATCACCGCCTGGACGAGGCGGTGCACCTGGATGCTGTTGCTGACCTGGTCGACCTTGGCCATGGCGAACCGGCCGATCTCCCGGATCACCCGGCCCAGCACCAGCTTCTCCTGGAGCGAGGAGTCGTACGGCTTGAGCGCGTCGATCATCTCCTTGCTGTAGAGCAGGTTCGCCGAGATCGGCTCCGGCGCGAAGAAGGCACACAGCTGCAACAGCCGTACGGCGGCCGGGGAGCGGGACTGGAGCCGCTCGATGGACACGTTCCAGGTGGCGGCCACCGGCTCCGGGTACCCGGGCGGCTGGTTCAGGCCCAGCACCCGGGCGGCCTGCTGCGCCAGCTGCTCCAGGTACGCGGACACCGGGGTCGCGGTCTCCGCGATCCAGGCGCCCGCCTGCTCGACGGCGAGGGGCAGGTCGCCCACCGCTATCGCCACCTGCTCGGCGTCGTCCTTGGTCAGTCCGGGGGCCCGGCGCTGGAGGTGCTCGATGGACTCCTCGCGCAGGAACACGTCCACCGGGAGCGCGTCCCCGTACTGCGACCAGGACTGGTTGCGAGAGGTCACCAGGACATGCCCCGGGCCGCCCGGCGGGAAGAACCGCTTGAGCGTCTCGGGATCATCGGCGTTGTCGAACACCAGCAGCCACCGCGAGGACGGGACCCCGCGCCGGAGCAGGTCGATCGCCTCCTGGGACGCCGACGCCATGTCCTCGCCGGTCTGCGCGCCGAGCCGTACGGCCAGCTCCGCGAGGGCCGCCACCACGTCGTCGGTCTGCTCCGAGGAGATCCACCAGACCAGGTCGTAGTCGGCCATGAACCGGTGGACGTACTCCAGCGCCACCTGGGTCTTGCCGACGCCGCCGAGCCCGTACAGGGTCTGCGGCTGCGGCAGCACCACGGCCATCCCGCCGCCGAGCTGGTCGCGCATCCGCTCCAGCACGATGGAGCGGCCGGTGAAACCGGGATTGCGGGGCGGCGCGTTCCAGATCTTCGGGACGGTCCCGGGGAACCGGGGGCCCGGCGCCGAGGCGCTGGCCACGCTGTCCGGCAGCGCCATCGGCCGCTCCACCGCACGCAGCAGCGCGGTGGTGGCGTGCACCTCGTCGAGCCGGAACAGGTCCACCGGGTTCCGGTCGATGTACGGCGTGGACAGGCGTACGTCGCCCACTCTCAGCGGCACCAGCTGGCGCCGGCCCCCGGTCGGGTCCTCGGCGGCCGCCCGCTCCCAGACGTCCACGGCCCGGGCGGACTTGAGGTAGGCGCTGGAGAGCAGCACCACGGTCCGGGCGGCGGTGTCGACGCTGATGCCCGCGCCGCCCAGGGTGTCCCCGGCGGACGTGCCCGGTGCCCGCTCGGCGGAGACGTCCTTCGGGACCACCCGGAAACCGGCCCGGGTGAGCACCGACTCGATCCAGTCGGCCCACATCCGGTTCTCGGCGACGTAGGACAGGAACAGGTCGGCGGGCAGCGCCGGGCGGCGCCGGGTGAAGGCGTCCCGGATGCGCAGCCGGACCTCGTCGCCGATGGCCGGCATGGAGGTGATCTCACCCTCGGTGACCACGGTGGTGAGCCGTTCGAAGGCGGAGAGCAGGGAGTTGGTGAGCCCGGCCTCGTCGCCGAAGGTCGCCAGCGTCTCCTCGTAGGCGTAGTAGGGCCGGTACGGGATCTCCACCGCGCCCCAGTACGAGGTGAGCTCGTCGCCGACCAGGCCGTTGGGGAAGCGGTCGAACTTGATCCGGGCCAGCGCCCGGCCCGCGTCGGCCTTCTCCTTCTCGCCCTCGTCGATGCGCATGGGAACCGGGTAGATCTTGATGCCGCGGTCGTTGAAGCGCTCGTCGATCTGCCGGGCGACGGACGCGGCGCCGTCGATGGACTGGTCGGAGAGGGTGAAGCAGTCGACCAGGACGTCCGGGAGGTGCACGGTGCAGATGTCCGCGATGTCGGACAGGCCCGTGCGGCTGTCGATCAGGACGTAGTCGTAGTTCTGCTTCATGTCCGCGCGTAAGGCGTCGAAGAACAGGCCGCCGCCCAGCCGGTCGTAGAAGTTGTCCCAGTCGAAGGTGGAGACGGTCGCCGAGTACTCGCGGTTCTGCCGGCCCGCCGAGACGAAGTCGAGGGTGCCGCCGTCCGGGAACTCCCAGCCCAGGGTCTCGGGGGTGAGGGACACGGCGTGCGGCTGGATCCGCGCGTAGTCCTTGTGCCAGTCGTCGGCCCGCTGCACCGGGCTGGTCGCCGCCCACGCGTACTCGCTGATCAGGTCGATGACCCCGGTGGTGGCCCCGAGCGTGGAGGGGTCCAGGAAGGGGTGGAAGAACCGGTGCAGGCCCGGCGCCTCCAGGTCCCAGTCCACGGCGAGGACCCGCTTGCCGTTGGCGGCGAGGATCCAGGCGGTGTTGGCCAGCGCCATGGTGCGCCCCGTACCGCCCTTGTACGAGTAGAAGGTGACGATGCGTCCTTCACGGCTGTCACGACTCACTGTCATCCGTGTCCCCCCGGTCGTTGTCGGTGTCGTCTGTCGCGTGGCGGCCCTGGCGTTCGTTGCCGGCTTGGCCGACGTCGGGCGGGAAGGGGGCGCGCGGTGGTGGTGCGGGCGGTCCGCTCATCCCCATCGGGCCGAGCAGCCGCGGACGTTCGGTGGGGGTGCCGCCGGCCGGTGGATAGACCTGTGCGTGTCTGAGGAACTGCTGGGCGGCGGCCTCGACCACCTGCGGCAGGATCTGCCCGAGCGTCTCCATGTTGGCCACGCCGTTGGCGGCGGCCCGGCAGGCGGCCCGGCCCTGGCCCATCTTGACGGGCATCGTGTCCTCCAGCCGGTTCGCCAGCTCGTTCTCCTTGGCGCGGCTCTGGTGGTCGTAGCGGTTCCAGGGCACCACCACGTTGATCCACGGCCGGGACTCCTGGTCGAAGGAGGCCAGCCGCTGGCGCCGCTGCTCGTCCTCAACCGCCCACCGGTCGACGATCAGGATCTCCGGCCGGGTCGGCGGCTGCTTGCTGTCGAAGTGCCCGGCCTCGTCGTCGAAGGAGCTCATGGTGGTCTGGTAGTTGAGGTTGCGTACCAGGTCCTCGGCGACGTACGCGATGGGCCGCTGGGAGGCCGGATGGTACGGATTCCAGTCCAGGGCGCTGTCCCCGTAGTACTCGGGGCTGCGGCCGTCCGGCAGGTCGTGCCGGGACGCGGCCGCCACGGTGACGTGCAGGGTGCGGGCAGCACTGCTCGGTCTGCCGAAGGCGCTGGGCACCACCCGGTAGTCCACCGGGCGGACGGCCTCGAGGCGGACGGTCTCGGCCACCCGGACGATCCGCTTGGCCAGTTCGTACACGGCCCGCTCGTACTGTTCGGCGTAGCCGCGCAGTTTGATCAGGCCGTAGAGCCCGTCGGTGACGTAGCGCTCACCGAAGGTGTTGTGGTTGAACTGCAACCGCTCGGCGGGGCCGGGCAGTTGGGAGGGCGGCACGGGCACCCACAGCGCGGGCACGATGGCTTCGGCCGGCTGGTTGCTGACCGCGCCGTGCTGGATGGCGCGCTGCGCGAACGCGAACCACTCCTTCCCGCACATCTCACTGGCGAAGTACCGCGGCGAGAACAGGGGTACGAAGACCCGGCAGGTGGCGAGCGCCGCCCCGAGCCGTTCCGACCAGCCCTCGCCGCTGCGTATCTCCCGGTCCATGAAGCCGGCGTCGGAGCCGGCGGGCAGATCGGTCAGCGCCATGACATGACTGCAGAGATCGCGGAAGAGGCGCTCGACCCACATGTCAGGGTCGGGCCCCCCGGCCCCGAATCTCGGTGTATGCGCATAACTGAGAAAAAAATACGGCTGCACTGATGCGGGCACACGACCCCCGTCCCGAAGATGTCGAGCGAAGAAACATCATTCCGGAGCTGCTTCGCCACATCCCCTCATCGTTCAGTCAATCAGCGTCTGTTTTCGGTCATCCACTCCAGCGCGTGGTCGACGGCATCCGGGAGCGAGAAGAGCATGGCCGAGGCGCCTCCCACCCGCCCCCTGCGCATCTGGGAATCCGGGAACGACTTCCCGATCTCGGCGAAATCGCTGTCATCGAGCGCGACGTCCTCGAACGAGGTCCACTCTCCCCCCTGCTGACGCCGATGCTGACGTCCTTGCTGCCGCCCCGGAAGGTTCACCTTCACCACACACTCGTACTTGCGCAAGGGGGGCTTCGGAATTCGATACTCCGCGAGATGGAAAGCGGTACAGACCGAAAAACCCACATTGATCATGAGCACCTGGCCCCCCTCCCAGCACATCTTTCCCAAGGGCGACTCTTCGCCCATATGGCTTTCGATGCGGTGATCCGCGCACAGCCGCTCCGCGTCCTTGCCGAGGGCCGCGAAGGAGGTCTGGGGGTGCGCGCTGCGCACGGCGCCGGGGGCGGTACGGACGGCCTCGGCGAGGACCCCCATGCCCTGGCTCGGGGTGAGCGCCTGGTCGAAGGCCGGCATCCGGTCGCGGAAGGCCCGTACCTCGGGCTCGGCCAGACCGGCGATCGTGGCCAGGTGGGCGTTGGAGGTGGTGGAGTTCTCGGCCGTGAACGCCGGGACCACCAGGGTGCCGTGCGGGCCGAGGACACCGGTCAGGGCGTCCCGCAGGGTCGTGGCGCGCAGGCCGGTGCCGTGGAGCGAGGCGTGCACCATGAGCCGCATCCGGGGGCGCACGCCGAGGAGCCGCAGTTGGACGGCTAAGGAGAGGGCACCGGTGCGGGCCGGGGGGGCCGGGGCCGGGGCGGTCGGCCCGGTTGAGGTTGGGCCGGCCGGGTGGGTCGGGTCGGCCGGGTGGGTGGGGTCGGCCGGGTCGGCCGGAGTTGGACCGGCTGGGCCGGCTGGGCCGGGCGGGCGGGGTGGGTCGGCTGGGCCAGGTGGGCCGGGTGGGCCGGCTGGGGCTGGGTCGGAGGGCAGGGTCATGCGCCGGCCCCCTTCAGCTCCCAGCGGAGCTGCTCCACCAGCCGCTTGCCGGTGGTGGTCAGTTCGGCCGCCCCGGACAGCCGGTCCAGGGCCCGGTGGATCCGGTCCGCGCCGCCCGGCTCGGGGACCGCCGTGGCCCGCCGGTACGCCTCCACCGCCACCCGCTCGTGGACGTCGGCCAGCAGCCGGGACACCGGAACCGGGCGCTCCCGCCACGGGGAGGGGTGCTGCCACTGCCCGTCCAGCGCGTACAGGTCGGCCACCTCGGTCAGCGCCCGCAGCCGGGCCCGCCGCCGCCCGGTCAGCAGCGCCAGCGCGGTCTCCCGTACCCCGGCGTCGTACGGCACCCCGAGCGCCCCCGGCCCGTGCCGGCCCGCCTCACCCCAGCCGCCGGCCAGCGGACCGCCCGCGAGCGGGGTCAGCGTGGTCAGCCCGGCGGCGGCCGCCCGGGCGAATTCCGGCACCGCGGTGTGCAGCAGCGTCCAGGCCTCGTCCAGCCTGCCCCGCCACTCCTCGGTCTCCCCGGCCCCGAGCCGCAGCCGGGGCGGCCGGGGGAAGCAGTTGCGGTACGGGTCGAGGTCCTCCAGCGCCACCGGGGCGGCGTCCGGCCCGGGCGACCAGGTCCGTACGGGCTGCCAGCGCGAGTCCCCCGCCGCCGGCCCGAAGCGGTGCTCGGTGCGGCCGTCCCGTACGGCGTACCCGTCCTCGGTGGCGTGCAGCACGGCCCGCCCGTCCGTGCCGGGCTCACCGAGCCGCAGCAGCCCCAGCGTCGGCAGGTACACCTCGCCGTCCCGGTAGGCCACCTCGGCCGGCAGGTCAAGTCCGCCCCGCAGCACGGCGGCCGCGGTCAGCGCGGCCAGCCTGCACGCCGCCTCCGGGGCGGGGTCCGCGCGCCGCTCCCGGGACGCGTCCAGGGCCGCCCACACCCACGTCCGGGTGAACGGGTGGTCCAGTACGGCGTCCAGCGCGTCCGCGCCCGCCTCCCCGGCCTGCTCCACGGCGGCCAGCAGCTCCCAGGCCCTGGCCCAGTCGGCGTCGCCGGCCAGGTCCTCGTGCAGCCGGGCCAGCAGGACCCGGGTCAGGTCCTCCTGGGCCCGGGCGAGTCCGGCCGGATCGGCCAGCTCCGGGGCGGTCGCGCGGTCCGCGGTCCGGCCCTCGACCCCTTCCACCAGCTCCCGCAGGTCGGCGCAGTACACGGAGGGGTTGTCGAAGCCCCCGCCGGTGTCGTCGTCGGCCTTGTAGCGGTGGGTGTAGAGGCCGCCTCCGCACGAACGTACGACGGGGCACCGGCGGCACGAGTCGCTGACGCCGGCCAGGCCCAACTGCCTGGCCCGTACCCCCGGATGGGCCGCGACCTGGTCGAACGCGTGGTCGAAGACATTGAAGCCGGTGGCCGCCGCCCCCTCGAAGGCGCTCTTGAGGGAGTCCACCTGCTCCAGCGCCCCGTCGGTCTCGACGACGACGAGGTCGGTGGGGGCGAGGCCCAGGGACTCGGTCAGGCTGGGCCCGCCGCCCAGGGTGGAGAGCAGGGACTCGAAGAGCCGTACGGGCACCGGTCGCCCGAGGTGCTCCCAGTGGTCGAAGACCCGCAGCAGCCAGCGCGCGTACGCGTCGGGCACGCCGTCGGGGCGGGGCGGCGGGGCCTCCCAGGTGGCGTGCGGGAGGAGGAAGTCCACGCGGGGGGGTTCGAGCTCCACGAGGGCGTCCAGCACGGCGACGGGGTCGTTGGCGACGTCCACCGTGCAGAGCAGGCCCTGGTAGAGGTGGCGGTAGGGCTCCGACCGGAGCAGTGCGACGGCGGCCAGGACCAGGGGGTGGCTGGTGCGCCCGTCCGCGAAGCGGCGGTGCCGGTCGTTGGCCGCGCGGTCCCCGTCGAGGGAGATGCCGACCCGGACGCCGTACTCGGCGAAGAGGTCGAGGTGGCGGGTGCTGAGCTGGAGCCCGTTGGTGTGGATGCGCAGGTCGAGATCCGCGATTCCGGCGAGTGCCCGGGTGAACTCCTCGCACACGAGCCGGAGGCGGGCGGTGCCCGCCAACAGGGGTTCCCCTCCGTGGAGAATCACCGTGACGGAGGGGAGCGCATGGTCACGGGCATGCTCGGCGAGTCGTGCCGCGGTGTGAGTGATGGCCTCGGGGGAGATCACTTTCGGCCGGCCCCGCCAGCTCTGATCTGCGTGTTCGTAGACATAGCAATGATCACAAGCGAGATCGCATCTGCTGTGAACTTTCAGGACGATCTCGCGAAATGCGATCAGGCCGGTCATTCCACCAGTCTAGAGCGCGTACTTCGGTGTCAGAGCGCAGAGTTGAAGATCGGTGCCTGAACCGAGCGACCGGATTCCGTCGGCAGCACGCGGCCGAGCTTGGCGGCCGCCGAGGCGCTGCGGACGTCGATCTGGGCGAGCGGGACCCGGCGGGCCTTGACCGTGCTGGTCGAGGGGGTTGCGGAAGTGTTCACGACACCGTCCTTGGGGAAGCCATGTGGAATGGGCATGTGAATGACAACAGCGACATGCTGGTGTCAAGCGTGGACTTTACTCGTCCACACCCCAATGGCAACTGAGGCATGACGCCTGGTCAAGCGTTCCATGGCAGCCGCGGTGTATTTCCCGGGGTCCGGTATTCGTCCGTTTGCCGGACGGCAAGATCCATTTCTTTTTCCGTGGGGTGCCTTGAGCCAGGCACAGGGTGCGTTCAGCCTCGGCCACGATGTGTTTCGCGATCTTGTGATTGGTGTCCTGCCGACTCCGGCATTCGAACAGCGATCTCTCGTTCGGAGTGTGGGCAACCCGGTGCTTCACGCCCGGTCTTCGGACCAACTGCGAGGTTTGATCGACTCGTTGGATCAGGCGGGCTGCTGTTCGCCCAGGGGCGGCGCCGGCAGCTCCCGCAGCAGCCAGGTCAGTACGTCGGGCAGCGCACGCAGCGCCGCGAAGTGCGCGGCGGCCGGGTCGATGGTGGTGGTGGCCCCCGGGATCCGGCGGGCCAGCCAACGGGAGTGGCCCACGGGGGAGAACACGTCCAGCTCCCCGTGCCAGATCAGCACCGGGCAGCGGATGTCGGCCGGGTCGAAGCCCCAGGGGCTGCTGAAGGCGAGGGCGTCGTCGATCCAGCCGTACGCGGAAGTGCGGACCCCCTCGCGGTAGTTGCGCAGCAGCATCGCCCGAAGACCCGCGTCCGCGACGATCATGCGGTCGCTTTCGGTGAGCTCGCGGCGCAGTTCGTCCAGCAGCCGGCCGGGGTCCTTGGCGATCCCGGCGGCGCGCGGGATCAGCCGGGCGGCCAGCTCCTCGGGGTCGGTGGAGGCGGTGGTGTACTCCTGCACGTTCGAATCGGCCATCCCGGCGAACCAGTCCAGGTCCTCCGCGTCGCGGGGGGCGAGGGGGACCAGGGCCGCGGTGCGGGTGACCCGGTCCGGGAGCAGGGCGGCGCAGGCCAGGGCGCCGGGGGCGCCGCCGGAGCGGCCCGCCACGGCGAAGGTGTCCAGCCCCATGGCGTCGGCGATCGAGGCCACGTCCTGGGCCACGTCGGCGACGGTGCGGCCGGGGTGGCGGTCGGAGCCGCCGTAGCCGGGCCGGTCGTAGGCGATGAGCTGCATCCGGCGCTGATAGAGGACCATGCCCCGGGGGGCGGGTCCCAGCCGGCTGCCGGGGGTGCCGTGGAGCAGAAAGACAGGTCTTCCGTCCGGGTCGCCCCAGCGCTCCACCGTCAGAGCGCGTCCGTCCGCGGCGCGCACCTGATTGCGCACGCGCTCCCTCCCTCACCCTCGACGCGAGTCTCACGGTGATTGTGCGCGCTGGGGGAGGAGTGCGGTAGGGCGCACTCCTCGGGAAATTCTCCCGCCCGTTGTCCGCCCCGGGGCGGGGCCTCGATGTGCGGCGCATGCGTCTACTCGGGCATCCACACCCGCTCCGCCGGCGAGGCGGGCGTCACCCTCGGCAAGGCGGTCGGCCGGCACGCCCTGCGGGGCGCCGACCGGTTCCTGGACCCGCGCGGCCAGGGCGCCTAGCGCCGCGGCCGGGTGTTCACCGCCCGGCCGTTCCCTCCGCGGCCACCGCGTCACCGGGGTCACCGGGGCCGTCGGGGAGCCCGGTGCCCACCGCGGCACCCTGGCGGCCCCGGCGGAAGACCGCGCAGGCCACGGTGACGGCCGAGCCGAGGACCGCCCAGCCGGACAGCACCAGCATGGCCCCGGCCGCGTCGTTGCCGCTGAAGTACGTGATCGAGCGCGCGGCATACGTCCCCGCACCCGGTGGCAGGGCCGGCCCGATGGCCCGCCAGAACGGCGGCAGCAGCGGGTACGGGTAGGCGCCGCCGGCGCTCGGGTTGCCGAGGACGACCACCAGCAGGATCGCCAGGCCGATGCCGACCACGCCCGCCAGGCCCTGGAAGGCCAGGGTGATCGCGCCGACGGCGAAGACGACCAGGGTGCCCAGGCCCCACAGACCCATGACGCTGCCGGGCAGTGCGCCCAGGATCGGGCCCGCGATGACCGTGCCGAGCAGCCCGGCGACGATCGCGTAGGCGAGCAGCGCGCCGAGCCGGATGACGGCGCGGTGGGCGTTCGCGGGCCGGGCGCCGGCGCTGATCGCGAGGATCGCGGCGCACAGGTAGCCGCCCACGCACCAGCCGACGACCAGGTAGAAGGAGCTCAGGCCGCGCGCGTCGCCCGCGGCGGCCGGGGCCACGTCGGTGATCTGGACGGTGCGGCCCTGGGCCTGTTCGGCCCGCGTGACGATCTCGGCGACGGCCTGCGAGAGCGAGGCCCCGGCGCCGCCGGCGACCAGCAGCCGGTCGGTCTTGCCGGCCGGCCGGATGATCAGCGCGCCGTCCACGTCCCGGTTCCTGACCTGTGCGAGCGCCGCCGCTTCGTCCTTGACCGCGTGGGGGTCGAGCGGCTTGCCGGGCAGGGCGCCGAGCTGCTTCGCGGACTGCTCGGCGATCGGCGCGGCCGGGGCGGTCACGGCGAGCGGGATCTCGCTCGGCTTGGGGTGGTGGAAGGCCCCGATGTACGAGGTGATGAAGGCGAGCTGCAGTGCCAGTACGCCCAGGACCAGGAGGGCAGCCCGGATGGACACGGCGTCCTTGACCTCGGCGAGGAAACCGGCGGACGGACCGGAGGCGGCTGCGTTGGCGGGCTGGGTCACGTCTCGCTGGGTCATGCCTCACACGCTCGGCGTATCGGGGGTGGGGCGCAGCAGGGGCGGGCCGAATGGATGACGGGCCGGCGACGAGATGGATGATCGAACAAGTGTTTCGCACGGGTATTCGAATTGCTCTATGGTGGAGAGCAGGGGGAGGTTGAAGAAGTCTGGGGAGCATCGAGCGAAGCAGGAGGCCGCGGATGCCTGGTTTTACGCATCTGCACACCGTTTCGGGGTTCTCCATGCGCTACGGAGGCTCGCACCCGGAACGGCTGGCGGAGCGCGCCGCCGAGCGGGGCATGGACGCCCTCGCCCTGACCGACCGCGACACCCTCGCGGGCGCGGTGCGGTTCGCGAAGGCGTGCGGGGCGGCGGGCATCCGGCCACTGTTCGGGGTCGACCTGGGCGTGTCGCCCGCCGGTCCGCCCGCGGAGGGCCCGGCCGGGTCGCGTACGGGAAACGGCGCGGGCATCCGTACGGGAACCCAGGCGGCCGGGCCCGGCGGTGCGGAGGCCTCCTCCCGGCGGCGGACCCCCGTCAAGGGCGGGGCCTTCATCGACGAGTCGGCCCCGCGGGCCGTCTTCCTGGCCCGGGACGGCGCCGCCGGCTGGGCCGAGCTGTGCCGGATGGTCACCGCCGCCCACGCGGGCCCCGCCGACGGGGTTTCCGCGTGGGCCGGCGGGACCGCGGCTCCCTCGGGGGGCCCCGGCGCACGGCAGGGCGGGCAGCCGCTGCTGCCCTGGAACGCCCTGCGCGGCGACGGCGTGTTCGTGCTGCTCGGGCCCGGGTCCGAGGTGGGGCGGGCCCTCGCCGCGGGACGCCCCGACCGGGCGGCGCGGCTGCTCGCGCCCTGGCGGGAGATCTACGGCGACGCCCTGCGCCTGGAGGCCGTCCACCACGGCCGCACCGGCACCGGGCCCGGCTCGCTGCGCCTGGCCGCCCGCACCGTCGGCTTCGCCGCCGAACAGGGCGTCCGGGCCGTGCTCACCAACGCCGTCCGGTACGCCGACCCCGGCCAGGGCCCGGTCGCCGACGTCCTCGACGCGGCCCGCCGGCTGGTCCCCATCGACCCCCGCAACTCCGGACGGCCGCTGGACAGCGGGGAGCGCTGGCTCAAGGGCCCGGCCGCCATGGCCGAGGCCGCCGACCGGATCGCCCAGGCGGCCGGCCTGCGCCCCGCCGACGCCCGCCGGCTGCTCGCGGAGACCCGGCGTACGGCGGAAGCCTGCGCGGTGGACCCCGAGGACGACCTCGGCATCGGCTCCGTGCACTTCCCCGAGGCCCACCTCGTCGGCGCCGCCCACCGCACCGCCCAGCGGGTCCTGGCCTCCCGTGCCTCCGCGGGCATGGTGCTGCGCGGCTACGCCGACGACCGCGCGTACTGGGAGCGGATGCACCAGGAGCTCGACATCATCGCCTACCACGGCTTCGCCTCGTATTTCCTGACGGTCGCTCAAGTGGTGGACGACGTACGGGAGATGGGCATCCGGGTGACCGCCCGCGGCTCCGGCGCCGGCTCGCTCGTCAACCACCTCCTCGGCATCGCGCACGCCGACCCCGTCGCGCACGGCCTGCTGATGGAGCGCTTCCTGTCCAAGCGCCGCCATGTGCTGCCCGACATCGACATCGACGTGGAGTCCGCCCGCCGGCTGGAGGTCTACCGGCGGATCATCGACCGGTTCGGCACCGAACGCGTCGCCACCGTCTCCATGCCCGAGACCTACCGCGTCCGGCACGCCGTCCGCGACGTGGGCGCCGCCCTGTCCATGGACCCGGCCACCGTCGACCGGCTCGCCAAGGCCTTCCCGCACATCCGGGCCCGCGACGCCCGCGCCGCGCTGGAGGAACTGCCCGAACTGCGCGGCGTACACGGCGACGGACAGGGGGAGTCGTACGGACGGCTGTGGGAGCTCGTCGAGGCGCTGGACGCGCTGCCGCGCGGGATCGCCATGCACCCGTGCGGGGTGCTGCTCTCCGACGCCTCGCTGCTCGCCCGCACCCCCGTGGTGCCCACCAGCGGCGAGGGGTTCCCGATGTCCCAGTTCGACAAGGACGACGTGGAGGACCTCGGACTGCTCAAGCTCGACGTGCTGGGCGTACGGATGCAGTCCGCGATGGCGCACGCTGTCGCGGAACTCCGGCGGACCACGGGGCGGGAGCTGGACCTGGACGACCCGGCGCAGGTGCCGCCGGGCGACGAGGCGACGTACGAGCTGATCCGCTCGGCCGAGACGCTGGGCTGCTTCCAGATCGAGTCCCCCGGCCAGCGCGACCTGGTGGGGCGGCTCCAGCCGGCCACCTTCCACGACCTGGTCGTCGACATCTCGCTGTTCCGGCCGGGGCCGGTGGCCGCCGATATGGTGCGGCCCTTCATCGAGGCCCGGCACGGGCGGGCCCCGGTCCGCTTCCCGCACCCGGACCTGGCGGAGGCGCTGCGCGAGACGTACGGGGTGGTGGTCTTCCACGAGCAGATCATCGAGATCGTGCACGTCATGACCGGCTGTGGCCGGGACGAGGCGGACCGGGTGCGGCGCGGGCTGTCCGACCCGGAGTCGCAGGGCCGGATCAAGGTCTGGTTCGCGGCGATGGCGGGCGCGCGCGGCTATTCGCCGGAGGTGATCGGCCGGACCTGGGAGATCGTCGAGGCCTTCGGCTCGTACGGCTTCTGCAAGGCGCACGCGGTGGCCTTCGCCGTGCCGACGTACCAGTCGGCCTGGCTCAAGGCGCACCACCCGGCGGCCTTCTACGCCGGGCTGCTCACCCACGACCCGGGGATGTACCCCAAGCGGCTGCTGCTGGCGGACGCGCGGCGGCGGGGCGTGCCGGTGCTGCCGCTGGATGTGAACCGATCGGCGGTCGCCCACCACATCGAACTGGTGTCCGATGTGCCTCCGGTGTGGGGGCTGAGGCTCGCCCTGGCCGATGTCCACGGGATCAGCGAGGCGGAGGCGGGCCGGATCGAGGCCGGCCAGCCGTACGCCTCCCTGCGCGACTTCTGGGACCGGGCGCACCCGGGGCGGGCGGTGGCCGAACGGCTCGCGCATGTCGGGGCGTTGGACGCCTTCGGGGCCAACCGGCGGGACCTGCTGCTTCACTTGACCGAGCTGCACGGGGCCCAGCGGGCCACCGGGATCCGGGGCGGCTCCCAACTCCCCCTGGGCGGAGGGCGGTCCACGGCTGCCGTCGGGCTGCCCGACCTGACCGACGCCGAGCGGCTCAGCGCCGAGCTGGGCGTCCTCGGCATGGACGCCTCGCGGCACCTGATGGGCGACCACCACGCCTTCCTGGCCGAGCTGGGCGTGATCCCGGCGCGCCGGCTGCGGGAGGCCGAGCACGGGCAGACGGTGCTGGTCGCGGGCGCCAAGGCGGCCACCCAGACCCCGCCGATCCGGTCCGGGAGGCGGGTCATCTTCACGACCCTGGACGACGGGACCGGGCTGGTCGACCTGGCCTTCTTCGACGACAGCCACGAGGCGTGCGCGCACACCGTCTTCCACTCCTTCCTGCTGCTGGTGCGGGGAGTGGTGCAGCGGCGTGGCCCGCAGAGCCTGAGCGTGGTCGGCGCGGCGGCCTGGAACCTGGCGGAGCTGGTGGAACTGCGGGCGGCGGGCGGCGTGGACGCCGTCGCGGCCCGGCTGTCGGAGCCCATGGCGGGTGCGGGTGCGGGTGCGGGTGCGGGCTCCGGTTCCGGTTCCGGCTCCGGTACCGCTGTGGACTCCGGCCGTCGGATCCACCTCCCGACGGGCTACGAGATGAACCCCTGGGCCGATCTCCAGCCCGCCGGTGACCGTGCCGCGACCGGCCGGAAGCTGTGGCACTCCAGCCCCGGGAGCGCGGGATGACCGCCGGCGTCCTGCACATCCGGTGCGCCCCGGCCCTGCCCGAGGAGGGCTACCGCGAGGTCCTGGACCTCCTGCGGGAGTTCTCCCCGCTCGTCCAGGCCCTCCCGCCGCGCGCGGCTTTGGTCCAAGTCCGGGGTGCCCAGCGCTACTTCGGCGTGGACGCCGGACGCATCGCGGAAGTGGTCCGGCTGCGCGCGGTGGCCCGGCTGGGCACGGACCTCCGGATCGGCGTCGCCGGCACCTGGGCGGTCGCGTCGATGGCCTCCGCGCGGATCCCGGGGCCCGGCGGCATCCTGGCCGTCCCCGACGACGCGGACGCGGTGGCCCGCTTCCTCGGGCCGCTGCCGGTGGAGGCGCTGTACGGGCTCGGCCCCCGCCAGGCCGAGGCGCTGCGCCGGTACGGGCTGCACACGGTCGGCGCGCTCACCGAGGTCCCGCCCGGGGTCGTCGAGCGGATCCTGGGCCGCCGGGCCGGCCGGCTGGTCGCGGAGCGCGCCCGCGGGACCGACCCGCGCCAGGTCACCCCGAAGGACCTGCCCGCCTCGGCCGCCGTCCGGATCCGGTTCACCCGGGAGGAGCTGGACGGCCCGCACGCCCGGGCCGCGCTGCTCGGCCTAGTGGTCCGGCTGGGCGCGACCCTGCGCGGCCGCCGCCAGGCCGCCCGGTCCCTGTCCCTGACCCTGCAGTTCGCGGGCGGCACCCGCTGGGAGAAGACCCGGCGGCTGCCGGAGCCCTCCGCGCACGACGAGGACCTGCGGACCATGGCGTACCGCCTGATGGACGCGGCCGGGCTGCAACGGGCCCGGCTGACCGGCATGGTGCTCCGCGCGGAGGACCTGACCGGCGCCGAGCGGGTGGCCCGGCAGATCTCGCTGGACCCGGTCCGGGAATCCCGCCTGACGGTGGAGGCGGCCGTCGACCGCGCCAACGCCCGCTTCGGCCCGGGCACGGTCCGCCCGGCGGCCACCTTCAGCAGGGCCTCGTAGCGGCGCCGGTCGGGTAGCGTGCGTCAGATGAGCTGGCGGAGACCCACATACAAAACGGTGGACGGGGAGCGGATAGACGGCGTCTGGTGCCACATCTGGCGGCGCCGCGCATTCGACGGTGAGTACAGCCTCGAGGACCTGTTCGTCTACGCGGACGGCGCGATCCAGTGCGGGTTTCCCAGTGTGGATCCCCTCGACCTGGCCGGCCTGGAGAAGCTGCTGGCCTCGGGCGAGGTCGCGGTGACCGAACCGGGGGCGCCGACCTGGGACTTCAAGCCCTCGAAATGGCTCTCCCGCAACGGATGGCCACTGACCCCGGACGGCTTCCTCCTCGAAGTCGCCGACCAGATCGAGAAGTTGAACGGCCGGCCTACATCGAACGACCGCTGCTGGGAGGCCGTCCGCCGCTACCGGCAGGACCCGGCCGAGCCGTCCCGCGAGGCGCTGCGGGAGGCCTACCTGCGGATTCCCCCGCACGAGCGGAACTTCGCCCTCGGCGACATGGACCTCCAGGACCGCCCCCTGCGCGTCCTGGTCACCGACATCGGCGAACCTGTCGACGGCGACGGCCCGGTGGTCACGGAGGAGATGCGCCAGTGGGCGCGGGACTACTTCGACCGCGTGCATCAAGGAGCAGCGGACTGGGAGGAGCGCAAGAGCTCCGTCCTGTACGCCGGGTCGCAGCCGACCGGGGCGAACAGCACCTCGTCGTCCGGGGTGACGGTGCCCACGTAGACCACGTCGGCCAGGCCCCAGCCGGTCATCCACGGCACCCGCCCGGCCAGCCGCCACCCGCCCCGGTTCGTATGCGATCAACCCGTACGCACCGCACGCCGCGAGCGCGTCAAGCTGCGTACGCGGCACGCCCGTCTCGGCGGTCTCCTCCACGTGCGGCCGCAGGGTGCGCACCGCGACCTCGATGACGGCGGCCACCAGCGGCTCGGCCGCCAGGCCGGGCGGGGTGGCCAGTGCGGTTCCGGCGCCGGGAGCCCTCTGCGTGCGGCCGTTGTTCTCGGCGGGGTTCTCGGGCGGGACCGGAGCAGCGCTCAACACGCGATTTTTTACCGACGCGTAACTTCCAAGTCTTGCTACCCGCCCGTAATTTAACGGCAGCAGCACCCCTTGTGATCCGGATCACGGGAAGACCCCCACGCATTTCCCCTTGACCAGCAAGGAGATCACTCGATGCTGCCCTGGAGACGCCTGATCCGCCCATTGGCCGTCCTCACCCTCGCCGCCGCCGCCCTCGTCGCGCCCGCCAGCGCCGCGCAGGCCGCGACCGCCCCCAGCAGCGGCTGGAACAACTGGTCCTGCAAACCCTCCGCGGCGCACCCGCGCCCCGTCGTACTCGTCCACGGCACCTTCGGGAACTCCGTGGACAACTGGCTCGGCCTCGCGCCGTACCTCGTCCACCGCGGGTACTGCGTCTACTCCCTCGACTACGGCCAACTGCCCGGAGTTCCCCTGTTCAACGGGCTCGGGCCGATCGGCAAGTCGGCCGGCCAGCTCGACGTCTTCGTCGACAAGGTGCTGGCCTCCACCGGGGCGGCCAAGACCGACATCATCGGCCACTCCCAGGGCGGCATGATGCCGCACTACTACCTCAAGTTCCTGGGCGGCGCCGACAAGGTCAACGCGCTGGTCGGGCTGGCCCCCGACAACCACGGGACCACCCTGCTCGGCCTCACCCAGCTGCTCCCGTTCTTCCCCGGCGCCGAGGACCTGATCAGCTCCGCGACCCCGGGGCTGGCCGACCAGATCGCCGGATCCCCCTTCATCACCAAGCTGAACGCGGGCGGCGACACCGTGCCCGGAGTGAAGTACACGGTGATCGCGACGAAGTACGACGAGGTGGTCACGCCGTACCAGAGCCAGTTCCTGGACGGGCCGAACGTACGCAACGTCGTGCTCCAGGACCTGTGCCTGCTGGACTTGTCCGAGCACGTCGCCATCGGCCTGACCGACCGGATCGCCTGGCACGAGGCGCTCAACGCCCTCGACCCGGCGCACGCCGAACGGACCACCTGCGCGTCGGTCTTCGACTGACGAAGCGACGCACGAGCGGTCCGTTCTTCCCGAATGGCGCTTCCCGGCTAGCGGCCGTGGCGGCCCGTCGTCGTCCGGCGGCGGGCCAGGCCGAACAGCACGGCCGCACCGGCGGCCATGGCGCCGGCCCCGGCGATCGCGATCGCCGGGGTGGCGCTGCTGCCGCCCGTCTCCGCGAGGTTGCTGCCCGCGGGGGACTGGGACGGGGCCTGGGCCTGGGACGGCGTCGACGACTGGACCGGCGTGGCGGCGGCGCTGCCGTTCGTCTTCGGGTCGTTGTCGCCGTGTCCGCCGTGCTCCACGGAGGACTTGCCGGCGCCGGCGGCGATCTGCTGGTCCGTCGGGGCCTGCGGACCGGCCGACGGCTGCGCCGCCGAGGGCGCGGAGCTCGGCTTGGTCCCCGTACCGCTGTTGCCGGTGCCGGTGCCGGTGCCGGTGCCGCTGCCGCTGCCGCCGTTGTCCTTCCCGAACACCACGTCCGAGCAGGTGTAGAAGGCCTCCGGGCTGTCCGAACGCTGCCAGATGCTGTAGATCAGGTGGCGGCCGGTCTTGTTCGGGACGGTGCCGGTGAAGACGTAGTCCCCGTTCTGCATACCCGGGTCGGTGGCCTTCGCGAACGGCGCGGGCTCCAGGTCCGACCACTTCAGCGGCTTCGACGGGTCGTACCCGTCCTTCGTCACGTACAGCTCGAAGGAACCCCTGTGCGGAGCGGTCCCCTTGTACCGGAAGGTGTGCGCGCCGCTCTTCATCGAGCTCGCCGGCCAGTCGGCGCGGGCCAGGTCGAGGCCCTTGTACTTGCTGTTGCCCGCGGAACACAACTGCCCGTCCGGAATCAGGGACTTGCTCTGGCCGGCGGCGTTGGCGATGTTCACCGCGTTCCAGTCGTAGAACGCCTGCGCCCCGCTCGCAGCGACGGCCGTCTTGCACGCCGCCGACTTCGGGGCCTCGGGACCCTCCGCGTAGCAGGCCGCCACCCGGCTGACCGGGTCCGTCATCGAGCCGTGGGCGGCCGCCGGGGCGGCGGCGTACGCGGCCACCGCGAGCGGGGCGAGGGCGACGGCGGCGATACGGGTCACGGCGCGGGGTGCGGGCATGGGTGGATCTCCTTCGAGGCACGGCACAGCAGGCGGCGCAAGTCGGGTGTGGCCAGCGGAAACCGGGCTGTGCGGCGCCGCCCCCCGTGGGCATCGGCGCCACCACAGCCCCTCCCTGACCCCGCCAAGCTAGCCGCCCACCTCCCGCTTTTCGCCGCCTCGGGGCCCCACGAGCTGATCCTTAGGGTCCGCTTAAGGCAGGGGTAAGCGCCCCCTCAGAATGAGGCCGGTTCAGGCGAGGAGGGCGGGGAGGCCGGGCGCCGTTCTGGCCTGGCGGTCCAGGACGTCGAGGGCGCGGACGGCCTCGGCGGCGGCCTCCGGGTCGGTCTCGGCGAGGCCGCTCTCGGCGAACTCGTCCTCGTCCAGCCGCAGTACGGAGGTTCTGTCCGCCGACACCCACAGGTCGAGGTCGAGGTCCTCGACCAGGATCTCTCCGTCGCGCACGACGGCCGGGCGCGTGACGTCGCAGTACCAGCCCTTGAGGACGCCCTCGCCGGTGCGCACCTCCTTGACCGCGTACCAGCGGCTGCGCCAGAAGTGCTCGGTGAACACGTCGCCCGGCTCGAAGCGCACGAACCCGAAGTCCCGGACGCCGTCGGCGGCCCAGGGGGCGCGTACGGAGATCCGGTCGCCGGTGTCGGCGACCAGCACGGCCGGGTAGCGGATCTTGGTTCGGCCGGCCTTGGTCAGGGCGACGCTCACCTGTCCGGCGTCGGTCTTGCTCACTGTGCGGTCTCCATTTCGCTGTTCCAGATGGTGGCGAGCCAGTCCTCGTAGTCCTCTGTCGTCGAGATACGCCGACACGTCGCCGGGTCACGGCGTCGACGCTAGGCGCGGTGGTGTGCGGACGCCTCCGAATTAACGGCGGATGGGGGAGAATCGGCCGCGTGACCTCGACGAATCTGAAGATCCGGATTGACGGCTCGGCCGGTGCGGCCGCCCCGTACGAGCAGCTGCGCGCCCAGATCGCGGAGGGGGCGCGGGCCGGCCGGCTGCCGGTCGGGTTCAAACTGCCGACCGTGCGGGGCCTCGCGGAGGAGCTGGGGCTGGCAGCGAACACCGTCGCGAAGGCGTACCGGGCCCTGGAGGGCGACGGGGTGATCGAGACGCGGGGGCGCAACGGCACGTTCGTCGCGGCGGTCGGCGATTCCGCCGCGCGGGAGGCCGCCGCTGCCGCGCAGGCCTACGCGGAGAGGGCGCACCGGCTGGGACTGACCTTCGACGAGGCCACGGCGGCCGCCCTGGACGGCCTCCGCGCGCGGTACGGCAAGTAGCGGTACGGCAAGTAGCGGTACGGCAGACACGCGGAACGGCACATATGCGGTACGGCAAGCAGCGGTACGGCGCATAGCGTCGGGCTCGGTCACGCCCCGTCGGGACCGGTCAGGCCTTGTGCGGTCGGAGTACTGACTTGAGGTGGTGCTGCATGGGCTGCCCGACCGCCTCCATCTCCTGGACGATCGTCAGCTCGCCCTCCTCGAAGGTGTACCGGCGCCGCATCGCGGTCACCTCCTTGGCCCGGGGGGTCACCGACACGTTCTGGGTCGCGATCTCGATCTCCGTACCGGACACCTGGCCGACGTAGGTCTCCACGATTCCGGTCGGGTGGGCCAGCACGACCTCGAGGGAGGCGTCGGGCATGACCCGCCACCACCCGACCTCCCGCCCCGAGGGGCGCAGGGCCGCCCCGGACTCGTCGACCAGCCACGCGCGTGACTCGTAGCGCAGGAACGGCCTGCCGTCGTGGCTGAAGGTGATCTCCTGCTCGTACCGGAACCCGTGCTCCAGGGTCGGGTACTCGCCGCTCCCCTGGCCGTGCCAGCGCCCCAGCAGGTGCAGTACCGGCCGCAGCTGCGGGTGCGGCTCGGGGCCCTCGCCGAGGGTGTGGCTGTCGGGGTACGGATTCTCCTGCGCGGGATCGAGCACGCTGCACCTCTCCTGTTCGTGTGTCCCCCGCGGAAGCGTTCACGGTCGACGGGGGCCTTCTCCACGGCCCCATTGTCGTCGGCGCGCGGGTCCGGCCGGTGAAAGCCCCGCTGACAGCGCCGCAGGCAGTCGCGTCTGCAGTCTCGTCGGCAGTCCTGGTGACAGGCCTGGTGACAGGCCTGCGACTGCGGCCCGCGCCCTACAAGTACAGGCCCGCCTCCGTGCCCTGCCCCTGCGGAGGCAGCAGCGCCGCCGGGCCCGTTCCGCGGCGCAGGGCGAAGAGTTCGGCCAGGGTGGCGCCCTCGCGGGAGACGCCCTCGTCCGTGCCCAGCCAGTCCACCGCCTCGCCGTGGGTCAGCCGGCCGACCTCGATGCGGGCCAGGCAACGGCCCGGGCGGACCACCGCCGGGTGCAGACGCTCCAGGTCCTCGTTGGTGGTGACCCCGACCAGGACGTTGCGGCCCTGGCCCAGCAGCCCGTCCGTCAGGTTCAGCAGCCGGGACAGCGCCTGGCCGGCCGTGTGGCGGGCCTCGCCGCGGATCAGCTCGTCGCAGTCCTCCAGCAGCAGCAGCCGCCAGCGCCCCTTCGCGGTGCCCTCGTCCTCGCCGATCGCGATGTCCATCAGGTAGCCCACGTCGTTGAACAGCCGCTCCGGGTCCAGTACGCAGTCCACCTGGCACCAGTCCCGCCACGACCGGGCCAGCGTGCGCAGGGCCGAGGTCTTGCCCGTGCCCGGCGGGCCGTGCAGCAGGAGCAGGCGCCCGGCGATGTCGTCCGGGGTCACCTTCATCAGCCGGTCCATCGCCCCGGCCACCGGAGCGGTGTAGTTGGACCGCACCTCCGCCCAGGTCCCGGCCGCGATCTGGCGCGTCGTCCGGTACGGGCCGCGGCGCGGGGAGACGTACCAGAAGCCCATCGTGACGTTCTCCGGCTGCGGTTCGGGCTCGTCCTGCGCCCCGTCCGTGGCCTCGCCGAGCACGGTGGAGGCGAGCTCGTCGCTGATCGCCGTCACCGTGACGTCCGCGCCCCGGCTCCAGCGCGAGACGAGCATGGTCCAGCCCTCGCCCTCGGCGAGCGTGGCGCTGCGATCGCTGTCGCGCGCCGAGCGCAATACGGTCGCCTCGCGCGGCAGCAGGGTCACATCCGCCTTCACCCGCTCGATCGTGACGCTCTGCGAGTACGGCTGCTCGCCGGACGCGAACCGGCCGAGGAACAGCGCGTCTACGACGTCCGACGGTGAGTCGCTGTCGTCGATGGTGAGACGGATCGGCAGCGCGTCATGCGGGTTGGCTGGCATGGCGCCCATGATCCGGCACGAAGTGCCCTCATGCACCCGTGTTTCGCCGGATCGGGTGCCCAAGTTCCCTCTTCAAACACATCGCGAGTGAAGATTCGGGCCGCAACTCCGCCCTGAATAATCTTGGCATGAACACTTCCAACATGTCTCGGCTGCTTGTACCACGGACTCAGGAGTAACCCCCACAAGGAGCCGCACACATGAGCATGAGAATGTCGCGCTTCGCAGCCTTGACCTCCTCCCTCTTACTCGCCGCGGGCGCCGCGCTGTTCGGCGCGGGCCAGGCGTCCGCCGCCGCCCAGGCGGACTTCGGTTACGTCGCCCTCGGCGACTCGTATTCCTCCGGCGTCGGCGCCGGCAACTACGACAGCGCGAGCGGCGACTGCAAACGCACCAGCCGCGCCTACCCGGCCCTCTGGGCCGCCGCCCACTCCCCGCAGAGCTTCTCCTTCACCGCGTGCTCGGGTGCCCGTACGGGTGATGTCCTCGCCAGCCAGCTCGCCCCGCTGAACTCGGGCACCGACCTCGTCAGCATCACCATCGGCGGCAATGACGCGGGATTCTCCGACGTCATGACTACCTGTGTGCTCCAGTCCGAATCCACCTGCGTCAGCCGGGTCAACGAGGCCAAGGCCTACGTCGACTCCACCCTCCCCGGCAAACTCGACCAGGTCTACAGCGCCATCGACAGCCGCTCGCCCAACGCCCGTGTCGTCGTACTCGGCTATCCCCGCTTCTACAAGCTGAACGGCACCTGCGTCACCGGACTGACCGAGGGGGAGCGCTCCGCCATCAACGGCGCCGCCGACTACCTCAACGCCGCCATCGCCAAACGCGCCGCCGACCACGGGTTCGCCTTCGCCTCGGCCGTCGGCGCCTTCACCGGCCACGAGATCTGCTCCGGCAGCGCCTGGCTGCACAGCCTCAACTGGCTCAACATCGGGGAGTCGTACCACCCCACCGCCACCGGGCAGTCCAGTGGCTACCTGCCGGTGTTCACCAGCGCCGCCTGATCCGGAAGAGGTCGCAGGTCACCGGGGCGCGCTAGTGCTGCTCCGCGTTAGT
>NZ_JAGGOY010000107.1 GCF_018614095.1 Streptomyces sp. ISL-87 | reverse complement strand
CCTTGGAATTGATCATCTAGAACGGCAGGTCCACGCCGACGGTGACCGCCAGCACTCCGGCCAGTAGCAGGAGGCCGACAGACAGGACAGTGAGTTGGGTAGTGAGTTCTCGCGCCCCCACGAGCTGCGCGCACCCCGACAGGCCGATGAACACAGCCCCGAGGGTGAGGCACCAGAAGAGTATTCCGGTGCCTTCGACGGCGGGCCGGACGAGAACGAGCAGGCAGACCGCGAGCGCGCATCGGACTGCCGCGGACATCACCGTGGAAATCGTCATCGCTCCCCCTGCGGTCGTGTCCACTAAGCGTCGAAGCTACCACCGACACCCAAGGCCACCAGACGGTTTCACGGCCCGAGTTGGCCGGGTGGTGAACGCGTCGGGCCGGTGACGTCGCGCCAAGCGCACCCGCCCCGTGACGCCCCCCGTGACGCCCCCTGTCCGGCACCGGTTCAAGTCCGGATCGGGTCGGTGAGTTTGTCGGGGCGGGCCGGTGAGTTGCGTTGGTGATGTCACCGGGTGCCGTGCGGTGACCGGTGAGTTTGCTGCGCTATAGGGCTCTGACCTGCGGTGGGGATGTTCCGGTGTCGTGGTGGTGAGTCACCGGTGACTCACCACCACGATCCGTTGTCGGCCCGTGACGCCGGGGGGCTTACGGCGGTGAGTCAACCGGTGAGGACGTCGCCGTTTCCTGGGGCAGACACGATCCCCTCACCCCGGGAAGGCACGACATGCCCCCTCTCACTCCCCCACCCAGCCGGGTACGACCGCCTCGACGAGTCGCGGCGCAGTCCCTGCGTTCGTCGCGGCCGGAGACGGTCCCGACGGCGGGCCGGACGGTCTCGCTCGGCCCGCGCTTCGCACGGATCGGGGTATGGACCGCACTGGCGGCCGGACCCCTCGCCCTGGCCGTCGCGCTCGCCGTGCCCCGGACCACGGTCGCCCAGGCCGCGCCGGCCCCGCGCGTCGATGGCACGGCCCGGCCGCCCGCCGACCCCGCGGGCACGGCCGCGATGTTCGTGGACCTTTGGCTGCGCGCCGATGCCGGCACCCCCGACAGCGCCATCGGCGCGGCCGTGCGGTCGCTGGCCCCTGAGGCGGAGCTCCCCAAGCGGTCCCGCGATGAAGGGGCCGCACCCGCCGCCCGGGTAGTTGCCTTGCGCACGGCGTTCGCCCCGGACGGCGGGTGGACCGTGGTGGTCGCCGCCCTCACCAACCGGGCCGAGCCGGCGTCGGGAAGCGGAAGCCCGACCGTCGCCGCCCCTGCGGCGCGGTACTTCTCTGTGTCCGGGACGGGTGGCAAGGACGGCGGCTCGCTCGCGATCGAGGGGGCGCCGGCGGAGGTCGCCGCCCCCGAACCCGCGGCGGTGCCCGCCTCCCGGTTCACGCACCCCGTCTCCTCCGGCGGGGCCCTCGCCACGTCCTTGGGCGAGTTCGTGCGCACCTATCTCGGCGGTGGGCAGGGCGCGGGTCTGGAGCGGTATCTGTCCCCCGGGGTTCGGGTGTCAGCGCCAAACGCGACGTCGTACACGCGGGTTGATGTTGAGAACGTCACCGCGGACGCCGAGCAGGCCGCCGGCGATGCGGTGCCTGGCGACGGGGCGATGGCTCGGGTTCAGGTCCGGGTGGTCGGTGAGGACCGGGCCGGGGTGCGGTGGCCGCTGGTGTACCGGCTGGAGGTCACCGCCCGAGCCGGACGGTGGGAGGTCAGCGCCCTGGAAACAGGTACCACCACGCCGTCTACCACCACCGCGTCGGTCTCGGGTGGTGCCCGATGAAGGACGCGATGTTGGCCGGCGAGCTCCAGATTTTCGGTGACTCCATCATCGGGACTCTGTCCGGTTGGAGCGACGCGGGCCTCAAAACGGCGTTGACGACGATTGTCGTGATCACCGTCGCCCGCAAGGTCTCCCTGAAGGCCGGGATCGGGGCGCTGATCGCGATGGTGATCGCGCTCGGCATCTACGACGCCCGGGACGCCCTGTCGGGGAAGGTCACCGACGAGGTGAAGAACCCGGCCAAGGGCGCCGGCGTCACGGTCGTGATCACCCCGGACAGCGCGACGAACGGCCGGGTGCTGTGAGCACCGCCGTGCGGCCGCGCATCGCGCGGGCCTACACGAGTGCACGCCGGCACCCGTGGGTGTTGGGCAAGATCGGCGACTGGACGGTCTGGTTCGGCCCTTACACGCCTGCTCAGTTGGTGGTGTTGGGGGGTGGGGCGTTCGCGCTCATCAAGGGCTACGACTGGTGGTCGTGGGCTGGTCCGGTGCCCGTGGTGCTCTGGCTGGGCTCGGTGTGGGGCGTGCGGGGTGCGCAGATCGCGGGCCAGAACCCGTTCACCGCCGTGCTCGGCGCGTTCACGCTGCTGCTGCGCCACCCCGCCGGTCGGATTGCCGGTCGCGTCGCCCGCGACAAGCGGGCCAGCCGGATGCGAGCCCGGTTCGTTATCCAACCCGCCCCCGCGGCCAGTCCCCATGCCGCCCTGGTGAAGCCGGCTTCGGTCACCGGCCGTGCGGCCGGTCCGCGTGCCGCGATGGTGAAGCCCGCCAGGGTCGCCGGTCGTGCGGCGGGCGGGTCGGGTCTCGCGCGGCTGCTGGCCGACGCTGACAAGGTCGAGGGGAGGGCAGCGTGAGGACCCCGTTCCGGCACGTCGCCGGTCATCTGCTGTGGTCCACGTCGGGCCGGGTGTGGGCGGTGTGGCGGGTGGCGCCGCTTCCGGGGGGCTACCTGCCCGCCCGCGTCCACCAGGAGCTCTTGGGCCGGATCACCTCGCTGGTGAGGTCGATGCCCGGCATGGATCCGCGCCTGTTCGTCCTGGCGGCCCGCACCGACCCCGGCGAGATCGCGGAACGCATGGTCGCCGATGTGGATTGGCGGCGGTTGCCCGAGTGGGCGGAGACGTGCGCGGCGACGGTCGATCTGTTGACCGGTCGGGAGATGCACGAGCGCACGGTGTGGCTCGCGGTTCCCGTCGGGTCGAAGGGATCGCCCGCGACCGCCTCCCTCTCCGCCCTGTACTGCGAGTTGTCGGCGAGCTTGGACATCGCGCCGGTGCCGGTTCCCGAGGCCGATGTCCGGGCCGCGTTCACGGACGCCGACCGGATCCAATCGTCGCTCGGCGGCGGTCTGGGACTGCGCCCGGCGTCGCCTGCGGAGATCGTGTGGATGCTTCAGCACGCCGTTCACCGCGGCCTGCCGCAGGAGCCTCTCCTCTCCGATGCAGAGCACAGCCCCCTGTACGGGAGCCGTGTCCACGCGGGCCGGCTGCGCTCCCCCTCGTACGCGGACCTGGGGAGCATCCGTCTCGCCGAGGGCGGGCAAGAGGCCCGCAAGGAACGCAAGACCGGTGGCAGAACGGGCCGTGACAGGCCGTGGTGGCGATCGGCCGGAACAGCCTCGCCGCTCGGGCGCCGCTGGCTCCAGGTCGAATCCGAGGCCGGCACCGGCTACCAGACACACCTGGTCCTGGCAGAGCTCCCGCCCGCAGTGTCGGTGGAGGCCGCCGACATCCTCGCCCAGTTGGAAGGACTCCCCTTCCCGGTCGATGTCGCCGTGGACCTGCGGGTGGTGCCGTCGAAGAAGGCACGCGCGCAGGTGCAGCGCAAGAAACGCGAGCTCCTCGACCAGGCCGAGCAGTACGGGGCGCAGCCGACCGGGATGCCGCATTCGTTGCCGGACGCGGCCGGGGATCTCGCCGAGCAGGACGCGCGGATGGCACGGACGTCGGTGGAGGTGGAGGTTCAGTCGGTGACCGTGCTCGCCGTGTGGGGGCCGGACGCGGCCACGTGTGACGCGCGGGCGCGGGAGCTTTCGGCGGCCCTGTCGGGGGGCGACTACCGGGTGGAGCGTCCCTACGGCATGCAAGAGGACTTGTTCGCGTTGGGGCTTGCGGGAACGGTGCGGGCCGCGCAGTTGGGGCAGTTCACCCAGCACCAGCTGTCGGAGGACTGGGCCGCGTGTGGCGCGCTGACCCTCTCCCGGGTCGGGGACCCCGCCGGGATAATGATCGGCCACGACCTGGACGCGGGCACGATCCGACCCGTCCTGCTGAACCCGGCCGACGCGCCCCAGGTCAACGCGTCCGCGTCGAGCGCGGTATGCGGGGAGCTGGGTGGCGGCAAGAGCGTTCTGGCGAAGTTGATCACCGCCGGTGTGGTGGACCGGGGTGGACGGGCCATCGTCATTGACCGGACCCCGATCCGGGAGTGGGCCAGTTTCGCGCAGGCGTCCATGGGGACGCGCTGCCAGATCATCGACGCCGCGAAGGCCAAGATCTCCATCGACCCCCTGCGGGTTTTCGGCGGTGCGGTCGGCGCCCACTACGCCCTGTCGTATCTGACGCTGCAACTGGGGGTCGGAGCGATGACGGCCGCCGGCGCCGTGCTCCACCACGCCGTCAAGGAGGTGTCCGGCGGCCCCGAGCCGTCCATGGGCAAGGTGCTGGACGTCCTCGCGACGCTCGCTCAAAACGGTGGCGCCACCCGCGCGGACGCGGCGGCGACCATGGCCGACCTGCTGCGGATCGTGCGTGGAAACCCGCTGGCCGCCATGGTGTTCGATCCGGACCTGCCGCCGGTGACACTGGACGGGGACTTGGGCGCGGACATGGTGGTGGTCACGACCGCCGGTCTGACTCTCCCGCCCAAGGAGGCGTTCGCCGACGCCGAGGTATTGCGTCAGCAGCCGTTGGAGGCGCTGATCGGGCGAGCGGTGCTGTATCTGATCGCGGCCATCGCCCGACAGGCCGCGTTCACCGACCCCGACCGGTTCTGCCTGGTGTCCCTGGACGAGGTCTACTGGCTCACCTCCTCCGCCGAGGGGGCCGCGCTAGTCCACGAGATCCTGCACGACGGCCGCAAACACGGCGCCGGCGTTTTCCTGGGTGCGCACGACGTCGAGGAACTCGGCAAGGACGCCGGGCTGATCGCCTACCGGTTCCTGACCCGCACCACCGACAGCGTCCGCGCGGCCAAGGGCCTGAAGTTCCTGGGACTCGACGGCGAGGACGAGGACCTTGTCCGGCTGGTGACCACCGGCCTGTCACCCGTCGGCCAGGTCGGCCGCGAGGGCGAAATGCTGCTGCGTGATCCGCGCATGCAGGTCGGCCGGATCAAGGTCGTCGTCCCCCAGGTCCCCCGCATCAAGGAAGCCATCTTCACCACCCCCGGCCGTGCGGCGCGGTCCTCGGCCGGCGGGAGAATCTCATGACCGGCGCGGCCAATGTGTGGCGGTGGGGGACGGCCTGTGTGCGGCGGTGGTTCGCCGGCTTCGATCGGGGAACCCTGCGCGCAATCGGGTTCGTCGCGCTGCTCACGGTGGTGTTCCTGGTGACGAACACCGCGGTCGCGGCGGCGGCCACCGACGAGGCCGCGTCCGGCGGGGGCCTGTTGGGCCCGCTGGACGTCCTCAGCAGCGAGGGTGCGCCGCTCAGCGGCTACCAGCTGGAGAGCATGTCACCGAACGCCGGGCTCACCCCCGCAGAAGCCGCGATCAAGACCGGCGGCATACCGTATGACGCGGTCGGCGAGATCCAGCGCATGCTGCTCAGCGGCCTGTTCACGCTGGTGCGGCTGCTGGTCGGAATGTCCTGCTGGCTGATCGGGTTCGTTTTCAAGTTCCCCATCACCACCCTTCTGACGGATCCCGCGCAGAAGATCGCCGACGGCTACGAACGTCATGTGGTCGCCCCGCTCGGCATCGAAGGGTTGTTCCTCGCGTGGGCGTTCATCTTCGGACTGATCCTGTTCGTCCGGGGGAAGGTCGGCACCGGCCTCGGAGAGATCACGATGACGCTTTTCATCGTGGCATTCGCCGCCAGTGCGTTCGTCCGCCCCGACTACCTGCTCGGCAAGGACGGGCCGGTAGCCCAGACCCACAAGGCCGCCATCGAAGTCGCGTCCATCACCACCACCTCCTACTTCGGAGGGGCGGGTTCGTGCGCCACCGGAGTCGCTCAGCCGAACCCGAGCTGTCTACAGGAGCGGGACCGGGCCCGGTCCGACGTCAACACGGTGACCGTCCCGATCCAGAACGCGCTCACCGACGCCCTGGTGGTCAAGCCCTACATGCTGCTGCAATACGGCCGCGTCCTCGATCCGAAGAAGGCCAGCGACAAGGCCGCGTACGCGGCACACAAGCAGTGGGTGATGGGCAACGGGCCCCAGAAGCCCGTTTCCGGCGAGGACGCAAAGAAGAAGTGCGAAGGGGCGGTCGGGCCTCTCAAGGAATCCTGCGAGAAGTCGCTCGCCGAACAGGAGCAGAAGGATCCCTGCGGGTCGCTGCACGGCGAATCCAAGAAGTACTGCGAATCCGCGGTCACCCCCTGCGACCGCTTCGACAACCCGCAGGCCAAGGAGTACTGCGAGAACGGGACCGGCCCCGGGAGAGAGGTCTCCTTCCAGCAGCTGATCACCAATCTGGAGAAAGCGGATTCGGTGGGCAAGGAGTGCGCCGAGTTCGCGAAGAAGCCGACTTGGGATCGGGTGTGGTCGGTGGTCGCCCTGCTCCTCGCGGTCATTGTCGTGACGCTGATGGTCATCTCGATGTCGGTGGTGATGCTCGGCGCCCAGGGCGCCGACGCGGCCGCGGCCGCCGGCGGACCCATCGCATGGGTGTGGTCGATGCTGCCCGGACCCTCACGCATGCTGCTGTGGCGCTGGTTCGGGGTGTTCATCATCTCCGCGATGGTCTCTTTCATGGCCGCGATGGCCCTGCCGCTGTTCGGTATCGCCGTGGACGCGGTCCTGTCCGAGGGCGGCCCGGACACGATGGTGGAACGGCTGCTACTGGTGGACGCCATCGCCGTCGCGTTCCTGATCATGCATCGCCGGGTCCTGGCCGCGACGGCCGGCTTCGGGCAACGCATGGCGAGCCGGATGCGCTACAAGAAGGTCGGCGGAAGCCACCTGAGCGGCGACAACTCCGAGATCGGCGCGGCCATCGCCATGCACGGCAGAGGCGGCGGAGGCGGGGGAGGCGGCGGAGTGGGGCTGGGGGGCTCGCTCGGCAGGCTCGCCGCGATGAGCGACGGCGCCGGCACGGCGATGTCTCCCGGCCGGCTGCTCGGCGACGCCCTGGCCGAAGGCCGGCGCGGCTTCGCACCGATCGCGATGGTCCTGCGCGGCGCGCACACCGCGCTGATCGGACCCAAACCCCGGCAACACCCGGCCGTCGCGCTCCTGGCCGCCGTGGCCGGCCAAAACGCGGTCGGTGCCGTCCCCGGCAAGGCGGGCGCGAAGGGCGAGTTGGTGGTGGACGAATGGACCGGTCACATCCTGCATGACCCCGACACCGACCGGCCGCTCCTGGGTTCCCGGATCCACGCCGGCGCCTCACGGCTGCGCGGCTACCGCATCGCCTCCCGCACCGCGCGCGTCGCGTACGGCGCGACCCTGGGACTGCCGCGCACCATCCACCGCGCGAACACCATCCGTTCCGAGTTCACCGACGACGTCCGCCAACAACTGGACGTGGCCCGCTATCACGTGCGGGAGGACGCCGCCGCATGGCAACCCGTCTTCCAGAACACCCACGAGGCCGCGCAGTCCGCCGGCCGTGCCGTGCGCGACACCGCGATCAGCGCGGCGATCTACGCCGCCCCACTGGCCGGCAGCGGCGCGGGCCCCGGCCCGCGCGCGAGCATCAGCCGCCAGGACACACCCGCCTGGACAGGCGAGAACACCCCTGCCACATCCACCGTCCGCCCCACCCGCAGGGTCGATCTCACCACCGACAGCGCACAACCCCCGACCCCACGCCCCGACCCGATCCGGCCCCGCCCCGTTCGCCCGGCGCCACGCACGGCCCCGGGCCCGTCTCACCCCCTCGCGGACCCCAACCCAACCAGTGCACAGCCGACGCCCCCACGCCCCAACCCGATCCGGCCCCGCCCCGTCTCGAACCCGACGCCCAACACCCCATCCCGGTCCCGGCAGCCCGACGACGCGGCGGCCGCCGCGAACGCCGAGCGGCTACGCCGACGGTTCGACGAACGCGTCGCCGAACGCCGTCGCCGCGAGGAGGCCGGTGACCAGTGAAACGCTGGAAGAAACTGGGATGTCTGGGTGTGCTGCTCCTGGTCGCGGCCGTGGGCTGCACCGCGACGGTGCTGATGTCAGCCGCGGCCACAAACCAGACGGGCGGATCCATCACCGGGACCGTGAGCGCGGCCGAAGCCGGGATCCCCGAACGGATGATGGCCGCCTACCTCACCGGCGCCGCGCAGGTCACCGCGCACGTGGCCGGGTGCAAGGGCATGCGCTGGCAGATCCTCGCCGGGATCGCCCGCATCGAGTCCGACCACGCGTCCGGCCACGCCGTCGGAGCGAGCGGGGACATCACCCCGAGCATCGTCGGCCCGCGACTGGACGGCTCCGGCACCGGCGGGAACACCACCGCCATCCCCGACACCGACGGCGGACTGTGGGACAACGATTCCGAGTACGAGCGGGCCGTGGGCCCCTTCCAGTTCCTGCCCGAAACGTTCCGTGCGTACGGGAAGGACGGCAACGCGGACGGGACGATCAACCCGCACAACGCGGACGACGCCGCCGCGTCGGCGGCCGTCTACCTCTGCGGCAAAGGCCGCGACCTGAGCAACCGCGACGAGCTCCGCGCCGCCATCCACACCTACAACCTGTCATGGGCGTACGTGGACGACGTGATGTCGGGCATCGACCGCTACGACGCCCTCGGAAGGGTTCCTGCCCTGCCCTCGGGGAACGTCGGCGCCGTCATCCAGGCCGCCCTGGCCCAACAGGGATTGCCCTACTCCTGGGGTGGAGGCGGCCCCAGCGGCCCCACCACCGGAATCTGCTGCTCCCCCGGAGGGCAGGACGGACGCACCGTGACCGGCTTCGACTGCTCAGGACTGACCCAGTACGCGTACTCCAAGGCCGGGATCAGCCTGCCGCGCACGGCCGCCGGTCAGGCCGAGGTGGGCCGACGGATCCCGGCGTCGGCCGGCTACAACGCCCTGCAACCCGGCGACCTGATCTTTTTCGGCTACAGCCCCACCTCCAATTCGACCATCCACCACGTGGGCATCTACCTCGGAGAGGGAAAGATGATCAACGCGCCCCGGCCCGGGAAGCCGGTCCTGATCGACCCCGTCACCGCGATGCCCGACTATGCGGGAGGGGCGAGGCTGCTGTGAGCGCCTCCCGTTGGACGGGCGGCCGGCTCGTCCAAGCCGCCGCCGTCCTCACCGCCGCCGGAACCCTGCTCCTGTATGTGGGGTTGCAGGATCCGGACCGTCCCGCAGGCTCCGCCGGTCCGCGGGCCGGGGCGGCCCGGCCGTGGAACCCGGACCCCGCCACGACCTCCCCCGAGCCGCCCGCATCCCCACCGGAAAGCCACCGCACGGAATCGACACCGGCGGCCGCCGGGCCGGATGTCCCGGCCCGGACGACACCAGGCACCACCCCCCAGTCGTCGCAGCCGTCCGGGCCGGTGGAGCTACCGCCGCCCGGTTCGGGACCGGCCGCCGACCCGCTCATCCAGCAGGCCCTGGACCGGGCGAGCGCCCCAGACCTGCCTGCCGGCGATGAACAACGGCTGCTCGCGCTGGGCCGTACAGCGTGGCTCGGCGAGACGGCCGGCTACACGCAGGTACGGATCCAGGCCGCTACCGCCCGCCGCGACACCACCCCGACCCCGACCGGCACCCCCGAGCAGCAGACGCCGGCATCGGTGCGGGCCGTGGTGCGGCTGGTGTGGGCCGGAGCCGACCGGGCCGGGACCTTCCTCGACGGACGCACCGCGACGGTCCACTACACCCAGAACGGAGAATCATGGAACCGCACCTGATGGCGTCGGGAATGCTCACCATGGGCGCCGCATTCATCGACGCCCTCGCAGCGTTCGCCCGTTGGACGCTCGCGAACTCCTGGTGGCTGGCCCTGATCGCGGCAGGCGTGCTGCTCGGATGGAATGCCCTGCAACAGCGCCTAGCCGCCGAAGCCCTCTCGCAGCGCACCTACATCGAGCTGACACCCACCCCCCAGTTCGACCCGAGCCCGGAACAGATCTGGCGACAGGGCATGCAGTTGGTTCGGGCCGCCGGCTCAGGCCCGTGGTGGACCCCGCGCCGGGCCCGCACGCTGCGGCTTCGACTGCGCGCCGACGGCACCCGACCCCTGACCTACCGGATCGAGGCCCCCGCGACCGCGCACATGCTGCTGGCCCAGACCCCCTACGGTGCCCGCGTCCACGCCAAGCCCGCCGCCCCGATCGCCGACAAGCGGCGTGACCATATGGTCCGCGCGGTACTGACCCTGCACGGTGAGCCCGGATCCCGGCTGCGCGACGTCCCCTTGGACCCCGATCCGCTGCAACCGCTCCTCGATGCCGTCGCCGACCTGGACGCCGATCTCGGCGACATGGCCGAGGTATGCGTGGACCTCTCCCCCGCCTCCCGTTGGCACCTGGTCACACGCCGATGGCAGACCATGCAGCGAGCCCGCGAGAAAGCCCGCCGCGAAGCACAACGCGAGGCACGGTGGCTCACCCAGGACTCCACCGACAGTCTCCCCATCGCGATGGGCAAGCTGCTGGATCCGGCCGAATGGCGAGGTAACCCCCGCGGCCAGATGGTGATGTCACCCCAGCCCCGCCGTTTGGACCGCGACGAGGTACTGGGCAAGCTCGCCCACACTCCCGGGCTGGTCCGCGTCCAGATCCTGGTGCGCTGCGCATCCAACGCGGACGGACACGCGGAGCAGCGGCTCAGCCGGATCAATGCGGCCATGGACGTCTACGCGGGCGCCTCTCGTCTGTCCTCGCTCGGCTGGTCACTGGGGCCGGTGCGTATCGGGCCGGACCGGTGGCCGTGGAAGGACCGATTCGACAAGCGCTGGACCACGGCCTTGATGAGACCGGCCCGGGGCGGGTGGGCTCACATCGAGGAGTTGGCAGGGTTCCTCAAGCCGCCGACGGTCACCGCGCGGGTGCCGCTCATGGAAAGCGACATGCCGACCTACGAGGTCGGCAAGGACTTGGTGCCGCAGGGCTGGTACCGGGGATCGGACGGCCGCGAACGGCTGCTGGCGACCCGTGAGGACGACACCCTTTTCGAGATCCAGTCGGGCAAGTCCGGGTGGGGCAAGACGATGCGCGCCCAGGTACAGGCCGTCGCGAGCGCCCACAACAGCAGGGGCCTCGCCTTTGTGGACCCGCACGGCGATTCGTTCGCGGACGTCGCCCGCTACCTCGCGCACGACGCGATCATGGACAAGGTCGCATTGTTCGACCTGACGGTGCGCGAGCCCGGCGACATGCTCGGCTGCTGGAATCTCCTCGACATGACCAGCAGGCAGCCGCCCCACGAGGTGAGCGCCGCGGTCATCGAGGCATTCGCCAGTGCCCTGGGGTGGGGCGACCTGAGCGCGCCACGCGCGCTCACCATCTTGACCAAGGCCGTCGAGGCACTGGTGAGTGTCAACGCGGCCGCCGTCGCGGCCGCCGCCTCCAAGCAGCAGGCCACCATTTTCCAGGTCCAGACACTGCTGACTGATCCGACGTTTCGCCATCTGGCCCTGTCCACCCTGGAGCCACAGGCCCGGCACTGGTGGTCGCGCAGCTTCCCCGACATCCCCAAAGACGCGCTGCTCACCGTCTTGAACCCGCTGGAGCGTCTCGGCGCGTCCCCTGTCACCCGCGCGTTCCTGGGATGTCCCCTCAGCGGCTACGACATTCGCCGCGCCATGGACGACGGGCACGTGTTGTGGATCTGCCCGCCGGGAACCGGGCCCACCGACCGTCTCCTGGTCTCCCTGGTCGTCCACGACTTCCTGCGTGCCGGCCTGTCCCGCCGCGACCTCCCCGAGCAGCAACGGCGTTCCTTCCGGTTCTACCTGGACGAACTGATCTCACTGGCCCAAGACTCTTCCACCGTCCTGGCGGAGATCACCGAGCAACTACGCAAATTCGGTTGCCGCCTGCATGGCATGACCCAGGTGTTGCACCGTCTCAGCCCCACCACCCGTGCCGCCTTGATGCAGAACGCCTCCTGTCTGTCCACCACGGCCGGATCCATCGATGCCATCACGGAGATCACCGATCAGTGGCCTGACACCGTCACGCCTCACGACGTCGCCGGCCTTGACCGGTGGTGGCATTACGCGTCCTTCACCGTCGCGGGCAAACGCGTCGGCCCGCTGCTGATCCGCGGTCCCGAACTCGCAGAGGTATTCGGCGACCTCGCCCAGCCCGGCAAAGTCGCCGCTCTGCGTCAGGCCGCGCACGACAACGCGGGCGCCCTCCCCCTGTCGAAGCGCACCGCGATCGCACTCGCCCAAGAACAGCGGGTCCGTGACTTTCTCACCACCCGCGCCACACCCACCACCGATGACGATGACGACGCAGGAGACCAGTACGCATGACCACCCAGACCATGCTCCAGCCGGCCGCCGAGGACACCCACGCCCACCGGGCCCTCGCACTGATCGCGCAGCACCGTCTGCTGACCACCACCCAGCTCCACCAGATGCTCACCCCGCACACCCCGCCCCGCAAGATCCACCGCGTGCTCGCGCCGCTACGCGAGGACGGGTTGATCGCCCACACCGTGCTGGGAGGCCGCCGCCGGCTCCAGGCCCATTTCCTCACCAGCGCCGGAGCCCAAGCCGTCCACGACTGGCCCGAACTCCGCGGCCGCTCAGCGACCGTCATTCAAAACGCGGCCGCGGCATCACTGCGCGCCGCCCACACCCTCACCGGCGTCCGCGCCCACCTCGCCTTCCTCACCGACGCCCGCGCCCGCGGTGACGAGTACGAACCCCTGGACTGGGTACCCGAAGTCACCCACCGCCTCCCCGACACCGGCGGCGAGGACCGGCTCATCGCCGACGCGGTCCTCCACTACACCGCCGTCCGGCCCCGCCGGCTGCAATACCGGGCGTTCGTCGAGATCGACCGCACCACCATGAGCAGCGAACGCCTCGCCCGCAAACTCATCTCCTACGCCCGCTTCCACGACTACACCCCCCAACCCATCGGCCGACGCGGCACCATCGCCGACCAGGCCGCCATGCTCGCCTGGCAGCGCTCCTACCCCCGCTTCCCGAGGATCTTGTTCATCCTCACCGGCGCGCCCCGCCCAACCCTCACCAACCGGATCACCGACCTGCGGCGCATGACCGCCGACCACGACCTCGTCACCCGCCTCGGCGCCCACGTCCCCCTCGGCGCGACCATCCTCGAAGACCTCGAAACCGAAGGACCCCAGGCGAAAGTGTGGACACCGCTGGCCGGGAGCGACGAGCCGCGCGGCTGGACCCAGCTGTGAACCGGGATCCCCGGCCGCCCGCCGGCCTGAGCGCCACCGAACGGGCCGACCACCGCCACGCGCAAGACGAGCACGACGCGCCGATGCACCAGATGTCGGCGTACTCGTGAAAGTGCACAGTACGGTCCACGCACGCAAACGTGCACCACACGTGCTCCTCAATGCCGGGCAGGCCCGATAACCAGCCGCCTCCGGGATAGGGAGCCGAGTCAAAGGTGGGGCGCATCCCTATTACGCCGCAACGTCGCAGGCGTTGCGAGGGCGAGGTGGTTCTGTTCGCGGTGATCAGCAAGTAGGTCGTCGTCGGACGAAGCCCCATTCGCCAGCTGGGTGAGCAGGTCTTTGTGTTCTAGGCCCAGTCTCTGGCGTTCTCGGCCGTCCCAGGCACGCTGGGCTGCTCAGATTGTGGTGCCGCGTGGTCGGCGCGTTCCACCGGCTACGTCATCGACGCGACACTCCCAGCCGAGGTAGGAGTCGAAGGTAGTTGATCGTTCCGTGGCACGATGCTTGGTGTTGAAGGCGATCCGGGAGTGTCCATGGATAGAGCCGTGGTGGAGTTGGCGGCGGCGATCGAGGCCCTCCGGGCCGAGCTGACTACCGCTGTAGAGCAGGGCCGGAGCCGGCAAATGCAGTTCCGGCTGGAACCGATCGAGCTGACCGTGCAGGCCGCCGTGACCAAGGAGGCCAACGGCAAGATCGGATGGTCCGTTCTGGGCCTGGGAGGCAAGTGGGAAGCCGCGGTCACCCAAACCCTCACACTTCGCCTGTCCCCCGTGTGGCAGTCCAAGGACGGCACGCTGACGACCGATTTCACGATCTCCTCGGCCACCGCCAGCGGCGACACCGTCGGTCCTCACTCCTAGCCCCAGCACAGGGCGGCCCAGTGGCCACGTGCAGGTCGACGAGCAAGGCGGAGGTGTAGAGCCGGTGCCTTCCACCGATACCGGAATTCCGCTGGCCCGGGTCGTGGCAGTGATCGCCACCCTGCCCGATGGGCGGGAGCAGCTCGGTTCCGGCTTTCTCGTGGGAGACCGACGGGTGCTGACCGCGGAACACTGCACACGCGATAAGAAAACGGGCACGGCGACGCGCGGGTTGCGGGTCGTCCGGGCCAGCGACGGAGCCGCCGCCACGGTGGATGCCCTTGTGGCAGTACCGGGACTGGATGTGGCCGTGCTGTGCCTCACCGACGCGCTGGGGGAAGCCGATCTTCCCGCCCCGGTCTTCGCCCGGGTCGACCGCACCCGCAGCGGAGTGCTGCGTGACTGCACCGCGATCGGATTCCCGCTGTTCCAGCGGGATCCCGCCCACGCGGCCCGGCACACCGCCGAGCTTCACGGCATCATCTACCAGACCAATGAGGCCGAAACCGGACGGCTTCTGATGCACGAGCCGGTGCTGACCTCCGTTGAGCCGCCCGCCTCGGGTGACGTCGGTGAGGAGGAGGCGACGGACCCGGTGTGGGGCGGCCTGTCCGGGGCACTGGTTTTCCACGCCGACCGGGCGATCGGGGTGATCGTCGAGCACCATCCGCGGCAGGGGGCGTCTGCGGTGCAGCTGGTCGCCTTCGACACACTCTGCAAGCACGCCGAAACCGATCAGGACACGCGACAAGTTGCCGCCACCCTCCAGCTGCCCCCTGTCGAGCAGCTGGCGGTGGCGTCCGCGGAGCCGGTGAAGCCGCTCCCAGGGCTCGTTGACGTCATCGACGACACCAGTGGTGACCTGCCCAGAGTCCGTGATCTGGACCCCTACCGACTCGGGACGATCTCCTCCGACTACGGCACCCGCGACACCTACGGCGTGCACGACCGATACGTGCCCCGCACCGGGCAAGAGGTCGACTCCCGCCTGCATGACGCCCTGGAGCCCGGCCGGTTCGTGCTCCTGGTCGGTCCTGCCAAGGCCGGCAAGACCCGCACCGTCTTCGAGGCGATCCACGCCGCCTGGCAGGACGCCCGCCTTGCCGCGCCCACCCCCCAACGGCTGGCCAACCTGGCAGACCACCCCCGGCTGCACGGCAGCAGCGACCCGCTGGTGGTCTGGCTCGATGACCTCGACCGGTTCCTCACCACCACCCAACCGCTGACCCCCGCCATGCTGACCGCGCTCCTCGCCCGGCCCGGCGAAACCCTGGTGGTGGCCACCCTCCGGCAGGAGGCCCGCCTTCGGCTTCGCGAAGCCACTGGCGAGCTCACCCGCGACACCCACAACCTGCTCAGTGCCGCTGTCACCATCGAGCTGCGCAGCACCGCCGAGGACCCCGAGGAGCAGGCTGCGGCCCAGGCCGCCTACCCCAAACAGCCCTTGGACGGCGCTGGATTGGCCGAGCGGCTCGGCTACGCCCCCGAACTACTGATGATCTATCACGACAGCGAGATGGCGAACCCTGTGCTGCACACGGTGGTCCGCACCGCCATCGACTGGGCCCGCACCGGCCTGACCCGGCCCATCCCTGAGACGGACCTGCTCGAGATCGCCAGCAGCGTGCTGGCGAAGGAAAACCCAGCACACCAGGTCACCCACAAGAAGATCACCGCCGCGATCAAGAAGGCACGCAAACCACTGGGTTCGGGCACAGGCGCCGACGCCGCCCTGCTGCTCACCGTGTCCCTGTCCGAATCGACCGGCGGACCTCAGATGCTCGGCTACCGCGCCTACGATTACCTCGTCGCCGCCGACGACGGCCAGACCGGCCCTCCCCGTCCCGTACGTGATCGGTCCTGGCAGGAAGCCCTCGCTCGGGCCGACAGTGATGAAGCGTTCGGCGTCGCCGTGGCCGCTTATCAACGAGGCAACCGTCCCGTCAGCATCAGCGGGTTCGAGCGAACCGCCCAAACCGGAGTCACCAGCGCCATGTTCAATCTCGGGGTGCTGCTGGCGGGCCAGGATCCGCCGGACCTGGACGGCGCCCGCCACTGGTGGGAGAAGGCCGCCCAGACCGGCGACACCGACGCCATGCGCAATCTCGGGGTGCTGCTGG
>NZ_JAGGOY010000106.1 GCF_018614095.1 Streptomyces sp. ISL-87 | reverse complement strand
TCCGGCCACGGCACTAGCGGGGCGATGCGCGGAGGCCCGTACGCCCGCTTCGTGCGCTTACTTGCCCGCGGGTTCGGGCGTACGGGACTGCGCGCCCTGGGTGTCCCGCTGCTCGACGACCAGCGGGGCCGGGGCCGGCGGGGGCAGGGCCTTGAAGACCCAGGTCCGGTAGGACCAGAAGCGGAAGACGGTGGCGACGCCGATCCCGAGGAACTTGAACACGTTGGTCGCCAGCGGGGTGTCCCAGCCGAAACCGTACGTGGCCGTGTACAGCACGCCGTTCTCGATGACGAGGCCGATCACGCTGAAGGCGACGAACAGGGCCAGCTCGCGGGTCCGGCCGGACTGGGCGCGGTCCCGGTAGGCGAAGTAGCGGAAACCGAGGTAGTTCGTGGCGATGGCGACCATGGTGGCTATGACGCTCGCGCGCACGACCTGGAGATCGGTCGTGCTGCGGATCAGGTTGAAGACACCCAGGTTGACCAGCACACCCAGGCCGCCGACCGCCCCGAACTTGGCGACCTCCCGGGCGAGACCGCGTACACGGTCGCGGGCGGATCCGTTCTTCGGCGTGGTCATGAGTCGGTCCAGTCCCTGTCCGTCGGCCGATGCTTCTCTTCCAGGCGTCACGCGTGTTCCCCGACCCGTCATGCTAAGTGTCCCCCCGGTGCCCCGTCTGTGCCTTCGGGCCGCGTGCGACACACGGCACACGGCCTACGCCGGGTCTGCGCCAGGGTCCCGTCCGGATGGCGGAATATCGGCGGATACCCTGGAGGAGTGACGTTCCCGGTAGTCGGCATGGTCGGCGGCGGACAGCTCGCCCGCATGACCCACGAGGCGGGTATCCCCCTCGGTATCAGATTCAAGCTCCTCAGTGACACCCCACAGGACTCGGCGGCCCAGGTCGTGAGCGATGTCGTCATCGGCGACTATCGCGATCTGGAGACGTTGCGCGCCTTCGCGCGCGGCTGCGACGTGATCACCTTCGATCACGAGCACGTACCCACCGAGCACCTGCGGGCCCTGGAAGCGGACGGCATCCCCGTCCGCCCGGGGCCCGACGCGTTGGTGCACGCCCAGGACAAGGGGGTGATGCGCGCCAAGCTCGACGAGATCGGCGTGCCCAGCCCCCGCCACCGGATCGTGCGCGATCCGGTGGACGTGGAGGCCTTCGCGGAGGAGGTGGGAGGCTTCCCCGTCATCCTCAAGACCGTCCGCGGCGGGTACGACGGCAAGGGCGTGTGGTTCGTGCGGACCGTGGAGGACGCCGAGGCCCCCTTCCGGGCCGGTGTCCCGGTCCTCGCGGAGGAGAAGGTCGATTTCGTCCGCGAGCTCGCGGCCAACATCGTCCGCTCCCCACACGGCCAGGCCGTGGCCTATCCCGTGGTGGAGTCCATCCAGGTCGACGGCGTGTGCGACACGGTGATCGCCCCCGCCCCGAACCTCTCGGAGGCCCTGGCGGGCGAGGCCCAGACCCTCGCCCTGCGGATCGCCAAGGAGCTCGGCGTGACCGGCCACCTGGCCGTGGAGCTGTTCGAGACCACCGACGGCCGGATCCTGGTCAACGAACTGGCGATGCGCCCGCACAACAGCGGCCACTGGACCCAGGACGGCGCGGTGACCTCCCAGTTCGCCAACCACGTCCGCGCGGTCCTGGACCTCCCGCTGGGCGACCCGCGCCCCCGGGCCCGCTGGACGGTCATGGCGAACGTGCTCGGCGGGGACTACCCCGACATGTACGCCGCGTACCTGCACTGCATGGCCCACGACCCGCAGCTGAAGATCCACATGTATGGCAAGGACGTGAAACACGGCCGCAAGGTCGGCCACGTCAACACCTACGGCGACGACCTGGACGATGTGCTGGAGCGCGCACGTCACGCAGCCGGCTACCTCAGAGGAACGATCACCGCATGAGCACCGCTACCGCAGGTCCCGTCATCGGCATCGTCATGGGCTCCGACTCGGACTGGCCCGTCATGGAGGCCGCCGCCCAGGCCCTGGACGAGTTCGAGATCCCCTACGAGGTCGACGTGGTCTCCGCGCACCGGATGCCGCGCGAGATGGTCGAGTACGGGGAGCGGGCCGCCGACCGCGGCCTGAAGGCGATCATCGCGGGCGCGGGCGGGGCGGCCCACCTGCCCGGCATGCTCGCCTCGGTCACCCCGCTGCCCGTCATCGGCGTCCCGGTGCCGCTGAAGTACCTCGACGGCATGGACTCGCTGCTGTCGATCGTCCAGATGCCGGCCGGGGTTCCCGTCGCCACCGTCTCGGTCGCCGGGGCGCGCAACGCGGGCCTGCTGGCCGTGCGGATGCTCGCGGCCCACGACAAGGAGCTGATGGCCCGGATGAAGGAGTTCCAGCAGGAGCTCAACGACCAGGCCACCGAGAAGGGCAAGCGGCTGCGGACCAAGGTCGCGGGCGCGGAGTCCTTCGGGTTCGGCAAGTGAGCGCCGCGCAGCGCCTGGACGAGGCGCGTGAGCTGCTGGCCGAGCACCCGGTCGTCGACGGCCACAACGACCTCCCCTGGGCGCTGCGCAAGCAGGTGCGCTACGACCTCGACCGGCGGGACATCGCCGGCGACCAGTCGCAGTACCTGCACACCGACATCCCCCGGCTGCGGGCCGGCGGGGTCGGCGCGCAGTTCTGGTCGGTGTACGTGAGCACTGAGCTCACCGGCGACGAGGCGGTCAGCGCCACCCTGGAGCAGATGGACGCGGTCGACCAGCTGATCGCCCGTTACCCCGGCGACCTGGTACGGGCGCTGACGGCGGACGACATGGAGGCGGCGCGGGCGGACGGCCGGATCGCCTCCCTGATGGGCGCCGAGGGCGGGCACTCCATCAACAACTCGCTCGCCACCCTGCGGGCCCTGCACCGCCTCGGCGTGCGGTACATGACGCTCACGCACAACAACACCATCGACTGGGCGGACTCGGCGACGGACCAGCCGCGGCACGGGGGCCTGACGGACTTCGGCCGCGAGGTCGTCCGCGAGATGAACCGCATAGGCATGCTGGTGGACCTCTCGCACGTGGCCGCGACGACGATGCGGGACGCCCTCGCGGTCTCGGCCGCGCCGGTGGTCTTCTCGCACTCCTCGGCGCTGGCGATCTGCGACCACCCGCGCAACATCCCGGACGACGTGCTGGCGCTGCTGCCGGCCAACGGCGGGGTGGCGATGGCCACGTTCGTGCCGAAGTTCATCCTCCCGGCGGCCGTCGAGTGGACCCTGGCCGCGGACGAGAACCTGCGCGCGCACGGCCTGCACCACCTCGACACCACCCCCGAGGCGATGGCCCTGCACCGGGCCTTCGAGGCGCGGCGCCCACGTCCGGTGGCGACGGCCGCGACGGTCGCCGACCACCTGGACCACATGCGCGAGGTGGCCGGCGTCGACCACATCGGCATCGGCGGGGACTACGACGGCACGGCCTTCACGCCGGCCGGGCTGGACGACGTATCCGGGTACCCGAACCTGATCGCGGAGCTCCTGACGCGCGGCTGGTCGCGGGCCGACCTGGCCAAGCTGACCTGGTCGAACGCGGTACGGGCGCTGCGCGACGCGGAAGCCGTGGCGCGTGAGTGCTCGGCGTCCCGGGGACCGTCCAACGCGGTGCTGAACACGGCCGTCTGACGGGCAGCCCGGCGGGTGGGGGCGGTGTGACCCGCGGGTTTCACCCGAATGCCACATTCGCCGGGCGGCCCGGTCGTCCCGCATGGCACGGTGGCATCTCTCCCTGCTGCCGCCGAGACCGGAGCGAATGCCATGGCCGACCTGCAGGATGACCCTCACACGGCGCCCGCCGCGGTGGGCCCCGGCTCCCTCGGAGCCGAAGACGTCCCCGCCACCCCCGCGGTGGCGGCCGGAGCCCTCGAACGGGCTGCCGCACTGCTGTCCGTGCATCCCGTCGCCGACGGGTGCAACACCTTGGTCTGGACCCTGCGCCAGAGCCCGTATCACGACATAGACACCCCGGACGGCGGGGTCGACACCGACATCCCGCGGCTGCGCGCCGGGGGAGTGGGTGCCCAGTTCTGGTCGCTGCTCGTGCCGTCGGGGCGGGCGCGCGAGTCCGCGGACGCCGACCAGGTGGTGTCCGACACCCTGGAACAGATCGACGTGGCGCTGACCCTGATGCGCCGCTACCCCGACAGCCTGCGCCTCGCGCTGAGCGCCGAAGACCTGGCGGACGCCCGCAACCGCGGCCGGATCGCCTCGTTCCTCGGCCCCGTACCCGGCCGTACGCTGACCGACTCGCTGGGCCCGCTGCGCGCGTTCCACGCGCTGGGCGTACGGATCCTCGCGCCTGCGGGAGCGCCCTGGGCCCAGGACGGCCTGACGGCCTTCGGCCACGAGGTGGTCCGCGAGACGAACCGGCTGGCGATGCTGCTGGACCTCACCGGCTGCTCGCCGGTGGCGGCCTGCCAGATCGCGGGCGCCTCCAAGGCCCCGGTGATCATCTCGAACACCGCGGCGGCCGCGCTCAACCCGCATCCGGGGAACGTGACCGACGAGGTGCTGCTCGCGCTGCGCGAGGCGGGCGGGCTGGCGATGGTCACCTTCGACACCGCGCGGACCGGGGATTCCCTGCACGCGGTGGCGGACCACGTGGACCATGTACGGGCCGTCGCGGGCCCGCACTGCGTCGGGCTCGGCGCCGCCTTCGGCGCCGAGCCGGGCATCCCCCGGCCCGCGGGCCTCACCGATCCCTCGGGCTACCCGAGGCTGGTCGCGGAACTACTGGACAGGGGCTGGCCGGAGGCCGACGTGGCCCTGCTGACCTGGGACAACGCCCAAAGGGTGATACGGGATGCGGAGTTCACGGCCCGCGCCGCACAGCACCGCCGGACGCCCTAGGGGGTGTCCGGCGGATCAGGGTCGCCCGGCCATGATCCGCCGGACACCCCCTAGGAGGCTCTTGAAGATCTTACTCCGACCGGCCGATTCACCCCATATTGCCGGTAAATGCCAATCGGGTTGAACCGGTGCAAGCCGGGCGCGTTTTCAAGATCTTCATCAGACTCCTAGGCGGCGGGCGGGACGGTCGCCTTCCACAGCCGGACGCCGGACCACACGGTGGCGTAGAGCAGGATGCCGTTGCGGGCACACAGCAGGAACGTGCCGAGCGCCGTGTTCGCCAGGATGTCCGTGCCGTACATGACCGGGAAGATCAGATTGGTGAGCCCGGTCGCGATGACCACCAGCCACGCGATCGGGCGCTGTGTGGTGTGCTTCGAGGTCAGGCAGACGGCCGCGAGGCCGAGCAGCCAGATGAGGTACTGAGGGCTGAGGACGCGGCTGGTGACCGTGAACACCATGATCGCGCAGAGGGCGGCATCCAGCGGGGTCGCACTCGTCCAGCGCCTGGCCTTGACGCGCCACAGCAGCAGAAGCAGGAAGCCGGCCACGGTCAGCGCGAGCGAGAACCGCGCGATGGCGGCGACGTACGGGCCGGTGTACTCGAAGGCGCCGTACTGGAAGGTGATCTCGCCCGGCCAGACCTCGATCAGCCGCAGGAACATCAGCGCGGAGCCGCCGAGCGACTCGATCTGGATCCCCCGGTCCCCCTGGTTGCCCAGGAAGCCGAGGGTGTCCCGGAAGAGCAGCGCGAAGACGGCCAGAAGCGCGGCGCACGACAGGGCGGCCGCGATGACGGCGTCCTTGGTGGACTTGCCGCGCGGGGTGCCGAGCAGGGCCAGCAGCGGCCACACCTTGACCATCGCGCCGATACCCGCGACGACACCGCCGAGCTTCGGGCGGAAGCGCAGGCACAGCAGTGAGCCCACGGCGAGCAGGGTGACCTGTACGTCGTAGCGCGCGAAGGGGGTCGCCATCAGCAGCGGCAGCCCGCCGAGCCACAGCAGCGCACCCGCCATGCTGCCGTCGGAGCGGCGGGCGGCGCGGCAGAGGCCGACGAGGATCAGGCCGTCGCAGAGGACGGTGAGGGCGACGAAGGCCTGGAAGTAGGTGAGGAAGGGCAGCAGGTCGGGCGAGAGGAAGATCGCGGCGGCCGCGGGCGGGTACTGCCACATGATGTCGTTGTGCGGCATCGTGCCGGTGACCAGCACGTTGTACCAGTTGTGGTAGGTCGCCGTGACCTCGACGCGGACGACGTTGGAGCTGTTGAAGCTCCACACCAGCATGAGGACCATCACGGCCCGGGTGGCCGCCCAGGCACCCGCGATGCCGAGGAGCGCGCCACGGCCCCGAAGCTCCCGCCGGGCCGGCGCGGACGTGGACTCCGTGGACGGGTTCCGGAGGTCGCTTCTGGTGTTCATCGCCGGGGAGTCTACCGATTGGTCACTCCCTCGCCCCGACCGTGTCCAATCAGTTATCGCACCGGTTCCGGGGCCTGTTCAGCAGGCGCAGAGGCATACGGGGTGACCTGCCGGATCGGCGTACACGCGCCAGGAACGGCTCTTGTCGTCGGCGTCGAGCGGCTTCGCGCCGAGGGCCAGAATCCGCTCCTCCGCGGCATCGAGGTCCTCGACGGTCAGGTCCAGGTGGAACTGCTGGGAGCCGTCGGGGGAGGGCCAGTTCGGCGGGACGTGGCCCGGGGCCAGCTGGAACGCGAGCGGCGTCCCCTCGTACCCGGCGAGGTCCACCCAGGACTCGTGCCGGCGAGCGGGTGTCCCGCCGAGCAGTTCGCCGTAGAAGGCGGCGAGGGCGAGCGGGTCGGGACAGTCGAGGACGACGGTGCCGAGCTTGGCGATGGCCATGGCGCACTCCTTGCATCGGGTTACCGGCACAGGCGTGTAACCGGTAACGGACAACAGCCCCACCCTACGCGTTACCTCTTCACGAATCCAAGAGGTAACGTCGTGTCCATGAGTGGACGAGCACCGGCTCCGGGAGGTCTCGCGCTGGTGGAGGCCCTCGTCAACACGCTGAGCGTGGACACCGGCGAGGACCGGCTGGCGGGCGAGTTCGGCCTGTCCGGCCCGGTGCTGGCGGAGGCGGTGGAGCTACGGGAGGCCCTGCGCGGCGCGCTGCTGGCCCACGCGGGCCACCCCCAGCCGCCCGGCTCCCTGGCCACCCTGAACCGCCTGCTGTCCGGGGCCCCGCTGGCGGTCACGCTCACCCCGGACGGCGTCGCGTCCCTGACCCCCACGGGCCCGCCCACCCTGACGACCCGCATGGCGCAGGCCGTCGCCGAATCCCTGGCGGCGGGCACCTGGCCCCGCCTGAAGGCGTGCGCGGCGGAGGACTGCCAGTGGGCGTACTACGACCGCAGCCCGGCAGGCCGGGGCCGCTGGTGCACGATGTCCGTCTGCGGCAGCCGCGCCAAAATGCGCACCTACCGAGCCCGCACCGCCGAGGCCTGAACCGGCACCTGCGCCTCAAACGCCGGCGAGGCTGAGGTTGCCCCTGTGCGGAGCGACACTTCAGCCTCGCCGGCGTTTGAGGCGCGGGGGGCGGGGGCGGAGCCCCCGCAAGCCCGCCACGCAAGGCCCACCCAAGCAGCCCAAACAGCTCAAGCAGCCCAAGCCGCCCAAGCCGCCCAAGCCCCGCAGGTTCACGCGCGGGGGCGGCCCATCGCGCGGTAGGTCCAGCCGGCGGTGCGCCACAGCGACGGGTCGAGCGCGTTGCGGCCGTCCAGGATGAGGCGGTCGGTGACGACCTCGCCCAGGGCGACCGGGTCGAGATCGCGGAACTCGCGCCACTCGGTGAGGTGGAGGACGACCTCCGCGCCGCGGGCCGCCGCGAGGGCGGAGTCCGCGTACCCCAGCGTCGGGAAGACGCGGCGGGCGTTGTCCATGCCCTTGGGGTCGTAGACGGTGACCTGTCCGCCCTGGAGGTGGATCTGCCCGGCCACGTTCAGGGCGGGGGAGTCGCGGACGTCGTCCGAGTCCGGCTTGAAGGTGGCGCCGAGGACCGCGACCCGCTTGCCGAGGAAGGAGCCGCCCACGGCCTCGCGGGCCAGCTCCACCATGTGGCCGCGGCGCCGCATGTTGATGGAGTCGACCTCCCGGAGGAAGGTCAGGGCCTGGTCGGCCCCGAGCTCGCCCGCACGCGCCATGAACGCCCGGATGTCCTTCGGCAGGCAGCCGCCGCCGAAGCCGATCCCGGCCCGCAGGAACTTCGCCCCGATGCGCTCGTCGTAGCCGATGGCCTCCGCCAGCTTGACCACGTCACCGCCGGCGGCCTCGCACACCTCCGCCATCGCGTTGATGAACGAGATCTTGGTGGCCAGGAAGGAATTGGCGGCGGTCTTGACCAGCTCCGCCGTCGGGAAGTCGGTCACCACCAGCGGGGTGCCCTCCGCCATCGGGGTCTCGTACACCTCCCGCAGCAGCTTCTCGCCCCGGTCGCCCTGCACGCCGATCACGACGCGGTCCGGGTGCAGGGTGTCCTGCACGGCGAAGCCCTCCCGCAGGAACTCCGGGTTCCAGGCCAGCTCGACCTCGTCGCCCGCCGGGGCCAGCGCCGCCAGCTTCGCCGCGAGCCGCTCCGCCGAGCCCACCGGCACCGTGGACTTGCCCACCACCAGCGCCGGCCGCGTCAGGTGCGGGGCCAGCGACTCCATCGCCGCGTCGACGTACGACATGTCGCACGCGTACTCACCATGCTTCTGCGGGGTGTTCACGCAGACGAAGTGGACGTCGCCGAAGGCGCCGACCTCCTCCCACGATGTGGTGAAGCGCAGCCGCCCGGTCGACCCCGGCAGCCCGGCCACATGCGCGGCCAGCAGCTCCTCCAGCCCGGGCTCGTACATGGGGACGCGGCCCGCCGCGAGCATCTCGATCTTCTCCGGCACCACATCCAGCCCGAGCACCTCGAACCCCAGCTCCGCCATCGCCGCGGCGTGCGTCGCGCCGAGGTAGCCGGTGCCGATCACGGTGATCTTGAGGGCCATGCGTGCTCCAGAGGTGGCGGGGCGTTTGCGGCCACCGAGCATAGTCGGCCGTTCGAGGGGGGACGCTCCCGGGGAATCATCGCCTCCGCGACGGCGGCGGCGACCAGCTGTCACGCAGCTCACGTACGCGTTACATATCGCTGCCGGGACCCCGGCCACTAAGCTTGGGTTACTTAACGGTAGTTAGCATCACGCAGCACGCATCACCCTGGGGAGTGAGAAATCTTGGCGGGTTCTGCCGACTTCGACCTGTACCGCCCGGCCGAGGAGCACGACATGCTCCGCGAGTCCGTCCGCTCGCTCGCCGAGGCGAAGATCCTGCCGTTCGCCGCCGCGGTCGACGAGGAATCCCGCTTCCCGCAGGAGGCCCTCGACGCGCTGGTCGCCAACGACCTGCACGCCGTGCACGTTCCCGAGACCTACGGCGGCGCGGGCGCCGACGCCCTCGCCACCGTGATCGTGATCGAGGAGGTGGCCCGCGTCTGCGCCTCCTCCTCCCTGATCCCGGCCGTGAACAAGCTCGGCTCGCTCCCGGTGATCCTCTCGGGCTCCGAGGAGCTCAAGGCCAAGTACCTCGGCCCGCTGGCCAAGGGCGACGCGATGTTCTCGTACGCCCTCTCCGAGCCCGACGCGGGCTCCGACGCCGCCGGCATGAAGACCCGCGCCGTGCGCGACGGGGACTTCTGGGTGCTCAACGGCGTCAAGCGCTGGATCACCAACGCGGGCGTCTCCGAGTACTACACGGTCATGGCCGTCACCGACCCGGAGAAGCGCTCCAAGGGCATCTCCGCCTTCGTCGTCGAGAAGTCGGACGAAGGCGTCTCCTTCGGTGCGCCCGAGAAGAAGCTCGGCATCAAGGGCTCCCCGACCCGCGAGGTCTACCTCGACAACGTGCGGATCCCCGCCGACCGCATGATCGGCGCCGAGGGCACCGGCTTCGCCACCGCCATGAAGACCCTGGACCACACCCGCATCACCATCGCGGCCCAGGCCCTCGGCATCGCGCAGGGCGCCCTGGACTACGCCAAGGGCTACGTCCAGGAGCGCAAGCAGTTCGGCAAGCCGATCGGCGACTTCCAGGGCGTGCAGTTCATGCTCGCGGACATGGCCATGAAGATCGAGGCCGCCCGCCAGCTGACGTACGCGGCCGCCGCCAAGTCGGAGCGCGTCTCCGCCGGAGGCGACAAGGAAGACCTCACCTTCTTCGGCGCCGCGGCCAAGTGCTTCGCGTCCGACGTCGCCATGGAGGTCACCACGGACGCCGTCCAGCTGCTCGGCGGCTACGGCTACACCCGTGACTACCCGGTGGAGCGCATGATGCGCGACGCCAAGATCACGCAGATTTATGAAGGCACGAACCAGGTGCAGCGGATCGTCATGGCGCGCAACCTGCCGTAGCCCTTTGGCCTGAACTGCTCTGACGATCCCTCAGTACGGCCCGAGGCCGGAAGCGGCTCCAGGAAGTCGCCTCCGGCCTCTGCCGTGCTCACGATGGGCTAAGTTTGGGGCTCCTTACGACCGATCCGCTTGGGGGGAAACCTATGACGGAAGCGATCCTGCTGGTCGGCGGACAGGGAACGCGCCTGCGCCCCGTGACGGTCAACACCCCCAAGCCGATGGTTCCGGCGGCCGGTGTTCCGTTCCTCGCCCACCAGATAGCCAGGGCCGCTGCCGCCGGTGTCACGCACATCGTGATGGCCACGTGCTACCTCGCCGAGGTCTTCGAGCCCTACTTCGGGGACGGAACCGCCTTCGGCATCACCCTTGAGTACGTCGTCGAGGACGAGCCCCTGGGCACCGGCGGCGCCATCCGCAACGCCGCCCAGCGGCTGACCGGCGGCCCGGACGACCCCGTCCTGGTCTTCAACGGGGACATCCTCACCGGCCTGGACATCGCCGGCCTGGTCGAGTCCCACCGGGTGGCCGACGCCGACGTCTCCCTGCACCTGGTGCGGGTCGAGGACCCGCGCGCCTTCGGCCTGGTCCCCACCGACCCCGACGGGCGGGTGCTGGCCTTCACCGAGAAGCCGCAGACGCCCGAGGAGATCATCACCGACCAGATCAACGCCGGCTGCTACGTCTTCCGCCGCAGCGTGATCGACTCCATTCCGGCCGAGCGCCCCGTCTCCGTCGAACGCGAGACCTTCCCCGGCCTGCTGGCCTCGGGCGCCCTGCTGCACGGCGTCACCGAGGACACGTACTGGCTGGACCTCGGCAAGCCCGAGTCCTTCGTCCAGGCCTCCGCCGATCTCGTACGCGGCGTCGTGTCCTCCCCGGCCGTACCGGGCCCCCGCGGCGAGGCCCTGGTCCTTCCGGGGGCCAACGTGGCCGACGGGGCGAAGCTCTCCGGCGGCACCGTGGTCGGCGCCGGCGCCCGTATCGAGGCGGGAGCGGTCGTAGAGGGCTCCATCGTGCTGGACGGCGCGATCATCGGCGCGGACACCCGGGTGCGCTCCAGCCTGGTCGGCGCCCGTGCCTCGGTGGGCTCGCGCACGGTGCTGGACGGCGCGGTCATCGGCGACGGCGCCATCGTGGGGGCCGACAACGAACTCCGCGCCGGGGTGCGGGTCTGGTGCGAGACCGAGCTGCCGTCAGGCTCGGTCCGCTTCTCCTCGGACCGCTGACCGTTCCCCTCCGCCACGCCGCGCGGGCCGCTTCTCCAGCACGCGGCGCAGCCGTGCGCAGGCCGGCCGTTCCACGAACCGCTGGATCAGCCAGCTGGCCACCAGCATCACGGCCGTCGCCGAGAGCAGCAGCGTCCAGGGCTCGACGTCGTGGCTCCACCGGGCGAGCAGGGTGATGCCGATCTGCTGGTGGAGCAGGTAGAGCGGATACGACATCGCCCCGGCGACCGGCAGCCAGCGCCAGTCGATCCGGTCCAGCCACCCCAGGGCAACGGCGGCCATCGCCGCGTAGCACAGGGTCACGACGGCGAGGCACATCTCCCAGGACAGCCGGTCGCCGTCCACGGTGTTCCAGTGCACGATGTCGTTGAGCCAGCGCTGCATCAGCATCCAGCAGAACGCCAGCAGGACCCACGGCTCCCCCACCCGGGGGCCCTCGCGGCGGATGAGGTAGAAGCAGATGCCGGAGATGAACAGCGGTGAGTAGACCGGGTTCGCGAGGTTCTCCAGCAGTGGCAGCCCCGAAGTGGGCGCCAGCAGCGAGGCGACCGTCCAGATCCAGCAGAAGTTGAGGACCTTGCGGTACGTCAGGCCCGTCCAGGCGACGACGGCGAAGATCAGGTAGAACCGCACCTCGGACCAGAGCGTCCAGTACGAGGCGTCCAGCGAGGTGCTCTTGAGCGGGGTCTGGAGCATCGTCAGGTTGGTGACGACCTGGCTCAGCCCCGGCCCGGCGCCGCCGAACGGCTTCCCGGCGGCCAGCAGGACGGCCATCGTCAGCAGGACGCAGAACCAGTACGCGGGCGCCAGCCGGACCACCCGGCCGCGCAGGTACGCCCCGAGCGGCCGGCCCCAGGCGGACATGCAGATGACAAAGCCGCTGATCATGAAGAACAGCTCGACGCCGATCCAGCTGTAGCGCCCGGCCACGGTCAGCCAGCCGAACGCCTCGCGCCCCCAGAGCTGCTCGCGCGTGTAGTGGTGGAGCAGCACCGCCACGGCCGCGGCGATCCGCAGCCCGTCCAGGACGCGCAACCGCGGCAGCACGCCCCCGGGAACCGCCACCGGCTGCTGCGCCGCCCGCTCACCCTCCCGCCGTGGGGCGTTGACGACACGCGGGAACGGGTGCAAGGACATGAACGCTCCATGGGCAGGTCGGACGCCTGCCCGGATGCCCGGACGCACCCGCGGGGCGGCCAACCCCGGGCTCCCCACCAGGCGCTTGCAGCGCAACAGTCTTACGACAGCCCCGCCCGCTGTCCACCGGCCTCCGTGGGGAGTGGGCCAACTCACCCCGAAGGTCTATGCCTTCGGCCCACTCCTGGGCCGGCTGTCCGTCAGCGGTTGGAGGTGACCGTGACCTTCTCGTCGTTCTGGATCTGCTTCACCAGCTGCTGGACCTTCGCCTTGTCCCAGATCAGGTTGCCGCCGCGCTCGCCCGAGATCGGCATGTTCATCGACACGCCCTCGCCGCCGCTGATGCCCTTCATCGCGAAGAACATGTCGCCCAGGTCCCACAGGGACATGTCCTTGTCCACGATCAGCGTGTCCAGGCCCGCGCCCAGTACCGGGTACAGCTTGAACGGGTTGAGGATCGTGCTCGGCGTGGCCGCCTGACTGGCCAGCGTGGACAGGAACTTCTGCTGGTTCTTCGTCCGCTGGAGGTCCGATTCGGCGAAGGCGTACCGGGTGCGTACGAAGGCCAGCGCCTGCTCGCCGTTGAGGGTCTGCTCGCCGGCCTTGAAGTCGGCGCCCGACTTCTCGTCCTTGAAGCCCTTCTCGATGTTCATGTCGACGCCGCCGAGCGCGTCCACGATGCCCGCGAAACCCGCGAAGCCGATCTCCGCGTAGTGGTCGATGCGCAGGCCGGTGTTGAACTCCACCGTGCGCACCAGCAGCTCCGGGCCGTCCTCCGCGTACGCGGCGTTCAGCTTCGTCCGCTTGCCCTTGCCCGGGAACTTCTTCCCGGACTCGGAGCCGACGAAGGAGGGGATCTCCACGTCCGAGTCGCGGGGCAGCGACACCATCGTGTTCCCGCTGGAGCAGGCCGCCAGGATCATCATCGAGTCGGTCCGCTTGCCCTCGGCCGAGCCCGTGTGGAGCTTCTTCTTCTCCTCGGCGGACATGCCCTCGCGGCTGTCGGAGCCGACGATGAGGTACGTCGTGCAGTCGCCTTCCTTGGGGCGCTCGATGACCTTGGACAGGTCGACCTCGCGGCGCACCTTGGAGTCGGCCCAGAAGTAGGTGCCGACGGTGGTGACCAGCAGCGCGGAGACCAGCACGATGGAGCCGATCTTGATCCGCCTGCGCCAGTCCGGGGCCGGGCCGGGCGCCCGCGCCGGGCGGCCCGGGCCGCCGGGACCACCGGGGCCGCCGGGGCCTCCCGGTCCGGCCGGCGGAGCGCCTGCGGGGGACCCGTAGACCTGGCCGGTGTTGTATCCGCTGTCGTAGCCGCCGTACCCGTCCGGGCTCTGCGCCTGCTGCGGCGGTACGCCGGGACGCCGGGCGGGCGGCGCCGCCGGTCCCGCCGGGTGGCTCGGGGGCTGCGGAGGCCGCTGCCGCTGGACGTGCCGCATCCGCTGCGCGCCCTCCGGCTGTGCCTGGGCGCTGCCGCGTCCGTACCCGTCATCGCGGCGGCCGCGGTCGTCTCGGTCGCCGGTCCACCCTTCTGGCCAGTCATTCATGCGCCCAAGGATGCCTGGCCGGGCGTGTCGTCCGACAGCCCGGGGGGAGGTTCGTACCGGTGCTGTTGCAGAGCTGATGCATCGCGGACGCCTCTAAGGTGGCTGTATGACAGAGATACCGGGCGATCTTCCCGGCAAGCCGACATCGGCTGCCCGGACCACCCTCAGCCACATCATGACCGCGAACGACACCAACCTCCTCGGCACGGTGCACGGCGGCGTGATCATGAAACTGGTGGACGACGCGGCCGGTGCCGTGGCCGGCCGCCACTCGGGCGGTCCGGCGGTCACCGCGTCCATGGACGAGATGGCCTTCCTCGCCCCGGTCCGGGTCGGGGACCTGGTCCACGTGCGCGCGCAGTGCAACTGGACCGGCCGCTCCTCGATGGAGATCGGCGTACGCGTGCTCGCGGAGCGGTGGAACGAGTCCACCCCGCCCACCCAGGTCGGCAGCGCCTACCTCGTCTTCACGGCGGTCGACGCCGAGGGCAAGCCGCGCACCGTCCCGCCCGTCCTCCCCGAGACCGAGCAGGACAAGCGCCGCTACCAGGAGGCGCAGATCCGCCGCACCCACCGCCTCGCCCGGCGCCAGGCGATCAAGGAGCTGCGCGAGCGCCGCTCGGCCGAGGGGCTCGACGACTGAGACTGCCGGGGCGGCCGAGGCGGCCGGGGCGGCCGGGGCGGCCGGGGCGGCCGGGGCGGCCGGGGGCGGCCGGGGGCGACAGGGGGCGGCCGGGGCGGCCCGGCGGCCGAGGCGACCGACGGCGGCCCGCGCTATTTGCCGCAGACCACCTGATCGCCCGTGACCACACCGAATTCGCCCTGGTACGGGTCCTCGGCCCGTACCGGGACCACCTTCCTGTAGTCCGCGCCCGCGATCACCAGCACCGTCCGCCCCTGGCCCGCCACCGCCCGCGGCTCACTGCCCGGCAGCGCGGTCGACACCGTCCGCGCGGAGCGGTCCCACCGCGGGTCGTACGCGACCACCGTGCGCTTGACCTCGCGGCTGGCGCCGTTCCCCGGGGCCCGGGTGGTGTCGAAGCCGGTGTCGCGCAGCGCCGCGTCCACCCGGCCGCCCAGCCCGTCGATCCGGGTCCCGTTCTCCACCTGGACCCGGATCTGCTGCGGGGCCACGTCCACGGGCACCGCCGCGGGACGGGCGGCGGCCCGCCCCGGCCGGGCGGGCGCCAGCGGCCGGTCGTCCCGGAGCGATTCGAAGAGCTTCGCGGCCTTCGGCTCGTCCCACTTCACCGTCGAGCCGGTGCCCTTGACCTTGTACGAGGGGTTGCCGACGGGGACCGAGGCGAACTCGGAGGACGAGGGGCTGAAGTCCCGCATGGCCTGGCCCAGCGCCAGCATCTGCTCCGAGCCGAAGCCCCGGTCGGCCCGCACCGAGCCCAGCAGCGTGGAGCTGACCTGTTTGAACTTCACCGGGTTCAGCAGCACCCCGCTGCCGGTCGCCTGTTCGATCAGGGCGGCCATGAACCGCTGCTGGCGCTGCATCCTGCCGAGGTCCGCGGCCCCGTCCACATGGCGCGAGCGCACGTACTGCAGGGCCTGGCCGCCGGTGAGCCGGTGCGTGCCCGGCAGCAGCTCCAAGCCGGTGTGGGTGTCGCGCATGGTCTTGGCGGTGCAGATGTCCACGCCGCCCACCGCGTCCACGGTCTTCATGAAGCTGGTGAAGTCGACCTCCAGGTAGTGGTCGATCTTCACCCGGGTCATGCTCTCGACCGTGCGCACGGTCAGCCCGGGCCCGCCCTCCGCGTACGCCGCGTTGAGTTTCACCGGGTGCGCCTTGTGCGCCTTCCCCGTCACCAGGTCCCGGTGCGCGGGCACCTCGGCGTAGCTGTCCCGGGGCAGGCTGACCACGCTGGCCCGCTCCTTGTCCGCCGAGATGTGCACCAGCATGATCGTGTCGGTGCAGTGGCAGGGCGCCCCGCCCAGCCGGTACTCGCGCTTCTCGTCCGGGCTGATCTTCTCCCGCCCGTCGGTGCCTACGAGCAGGAAGTTCACCCCGTGCCCGGCCGGCGGGCGGTTCTTCATGTCCTTGAACGGGTCTACCCGCTCGATCCCGGTGTCCAGCCCGGTCATCACGGCGTGCCCGATGGCTCCCGAGCCCAGCACGACCACCGACACCCCGGCCGCGATCCGAACCCCCCACCGGGGCTTGTCGACCCGGCGCCGGGCCGGACCGCCGCTCCGCCGCGCACGCTGCGGCTGAGGTGGCCTGGCGGGACGGGTGGGACGGTGCGGCTGGGGCACGGCGGACACCTCCGCGGGATCAGCAGGGGCAAAGCCAGCGATGAACGGCTACGAGCAACGACAACAACGACAACAACGACAAGCAGAGGCAAACAGAGTCGTTAGATCGGATTGTCAGAACAGTAGGCCCATACGATCAGCCTCTGTCCGTACCGCTCGTCCGGCGCGCACCCATTTCCCCCGTACGCGGTAACGTGACACCGGTACCCGACCTCGAAGGACGACATGCCCGCCCAGCAGCCCGCAGTCTCGGTGATCATGCCGGTGCTCAATGAGGAGCGCCACCTGCGCGACTCCGTCCGGCACATCCTCGGACAGGAGTACGCAGGCGAGATGGAGGTGGTGATCGCGCTCGGGCCGTCCACGGACCGCACCGACGAGATCGCCGCCGAGCTCGTACGCGAAGACCCCCGCGTCCACACCGTCCCGAACCCCACCGGACGCACCCCGGCCGCCCTCAACGCGGCCATCAAGGCCTCGCGCCACCCGATCGTGGTACGCGTCGACGGCCACGGCATGCTTTCGCCGAACTACATCGCCACCGCTGTCCGCCTCCTGGAGGAGACCGGCGCGCAGAACGTCGGCGGCATCATGCACGCCGAGGGCGAGAACGCCTGGGAGGACGCCGTCGCCGCTGCGATGACGTCGAAGATCGGCGTCGGCAACGCCGCCTTCCACACCGGCGGCCAGGCCGGCCCGGCCGAGACCGTGTACCTGGGCGTCTTCCGCCGCGAGGCGCTGGAACAGCAGGGCGGCTACAACGAGGAGTTCATCCGCGCCCAGGACTGGGAGCTGAACTTCCGCATCCGCGAGGCCGGCGGGCTCATCTGGTTCTCGCCCGAGCTGAAGGTCCAGTACCGCCCGCGGCCCTCCGTCCGGGCGCTGGCCAAGCAGTACAAGGACTACGGCCGCTGGCGGCACGTGGTGGCCCGCTACCACTCGGGCTCCATCAACCTGCGCTACCTGGCCCCGCCGGCCGCCGTCTGCGCGATCGCGGCCGGTGTGGTGGCCGGCGCGGCGCTCACTCCGTGGGCCTTCGTCGTCCCGGCGGGCTACCTCGCGGCGATCACTGCCGGGTCCGTCCCGGCCGGCAAGGGCCTCTCGCTCAAGGCCCGGGCGCAGATCCCGGTGGCCCTCGCCACCATGCACATGTGCTGGGGCTTCGGCTTCCTGACCAGCCCGCGCGCGCTGGCCGACAAGGTCATCGCGAGCCGCCGCCCGTCGGTGCGCGCCGACGCGGCGCCGGCCGGCCAGGGCCGGTAGGGGCGCGTTCCCGTACGACGAAGGGGCCCGGCGGATCGGAATCGAATCCGCCGGGCCCCTTCGTCGGATGTACGGCCGCTACCAGGTGAAGCCCGGCTGGATCTCCATGCAGGCCTGGTCGTCGTCACCGTTGAGCGGGCGGGCCGAGTCGGGGGCCTTGGTGGGGGCCGGCGGCGGCGGGGTCGGCGCGTTGCCGGTCCGCCAGTCCTTGCCCACGAACAGGGTGATCCCGGAGACGGAATCGCTCTTCTCAACCGAGTCGGCCGGCAGGCCCAGGGCGGCGGCCACGGCGGCCGCGTCACCGGCCTGGTCGGGCTTCGCGTAGCGGATCACCGTGGTGTCCTCGCCGGCGGCCTGGTTGTCGGCGGCGGCCCTGGTGAAGCCCTTGCCGGCCAGCAGCCCGGCGACCTCGGTCGCCCGGCCCTTCGCCTTGGCCTCGGCGCCGTCCTTGCCGCCCGTGGCGTTGCGGACCCCGACCCGGATCTGCGCCGGCGGCGCGGCGGGGCCGGCGCTCGCGGCCGGTGCCGTGGGATCGGCGGGGCCGGCGCTCGCGGCGGGGGAGCCGGAGGCGGCCGGAGCCGAGGCGGCGGCCGCGGGCTGCGCGGGGCCCTTGCCGTCGAGCGGGATGTCCTCACGGACCATCCGGAACAGGTCCTCGGCCTCACCCGGCTTGGGCTCGACGCGGGCGTCGTCCGTCGGGCTGTAGATCCAGGGCATGGTGGTCATCGTGATCCGCCCGGTGGGGACCTTCTTGAGCTCCACGCTGAGGTCGTACAGCTTGTCGATCTTATTGAGGCCGGTGTCCACCACCATGGCGCTGATCGCCGCCTGCGCCAGGCTGTTGAGCTTCACCGGGTTGGTGAGCTTGGCGTTCTTGCGGAACTCGCGGGCCATGGCGTTCATGTACATGTGCTGGGCGTGGGTGCGGCCGAGGTCGGTGCCGTCCTCGAAGCCGTAGCGGGTGCGCAGCCACTGGAGGGCCTGCTCGCCCTGGATGATGTTCTCGCCCTTGGGCAGCTTCAGGCCGGAGCCCTTGCCCTCCTTGGTGCGCGAGTGGACGTTCTGCTGGACGCAGACCGGGACGCCGCCGATGGCGTCCGCCATCGACACCACGCCCTTGAAGTCGATCATCATGAAGTGGTCGATGGGTATGCGGGTCAGCTCGGTCCAGGCCGCGACCGTGCAGCCCGGGCCGCCCCGGCTGAGGGACTCGTTGGTCTGCACGAGCCCCCTGCTGGCCGGGTGCACCTTGCCGTTGGGTCCCGGCTCGGTGCACTTGGGCATCATCAGCAAGGTGTCGCGCGGCATCGACACCACGGACATGTTGCTGCGGTCGGCGGACAGGTGCAGCAGCATCTGCACGTCCGCGAGGGGCGGGCCGTTGAAGGTGTTCTTGGCCCCGCCCAGGGCCTGGTTCGCCGCGTCGTCGCGGGCGTCCGAGCCGATGAGCAGGATGTTCAGCGGGGTCTGCCCGAAGGCGTTGGGCTTGGACCCGCCCAGTTTGGTGTCGCCCAGGTTCAGGGCGTCCGTCTGGATGCTGCCGTTGAGGTAGCGGTAGTAGAGGTAACCGGCCGCCGATGTCCCGAGTATGAGGAACGCCAGGACGGACGCCGTCCAGAGCAGCACGCGCCGCCGGCGCCGCCGGGGCGTACGCCCGCGGCCGCCCGGGCCGCCCGGGCCGCGCCGGGAGGTGCCCGTACCGCCCGTACCGCCCGTACCGCCCGTGCCGTCCCGTGGTGAGGGCACCGCGCCGGGCGCCCCCGAACCGCCGCCGGATATACCGCCGGTGGCCTGATCGGGCGCCCCCTCCCCCCGCACGCTGCTGTGCCTCACGCGTCCCCCCTCAAGATACTGATTGGTCGGTATGGTGCCGGTTTCGCCGGCGATGCTCCGTCAACGACGGCGGTGGTCCGTCAACCGACGGTCACTTGGCGCAGATCGCCTTGTCCGCCTCGACCCGCTGGATGTCCTCCGGTGCCTGCTGCGGCGCCGTCAGCGAGACCCCCGCCCCCTTGAAGTCCGCGCCGAGTGTCAGCTTCATCGGAGTCCTCGGTGCGGCGTCCGCCGAGCCGATCTTCAGAGCCGAGGCCGGCAGCCCCATCATGTCCGCCAGCGCCCGGGCCTGGCCGGCCTGGTTGGGGGCGTATTCCAGCTGCGTGGCGTCGGCCTTGGCCGGCGCGTTGCCCAGGTTGCTCGCCCTGGAGACGCCCTTGCTGTTCTGCAGCCAGGTCAGGGTGGTGGAGGCGGAACCCGCGGGGCCGCCGCCGTTGTAGATGTCCACCCGGACGTCCCTGGCCTGCGCGCGGTCGCCCTGGAGCAGCGCTTCCTGCTTGCTCTTCTCCTGCGCGTCGGCCGCCTCCTTCGCGGCCTTCTCCTTCTTCTCGACCTCCGTGAGCGAGACGTCCCCCCGGATCATCTGCAGCAGCGGATCGGCCTGGGCGGGATTGACGACCACGGTGGCCTTGACCTTCTCCGCCGGATTGTCGATCACCGGGAGCGTGGTGAAGGTGATGTTCTTGAGATCTATGTCCTTCAACTCGCTCGCCAGATCGGTGAGCCGGTCGATGGACCCTATGCCCGAGTCCACGCTCAGCGACTTGGTGGCCGCCTCCGCGAGGGACAGGAACTTCTTCGGACTGGTCAGAGTCTTCTTCGACTTCATCTCGCGCATCATCGAGCTGAGGAACTGCTGCTGGATCTTGATGCGGTCGAGGTCGCTCTGGTTGCCGAAGGCATGCCGGGTGCGGACGAACGCCAGGGCTTCCTCACCCTGGAGCCGGTGCTCGCCGGCGGGCAGCTTCAGGTGGGAGCCCTCTTCGTCGTCGACGGCCTTCGCCAGGCAGATCGGCACGCCGCCGACCGCCGTGCTGAGCGTCTTGACGGCGTTGAAGTCGGCCATCATGAAGTGGTCGACGGTGACCCCGGTGAGCTCCTTGACCGTGCGCATCGTGCAGCCCGGGTCGCGGCCCTCCTGCCCGAGGCTGTTGTTGAAGCGGGTCCCCTTTGTTGCGGGGATCTCCTTCGTCGAGCCGTCGGGCTGCTTCGTGGGGCAGGCCGGGATGTTGGTGATCAGGTCGCGCGGGATCGACAGCGCGGTGGCGTTGCTGCGGTCCTTGGCCACGTGGAACAGGATCGTGGTGTCGGCGTGGCCGACGCTGTTCGCGTCCCCGTAGCCCTCGTTGCCGGCGCCGCTGCGCTTGTCGGTGCCGATGACCAGGATGTTGACGGCCTGGTCCTTCTTGAAGCCGCCGCTGCCCGCGGTTCCGGTGTCGATGACGTTGAGGTTGCTGTTCAGGTGGTCGTAGTACAAGTACCCCGCCACCGAACCGGCGACCAGCAGGAACGCCAGCGTCCCGCCGGTGATGACCAGCGCCTTCCTGCCCCTGCCGCCGCCTCCGCCCCTGCGGGAGCGGCCTCCGCGCCGGCCACCGGGCGGGCCGTCGCCGCGGCGCGGCTTGGGCACGACGGGCGAGGGCTCGGGTGCCTCGGGTGCCTTGGGAGCCTGGGGGGCTCTGCGGGGGGCGCCGACGGACGGCTGCTGCTGCGCAGCGGAGCTGTCCAGTCGCAGTTCGTAGTTGCCGGTGCGGGGATTGAGGACCCACTGGTCTGCGGGGTCGATCTCGTCGGCCCGTCCACGGCTTTGCGCATCCACGGTTGCTCGAATCCTCCGTCGGTGCCTCACGACGCGCCTCCCCCAGGCGCTCGGTCAACGATCCGGCTGCTGGTGCACGGCCTCTGTGCTGGTCTGGGCACCGGATCGCTCACCTTATCCGGCCAGGTCAGCTGCAAACCATGCTGGTGACAAATTCCACTCCCCTTATTACGGGGTAAACGCCCCAACCAGGTCGGTTCGGGCACCGGCTTTTGGGATTGCCTTTACCGGCAACCGGGGAAGCCCGCCGTGGTTCCCGTGAAGGTGGGGACGGGTGCGGGGCTCGCGCCGGTCCCCGCGGGCGGGCTCTCGGGTGCGGCGGGGGCCACGCTCACCGGCTTGTCCATCCGCAGCTGCTCGAACAGCAGGGCCGCGTCCGGCTCCAGCAGTTCGTCCCGGTTCGGGTTCACGGTGTACGGGCGGCGGGGCACGGTCAGGAACTTGATCTGGTCGGTCGGTATGTCCCGTACGCCCCGAACGAGTTCGTACAGGCCCCGCAGCGAGGCCAGCCCCGGGTCCGTGGTCACCGAGGAAGTCGCCGCGTCCAGCAGCGGATACAGCCGCCCCGGATTCAGCAGTACGCCGTTGCTCTGCACCTTCTTCACCAGCGAGCCGAGGAACTGCTGCTGGCGCTCCATCCGTTCGGTGTCGCTGCCGTTGCCCAGGCTGTAGCGGGCGCGGACGAAGCCGAGGGCCTGCTCACCCTGGAGGGTCTGGCGCCCGGCGGGCAGCTTCAGCCTGGCCTCGGGGTCGTCCATCGGCTGCTTGAGGCAGACCTCCACCCCGCCGATCGCGTCGACCATCTTCTTGAACCCGCCGAAGTCCACCACCACGTGGTGGTCGATCCGGATCCCGCTGAGCCGCTCCGCCGTCCGGATCGTGCAGGCGGCCCCACCCCACTGGAACGCCCAGTTGAACTGCCCGAACTGCTCGGTGGTGCGGCTGCCGTCCGGCTGGAGGCAGCTCGGGATCTCCGCCATCAGGTCCCTGGGTATGGACACCGCCGTCGCACTCCTGCGGTCCGCCGGCAGGTGCAGCAGGATCGTGGTGTCCGAGCGCTGGGTGCCGCCGTCCCGTCCGTACTTCGCGTTCTCCGTGCCGGAGCGCGAGTCCGAGCCGATCAGCAGGATGTTCTGGGCGCCGTCGCCGAGGCGCGTCGGGCGCTCCCGCTCGTAGCGCCGCAGCTCGGCCTCCGCCGAGGCGTCCTCGGTGATGTTCCCGTCGAGCTTGTTGTAGACCCACCAGCCGCCGGCCACCCCGGCGAGGACCAGCAGGACCAGCCCGAGCCCGATCCAGCGCAGGAGGCGGCGCCGGCGGTTTCGCGGGGGCTTCGAGGTGCCTCCGGCCGCTTGGGTGCCGCCCGGTATGCCTGCGCTGTCCTTCACTCGCGTTCCGTCCCCTCGCCGCTCCGCGCTGGGCTGTGCAGGTGCGCGCCGTACGGGTGGGCACGGGCCTGGTGCCGATCCTGCCCCCGGGATGCCGAAGCGGCCCGGGGGCAGGCCCCTGGCTAGGGCCATGTGGGTGACAAATCGCCTGTTGTTGCCGTTGAGCGGTATGGGTGACGGGCGGGTTACACGGTGTGGGTGACGCGCTCGCTCTCGATCCGCTGCGCCAGGCCGTCCGCGGAGAGCCGGTCCAGGTTCCGGCACAGCACGACGGAGCCGCCCGTGGCCAGGGCCGCGAACAGCCCGGCCGAGAGCCCGTCCCAGGTGTCGTAGCCGAGCCCGGACAGCACCCGCGAGCCCTCGCCGAGGCCGAGCTTCAGCGCGTCCTCGCGGGCGCGCTCGGTGATCCGTACGTACGAGAGCTCCTCGCCCCCGACCACCAGCCCGGGGCCGTGCGGATCCACGGGCGCGAAGGGGGCGAACCGGTCGCCCTGCCCCGGCACCTCCACCGCATAGTCCGCGAACCCGGCGGGCGGCTGCGGGAACCGTCCGCCCAGCGGCCGCAGCGCGAGCGCGACCCGTTCGCCGGAACAGGCCGAGGCCTCCTCCAGGGTGCCGGGCCCGCTCACCACCAGGTCGGCGTCGGCGGGGTCCCCGCCCACCTCGGCGACGACCCCGACCGAGGCGCAGGCGAGCAGCCAGACGGCGCTCTGCCAGTGCGCGGGGAGCAGCAGCGCGAGCCGGTTGCCGGGCTCGGCGCCCAGGTCTCCCTGGAGCAGATTGGCGGTCTTGGCCACCCAATTGGCGAAGGTGGCGACGGACAATTCGACGCGCTCGCCCGTGGCGTCGTCGTAGAAGGTGACGAGCGGGCGGCCCGGATCGGCGGCGAGCGCGGATCGCAGCAGGTCGGCAGGGGTGCGGTCAGTGGCGTTCACCCGGGACAGGTTACGCGGCCCGGTCCCCCGTACGGCGGGCACGGCCTCCCCCGTCCAGACGAGGCAGGTCGACCCCAATTCCGACAAACCGTCAGTTTTCGAATGGCGCTCAGGTGTGTGCGTACTCAACATCCTTTTCATGCGTGGATTCCTTGTTTCCTCGATCGGCGTCGCGACGGCTGCAGCACTGGCCCTGCCGCTCGCGCTCCCTACTCCGGCCCTGGCCACTCCGTCCACGAGCGCGGCCGCCCCCGTGACCCCCGGCGGGTCCACTCAGTCGCTGCCGCTGGTCCCCGTGGGGCCGTCGGCGGAGCGCACCCCCGGCGTCCCCGGCATGAGCGCCTCGCCCGGCCTGCCCGAGACGCAGGGCCTGACCGCGCGCGACGTCAAGACCTTCTCGCTGGTCGGCGTCGTCTGGGACGACGTGGACACCCAGCTGATCGGCCGCGTCCAGGTCCGCACCCGCGCCGTGGGGACGGAGAACTGGTCCGGCTGGCAGGACCTCGAAACCCACAACAGCGAGCACGCCGCCGACCCCGACGCAGCGGAACGCGGCAACGGCCGGGTCCGCGGCAGCACCGCCCCGCTGTGGGTCGGCGCGTCCGACGGAGTGGAGGTCCGCGTCCAGGCGGAATCCGGCACCCGTACGGTGAACCACCTCCCGTCGGGTATGCGCATCGAACTGGTCGACCCGGGCGCGGCGCCCGCGCCGGCGGCGGCGGACGCCAAGAACGGCACCTCGGCGGATGCCTCGCCGGGCAGCTCGACGGGCGCCTCGCCGGGCACCCCGACGGACGCCTCAACGGGCGCTCCGAAGAACGACCCGCCAGGCGCTCCGAAGGACGACCCGGCGGGCGCCCGGAAGGACGACCCGGCAGGCGCCCCGGCAGGTGCCCGGAAGGACGACCCGGCAGGCGCCCCGGCAGGTGCCCGGAAGGACGACCCGGCGGGCGCCCCGGCGGGCGCCCGGAAGGACGACCCGGCGGGCGCCCCGGCGGGCGCCCGGAAGGACGACCCGGCGGGCGCCCCGGCGGGCGCCCGGAAGGACGACCCGGCGGGCGCCCCAACAGGTGCCCCGAAGGGCGACGACCCAGCAGGCGCCCCGGCGCGGAAGCCGGCCGGCAACGGCAAGGGCACGCCGACGACAGTCCCGGGCATGACGATGGAGATGACGGAGTCCTCCTCCGCCAACGTCCCGCTCGCCCCGCTGGGCGCGAACGAGATCGCGCCGCTCAACAAGGCCGACACGACCGCCGACGCGATCGCCGCGAGCGACGGCACGCTCAGCGCGGCCGCGCGCCCGTTCATCGGCCCGCGCCCGGGAATCGTCACCCGCAAGGGGTGGGGTGCGGACGAGACCCTGCGCGAGAAGGGCTTCGTCTACACGAGCACGGTCAAGGCGGCCTTCGTCCACCACAGCGCCTCCGGCAACAACTACGCCTGCACGGACGCCCCGGCGGTGCTCCGCAGCCTGTACCGGTACCACGTGATCAGCATGGGCTGGCGCGACCTCGGCTACAACTTCGCCGTCGACAAGTGCGGAACGATCTACGAGGGCCGCGCGGGCGGCGTCGTGAACGCGGTGCTCGGCGCGCACACCATGGGGTTCAACACGAACAGCATGGGCATCGCCGTGCTCGGCACGTACTCCACGACGACCCCGCCGAACGTCGCGGTGCAGGCGGTCGCCCAGCTCACGGCGTGGAAGCTCGGCCTGTTCGGACGGGACCCGCGCGCGAAGACCACCCTCACCTCGGGCGGCGGCAACCTCTACCCCAAGGGCCAGGCCGTCTCGATGAACGTCATCTCAGGCCACCGGGACGGCTTCGCCACGGAATGCCCCGGCAAACTCCTCTACAGCCAACTCCCCTCCACCCGAACAACCTCAGCCAAACTCCAGGGCCGCTAGCCCCCGGCGGTACACCGACCCCGCCCGCCTGCGGCGCCGCTGCCGGGGGCCAGCCCCCGGCCCCCCGCGCCTCAAACGCCGGCGAGGCTGAGAAATCCAGCCCCGCCGGCGTTTGAGGCGCGGGGTCTGGGGCGGAGCCCCAGGGTCTTTCAGCCCCGCCGGCGTTTGAGGCGCGGGTCCGGGCGGAGCCCGGGGAACGGAGGAAGGGCGGGGCGGGGAGAAGGCCCCGCGCAGCGGCGACCCTGTGCCGCAGGCACATCCGGCACCGCCCCGGGCACCGGAACCCGCAGCTGGAGCTGGCCGGTATCGAGGCGAAGAGGGACCCCCCGGCAGGGAGCCGCGAGAGGGGCCAGGGGCGGAGCCCAGCGGCCGGTCCAGCCCCGCCGGCGCGTGAGGCGCGNNCCCCCGCCCCCGCCGGGCTACGCTCAAGGGCATGGCCGGCCGCTTCGACCCCCTCACCCGCACCGCAGTCCGCGGCGGCCGCACCACCGTGCCCCAGGGCCAAGCCGCCGCCGGCACCCCCGCCCCACCCGGAGCCCCGGCAAAGCCCCGCGTCTGGACCCCCGACGGCCCCGTCGACCTCGGTCTCACCCTCGGCCCTCTCCGACGCGGCCCCGCCGACCCCACCTTCCGCACCACCCCCGACGGCTCGGTCTGGCGCGCCAGCCAAACCCCCCAGGGCCCCGCCACCCTCCGCGTCACCCAGCCCTCACCCGGCGAGGCGATCCATGCCGAGGCCTGGGGACCGGGCGCCGACTGGATGCTCGGCCAACTCCCGTCCCTGCTCGGCGCCGACGACGACCCCACCGTCTTCGTCCCACGCCACCGGCTCGTGCACGCCAGCCATCGCCGCCGCCCCGGCCTGCGGCTGACCAGGACCGGACTCGTACTTGAGTCGCTGATCCCGACCATCCTGGAGCAGAAGGTCACCAGCGACGAGGCCTATCGTTCCTGGCGCCGCCTCGTCCGCCAGTACGGCGAGCCCGCGCCCGGCCCGCAGGAGCTCTACGTCGCCCCCACCGCCCGCGCCTGGGCCCTGATCCCGTCCTGGGGCTGGCACAAGGCCGGGGTCGACTCCAAGCGCTCCGCCACCATCGTCCGCGCCGCCCGGGTCGCCCACCGCGTCGAGGAGGCCGCGGCCATGGACCTCCCACAGGCCACCGCCCGCCTGGAGGCCATCCCCGGCATCGGCCCCTGGACCTCGGCCGAGACCCTCCAGCGCAGCAACGGCGCCCCCGACGCCGTCACCACCGGCGACCTCCACCTCCCCGGCATCGTCGGCTACGCCCTCATCGGCGAACGCGACACGGACGACGCCGCCATGCTGGAGCTCCTGGCCCCGTACGCGGGCCAACGCCACCGAGCCGCCCGCCTCATCCTCCTGGCCGGCCACGCCCCACCCCGCCGCACCCCCCGCATGCCCCGCACCGACATCGCCCGCCTCTGACGGGCTCAGCCCCCGTGGCGGGCTACCGGACCCACCGGACCTACCGGACGCACCGGACCCACCGGACCTACCGGACGCACCGGACCTACCGGACCTACCGGACCCACCGGACCTACCGGACCTACCGGACCTCGATGAAGTCCTCCGCCGCTCGTCCCGCCCGCTCCCGCGGGGGCTCGGCCGGGTGGCCCACCGCGACCGCTCCCATCGGGTCCCAGTCCTCCGGCAGGCCCAGTACCTTGCGCACCACGTCCCGGCAGAACATCGTCGACGACACCCACGCCGACCCCAGCCGCTCCCCGGCCAGCGCGACCAGGAAGTTCTGCACGCCCGCGCCCATCGCGACCACGAACATCTCCCGCTCCGCCGTGTCCCGCCGCGCGTGCCCGTAGTCGTGCGCGCCGTCCATCACCAGGCAGGGGACGACGAGGTACGGGGCGGCCCGCAGAACGTCCCCGCGGCGGACCCGCTTCGCGATGGACTCCTCCGACTTGCCGTCCCGCCGCAGGTCGTCGACCCACGCGTCCCGCATCGCGTCCAGCAGTTCCAGCCGCGCCGACGCAGACTCCAGCAGGACGAACCGCCACGGCGTGGTGTGGTGCGGAGCCGGGGCGGTCACCGCCGCCGCCACCGCGCGCCGCACCGCGCCCGGGTCCACCGGCTCCGCCGTGAAGGCCCGCACCGTACGCCGCTGCGCCACGGCCTCCCGTACCGCCTCCGAGGTGCCCAGCCGGAACATGTCGTCGGCCGGCGAGCGGACAAGGTCCCGCGCCGAGGACTCCTCGCCCAGTACGTGGGCCAGCCCCCGCACCACCGCCACCGGCAGCCCGGCCGCCTTGCCCTTGACCAGGTCCCCGGCCGCGGCCAGCTCATCGGCCGTCGCCACCACCGTCGCGCTCAGCGGGTTGCCGTGCGCGTCCGTGCCGCCCCGCAGGTCGTCCAGGACCCGTACCCCGGCGGCGCCGATCGCGACATCCGTGAGCCCGGTACGCCACGGCCGCCCGAAGGTGTCCGTCACGACCACGCCCACGTCCACCGAGAGCGCCGCCCGCAGCCCCTCGCGGATGGCGCGGGCCGAGGCGTCCGGGTCCTCGGGCAGCAACAGCACCGTCCCGGGGGCGGTGTTCGACGCGTCGACCCCCGCCGCCGCCATGACCAGCCCCTGCCGGTTCTCCACGATCCGCAGGGGACCCCGGCGCGCGACCACCCGTACCGTCTCGGCGTCTATCGCGGCCTCGCGCGAATCGGCCGCCATGATCCGGCCCTCGGCCTTCGAGACGATCTTCGACGTGACCAGCAGGACGTCCCCGTCCCGCAGATCGGGCGCCGCGTCCGCGATCAGCCGCGCCAGGTCGTCGCCGGGCCGGACCTCCGGCATCCCGGCGACGGCGCGCACCTCGTACGAGGGAGCCGAGGGAGACGAGGGAGCCGAGAGAGACGACGCAGAGGAGGCAGAGGAGGGAGCCGAGGCAGACGAGGCAGACGAGGCAGACGAGGCAGACGAGGGAACCGTCACCGCGAGGCCTCCGCCAGTTCCAGCGCCGCCCGGGCCATCTCCGCGGTGGAGGCCAGGTCGGTCATCATCAGCGGCACCGCGCGGCAGGTGATCCCGGCCGCCTCCACCTCGGCGACCGCGTCCGCGTCGGCGGTGTCCACCAGCCAGGCGTCCAGCAGCTCGGTCCCGTAGTGCAGGGCGACCGCCGCGGCGGTGGACTCGACGCCCACCGCGGCCAGCACCTTGTCCGCCATCCCGCGCACCGGAGCGCCCCCGACGATGGGGGAGAGGCCGACCACCGGCGCCTCGGCGGCGGCCACGGCCTCCCGGATGCCGGGCACGGCGAGGATCGTCCCCACCGAGACCACCGGGTTGGACGGCGGGAAGACGATCACATCGGCGGCCGCGATGGCCTCCAGTACGCCCGGCGCGGGCTTGGCCTGCTCGGCGCCCACGGGGACGACGGCTTCGGCGTCCACCGCGGCGCGCATCCGGACCCAGTACTCCTGGAAGTGGATGACCTTGCGCTCTCCGGAGCCGGCCTCGGTGATCGCGACATGGGTCTCGACCCGGTCGTCGGACATGGGCAGCAGCCGCACCCCGGGCTGCCAGCGGTCGCAGAGCGCCTCGGTGACGGCGCTCAGCGGGTAGCCCGCGCCGAGCATCTGCGTACGGACGATGTGGGTGGCGAAGTCGCGGTCGCCGAGGCCGAACCACGTGGGTCCGACCCCGTATGCCGCGAGCTCCTCCTTGACGGTGAAGGACTCGTCGGTGCGGCCCCAGCCCTGGTCCTCGTTGATGCCACCGCCGAGGGTGTACATCACCGTGTCCAGATCGGGGCACACCTTCAGCCCGAACAGGTGAATGTCGTCACCGGTGTTGCCGATGACCGTGATGTCCGCCTCGGGGACCGCCGACTTGAGTCCGCGGAGGAAACGGGCGCCGCCGATACCGCCGGCCAGAACAACAATGCGCATGCAGCGCAGTCTGTCAGGCGCCCGACGATCAGACGGAGAGGGTCTCCGGCCGGGCCGGGGAGCAGTTGTGCATCGGCATCTCGGTCAGGCCGGGGAAGTAGACGTGCAGGCTGACCGCGCCGTCGAGGGTGTCGTTGACGACCTCGTGGGCGTAGCCGGGGGCGAAGACCCGCTGGGAGCCGGCGCCGAGGGCGAGCGGGCCGCGCGCGCTGCGCTCGGTGAGCTCGCCTTCCAGGACGGTGAACACGCCGGAGGCGTCGCCGTGGTCGTGCAGGCCGCTGCCCTGGCCGGGGACCCAGCTGAGCAGCCAGACCTCGTAGCCGGGGCCGGTGCGCAGCCGGTGGTACCAGCGGGTGGTGGCGTCGTACCGGACCAGGTGCTGCCAGCTCTCGCGGTCCTCGGCGATGGAGCGGGCGAGGCCGGCGAACTCGGCGACGGTGGCCGGGTGCTCGCGGGCGGGCTGGAGGAGGTGCTGGACGGAGAGGATGTCGCCGGCGATCTGGAGGTCGCTCTCGACGCTCATCGGGGTGCTGTTCATCGTGGGGGAGTCCTCGACGGATGTCAGTGGTGCTGGCGGTCGCTGTGGGGGTGGCCGGAGCTCAGGGGAGCCGAAGCTCCGAAGGCATCAACAGCTGCAACAGCAACAGCGAACCTGGGCAGCGCACAGGAACCCACGAATGGGGGTCCGGGTGGCGGCTGCGGTCACTGACATGGGGACAAGGAGACCGGCTTAAGGGCCGGACTGTCAACTCAATGTCCGGTTTGAGGGAAAAGTTTCATCTGATCCGGTTGCTGTGCACGGAGAAAGGTTTGTGCATGGCACGTAAGGGGATGTGGCGCTCCAAGTCGCACAGCGCCCCGCCCAAACCCGCCTCGCCATCTCGTGACCGGAATGTGATCTGCGCCGCTTCTCCGGCCGAATCGCAACCACACCAGAGAGTGATACGTCGATTGCGGGTGAAGGCGGGGCACAGTGGGGCACCAGTGGCATGTGTCACGATTTTTGGCGATATGAACACTTTCTGTATAGCCTTGGTTCCGCAGAGTGAATAAGGGGCCCAATAGCAGATCTCGGCTTGACTGCGCTGGAGCGGCCCACTTGTAATTTCACTCGTGTCGTTACGTAGCGATCAGTAACGACAACACCACGGGGACGCACAGACAGAGCGAGGGGCGCACATGACCGAGCTGTTTCAGGAACTGCTGGTCGAGGAAGCGGACGAAGAGCTCGGATGGCAGGAGCGCGCTCTGTGCGCCCAGACCGACCCCGAGTCCTTCTTTCCCGAGAAGGGCGGCTCCACCCGCGAGGCCAAGAAGGTCTGCCTCGCCTGCGAAGTCCGCTCCGAATGCCTTGAGTACGCCCTCGCCAACGACGAGCGCTTCGGCATCTGGGGCGGTCTGTCCGAGCGCGAGCGCCGCCGGCTGAAAAAGGCCGCGGTCTGAGACGGGCCGAGCGCCGTTTGTCCGGCGCCGACGGCATACCGCAGCCCGCACCGCAACCCAGGTCAGCCGCACTGCAACGCACGTCAGCAGCATCGCAACCGATCAGAGCAAACGGTCCGCCTCCCGCACCTTCCCCGCAGGAGGCGGACCGCTGTGTTCCCAGCCGTTAGTGTGGGGCGCTGTCCAGCAGCCTCCGAGGGCACACCACCCCCGGACCCCCTCCCCGGACTTCGTCGGGGAGCCCCCCCAGGCCGGAGGGCCAGTAGCGCGATGTCCCTGCACAGCCAGTCGACGGCCTCCTACCAGGCTGCCGCCACACCCGAGTTCCCCCGGCACGTCGTCACCGCGGTCATCGTCGCGCACGACGGCGCCCGCTGGCTGCCCCACACGCTCGCCGGCCTCCTCGGTCAGGAACGCCCCGCGCAGAGCCACGTCGCCGCCGACACCGGCAGCGCCGACGACTCCGCGCGGCTGCTCACCGAGGCCCTCGGCCCCGACCGCGTCCTGCACCTCGCCCGCCGCACCGGATTCGGTGCCGCCGTCGACGAGGCCACCCGCACCGCGGGCACCCTGACCCCCGAGGACCTCCCGTACCTCAAGCGCCCCAGCGGCTGGGACCCCGTCAGCCGCACCTGGCGCGACGACGCGTACGACCTCCCCGAACTCCCCCACGGTGAACCCGTCCAGTGGCTCTGGCTGCTCCACGACGACTGCGCCCCCGAGCCGGACGCCCTCACCGAACTGCTGCGCGTCGCCGACGAGAACCCCGACGCCGCCGTCATCGGCCCCAAGCTGCGCGGCTGGTACGACAAGAAGCAGCTCCTCGAAGCCGGTGTGACCATCGCCCGCAGCGGCCGTCGCTGGACCGGCCTCGACCGCCGTGAACAGGACCAGGGCCAGCACGACCAGATCCGGCCGGTCCTCTCCGTCTCCACCGCCGGCATGCTGGTGCGCCGCGACGTCTACGACGCCCTCGGCGGCTTCGACCGCCGCCTCCCGCTCATGCGCGACGACGTCGACCTCTGCTGGCGGGCCCAGAGCGCCGGCCACGTAGTCCTCGTCGCCCCCGACGCCGTGATGCGGCACGCCGAGGCCTCCGCCCGCGAACGCCGCACCGTCGACTGCGCCGGCCGCGGCACCGCCAGCCCGCACCGCGTCGACAAGGCCGGCGCCGTCTACACGATGCTGGCCAACAGCCCCGGCCGCGCACTCCCGTACGTCCTGCTGCGCGTCCTCGTCGGCACCGTGCTGCGGGCCCTCGGCTACCTCATCGGCAAGGCCCCCGGCCAGGCCGTCGACGAGATCACCGGCCTCCTCGCCACCCTGCTCCGCCCGGGCCGGATCCTCGGCGCGAGACGCAGACGAGGCCGCCCCGCCGTCCCCGGCAAGGAACTGCGCCCGCTGTTCCCGCCCCCCGGAGCCACCTTCCGCGCCAACGTCGAACAGCTCGCCGGCTACTTCGGCGGCGACCGCGACACCGACACCACCGCCGGCCGGCACGGCGGAGCCGTCGAATCCGGCCCCGGCGGCGACGACGCCGACTACCTGGACATCGAGCAGTTCGCGCGCCTCAAGCGGATCGCCCGCAAGCCCGCGCCCGTCCTCTTCGCCCTCCTCCTGCTGGTCTCCGTCGTCGCCTGCCGCCCCCTGCTCGCCGGCGGCACCCTGATGGGCGGCGCCCTGCTGCCCGCCCCCGGCAGCGGACTCGACCTCTGGCGCGGCTACACCGGCGACTGGCAGGCCGTCGGCACCGGCTCCACCGTCGGCGCACCGCCCTACCTCGCCGTCCTCGGCGCCATCTCCACCCTGCTGTTCGGCTCCACCCAGGCCGCGCTGACCCTGCTGCTCGTCTGCTCGGTCCCGCTCGCCGGGCTCGCCGCCTACTTCGCCTCCCGGCCGCTCGTGGAATCCCGGCTGCTGCGCGCCTGGGCCGCCATCGCCTACGCCTTCCTGCCCGCCGTCACCGGAGCCCTCGCCGGAGGCCGCCTCGGCACGGCCGTCCTCGCCGTACTGCTGCCGCTCATCGCCCGCGCCGCCGTCGCCGCCTTCGCCTTCGGCGACGCCGAGGGCGGCAAGGGCAGCTGGCGCGCGGTGTGGACGTACACCCTGCTGCTGACCCTGGCCACCACCTTCACCCCCGTCGTGTGGCCGCTGGCCGCCGCCCTCGGGGCCGCCGCGCTCGTCCTGCGCCGCGCGCAGTGGAAGACGTACGGCCCCCGGCTGCTCGCCACCCTCGCCGTACCGCTCCTCGTGCTCGCCCCCTGGTCCCTGGGCCTGCTCACGCACCCCGGCCGCTTCCTGCACGAGGCGGGCCTGCCCTACGGAGCCGGCTCCGCCGGAGCCCTGGACCTCCTCGGCCTCAGCCCCGGCGGCCCCAAGGCGGCCGGCGGCGTACTGCTCATCGGCATCGTGCTCGCCGCCCTGGCCGCCCTGATGCGGGCAGAGCGGCAGTTCGCCGTCCGCACCGCCTGGGCCGCCGCCCTGGCCGCGCTGCTCCTCGCCGTCCTCGTCAACCGCACCACCTGGGCCGGCCCCGCCACCCTCGTCTACGGCCTGGCCCTGCTGGCCGCCGCGGTGCTCGGCGCGGACGGCGCCAAGGAGCGGGTCGCCGCGAGCAGCTTCGGCTGGCGCCAGCCGCTGGCCGCGCTCATCGCCCTCGCCGCCGCCGCGGGCCCGCTGCTCGGCGCGGCCGGCTGGATGCTCAGCGGCGCCGCCGGCCCGCTGGAGCGGCGCGACCCCGTCCAGGTCCCGGCGTTCGTCGCCGAGGAGAGCGGCGACCGCAACCAGAACCGCACCCTGATCCTCGGCGGCGACTCGCCCGCCGGCGTCTCCTACACCCTGGTCCGCGGCTCCGGCGTGCACCTCGGCGACGCCGAACTCGCGGCCGAGGCCGGCAGCGACTCCCGCCTCGACAAGGCCGTCTCCAGCCTGGTCTCGGGCTCCGGAGCCGACCAGTCCAGCCAGCTCGGCGGCTTCGCCATCCGCTACGTCATGATCCGCGCGGGCGCCCAGGAGCAGGTGCGCCGCACCCTCGACGCCACCCCGGGCCTGACCCGCCGCCACCAGCCCGACGGCACCGCCCTGTGGGCTGTCGACCCGCCGCTGCCGCGCGCCGTGATCCTCTCCGGCAAGGAAGGCCAGGCCCCGATCCCGGTCGCCTCCGGCCCCGTAGAGGCCCACACCAAGATCGAGGCGGGCGAGGCAGGTCGCGTACTGCGCATCGCGGACCGCGCCGACTCCGGCTGGCAGGCCACGCTCGACGGCAAGCCGCTCAAGCCGAAGACGGTCGACGGCTGGGCACAGGGCTTCGAACTGCCCGCCGCCGGCGGCCGCCTCGACCTCGTCCACGAGGACTCCTTCACCCGGACCGCCTGGCACTGGACGCAGGGCCTGCTCGCGCTGGTGCTGCTGGTCATGGCCCTGCCCGGCCGCCGGACCCGGCTCGACGACGACCTCCCCGAGGAGGAGGCCGCGATCCCGGCGCAGCCCGGCCCGGGCGAGCCCGGCGAGGGCCGCCGCGCCCGCCGGCTCCGCGCGGAGGCGGAAGCCGCGGCCCCGGCCGCACCCACGCCCGCGGAGGACGCCGCCGCCGCGGACCCGTACGCGGAGATCCCGGCGCAGCCGGTGTACGGGGACGACGCGTACGCGTACCAGGCGTACGGGGACGAGGGCTACGCGTACGGCCGGCAGGACGGCTCCCAGCCGCAGCCCCAGCCCCAGCAGGAATACGAACAGCAGCAGTACGAGCCGTACCAGTACCCCCAGCAGGGCTACGACCAGCCACAGCAGCAGCAGCCGGTTCCGGACCCGCAGCACCCCCACCCGTACGAGCCGTACGCGCCGTACGACACCTACGGACAGCACGACCCGCGTCCGGACGGGAGCCCCCAGCAGTGAAGCAGCAGCGTGCACCCATGACGCTGGCGGCCGTCGCCGCCGCGCTGGCCGCGGTCACCGGCATCGCCGCCCTCACCGCGCCCGGCGCCCCGGCCGCCGAGGGCAAGAAGTCCGCGGCGGCCCGGATGCCGGTGGAGCGGTCCGTGCTGGTGTGCCCGGCGCCCAGCGCCTCGGACATCGCCGAGACCGCGTACACGTCCTTCACCCCCGGCAAGGGCGCGGACGCCGGCAAGGGCGCGGCCCGGCTGCTGGGCGCGACCAAGGACGCCAAGGTGGTACTGGAGCCCAAGGAGCCGGGCAAGCCCGTCGGGGCCGCCTCCTCCGGGTCCGAGGCGCCCGCGCTGACGGGCATCGCCGAGGGCTCCCTCGCCCCGGGCTGGACCGTCCAGCAGACCACCAAGGTGTCGGTCGGCCGCGCGCGCGGTGTGCTCGGCGTCGGCTGCACCGTGCCCGGCACCGACTTCTGGTTCCCCGCCGCGAGCACTGCCAAGGGGCGCGAGGACTACGTACACCTCACCAACCCGGACGACACCGCGGCCGAGGTCGACGTGAAGCTCTTCGGCCCGGAGGGCCCGGTCAAGACCGAGCCGGGCCGCGACAAGAGCATCACCATCGCCCCCAGGTCGAGCCAGAAGGTGCTGCTGTCCACGCTCGCCCCCGAGACCCAGCTCGATGACATCACCGCCCATGTGACGACCCGTTCGGGGCGGGTCGGCGCCTCGGTGCAGGTCGCCGAGGAGGGGGTCGGCGCCGACTGGCTGCCCGCCTCGGCCGACCCGGCGGGCTCCCTGGTGCTCCCCGGGATCCCGGCGGACGCCACCTCCGTGAAGCTGGTCGCGTTCGCACCCGGCGAGGAGGACGCCGACCTGACGCTCCGGCTGGCCGGCCCGGGCGGCTCGATCAGCCCGGCGGGCAACGAGCAGCTGCACGTCAAGGCGGGCATGACCGCGAGCGTCGACCTCAAGGACGTGACCCGCGGCGAGGCGGGGTCGCTGCTGCTGGCCCCCGCGGACGAGAAGAAGGCCGTACCGGTGGTCGCCGCGGTACGGGTGGTCCGCGGCAGCGGAGCCAAACAGGAGCTGGGCTTCGTCCCGGCGACCGGCCCGGTGGGCGCGCGGGCCACCGTCGCGGACAACCGGCCCGGCGAGAACGTCACGGTGCTCTCACTCACCGCACCGGGCAAGGCCGACGCGAAGGTCCGCGTCACGGCTTCGCCGGGCACCGAGGGCGGCGAGCCGGAGGTCAAGGAGTTCGAGGTCAAGGCGGGCACCACCCTCGCGGTGTCCCCGCCCCCGGCCCCGTCGGGCGGCAAGGGCCCGTACGCCCTGACCGTAGAAACCCTCTCCGGCGGCCCGGTGTATGCCGCGCGCACCCTGACGCTCCCGCATGAGGGCGTTCCGATGTTCACGGTCCAGCCCCTGTCGGACGACCACTCCACAGTCCTGGTCCCGAAGGCCGTCCAGGACCTCTCCATCCCCACCCGCTGACCCACCGCGGTTCGGCCCCGGGCGAGTCCGGCTGCGGCGCCGTTCCCGGGGGCCAGCGCTAAAAATAGCCTCGCCGGCGTTTGAGGCGCGGGGTCTGGGGCGGAGCCCCAGGGAGCTTCAGCCCGTCCGGCGTTTGAGGACCGGGTCCGGGCGGAGCCCGGGGAACGGAGAAAGGGCGGGGCGGGGAGAGGCTCCGCGCAGCGGCACATCCCACCCGCGGAGCCACCCGGCGGAGCCACCCGGCTCAGTCCTGCCCGTACCGCGGGTCCACAGTCTCCGGGGAGAGCCCCAGCAGCTCCGCCACCTGCTCCACCACGATCTCGTGCACGAGCAGCGCCTTCTCGTCCCGCGTCTTGGTCCGGATCTCCACCGGCCGCCGGAAGACCACGATCCGGGCCGGCCGCCCGTCCCGCGCCTCCACCAGCCCGCCCAGCGGCACCGCCTCGTCGTTCCAGCCGCCGTCCGGGCCGCCCGGCGGCCCAGGGACGTCCGCGACCACGAACTCCACCTCGGCCAGCTGCGGCCAGCGCCGCTCCAGCCGCTCCACCGAATCCCGTACGAGGTCCCCGAAGAGCTCCGCCCGGCTGGCCGACAGCGGCACCTGAGGCGGCGCCAGCGGCCCGCGCATCCCCCGCCCGTGCCGGTCCCGCCGCCGCGGCCACGGCTCACGCGGCGTCCCCCCAGGACCCGCAGGACCGCCAGGACCCGCAGGCCCGCCAGGACCCGCAGGCCCGTCAGGCCCAGCAGGCCCGCCAGGCCCGCCAGGCCCATTAGGACCGGCCGGGCCAACAGGCCCAACCGGCCCAACAGGCCCAAGCGCAGAGGATCCGGCAGGTCCGGCAGGGCTGGGAGGCAGAGGGCTGTCCGTCACCCCCGCAGGGTAGCCCTCACCCGCGTCCCCGCCCCGGCCACGGCCCGCTGCCACACCCCGATCAATCCGGCCAAGGTTCCACACCTTTCAGGCCCCCTTGGGCGAGTTCACGCCACGACACGGGGGAGTGACCCGGGGGAGAGTCGTCGCGGCCCGGTCAAGAGTGCGGTACCGTCCAACGTCGTGAGCCTTGTACGTCGCTGTTCGCGCACTGCGTGCGGCCGCCCTGCCGTCGCAACACTGACGTACGTCTACGCCGATTCGACCGCAGTTCTCGGCCCGCTCGCCACCTACGCCGAACCCCACTGCTATGACCTGTGCGCCGAGCACTCGGAGCGCCTGACCGCCCCCCGCGGCTGGGACGTCGTACGCCTGTCCGACGGTTCGGCGCCCTCGCGCCCGAGCGGTGACGACCTGGAAGCCCTGGCCAACGCCGTCCGCGAGGCCGCACGCCCGCACGACCGCGCGGCCGAGGCCGGCGCCGGCCCGGGCGGCGGCCCCACCGCCAAGGGCCCCGCCAACGGGCAGTCCCGTCGCGGACACCTGCGCGTCCTCCGCTCGCCGGATTCCTGACACCCGATCATCCGAAAAACGGCACCCCCTGCACGGTAGGTTTGCTTCAGCGCACAGGACCTTCAGGAGGGCAGGCAGTGGCCGCAGATCTTTCGAACATCGTCAAGGCATACGACGTACGCGGCGTCGTCCCGGACGAGTGGGACGAGTCCCTGGCAGAGTTGTTCGGTGCTGCGTTCGTCGAGGTCACCGGAGCCACGGCGATCGTCGTCGGACACGACATGCGCCCCTCCTCGCCCGCCCTGTCCGGAGCCTTCGCCCGCGGCGCCGCCGCCCGCGGTGTGGACGTCACCCTGATCGGGCTGTGCTCCACGGACCAGCTGTACTACGCCTCCGGGTCGATGAACCTGCCCGGAGCCATGTTCACGGCCTCGCACAACCCCGCCCAGTACAACGGCATCAAGCTCTGCCGCGCCGGCGCGGCCCCCGTGGGCCAGGACACCGGCCTCGCCACCATCCGCGAGCTCGCCGAGAAGTGGACCGACGAGGGCGCGCCCGCCGTCCCCGCGGGCACCGTCCCCGGCACCATCACCGAGCAGGACACCCTCACCGGCTACGCCGAACACCTCAAGGGCCTGGTCGACCTCGCCGCCATCCGCCCGCTCAAGGTCGTCGTCGACGCGGGCAACGGCATGGGCGGCCACACCGTCCCCACCGTCTTCGCGGGCCTCCCGCTGGACCTCGTACCCATGTACTTCGAGCTCGACGGGACCTTCCCGAACCACGAGGCCAACCCCCTCGACGCGAAGAACATCGTCGACCTCCAGGCCCGCGTGAAGGCCGAGGGCGCCGACCTCGGACTCGCCTTCGACGGCGACGCCGACCGCTGCTTCGTCGTCGACGAGCGCGGTGAGGGCGTCTCCCCGTCCGCGATCACCGCGCTCGTCGCCGCCCGCGAGCTGGCCCGCAACGGCGGCACCGGCACCGTGATCCACAACCTGATCACCTCCTGGTCCGTCCCGGAGGTCGTCAGGGAGAACGGCGGAACCCCCGTCCGCACCCGCGTCGGCCACTCCTTCATCAAGGAGGAGATGGCCAAGTCCGGCGCCATCTTCGGCGGCGAGCACTCGGCGCACTACTACTTCAAGGACTTCTGGAACGCGGACACCGGCATGCTCGCCGCGCTCCACGTCCTCGCGGCCCTCGCCGGCCAGGACGGCCCGCTCTCCGAGCTGGTCGCCTCCTACGACCGCTACGCCGGCTCCGGCGAGATCAACTCGACCGTCGCCGACCAGGCCGGGCGGCTCGCCGCCGTCAAGGCGGAGTACGGCGCCCTCGACGGAGTCACCCTCGACGAGCTCGACGGCCTCACCGTGACGGCCGCCGACTGGTGGTTCAACCTGCGCGCCTCCAACACGGAGCCCCTGCTCCGCCTGAACGTGGAGGCCCGCGACCAGACCACCCTCGCCAAGATCCGCGACGAGGTCCTCGCGCTGGTCCGGGCCTGACACCGGCGCCGCCGGGCCGCGCACCGCACCGCGCCCGGCGGTACGCTGACCTCGCCCAATCCGCATGTTCGAAGGGAAGCGCCCCATGCCGCTCGAAGCCGGTCTTCTGGAGATCCTCGCCTGCCCCGCCTGCCACTCGCCCCTTGAGGACAAGTCGGCCGACGAGACGGCTCCCGAGCTGATCTGCACCGGCCAGGACTGCGGGCTCGCCTACCCGGTCCGCGACGGCATCCCCGTGCTCCTCGTGGACGAGGCCCGCCGCCCGGCCTGAGGCAAGGCCTCGGCCGCACCGCCCGGGCCCCGCCCCAGAAGCCGAAACCGGTTCCGCCACACTCCTCGGTCCGTCACGAACACTGCCGGAGGCCGCCATGCTCGACGAGTCGCTCCTCGACGCACCGGACGATCTCGCCCGTGCCGACCGCCGCGGCCTGCTCCGCGGCGCCGCCGACGCCGGGGCAAGAGTGCGCACCGCCGTCCGGCACGCGACCGAGGCCGGGCTCGCCGACCTGCGCCCCGACGGCAGGCCCCGAGCCCTGCTCATCGCCGGGCCCGGGACCGCCGCCAGCGGAGTCGCCGACCTGCTCGGCGCGCTCGCCGGAGCCTCCGCCCCGGTCACCCGGCTGCACCCCAGCGGAGTAGCGCAGGCCGCCGGAGCGCTGCGGTGGGCGCTGCCCGGCTGGGCCGGCCCCGTCGACCTGCTGCTCATCGCCACCACCGACGGCACCGAGCCCGGCCTCGCCGTCCTCGCCGAGCAGGCCTACCGGCGCGGCTGCACCGTCGTCGCCGTCGCGCCCGAGCGGTCACCGCTGAGCGAGGCGGTGGACGGCGCGCACGGGGTCTTCGTACCGATGGCACGGGCCCCGTACCAGGAGTACGACGAGTCCGCCGCGGCCGGGCCGGGTGCCCTGTGGGCCCTGCTGACCCCGCTGCTGGTCCTCCTCGACAAGCTCGGGCTGATCTCCGCCGCCCCGGACACCCTCCAGCTCGTCGCGGACCGGCTCGACCGGACCGCCGAGCGCTGCGGGCCCGCCATCGCCACGTACTCCAACCCGGCCAAGACCCTCGCCGCCGAGCTCGCCGACTCCCTCCCGCTCATCTGGAGCGAGGGCGCCGGAGCCGGCCCGGCCGGCCGCCGCTTCGCCGCCACCCTCGCCGAGCTCGCCGGCCGCCCCGCGCTGGCCCACGAACTCCCCGAGGCGCTGCCCGCCCACGGGGTCCTGCTCGCAGGCGCCTTCGCCGCGGGCGCCGACCCCGAGGACTTCTTCCGTGACCGGGTGGAGGAGCCCCAGGCCCTCCGGGCCCGCATCGTCCTGCTGCGTGACCGGCCGACGGGCGGCCTCACCGCCGCCCCGGCCGCGCGCGAGCTGGCCCTCAGCCACGACACGGCCATCAGCGAACTCGAACCGGAGGAAGGCGTCGAGCTGGAACAGCTCGCCGAACTTCTCGCCGTCACGGATTTCGCCACCGCCTACCTGGCGCTGGCGTCCAGGGGACACGGCTGAGCGCACGTCCGTGCCCGGCCCTTCATCCAGGAAGACGACGATGGACCGCCTGACGAACACGATCCGCCCCTACGCGTGGGGATCCACCACCGCGATTCCCGCGCTCCTCGGGGTCGAGCCCACGGGTGAGCCCCAGGCCGAGATGTGGATGGGCGCCCACCCCGGAGCCCCCTCCCGTATCGACCGCGGCGCGGGCGAGGTCACCCTGACGGACGTCATCGCCGCCGACCCCGAGGGCGAACTGGGCGGGGCCTGCGTCGCCAAGTTCGGCCCCCGGCTCCCCTTCCTGTTCAAGCTCCTCGCCGCCGGCGCCCCGCTCTCCCTCCAGGTCCACCCCGATCTGGCGCAGGCCAAGGAGGGCTTCGCCGACGAGGAGCGCCGCGGCATCCCGGTCGACGCGGGCCACCGCAACTACAAGGACCCCAACCACAAGCCCGAGATGATCTGCGCGCTCACCCCCTTCGACGGGCTGTGCGGATTCCGCCCGCCGCAGGAGGCCGCCGATCTGCTCGCCGGCCTCGGCGTCGACTCGCTCAAGCCCTACGTCGACCTGCTGCGGGCCCACCCCGAAGAGGCGGCCCTGCGCGAGATGCTCACCGCCGTACTGACCGCGGACCGCGTGGAGATGGCCCGTACGGTCACCGAGGCCGCGGCCGCCGCCGAACGCCTCGGGGACCCGTACAAGCCGTACGCCACACTCGTCCACGACTACCCGGGCGACCCGGGCGTGATCGCGGCCATGCTGCTCAACCACGTCCAACTCCAGCCCGGCGAGGCGATGTTCCTCGGCGCCGGCATCCCGCACGCCTACATCGACGGCCTCGGCGTCGAACTGCTCGCCAACTCCGACAACGTGCTGCGCGCCGGGCTCACCCCGAAGCACGTGGACGTGCCGGAGCTGCTGAAGATCGTGAAGTTCGAGCCGGGCGACCCGGCCGTGCTGCGGCCCGAGGGCAACGGCGAAGAGGTGTATGAGACCCCCATCGACGAATTCCGCCTCTCCCGCTTCGTCCTGGCCCCCGGATCGGGCGCCCGTACCCTCCCGTCCGGGGCCCCGCAGATCCTTCTGTGCACCGCGGGCTCCCCGAAGGCCGGCGAACTGACTCTCTCCCCGGGCGAGTCCGTCTTCGTCCCGGCGTCCGAAAAGCCCGAACTGTCCGGAACCGGCACAGTTTTCCGTGCCACCGTGGTGGTCTGACGTACCGTCCGTATCGGCGGCTGCAACAATGTGCGGCCGTAGCGCGGCGCCCCGGCCAGGGATGCCGTACCGAAGGAAGGGACATCGAGCACCCATGAGCGCGTCGGGCGGTACCAGGGCGATCGTGGCGGCACTCGCCGCCAATCTCGCCATCGCTGTAGCCAAGTTCGTGGCATTCATCTTCAGCGGCTCGTCGTCGATGCTCGCGGAAAGCGTCCACTCGCTGGCGGACTCGGGAAACCAGGGACTGCTGCTGCTGGGCGGCAAGAAGGCCCAGCGCGAGGCGACGCCCCAACACCCCTTCGGGTACGGGCGTGAACGCTACATCTACGCCTTCCTCGTCTCCATCGTGCTCTTCACCGTCGGCGGCATGTTCGCCATCTACGAGGGCATCGAGAAGATCAAGGAGCCGCACGCCATCGAGGCCTGGTACTGGCCGGTCGGCGTGCTCGTCTTCGCGATCATCGCGGAGGGCTTCTCCTTCCGCACGGCGATCAAGGAGTCGAACGAGATCCGCGGCTCGCTGTCGTGGGGCCAGTTCATCAAGCGCGCCAAGGCCCCGGAGCTGCCGGTGGTCCTGCTGGAGGACTTCGGCGCGCTCGTCGGCCTGGTGCTCGCCCTCGGCGGCGTCGGCATCGCGCTGGCCACCGGTGACGGCGTGTGGGACGGCATCGGCACCCTCTGCATCGGCGTCCTGCTGATCGTCATCGCCGTCGTGCTGGCCGCCGAGACCAAGTCCCTGCTGCTGGGCGAGGCCGCGGGCACCGAGGACGTCGAGAAGATCAAGGCCGCCGTCGTCGACGGGGACACCGTCACCCGCCTGATCCACATGCGCACGCTGCACCTGGGCCCCGAGGAGCTGCTGGTCGCCGCCAAGATCGCCGTCCAGTACGACGACACGGCGACCGAGGTGGCCGACGCCATCAACGCCGCCGAGGCCCGCATCCGCGAGGCGGTCCCGATTGCCCGTGTGATCTACCTGGAGCCGGACATCTACAAGGCCGAGGCCGCCGAGGCCGGCGGGAAGTGACCTGACCCGCGTACGCCCAGCACGAAGGCCCCCGCAGCCGCGGGGGCCTTCGCGGTGTCGAGGCGGGCTACGCGGCCCACGCCGGCCACCGCGCTGCTACGCGGCTACGGGCCCACGCCGACCGCGCCGGCCACGCGCGCCACGCGGCTACGCGGCCACGTCCACGCGATCCGCCGGAGCCGCCGGGGTCCGCGCGCGCACCGCCCGCCCGCGCGCCCGCCATGCCGCGCCGCCCAGCCCGCCGCCCACGAGCAGCAGTAGCCCGGCCGCCGCCTGGGCCCACACCGCCGCCAGCGCCATCGGGTACACCACCACCCTGGCGACCACCGCGCTCACCGGAACAGGACCATTGTTCGCGAACTGCGAGCCGTCGGAGTTGACCCGGTTGTCGGCCATCAGGAACACCTGACCCTGCGGCACCGTCACGTCGAAGGCCACGGTGGACGGGTACTTCCACCCCTCCAGATACGGCTCCTCCAGCGGCTTCCCGTTGAGGAACAGCACCTGCTGGTGCTCCTTGCCGCCCATCGAGTACCGGATCCGGTCCCCGCCCACCGCCACGACCCGGTTCATCTGGGTCTTCTCCAGGGACCACGGCACCGAGGCGAGGACGATGTCCCCCCGCCGCGGCCCGCCCCCTCCGACCGGCACGAGATAGGTGGTCTCCCCGTCCGTGTAAGTCGGCGTCATCGTGAAGCCGGCCTGCCGGCCCTCCGTGAAACGGGCCGGCGGATCCACCGCCATCGCCACCCGCACCCCGCCGAACAACACCGCTGCGAGCAGCAGCAGGACGCCCGCCGCGATCCCGCGCCTGCGCCCCGGCCCGTGTTCCATCCAGCCCCCTCCGGTGTACTGCCTGGCATCGTAAGGAGATCTTCGTCCCTCAGGGTCGCCGTTCGACTGGGGCAGGCTGCGCCGATCGGTGTAGATTCGGAGCCAGTGTCAGGCGTCGCTGCTGATGGCGGTCGGGCGGTCCTCGTGACCGGCCGAGGGGAGAGAGGGCCCCCGACGGACTGTGCTCGGTGCACCGCCCTGCTCACGCACGGCCGGTGCGCGGCTCAGCCGTACCCACCCTCTCGAACCATGAGGAGCAGCACGCATGGACTTCAAGGTCGCAGACCTCTCCCTTGCCGCCTTCGGCCGCAAGGAGATCACCCTGGCCGAGCACGAGATGCCGGGCCTGATGTCGATCCGCAAGGAGTACGCGGCGACCCAGCCCCTGGCCGGCGCCCGCATCACCGGCTCCCTGCACATGACGGTGCAGACCGCCGTCCTCATCGAGACCCTCGTCGCCCTCGGCGCCGACGTCCGCTGGGCCTCCTGCAACATCTTCTCCACCCAGGACCACGCGGCCGCCGCCATCGCCGTCGGCCCGAACGGCACCCCGGAGAACCCGCAGGGCGTCCCCGTCTTCGCCTGGAAGGGCGAGACGCTGGAGGAGTACTGGTGGTGCACGGAGCAGGCGCTGACCTGGCCGAACACCCCCACCGGCGGCCCGAACATGATCCTCGACGACGGTGGCGACGCCACCCTCCTCGTCCACAAGGGCGTCGAGTTCGAGAAGATCGGCTCCGCCCCGGACCCCTCCACGGCGGACTCCGAGGAGTACGGCCACATCCTCACCCTGCTCAACCGCACCCTCGGCGAGACCCCGCAGAAGTGGACGCAGCTCGCGTCCGAGATCCGCGGCGTGACCGAGGAGACCACCACCGGCGTCCACCGCCTCTACGAGATGATGGCCGAGGGCACCCTGCTCTTCCCGGCGATCAACGTGAACGACGCCGTCACCAAGTCGAAGTTCGACAACAAGTACGGCTGCCGCCACTCCCTCATCGACGGCATCAACCGCGCCACCGACGTCCTCATCGGCGGCAAGGTCGCGGTCGTCTTCGGCTACGGCGACGTCGGCAAGGGCTGCGCCGAGTCGCTGCGCGGCCAGGGCGCGCGCGTCATCGTCACCGAGATCGACCCGATCTGCGCGCTCCAGGCGGCGATGGACGGATTCCAGGTCGCCACGCTGGAAGACGTCGTCGAGACCGCCGACATCTTCATCACGACCACCGGCAACAAGGACATCATCATGGCCGCCGACATGGCCAAGATGAAGCACCAGGCCATCGTGGGCAACATCGGCCACTTCGACAACGAGATCGACATGGCCGGCCTGGCCAAGATCGAGGGCATCGTCAAGGACGAGGTCAAGCCCCAGGTCCACACCTGGAAGTTCCCCGACGGCAAGGTCCTCATCGTCCTCTCCGAGGGCCGCCTGCTGAACCTCGGTAACGCGACCGGCCACCCGTCCTTCGTCATGTCGAACTCCTTCGCGGACCAGACCCTGGCCCAGATCGAGCTCTTCACGAAGCCGGCCGAGTACCCCACCGACGTCTACGTGCTCCCCAAGAACCTCGACGAGAAGGTGGCCCGTCTCCACCTCGACGCCCTCGGCGTCAAGCTCACCACCCTCCGCCCGGAGCAGGCCGACTACATCGGCGTCAAGATCGAGGGCCCGTACAAGCCGGACCACTACCGCTACTGATCCCCGCGGATCCACAGCACCGAGCAGGCCCCCGGCACACGTGCCGGGGGCCTGCCCCATACGCTGGCAAGACACCCGTGATCCCTTGCCCCCTTGATCCTTGATTGGGGACGTACGCAATGCCCCGCGGCCGCTACTCGCTCCACGACCCGCACGACCGCACCCCGCTCGGCGAGGAGCACTTCCACTGCGCCCCCGGCCCCTCCGGCTGGCGGTACGTCTCCCAGCTCACCGCCCCGAACGGCGACCACCGCGGCTCGATCGACCTGGCCATCGACGAACTCGGCCGCCCCATCCGCCTGGAGGCCAACGCCGCGAGCTGGCAGGTCCGCGGCGCCGCCATCGACGGCGTCACCTGGGTCCGCACCGACCCCACCGGCACCGAGGCCACCGAGGGAAACGTCCACGCCCCCGGCTTCACCGGCACCTCCCCGGCCTTCCTCATCGCGACGGCCCGCCTGCTGCGCCTGACCCCCGGCGCCCCCGCCACCCGGGTCCGGCTCGTCGCCCTCACCGACCCGGTCCTCGCCCCCCGTACGGTCGACCAGGCGTGGGCCCTGCGCAAGCGCGAGGAACACCCCACGGACAGCGGCCCGCTCCTGGTGGACGAGTACCAGGTCAGCGCCCTGGACACCGGGGAGGTCCACACCGTCCACATCGCCGGTGACGTGGTCCTCTCGGCCCCCGGCATCGAACTCGAACACCTGGAAACCCCGCCCACGGCCTTCGAGGAGTAGCTCAGGCAGGCGGCGCGAACCCGGTCGCGGGAGGCTGTGCGGGCGCCACGCGCGCCGGAGCGACCGGCGCGACGGGCGCCGCCGCGGTGGCGGCGGGCGGAACAGCAGGCATCACCGGCATGGAAGGCGCGTACTGCCCGGCCTGCCCGGCCTGCCCGGCGTACGGAACCGGAGCGGCAGCGGGAGCCGCGGCGTAAGCGGCCCCCGGGGCAGCCGCGGCGCCGAAGGCCCGCGCCGCGTCCCGCGACTGCCGCTCGTGCACCACCGCCATCAGGAACGCGGCAGCCGGCACCCCCGCCGGCGCCGGCGCCCCCGTACGGGCCACCAGCTCATCCGCCAGCTTCGCCGCCATCGAGGCCCCCACCGTCGGGTCCAGCTGGTTCATCCGCGTCAGGTACTGCCGTATCGCCAGCCACAGCCCGTCCGGCACCGCCGACAGATCGAGCCCGGTGAACCGCCCCGCCAGCCACGGCGGCGGCGCGGGCACCGGCATCACCCGGGCCCCGGGCACCCGCTCGCGGATCACCAGCGTCCCGCCGAAGACATCCCCGAGCCGCCGCCCCCGCTCCGACACCAGCGAGGCGATACAGGCCACGCACCCGAAGGTCGCCAGCAACTCCACGACCCCCATGGCCCCGCGCACCAGCGCATGCCGGAACCGGATCGGCCCGCCGTCCTCCCGAACCACCCGCAGCCCGCACGCCAGCTTGCCCAGCGACCGCCCGTGGCTCAGCGTCTCCACCGCGATCGGCACCCCGACCAGCACCAGGATGAAGCTCGCTATGGTCACGGCCGCTCGGGCGGCGTCGTCGAGCGAGGCCGTCGCGAGTACCAGTCCGAACGAGATGATCATGTAGCCGGTGAAGTACACGACCAGGTCGAGGACGAACGCCAGTGCCCGGCTCGGCAGCCTCGCCGGCCGCAAACCCAGGACGACCGCGTCCCCCGTCACCAGATCGCTCACCGCAGCACACCTTTCACGTGACCTGCCCCGCCCCATCGGCACCCAGTCTGCCAAGCTGACCACAGTACGAGTAGGCAGCAGCAGGGGACCTGGGGCAGGGGAGCGGTAACCGGATGGATCTCGACGTCTTCGTGACGGCCCACAGGGCGGAATGGGACCGCCTGGAGCAGCTCCTGGGCCGCGGCCGCCGACTGACGGGCGCCGAAGCCGACGAACTCGTCGCCCTCTACCAGCGCACCTCCACACACCTCTCCCTGATCCAGTCGAGCGCCCCGGACCCCATGCTCACGGGCCGCCTGACCCAGCTCGTCGCCCGCGCCCGCGCCACGGTGACGGGCGCCCGCCGGGCCGGCTGGCGCGACGCGGCCCGCTTCTTCACCGCGGGCTTCCCGGCCGCCGTCTACCGCAGCCGCCGCTGGTGGATACCGACGGCGCTGCTGTCCGTGGCCGTCGGCGTGCTCATGGGCTGGTGGATAGCCACCCATCCCGAGGTCCAAGCGGCCATCGCGGCCCCCTCGGAGCTGAAGCAGATGACGAAGCCGGGCGGCGAGTACGAGACGTACTACTCCAGCCACCCCGCGGCCTCGTTCGCGGCCCAGGTGTGGACGAACAACGCCCAGGCCGCCGCGATGTGCCTGGTCCTGGGCGCGTTCTTGGGGCTCCCGGTGCTCTGGATCCTCTTCCTGAACATGGCCAACCTGGGCGTCGGAATCGGCCTGATGGCCTCCGCCGACCGGCTCGACGTCTTCCTCGGCCTGATCCTTCCGCACGGCCTGCTCGAACTCACGGCCGTCTTCGTCGCCGCGGGCACGGGCCTCCGCCTGGGATGGACGGTCATCGACCCGGGCCCCCGTACCCGCCGCGCGGCCCTCGCCGAACAGGGCCGCGCGGCCCTCGGCATGGCCATCGGCCTCGCGGCGGTCCTGTTCGTCTCGGGCCTGATCGAAGGCTTCGTCACCCCGTCCGGCCTCCCGACCTGGGCCCGCATCACGATCGGCATCGCCGCCGAGGCCGCCTTCCTCCTCTACGTCTACGTCCTGGGCGGCCGGGCCTCCCGAGCTGGCGAGGTGGGCGACGTGGAGGCCGCGGACCAGACGGCGACGCTCCCCACGGCGGCCTGATGTGCGTACGACCCCGCTGAGCTGCTAGTCTCTCGTCGTCCCGCAAAGACTGTTGACACGGTTGCTGTGGGGAGGTAGATTTGAACGGTTGCCACGAACTGGACAAGTTCGGGCAGAGATGGTTTAAAATCTTTCTCGCCCCAGGAATTGAATTCCGAGGTGGCACACTCGACTCCTCATCCAGGAATCTGAAGCCGGGAAATCCGGTGGAAAACTTCTGATAGAGTCGGAATCGCCGGAAAGGGAAAACGCGAAAGCGAAGAACCTGGAAAGCGAGCGGGACTGACTCTGATAGA
>NZ_JAGGOY010000105.1 GCF_018614095.1 Streptomyces sp. ISL-87 | reverse complement strand
CTTTCATGTTCAGGACACAAGGCCAGGAACAAGGCCGCACTGGAAATCCTGGGAAAAGCTTCGGCGCTCTTGGAAATGATCTCCGAGAGCGCGGACTGAAGCACACCTCCGAGCCGGTCGTGGACACCGCGTTCACCGGCATCGAGGGCGAGCTGGGCATCACGTCCGCGTGTCGGCTGACCGGCCGCTCCCGCGCCACCCACTACCGCCGGCTTCAGCCCCCGCCGCGGCGCAGGCCCCGCTCGCCGCAGGTCCAGCCCTCGGCCCTGGCGGCCGGAGAGCGGGCCTCGGTACTGGAGCTGATGAACAGCGACGAGTACGCCGAGCTTGCGCCCGCACAGATCTGGGCCCGCGAGCTGGACGCCGGGCGCTACCACTGCTCGATCTCCACGATGTACCGGATCCTGCGCGAGCGGGGCCAGAGCGGCGAACGCCGCCGCCAGGCCACCCACCCCGCCAGGACGGTGCCCGAGCTGGTCGCCACCGGCCCGTCACAGGTGTTCACCTGGGACATCACCAAGGCGGCCGGACCGGTCAAGGGCATCTGGTATCACGCCTACGTCATCATCGACATCTTCAGCCGCTACATCGTCGGCCACACCGTCGAGGCCGCCGAATCCGCTGAGCGCGCTGAGGAGTTGATCCGGGAGGCCATCACCCGCAACCACATCGTGCCCGAGACCGTGCACGCCGACCGCGGCACCTCGATGACGAGCAAGAAGGTCTCCCAGCTGCTGATCGATCTGGGGGTGACAAGGTCGCACTCGCGGCCGAAGGTCTCCAACGACAACCCCTACAGCGAGGCCCAGTTCAAGACCACGAAGTACATGTCCGACTATCCCGAACGCTTCGACTCCCTGGCCCACGCCCGCGAGTGGTTCGACGCCTTCATCGCGTACTACAACCATGAGCACCGGCATTCGGGCATCGGCTGGCACACGCCGGCATCCGTCCATTTCGGGACCGCCGAGGAGGTCCGCGACCAGCGGGCCGTCACCCTCGCCCAGGCATACGCCCGCCACCCCGAACGCTTCGGCCGCCGCCCCCGACCACCCGAGATACCCCAGAAGGCATGGATCAACAACCCGGCCAAGCGCCGGGAACCCACACCACAAACCTCATAGCCTCACGACCGTCTCACTGGACTTGAAATCTTCCGAAGCCAGCGACCAGCAACCACAACAACGTCCACCGTCACCGTGACCGCACAGTCAGTGGTTAAACGCCAAGCTACGACCAGAAGGCATCAAACGCCCTCTGGTCGGCCCACAGCTCCCAACCCTCGGTGATCCTTCCGTCGCTGATGTGGAACACGATGGCGTAGTCCATGTCGAGCTCCATACCTTCACGGGAGGCCGTGGCGTGCAGCAGGGCGACGGTGTGCGCGTCATTGGCGAGCACATCGTGGAGTTGCGGGCGGTAGCTGCCGCCGGACAGTCGGAAGTCGAGCTCGAATGTGGCGAAGGTCGCGTCACGGCCCTGAAAGTCGCCCGCCAGCGGGGATTGGCCCGGAATGTGCCACCGCACATCGGGGTGGAACACCTCTGCCAGGGCATCCATGTCACCTGCCGAGAAGGCATCCATGGCGCGCCTGAACACGACGATGTTGGGATGGTCAGTCATGAAGCCTCCTTGAGCCCAGAGGATGCCCGGGGAAGCAGGGCGGAGGGCAATGGCCACGCCGGGTCGCCATTCCCGTCCACCTCTTTGGGTGCGGTCATCCGGGGTAGGACTCGGCTTGAGCCCTGTGGACGTCGGAGAGGTGCCGTGCTTGCCGCCGCGCTAGCAACTCGTCGATGGGTTCGAGAAGTCGATCCCATGCGCGTTCAGCGCCCTGTGACTGGCTGGGAGTCCGTGCATAGCCCTGAGCTGCGGTGATCGCCTTGTCGTAGAGGTCGTAATCCGTTGGGAGGGCGGTCGACCGCTCACGTCGCAACCATGCGATCAGCCACGGCATGTCGCGGGACCAGCTCGGGTTTGCCAAGGAGCGTACGCGCAGATATCCCAGTTGATCCCACCATCGGCGGCTGTGCCACTTGCGTGAGTCTGCTGGCGGCAGACCGGGGAGTAGGTCCTTCACTGGACCCATATTGCCTGGTGACGGAACTTGGGAGTACGGGGTTTGTCGTTCGAGCAGTACGTCAAGGTTTGGTGCCTGTCTTGTGGTGGGCGGGGGCGGGCCTCTGCCTCGCCGGTAGCGAGGGCCCTCCCACGTCGTGACGGGTGGCCGGGTGGTGGTTTTTCGATCCGAGCGGCGTGTTCAAGGTCGAAGCGGCGGAGAAGGGACTGCCAGAGGACTGCCAGCAGCGGACCACATCGGTCGCGTCCGCGTCGGTGCTCGACCATCAGAGCCAGACCGGCTTGTTCACCCCGCCGCTGGGCAGTTTGTCGACGACCAGGCGGATGCGGTGCCCTCGATGATGGGCAGGGGTCCGTCGTGCTCCAGCCAGGCCGCCCGACGCGTCAGCCTCGGGTGCAGCCGGTCCCGTGCCTGGGCCGTCGCCTTGCCCGTAGAGGCGGGTATCGGTGACGGTCACGGCCTGCTCGGCGCCCCAGGTCGCGGCGTCGCCTAAGACGAACTCGCCACCGTGCTTCGGCGGCCGGCCACCCTTCGGGCTGTGGCCACCTGGCGGTGTCGGATGCCGCATATCCCGGTCCGAGCGCAGACAGCTCAGAATCTGCGCCGGCAGACCGGCGAGCAGGAAAGCGACCGGCATCCAGCACCACCAGGACCTCAGGATCGTCTTCCTGCCACTGACCTCCGGCGACAAGCGGCTCGGCCACGTCCCGGATCTGGACGGCGGTCACCGCGACGACGTCCGCCCCGGGCTCCAGTCGGACCGCGTCCCAGCACCGCGGTTCATGACGTGCGGCCGGTCTCCAGCGCGGCCACGATCGAATACGGCCAGCCCGGGACCATTTGGTGTTTTCCCTCGCCCCGGCCAACGTGTGGCAGAACGATCGGTCCGGGCACGTGCTTGGCATCCGGACGCGGTCACGGTGAGACGTCCACCGCCAGGACGAGCCGGCCGTCTGCCGTCTGCCGTCCTCGGCAGCGGCAGCCCTGCCAGGGCGCGACGCAGCCGGGTGACATCGAGCCGGCCCCGGTTGAGCCCTCCGCAGAGGGCCCCGTGGCCACGACGGTGTTCGGGCGCGAGCTGCGAGATCGACCAATGTCCGCACCGGCCCGTCCGTGCACAACAGTGCGTCCGTCAGCTGGGACCTTTCGGATCAGCCGCTTGCCGTCAAGGCTGCGCGTGCGGTGGTGAGGATCTCCTCTGAGAGCGGGGAGTCCAAGGTGGCGCGGGCCAGGACGAGAGCTCCGAGCATGGTGCACAGCCGGGTGATGCCGTCCTGGTCCTCGGTGGCCAGCGAGTCGGCGAATGCGCGCACGCCCTCAGCGTAGACGCGGTGGGCCTCGCGATTGCCACCTGCGCGCGCCATGTCGGCGGCGAGCCCGGCAGCGGGGCAGCCGTCCGCCGCGTTGTCGCGGTGCTCGACGGAGAGGTAGGTGTCGATCAGCTCCCGCTGCGCAGCCTCGCGCTGTCCGGCGTGCCGCTCGAGACCAGCTGTGTGGAGCTGGGCGAGTTCGCCGAAGGCATGAGCCGTGGCCTCGTCGACGAGTGCCCCCTTGGACGCGAACTGCTTGTAGAAGCCGCCGTGGGTCAGGCCGGCGGCCTTCATGAGGTCGGCGACGCTGACGTGGGTGCCCTGCTCACGGAACAGCCTGGAGGCGATCTCCACGACCCGCTGCCGGTTCTCCTGCGCCTGCGTCTGTGACACGCGGCTCATCGGCCACCTCCCCGGTTGGATGTCGGTTGCCATCTATCCTAGACTCCAGGTTAGATTACAGTCATAATCTAAATGTCGGCCCGGTCCTCGGGCGACAGCAGTGCAGGGAGCAGACATGGAACTCAAGGACGCGGTCGCCGTGGTCACCGGAGCCAACCGAGGGCTGGGACGCCAGATGGCCGCCCAGCTCCTGGAGCGCGGAGCCACCGTCTACGTCGCGGCCCGCCGCCCCGAGACCGTGGACCTGGCCGGTGTCACCCCGCTTCGCCTGGACCTGACCGACGAGGCATCCATCCGGGCCGCAGCACGCTTCGCCTCCGACGCGACGCTGCTGGTGAACAACGCGGGGATCTCCACCGGCACCCCGCTGATCGCCGGCGACCTGGACACGGTGCGCCTGGAGATGGAGACCAACTTCTTCGGGCCGCTCGCCGTGACCCGGGCCTTCGCCCCGGTCATCGAGGCCAATGGCGGCGGCGCCGTACTCAACGTCCTGTCCGTGCTGTCCTGGCTCCACCCCGCCGGCCTCGGCGCCTACGCGGCAGCCAAGGCCGCCGCCTGGGCACTGACCGACGCCGCACGCGAGGAGCTGGCGCCGCGCGGCATCACCGTCTCGGCGCTGCACGTCGGGTACATGGACACCGACATGGCCCGTGTCATTCCGGCCGATCAGAAGGCCGACCCCGCCGACGTCGCCGCCCAAGCTCTGGACGGCATCGAGCAGGACCTGCCCGAGATCCTTGCCGACGACGTCACCCGGCTCGTCAAGCAGGGCCTGGCCCTGGCGCCGAACGCGGCGTGAGCGCGCAACCCACGAGAAGGACGGAGACGACGATGAAGGCCTTCATGGTCGAGCGCTACGGCGACAAAGCCGGGCTGCGTGCCGCTGAGGTGGCGCAGCCGCACGTGGGCGCGGACGACGTCCTGGTCCGGATCCACGCGGCGAGCGTCAACCCGCTCGACCTCAAGATCCGGGACGGGGAGTTCAAGGCGGTCCTGCCGTACCGGGTCCCGTTCATCCTGGGCAACGACCTGGCCGGGACGGTGATCGAGGTGGGTTCGGCCGTGACGCGGGTTCGCGGTGGGCGACGAGGTGTACGCGCGGCCCGGCAAGGACCGGATCGGCACGTTCGCCGAGCTCATCGCGGTGCACCAGGACGACGTGGCACGCAAACCGGCCACACTGACCATGGAGGAGGCCGCATCCCTCCCCCTGGTCGCCCTGACCTCGTGGCAGGCCCTGGTCGGGCGGGCACACGTGCAGCCGGACCAGAAGGTCCTCATCCACGCGGGCTCCGGCGGCGTCGGCACCATCGCCATCCAGCTGGCGAAACACCTGGGCGCCCGCGTGGCCACGACCACCAGCACGGCCAACATCGACCTGGTGAAGAGCCTGGGCGCGGACGTCGTCGACTACAAGAAGCAGGCGTTCGAGACGGTCCTGCACGACTACGACGTCGTCCTCGACCCACTCGGCGGCGAGAACCTCGAGAAGTCCCTGCAGGTCCTCAAGCCCGGCGGGAAGGCCACCAGCATCGCCGGCCCTCCCGACTCCGCCTTCGCAAGGGAGCTGGGAGCAAACCTGATCCTCCGGACGGCCATGGCCTGACACAGCCGCTCGAAGACCCGCGTTGGCTGTCGGCTGACGCCCCAGATGCCCGTAAAAGCCTATGAATACGATCAAAACCTTTAGGAGTTCATGATGATCACAAAACGACCGGTAGCACTCGTGACAGGCGCGTCCTCCGGTATTGGGCAGGCGGCCGCCCTCGCACTCGTCGAAGCCGGCTTCGAGGTGGTCGGAACCAGCCGGAACACCTCGAAGGTCACCCCACGCGACGGCGTGACCTTCCTCGACCTCGACGTGACCAGTGACGCGTCGGTCACCACGCTGGTCCAGCAGGTCATCGAACGGTTCGGCCGGATCGACGTCCTGGTCAACAACGCCGGCATCGGCTCAACAGGCGCCGCCGAGGAAAGCTCCCTGGCGCAGGACCAGCGCGTCTTCGACATCAACCTCTTCGGCGTCCTCCGCATGACGAAGGCCGTCCTGCCGCACATGCGGGCCCAGCGCCGCGGGCGCATCATCAACATGTCGTCGGTCTACGGGTTCATCCCCCAGCCCTACATGGCCGTCTACGTCGCGTCCAAGCACGCGGTCGAGGGATACTCCGAGTCCCTGGACCACGAGGTCCGCGAGCACGGCGTCCGGGTCCTTCTCGTCGAGCCCGGCGGGACCAACACCGCATTCGAAGGAAACATCGTGCAGCCCGACACGCCGCTGCCGGTCTACGCCGAACAGCGCCGCATCACTGACCAGGTCGTCGCGGAAGCGGTCAAGGGCGGCGACGCCCCCGCCACCGTCGCCCAGGCGATCGCCAAGGCAGCCACCACCCCCAAGCCGAAGCTGCGCTACACCGCCGGCCCATTCGCGAGACGTCTCAGCATGCTGCGCCGCATCGTTCCGGCGCGGGTCTTCGACCAACAGATCCGCAAGTTCAACAAGCTGGCAGGCTGATGTGCCTTTGCACGACAGTTGGCGTGCGCGATCAGGACCACGTGCAGGCGGATCTGGCGGCCCATGAACCGGATCTCGGCGAGCGCGTCGACGGCCGGCGACTCCTTGGCGCGCGGGGGCACGATTGTGTCCGAGCCGGCTGTGGGTCAGGTGACAGGACGAGCGCTACATGTGTTCTGGAGAGCTGACTGCACGTCTTCCCCAAGAACGACGTGCGTCATCCCGCCTGGCAGGGTGGGCAGCTCAGCCCAGTGAGTCACGGTTTCAGCATTGGTAAGACCGTAAGCTGGCTCTCTGGAGCAGCACCTGAGCAGCGCTGGCCAAGGGCTCCCTCACTCGGGCCATGCGAGAAACCCTCCGACGATGGTGCCGTAGGCGAGGTGTGCGGCGAGCGTGACGGTGGGTGTGCCGCGGCCGTAGTTGAGCATGAGGAAGCCGGGTGGTTCCAGCAGCGCGACATCGGGGGCGCTGGTGTGGGGTGTGCCCATGCGCGGGTGCACGAGGGGCAGCAGGATGTTGACCAGCGCGGTGGCGGCGAACAGGCCGTGAACGAGGCCGAAGACGGTGCCCAGCCACCAGCTGCTGTAGCCGATGGCGGCGAAGACGGCGTAGTAGAGCAGGGCGAAGACCTGGCCGTTGACGAAGTGCACGCCGTAGCCGAGGGCCTTGGCGCGGGTCCGGTTGCTGGTGAAGGCGGTGCCGAGCAGGAACGGCAGGTCGATGCGGGTGAGGTTGGCGGCGTTGGCTGCGCGCAGGCCGGTGGTCAGGACGAGGGTGCCGACGAACCCGCCCGCCAGTACGGCCCAGATGCTCATCGTGTGGCCTCCCCGATCGTGCAGGCGGCGCTGATCAGAGCCAGATGGGACAGGCCCTGGGGCAGGTTGCCGAGGAAGATGCCCGTAGTGGGGTCGACCTCTTCGCTGAACAGGCCGACATCGTTGGCGAGGGCCATGAGCTGGTCCATGAGGTGGGCGGCTTCATTGACGCGACCGACCAGGGCCAGCGCTTCGGAGAGCCAGAACGAGCAGGCGAGGAAGGCGCCCTCGCTGCCGGGGAGGCCATCGGGGCGCAGGTAGCGGTTGACGTAGGGGCCGTCTTGGAGGGTGCGCTGGATGGCGGCCACGGTGCCGCGCATGCGCGGGTCGTCGGGCGGGCGATAGCGGTGGAGCAGACCGAGCAGGAGACCGGCGTCCAGGGCGTTGCCGTCGGCGGAGCGCACGTAACTGTTCAGACGCGGGTTGAAGCAGGGGTCGTCGACGAACTCGGCGATGGCCTGTCGCTCTCGCCGCCAGCGGGCAGAGTGCCGGTCGGGGATCAGCTGCCGCTTCGCCAGGTCGAGGGCGCGGTCGAGGGCGATCCAGCACATCATCTTGGACTGGGTGAAGTGCTCGGGACCGCTGCGTACCTCCCAGATGCCTGCGTCGGGCTGCTGCCAGGCGGTGCAGATGAAGTCTGCGGTCTCCGCCAGTCTGCGGGCGATGTCGGCGTCGAGCCTTCGGCCTGCGGTGGTGTACAGCCAGGCTGTCTGCAGCAGTTCGCCGTAGGTGTCGAGTTGGAGCTGCTCGGCGGCTGCGTTGCCGACGCGCACGGGCGCCGAGCCTCGGTAGCCCGACAGGGGTAGGGTCCGCTCGGGTGTGCGGGTGCCGCCGTCGAGGCGGTACAGGACGTCCAGGCGGGGATGGGTGAGCTGGGAGGCGTGTATCAGCCACCAGAAGTAGCTGGTGGCCTCCGGCGCACAGCCCAGCTTGAGGAACGCATCCAGGGTGAACGCGGAGTCACGGATCCAGCTGAAGCGGTAGTCCCAGTTGCGTTTCCCACCGAGCTCCTCGGGCAGCGAGGTGGTCGCGGCGGCGGCGACCGCGCCGGAGGGCGCGAAGACCAGGAGCTTGAGGGCGAGGGCGCTGCGCAGCACCGCCTCGCGCCATGGTCCGGTGTAGGTGCGATTGTCGGCCCACCGGCGCCAGGTGGCGCTCGTCTTGTCCAGGCGGTCCTCGCACTCGGCGCGAGTGGGCAGGACCAGCGGTTCTTGGTGTGCGTATGCCAGGGCGATCAGTGCCCGGGTACCGGCATCCGCCTCGAATCGGGCGGTGACGGCGTCGTCAGTGCACTGCGGCTTTTCCCGCGTTCCAGGCGCAGATGGCGACAGCATCGGGCCCCGAGACCGCCACCGGGATCCCGGCGCGCCGGGTCATGCTCGGTGCGCGAGTGCCGTACTCGAAGCGCGGCTGGACGCTCCAGCGCATGGGGACGCTGCCGGCGAGGCCCTCGATCCGCCGGACCAGTTCCCGACCGGGCGCCAGGGAGAGGTTGTCGGGGAGGGCCAGCGCGTCGGTCAGCCGGACCGTGCCGTGCGCGGTGGTGAACGTCGTCTCCAGCACGTTGGTGCCGGGGAGGTAGCGGCGGGCTGCGGTGTAGGGCACGTCGGGCTGGAGGAGGAACCTGCCGCCGCGGGCCTGGTCAAGGACGGCGGCGAACAAGGTGGGCGAGTCCAGGTCGGGCCAGGCCAGCCAGTCCACCGAGCCGTCGCGGGCGACGAGCGCGGCGGAGCGCCCGTCCCCGATCACGGCGTAGTCCCGCAACTGCGCGTACCCGTCCGTCCGTACCGGCTGTGCGGTGTACGGGTCGGTCGGGGTGCGGCCGGATGCGGGAGGCGGGGCTGTCACCTTAAGACCACCTTCTCCGGGCTATCGTCCAGTCGGGTCGGGTCGGTCGAGAAGGTCGCTCAGGGGTACGCCGGGGTCGGCGAGCCGCGTCGGATCGACCGGTTTCCGGGAGGTGACGAGGGCGCGGAGCGGGTCGGTGACGTCCCAGACGTTGACGTTCATGGCGGCCATTACCCGGCCTTCGGCGAGCCAGAAGGCGATGAACTCGCGGGTGTCGGTCCGGCCGCGGAAGACGACCCGGTCGTAACCGCCGGGTTCCACGTAGCCGGTGTACTCCATGCCGAGGTCGTACTGGTCGGTGAAGAAGTACGGGACGCGGTCGTACGCCACGTCCTGAGCCAGCATCGCCTTGGCCGCGACCTGGGGCTGGTTGAGGGCGTTGGCCCAGTGCTCGACGCGGATGTGTTTGCCGAGCAGCGGGTGGAAGGCGTCTGCGACGTCCCCGGCGGCGTAGATGTCCGGGTGCGAGGTGCGCAGGCGGGCGTCGACGCGGATGCCGTTGCCGACGTCGAGTCCGGCGGCCGCGGCGAGCTGGGTGTTGGGGGTGATGCCGACCCCGACGATGACCGCGTCGGCGTCGACGCGGCTGCCGTCGGCCAGCAGCACGCCATTCGCCCGGCCGTCTTCGCCGGTGATCTCGGCGACCTGGACGCCGAAGCGCAGCTCGACTCCGTGATCGGTGTGCAGGTCGGCGAAGATCTGTGCCACCTCGCGGCCCAGTACGCGCAGCAAGGGCAGTTCCGCCGTCTCCAGGACCGTGACCTCCACACCGGCCGCGCGGGCGGCGGCCGCGGTCTCCAGACCGATCCAGCCGGCGCCGATCACCGTGATGCGGGATGCGGACTCGAAGGCTTCCTTGATGCGGTCGCTGTCCGGGAGCCGGCGCAGGTAGTGGACCCCGTCGAGGTCGGCTCCGGGCACCGGCAGGCGGCGCGGTGAGGAGCCGGTGGTCAAGAGCAGCTTCGCGTAGCCGATGCGGCTGCCGTCAGCGAGCGCTACATCATGTCCGGCCGGGTCGATCGCGGTCGCTGTGGCGCCCAGGCGCAGGTCTACGTCGTGCTCGGCGTACCACTGGGAAGGGTGGACATAGACCGTCTCACGCTCCTCCTTGCCCAACAGATAGCCCTTGGACAGCGGCGGCCGTTCGTAGGGACGCTCGCTCTCCTCTCCGAGCAGCACGAGGGGCCCGTCGAATCCCTCTTCCCGGAGTGTCTGTGCTGCCTTCGCACCAGCCAGGCCGGCTCCGACGATCACGAATCCTGTGTTCGCGGCCATGTCCTCTCCTCTGCTGCGTCAGTTCTGCCCGCAGACCGATGGCGGTCCGCCCGGCGAGCTGGTCCCGACCGGCGTGCATGTGGCCAGCCCATCGTCCTCGATGACACTGCGCTGCGGGCGGTTGAGGTTTTCCCGGGTGTGTCTGCCGTCCGGTGATCGCAGGCGGCTGCTCCACACGGGACCGTCCGGCCCGCGACCAGCTGCATCAGGCTGCGGCGGGACGCTTGCGGTGCAGTGCGGCATCCAGCTGCTCGAACAGCTCGTTGCCAGAGGCCGTGAACTTGGCTATGCCCTCCTCCTCCAGCACACGCACCACGTCGTCATAGGACACCCCGACAGCCTCCAGGTCATCGAGTACCTGCTGGGCTGCCGCATCCCTGCCATGGATGGCGTCGCCCTGGATGCGGCCGTGGTCCGCGACCGCGCGCAGGGTCTGCTCCGGCATCGTGTTGACCACCCCTGGCGCCACCAGTTCGTCGACGTAGCGGGTGTCGTCGTAGGCGGGGTCCTTCACCCCGGTGGAGGCCCACAGCGGGCGTTGGGGGCGCATCCCGGCCGCCGCCAGGGCCCTCCATCGCTCTGATGCGCACGCCTGCTCGAAGTGCCGGTAGGCCAGGCGGGCGTTGGCGATCGCGGCCCGCCCCCTCAGGTCCGTGCCCCCGAGGGTGCCGATCGCGTCCAGTCGGCTGTCGACCTCTGTGTCCACCCGGCTGACGAAGAAGGAGGCCACCGAGGCGATGGAGACCAGGTCACGTCCCGCCGCATGCGCCCTGCCCATGCCGTCCAGGAAGGCGTCGAGCACCTGGTCGTAGCGGTCCCACTCACGGTCTTCTCCCTCGCGTCGCTTCGGGCGATGCCCTCTGCGCGCCGCCCGGATCGTCTACGGGCGGGGCACAGACCTCCTTCACACGCCAGGAGGCCGGCGACCACGCCGGCGACTCGATGCCGGGCAGATGCGCACTGCGCCCCGGGCTGTCGAGGCCGCCACGGCCTCGCGTGCGGGTGAGCCCCCTGACGCTCACCCGCCTCGTCGCCGTCTGTGTCCCTCACGGGCTGTCAGTGGGGCTGCCGCTTGCCGTGGTAGTGCTGGGCGAGCCGGGCGAGGGCGACTGCACCGAGCAGGAGTCCGAAGTCGCGCAGCGCGACGTCGTAGTGCCCGGGGATGGTCAGCAGGTTGACGATGATGCCGGCGAGCCATCCGGCGACCAGCCAGCCCCCAAAGCGCGGGGCGATGGCGACGGCAAGGCCCGCGACGATCTCGATCACTCCGACGGCGTACATGGCTGCCTGTGCGCTGCCCGGGACGATGTCGTTGATCCAGGGCGCGAGGTAGGTGGGCCAGTCGACGAGCAGGTTGGCGAACTTGTCCAGCCGACGGCGCAGCGGACGCACCGGCCCGGGAGCGGGCCGGCCCGCCAAGCTCTACAAGCGTTCCACCAAGCAGGTCACCGTCAGCCTGCCGGAGCGGCACTACGAACTGGCCGGACGGCTCCTCGCCCAGGCGCTGGAAGAATCCGAAGCCACCGGCGAACCAGTCCGGACCGCCCTGCACCGAAAGGCCCACGAGCTCGGCACACAGCTCGCCGGACCGGACCAGACGGATCTGTTCGCCCTGCTCGAAGGCAACGGTTTCGAACCCCGCTACGACGATCACGCCATCGTTCTGGGCAACTGCCCCTTCCACGCGCTCGCCCGCGAACACACCCAGACCGTGTGCGGCATGAACCTCCACCTGCTCACCGGCGTACTGGAAGGACTCGACGAAGGCGGCCTCCAGGCATGCCTGGAGCCCGGCCCCGGCCACTGCTGCGTACGCCTCCAGCCTGCCCCCTCACCGCCCGCAACGGCGCCGCGCCCTTGAGAACCACCACGACCGCCCCCGATCCCCTACCCCGCAAGTACATCGTGGACATCGCCGCACCGGCCACGGTCCCGGCGTCGTACACGGCTGACCTGCCCTCGCCCCGCCGGCATCCCTGGGCCCCAGCCGCCGATACCCACCACCGCCCCGCTGCGCGTCGTCCACGAAACCGGCGGCATCGACCTGGCCGGCGCCGAGCGCGCCGCGGGCCAGTTCCTTCGGGGGCATCCCCTCTCCAGCAGCACCCGTCCGCACGCCCGTCAGACGCCGCGCCTAGGCTGTCCGCACGAACCGGCATCAAGGAGCAGTGCAGTGCGGATAGAGCGTCACCAGGTAGGCGGGGCAGTCCTTTCGGCGGCGCGCGAGGGCTTCGCGAACCGGATCGGGGGGCAGGTCCGGTCCATGTCGAAGGCCGGCCGGATGGCCACGTACGAGTGGCAGGCGATCGCGGACGAGTTCCTCGACTACCTGGGTGCCCTCTCCGTCGAGACGCCCGACCTCGACACCCCCGAGGCCAAGGCCGCCCTCAAGGACGCCACCGAGGCCGCGGCCGGCGCCGTCGCGTTCGCGGCGTACTTCCCGCACTGCGACTTCCACATCACCCTCGACTACGTGAACTTCGGGATGGGCTACGACCCCTGTAGCGACGAGGACGATGCCGAGGAGAGCGTCACCCCTGGCGAGTGGATCGACGCGTTCTGTCTCGCGATCCTCTCGGACAAGGCCAAGTGGCACGGCGAGGCCTTCCACTTCGCCCGCCAGAAGTTCGCCGAGAAGGCACAGGGAACCCCCGTCGGCGAGCTCGCCACGGGCTTCATGGCCCAGGTCATCGGCGACACCGGAAACGATGACGATGACTACCCCCCGAGCGCGCAGGCGAAGCTCGTCGCCATCGACGCCGCTCTGGGCCGCATCGGCAACCGGGCGGAGGAGACCGGCGAAAGCCTCCTCGACCGGCCGGACAGCGTCGCGCTGAAGACCCTGCGCGCCCTGGCCGCCGAGGACCGGGAGGCGTTCGACGCGGGCCTGACCGCCCTCCTGCTCCCGCACGCCACCCTGTACGGCCCCAGCGCCTCCCCGAGCAGTCTCCTCCCGCTTCTGCCGCTCGGCCTGGCCGCGCTCGCGTACCGGACCGTGGGCTGGATGCCAGCCCTGCACACCGAATACCTCCCGCACGCCCTGATCACCGGTTTCGAGAGCAGCGGCCCCAGGGTCGCGGGCTTCGGCCGCGACCGGCGTCCGGACGCCGTCGCCGTGCTGGCCGCCGGACCGCTGGTGGTCGAGCGGCCGGTATACGACCGCACCGTGCAGGAGGAGACCGAGGCCCAGTTCGACCAGTACACCCGCGAGGCCTTCACCCCGGAGAACGGAAAACCCCTCGCCGTATGGCGGCTCGGGACCGCCATGCGCTACCAGGAGCTCCTCTTCAAGTGGCGCGCCGGGAACTCCGCCGACGTCACGGACGCCCAGCTCAAGAACCTGCGCCTGGCTTCCCAGATGGGGGCGGCCCTGTTCCGTATCGCCCTTGCCGAGCCGGGCACCGAGGCCGAGGTGGCCATTGACGGCCAGACCCTCCGCTACACGGCCGCGCGGGGCGAGAAAGCGGGCCCGGGCGCCTGGGAGAACGCCACCGCCTTCGCCCTGATCACCGGCGTACGAGAGGATCTCGCCCCCCTGGTCCTCACCGGCCCCGCGTTTGCCGTCAAGGACGGCTCGGCTTTCACCGCGTACCGGGAGGCCCTCCACGCCTATCTGAGGGGGGTGGAACACGAGCAGGCTGCGGAGCGGGCGCTGCGGGAGGTGGAGAAGGCCAAGGACTGGGGCTTCTTCCCTCCGCCGGCCGTCCTGCTGTCGCAGCTCGTGGAGGGCGATGAGGAAAGCTTCAACCTGGCGCTGGCCGACGCCCTCGAAGCCCATCGCGACCACTACCGGGTCGCCGACCGCGCCGAAGACCCCGACGCCACGATCAACCTCAACGTCCTCGCCCTGGCCTGCCACGCCCGCCGCCGGGGCTGGAATATCCGGGTCGAATCCCCATACCTGCCCCAGCGGCTCCTCCAGGCTGCCGAACCCTTGTAGGCCCCGGCCGTACGTCCAGCCGGACAGCGGACAGCCCCGACCCCTGTCCATAACTTTTACTGAAGGCCAGAGAACCCAGCGCACCGGGGCCGACTCCGGCTCCGGCTCCGGCTCCGGCTCCGGCTCCGGCTCCGGCTCCGGCTCCGCAGCCTGCGCCAACATCGGCTCAACCGGCGGTCGCAACGTCACCCCAGGGCCTCCTCACGGTCCCCCTTCCGGGGTCAGCCTGACCGCACGGGACGGCCCGGCCCCGTGAGCACCCCGCGGCGGCGCATCATTCATCAGGGGCGCGGTGGGGCATTCTGGTGCGGGAGCGGCACGACGTTCGTCGGGCACCGCTGGCCTCTACCTCTCCTCCTCGATGCCCTGCTCGCGGCCTCCGGATGCGTCACCATTCATCCCGCCCCCGGCCCACCTGCCGCCACCCGCGCCGCAGTGCCGGCGGACCACAAACACCCGTGCGCACGCCGGCCGGCCGACTCGATTACGAGCCGGCGCTGCCGCTCTCCCGCTTGCACGAGGACCCTCCCGCCGCCCCGGCCGACGCTACTGCGGAGCCGGACCGGGCGCCCCGCCCCCATCGGCCCGCGCCTGCGGTCCGCGAGGCATCCGGAAACCGCAGGGGGGAGAGCCCAGCTCCGTACCGGATGGCCCCACGGGCCGCAGATCAGTCGCAGGGCCCACACAGCCGGGTTTGGGTGCGTGGCCGAGACCTGATCGCCCTCGGGTACGAGGGCGCTTCGCTCGGGGTCGCCGACGTCCTCGCCGACCAGGCCCTGGATGCTCCTCAACGAGATCAGCGCATGACCACGCCTCATCGCTGAGGGCGGGTTGGCCTGCCGGGGACCGGGTCAGACGGACGGGGTCCCTGTGTAGTCGTGGCGCTGGTAGCCGCGTCCGTCACCGTGCCAGTCCAGGAACAGCACCGAGTCGGCCAGGACCCCGGGGCCAGCCCGGTGACTGATCGTCGGGGTCGGTGCCCGACAGGAACAGTGCGAGGGCGGTGTCAGTGCGGGCGCGGTGAACACCTCCCACACCTCGAGACGTGCGGCCTGTGCGGCGGTGGGGACGTCCTGCCCGCTCCGCAACCGGTCCAGGAGCGTGGACCGTTTCCGGGGGGCAGGGCATCGGGCATGACGGCACGCTACGAGTGCCCTGGCGGCGCACCCCTGCGAGTGCCGGAATGAGCTGGCCTGGCCCTGGTCGTTCGCGTACGCCTCACGGCGGGCCGCCGTCCACGAACGACGGCGCCCGAATCCCATGCCTCCGCAAGCGGAACCATGTGGTCAATGTCCAGGCCGCCCGCGCCGTTCACCATGGTCTCGTCGTAGCAGGACGCCCTGGTGTTGACGGTGAGGGTGCAGCGCGGTCCAACGACCGGGGAGACGACCGCCTCGGCGATCAGCACCTCCTGCCGGGTGTTGCAACCGTCGGACGGATTGCCGCCCGCGTTCCAGTGCTTGAACGCGGTACGCGTGTAGCAGGCACGGGACTCCTCGGCGACTTGGAGCGCGGAGACCGCGACACCGATCGGGAGGACCTCGGGCACAGCCGCCAGGGCGTGGGCGGTGGCGGTGGCGGGCAGGGATAACGGGAGTACGGCCAGGGCCATCGCGGCCGCCGTACGCATCACCGTGATCATCACGCCGCCGGTTCCAGCGCCCGCCACCAGAGATGCGACAGCCTGCGCCCCCGGCCATCACCCGTTCAGCGGCGTTCGGTTCACCGCAGAAACGGAACACCGCGCCAGCCGGCCCCGACGGACATGCACACCGGGATCCGCTGCGCAGACCCACCTCCCGTGCTTACCGCGGACACGCATCCGGCAGCCCGACGGCGGTCGGGCCAGTGAGCGGTGCCCTGCGGATGACTTCCAGGCGCCGAGCCGCCTTCACCGCGGCGGCCGGGGAATCCTGGGCCAGGTCTCGATCGCGGCTGTGACACTCTCCAGCAGTATCTCGAGCTCCGATTCATGCGACGGTCGCTCCGTAGGCCGTCACTGCTTCTGTCACCGGCTGGAAGCAGGAGATTCCGCCTGTCGAATCGGGGTGCCGCCCTCGGTGTTTTCCGTCCGTCTCCCTACTCCCCGCCGGGATCGATCTCCCGGCCCGTGGAGTCCCAGACCCTCATGAAACCGTCGCCCTCCTGGGTCAGGATCAGGACGCCGCCCACGAGGTGGACCGAGATGGGCGGCTCGGACTCGGCGAATTCGACATCGATCCAGCCGCCCGGAGAGATGAGGCGCTCACCTCCGATGATCTCGAAGTGGACCTTCAGCGGCTCGTGCTGGTTCGCGTAGAAACGAGTTCTCATGGCACATCGTCCCAATGCTGGAGCAGCCAGTCCATCGGGTCCGCCTGGGGGCCGGACCTCTTGTTGCCCTCGGGGTCGGCGGTCGGGTGCTACGGACAGAACCGGTGAACCTCGGCGTACCCGTCACGCACGCGGTGATCTCGGACTTGGTGATCGGGGCGGCCGCCCTGCGCACCTTGACCCTGTCGCCCATCGCCGAGGTGACCTCCCAGCCGGGCCAGTGCCGCAGGAGTGACGGTCGTCGGGACCACATCCACCACGACCCGGTTGACCCGCGGGCCAGTGATTGCCGCCTCAGTGGCTGCGGTGGGCCCGGTGGGCCCGGTGGACTCAGTGGAGGCAGAGGCAGAATGGATGGCCGGCCGGGTCCGCGTAGACCCGCCAGTTGGCCTCCGGGCGGAGCTGGTCCGTCCGCTCCAGCACGGTCGCGCCAAGGGTGAGCGCCCGCTTCTCCTCCCCGTCGAGGTCGTCCACGTCGAAGTCCAGGTGGAGCTGCTGCGGGCGCTGCTGGCCGGGCCATTCGGGCGGCTGGTAGCCCTCCCGCTGGCAGGCCAGCGGCGTTCCCTCGAACCCGTGCACCTCGACCCAGTCGGGATCCTCCGGGTCCGCGACCACCCGGCCACCGAGCAGACCCGCGTAGAACTCCGCGAGCCGTAACGGATCGGCGCAGTCCAGCGCGACCGCCTGCAGCTTTCGAATCACTTCCGACACCCCTCGCTCCTCGGCCGCTTCCGCGACTCCCCGTACGGGAGGGGTCGTACCCGCCGCCGCGGCGAACATGCGCGGCGGCACGCCGGTCTGCCGCCGGGCAGCCACGTGGTGAGTGGTGCTCGGTCATGGTGGCACATCCTGAGAGACGCGCTTTAGCCTGCCAACGGCGGTCCGCGTGTCTCATCCCACCGCCTCGTAGCGAACCTGCCGTTCGGGCCGCTCAAGCTTCACTGACACGGACTCGCATCCATCAAGTTTCGCTGGCAGACGCTCAAGGTTCAGTGGCACAGGAGTGCGCCACGAGGCGCAACCGGCGGATTGAACGGCCAGTCGTCAGGGCTGCTCTTGAGCGCAGTTCCGTCGTCGGCCAGTTCTACCTGGCGCAACCTGCGGCCGTCGGAGCCGACCTCCATAAGGTAGGTCGCTGGTTCATCGCCGTCGCCGTCCCAGCGGCGCTGAAGGTGCACGATGCTCCTGTCCGCGAGTGCGCCGAATCCGGGGCGACCGCGCTGTGCGTCGCGCTTGGCCCGCAGGCCGTCCAGGCCCGGAGGCATGGTCAGCTCGTCGATGTCGACTTCGGCCAGGTCCTCGTCAGCCCGCTCGATGACATCTGGACTGTCGACCACCTCCACTTCCGCGAAGGCCTCAAGGACCTCTCGGGCCGATCTCGCGTGCACCCACCACCGTGCGCCGCCCATTCCGTAGTCGTGCAGGACGAGAAAGCGCGACTTGGGCGCGAGGTCAGGGCTTGTCATACCGGCCGAGAGTAGCGGAGCACGCAAGTCCGGCTGCACCGAATCAGATCGTTGAGACAACAGCCAGCATCCATGCGTCCGGGACGAGATCGTCTGAGATTTCTCGCAGCCATGCGTCTCAACTGATCTGGTCGTCGCAGGTCAACTGATCTGCACCGGTCCGGGCGCGGGACGCGAGGAGGTCTGCGTTCGGCTGCGACAGCCGAGCGCGGACCCGCCCGCGCAAGCGTGATCGCCGGGCTACCGCCGAGGCCAGGGCACGTCGGTCTCGACCGGCTGGCCGTAGACCGTGCCGTCGACACCCCAGCCGTACAACTCCTGGACCTGGCTCATGAACCAGTCTGCGCCGGACCGGGCTTCTTCGAGGCCGCGCTCAGGGTCCGCCCACAGCCTCCGGACGCGGTCTTGGACCTGGTCGTCGAGTTCCCAGCCGTCCAGCCGGATCCGGCCCGCCTCGTCCAGGACCAGCGGGGTGCGGCCCTCCAGCTGGTCCCACAGATCGATGGCCTGCTCGGTGGTGGTGCGGAAGCCGGCCTCGCCCAGGACGGTGCGGAGGAAGGCGGTGTAGAGGGCGATGGAGGGGATCGCACTGGAAGCCTGCGTGACCGCCGCGCCGGCCACGACGGTGAAGGCGCGGCCGTCCTTCTCCTTGAGCAGGGTGGAGCTGTTCAGGTCGTGAGCGGTCTGCTCCAAGTGTTCCTTGGCCGCGCCGATGGTGCCCTGCCGATACACCGGCGCAGTGACCTCCGATCCGACATAAGTCAGGGCCACGGTGGTGAACCCGTCCGCGAGGAGCTGGCGGGCGGCCAGGGCGCGTACCCACAGGTGCCAGTCGTCGCCGCCCATCACCGCGACCGTCGCCCGCGCCTCGTCTTCGGTGCCGGCCTCGATCCGGGCCCGGGACACCTGCGGGTCGGTTCCGGAGAAGTCCAGTGCCGGCGCCTCGTAGGGGGCGCCGAGCGGTTTGATCACCGAGTGGTGGACGATGCCGGTGGCCGGGTCGGTGCGGCGGGGTGCGGCAAGGCTGTAGACGAGGTAGTCGACCTGCCCGTAGTGCTGCTCCAGCAGGTCCGCGATTTCGGTCTTGGCATCGGCGGAGAAGGCGTCGGTGTTCACGAACCGGATGTCGTGGTCGGCCGCGGCGGCGAGCTGGGCGGTGGCCTCGGTGCGGTACCAGCCGGCGGTCGCGGTGCGGCGTCCTGTGTCGGCGGCCTCGAAGGCGACGCCGATGCCGCGGATGCCGTGCTGGCGCAGGCCGGCCAGGAGCGTGGCGAGCCCGTAGCCGGCGGAATGCCCGAGGATCAGCGCGACCGGACGGCGGCCGCCAGAGCGGGCCGGGATGCCGTCCCACATTCGGTGCACGGTCTGTGCGGCGCCTTCGGGGTGGGAGTTGACAACCAGGAACCCGCGCTGCTTGGGCTCGATCTGGCGAAGGCTCACGAGATATCCGTTCCGTCCGGTACGAGGCGGACGAGGAGAGCGCGCATGTCCGCGATCGTGCGCAGGCGGCCGGTCTCCTCGTCCGGGATGACGACGGGCAGCTCTCTTCGAGGTTGGTCACCAGCTCGGCCAGGGCCAGGCTGTCGACGCCGAAGCCCTGCTCCAGCCGTCCGTCATCACGGATGGTATCCACGGGCCCGTCAACCGTTCGTGACAGCGCGTCACCCAGAATGCGCTCAGTCCTTGTGGGCTTCAGCATTGACATCTCCTGCCTCCTCATCGGACGGCGGCCGTGTTCTGGCGCAGGTGGGCCAGCAGCGGCTGTTCGGGGATGACCGGCAAGGCGCGGGGAGGGGCAGCCCGTTCACCTGGCGGTACTTGTCGCTGAGCTGTCCGCACGACGCGCAGAACCTGCCGCACGCCGTGTTCTCGGTGAACTCTTCGGGGACGGCTCCGTCCAGGCCTTTGAGGCCACCGCCGTCGGCGATCAGCCACAGGTAGGCATCGTCGTTTGGGCGTGCCATGATCGCGCGAAGTGCTCTTCCGCCTCCGACTCATACACTCGGAAATCACCATCATCTGGGCCCACTCCGCCTACGCCGGACAGCTCGTCCACTGGGCCAAACGGCACCTCCGGCTCACGATCAAGACCGTCAGCCGCCCCAAGGATGCCTCCGGCTTCGTCGTCCTGCCGCGGCGTGGTCGTGGAACGGCTCTGGCGTGGCTCATGCACGCCCGCCGCCATGCGCGCGACTACGAACGGCTCGCCCAGCATTCCGAAGCCCTGATCACCTGGGCTGCCATCACCCTCATGACCCGCAGGACCGTCCAGAAGAAGATCTCCCAGGACCGACGCGAGGACAAAGGCCTCATGAACGACGCCTCGAACTGGCCCATAGACAAGCTGACCGCACTCCGCCTCGGCAGGAGACTGGTGGCGGAAGTCCCGGCAACGCGGTCTGGCCGACGGGCATTCGTGGACATTCAGCGTCCACTTCGCCATGCTCCGCGACGGCACCTTCTACGAACCCCGCACCCCTCGAGTGACCGCCGCCTGAACCAGCCCACAGGCAGTTCGACTCACATCAGCGCCTTGCGTCCTCTGTCCACGCCAAAATCTCCGCGGCTCCCCGACGGGCAGCTGCTTCCGGGTCCCGGACGAGTTGTCCGCAGACTACTGCGATGTCCGGCTCACTGTCCCGTCCCGCGAGGGCGTCATGCACCCCGGTCTGCATCCAGTCGGCATGGCTGTCGCCAGCCTCGGCAACCGCCAGAGCGATCAGCCTCACGGCAGCCACCGTCCCCACCCGGGCCAGAGCCTCTGCCGTCTGCCGAGTCACCGCCGTGTCCGCGGAGTCCAGCAGCAGACCCACCAACGCGTCCGCAGCCTCAGGAACATCAGCGAAGGAAGCGAGATCACGCCCGGCACGGACACATTGCGACCACGAAGGAGACGAAGCCTCAGCCAAGGCCGCCTGCAACCCACTCATCGCCTCTGACACAACCAGACAGTCTCATGGCCCACCCCCAAACCACGAGAGGTCCTCCCTCGTCACGTTCAGGCTCAGTCGCTTAGGTGAGTGCCTCCTTCTGAGCCGCCCATGACAATGAGCCAGGCTCCAGGCCCTGATCGCTCCCGAGGGCGGGGCTGCCCCGGACGCCGCGCAGCGCGTCTGCACGGGCCGGACCGGCCTCACGGCCACCGTCTGGCCGCACGCCGAGCTCCTCTACGCGGACAGCGACTTCCATTGAGCCTGGCGAGCTCTCGGCCCTCTGCTCGTTCCGCAGGCAGACGACCAGCGTCATGGCACCCTGCCGCCCGGCACCGCGCCTCGCCGACGACGCCCCTGCGTGGGGAATTACGTGACGCTCAGGCCGTCGGCTCCCGAAATCCTTCGGGGATTGACGCTGAAGAACTCCCGTGCCAGGTGGTGCTGTGGAACGCATGCGTAGCCGATGGCTTCAGGGGGCGGCGCGAAACGCGCTGGCGCTGGTGTCCTCGGGCTTGTCACTATCAGCCGGGCCAGCGGGAGCTAGTGGCTTGTCCGCCGTGCCGGAGTCCGGTGGTTCTCTTCGCTTGTGCGCAGGAGGCCCGTGCCGTTCTCTTGCGCAGTCTGCGAGAAGCCGGACTGCCGCTGGCTGAGGTGGCCGTAGTGCTCGACGGGCCCGAGCGCGATGGCCGAGAGGTGCTTTCGGGCAATGGGCGGGCGCGGGGTACGAGTTGACCTTCAAGTTGGATGAACGTCGACAATCGGGTCCATGGACGGCACCACGGAACTACTGGGCATCAGCGCCTTCGCGCGGCGAGTCGGTCTCGCTCCGAGCGCCCTGCGCATCTACGACGACTGCCGCGTTCTGCGGCCGACGTGGGTTGGCGGGGCGACTGGATACCGCTTCTACAGCCCGTCCCGGGTCCTGGTGCCGGTCGATGACGAGTTCCCGGCCTACCGCGAGATGCTCTCGGCTCCGGCCCCGCCCGAATACCGTGTGATCGTGGATCGCCTGGCGCGCTGCGCGACGCGGTCAACAGCCACGGCGACACGTCCCGCATCGCTCTGCGCTTCGCCGGCGACGAGATGGCCATCTCGCTTCCCGATCACTCCGACTTGCCCCAGTGGATCGGCTTCGACCCTGCCGTCCTGGCTCCCGCTCTGGAGGCCAGCGTCGGGCCCGATGTTCTGCTGGAGATCTCCGCGGCAGACCGACCTGTCGTGGTGCGTTCCGCGGACCAGGGCAGCTTCACCACCCTGGTCATGCCAGTCGCCCTCAACACCACCAGCTGATCCTGCCTCAACGCCGCACTCTCATCACCTCAGGAGAACCATGACCGACCCCGAGAACACCGTCGTGCAGTTGTGCGTGCAGGGTATGCAGGCCGAGACCGAGGGACGAGATGCCCGAGCCCGGGTCCTGTTCCTCCAAGCGTGGGAAGCGGCTGAGGACGACTACGACGCCTGCATCGCCACGCACTACCTCGCCCGGCACCAGCCCACCCCGCACGAGACCCTGCACTGGAACCAGGAGTGCCTGAACCGGGCCGACAAGGTCGGCGACGACCGTGTCCGCGGCTTCTACGCCTCACTTCACGGCAACATGGCCCGAGCCCACCGCGACCTGGGCCAGATCGAGCAGGCCCGCGAACACTTCGAGTCGGCGGCCAAGCACATCGACGACGTCCCACCCGGCCCCCACAACCAATGGCTCCGCTACCGCATCGCCGCAGGATTGCGTGCCACTGGCCCGGTCGCACCACTGCAGCACGAAGACCCGGTCGGAGAACTCCTCACCAAGCTCTGCGCACGCACGGACCTCGAAGCCCTGAGCCTGCTGCTGCCCCCGTACATGGGCAGCCTTGGCACACCCGAGGATGAGGAACGCATCACCACCGCCCTGCGGATGCTTCACGCCGAGCGTCGCCTTCCCGACGAGGAGCAGACCGCGCTCGGCCACGCGATCAAGGTCCGGTCCGCCGTGTGAGCGCACCCGATCCTCGGTGCCACGCGGGACAAGATGGCCTACCCCTCTGCCTGATCGGCGAATCCGGCACCGGTAAGTCCCACCTGCTGATCGCTCTCGGCACCGAGGCCGCGATGGCCGGTTGCCGGGTCAAGTACGTCCTGGCGACCAAGCTGGTCAACGAGCTCGTCGAGGCTGCCGACGAGGAGCAGCTGACCAAGACCATCGCCCGCTACGGCCGCGTCGAGCCTTTGTCCATCGACGAGCTCGGCTACATGGAGCTAGACCGCCGCGGCGCAGAAAACTCCTCTTCCAGGTCCTGACCGAACGCGAGAAGAAGAACAGCGTCGACATCGCTCGAATGAGTCGTTCTCCGGCTGGACCAAGACGTTCACGGATCCCCGCCTCTGCGCGGCCATCGTCGACGGCCTCACCTTCGGCGGCAACATCATCGAGACCGGCACCGACTCCTACCGCCTCGCCGCCGCCCGTGCCCGCGCCCCGACAGCGCGGCCTCCACCGGACCGGATATGACCACGCCGACCGAGTCCGGATCATGAACCCGAGCCCTGTCGGTCTCCAGTGGCTGAGGCCACGACGCCTCCGCATCTCTCCAGGTCGCCCGGCCAGCTTCCAGGCCGGCCGACGTCCAGCCCACAGCCCGCTCATCCAGCACGACAGCCACCTCGTCAAGATCAACAACTCTGTCCATGAGGGGATCATCCCTGATGGACAGTCCCCGGCAGTCCAAGAACCCGAAGCCCAGACCGCGAGACAGGGGCTCCCGCTGTTCTCACTTCTCACCAGCATCTTGAGGGCTGTCGGCTCCTGGTCCTTCTCAGAACGCGTCGACAACCGTTCCTACTTGTGACCTGCGTAGCCACCCCCACATCGCCAGGCCACACCCACCGACGAGGGACGGCCGCGGGCTGTTCATCGTCATGCAGCTCATGACCGCTGGGGCACCCGGAGCGCCCCGAAGAGCAATACCGTGTGGACCGAACAGGCGCTCCCGGACCTCGCGACGCCGCCATGAATGAGCAGATCGGGAGCGCGCCGGCCGCCGCCCGGACTCTTGGGTGCGCGACCTCGCGGACGCCCCTGGCCGAAGCCGCCGCGCTACCAGTGGGTCCACACAGCAACGGCTCCACGGGTCCCACCGGAGCTCTGTCCGCTCCTGACTCGCGCTGACGGTGCGAGGCGCGACAGCATGGAGGGAGGCGGTCGACCGTGGCTGCCCGCGCAGGAGGGCGTTACAGACCGTGACGAGACAGCGCTTTGCGTTCTGCGGGGCTGAGCTGGCCGCTGTCTACGTGCTCGCCGAGGGCCGCGAGGAACTCCATCTGGCCGAGATGACCGGAAACCGCGCCATGCTGTACGGGCTGCCGGCGGTCCTCTCCGTGGACGGGCACTCCCCGGCCGCCGAGGCCTACCGCTCGGGCCACCCGCTGTGGCTGAACCCGAAGGAACTCGCCGCATACGTGGAGGAGGACCCGCACCACTTCCCCGGGCGGGTGCAGGACGACTCCGTCAGGGCACCGCCGGCCAGACTCTCGCTCGGTGCCCTGCCGCTCGGGCACGGCTCCAGGGAGCTGGGCTGCCTGATCGTCGCCGGCGAGGTCCCCGACGGGTTCAGCAATGACCGCCGGAGCCTGCTGGAGCTGTACGCCGACCAGGTCGCCGCCGGACTCGTATCGGTGGCCGCCCACGCGTCCGGGCGCACGGCCCCGCGCCGCCCCGCGCTGGGACACACGTTGGTGCCGCTCCGGGGCGGCGCGTTTATCCTGGACCTCGCCTCCGGCCGCATGGAGGCGCACGCGCGCGTGCTGGAGTTGCTCGGCATCCCACCCGACCAGTTCGGCGGCAACGTGGAGATGCTGCTCGCGAGTGCCGTGCCGGACGACATCCCTGCACTGATGGCCATCGTGGAGCCTGACAGGCTGACGTCGGATCCGCAGCAGCTGGCGTTCCGCATCCGCCGACCGGGGGGTGAACTGCGCTGGCTGGGCCTGCGGTGCCGGGTGATGACGGACGACGACGGCACCCCCGTGCGGGTCCTCGGCGTGGTGGCCGACGCCTCCTACCTGCGCCCCAGTGCCGACGAAGTCTCCATCGTGCAGCGGCTGTCCGCCAAGCTGGCCGGCGCGACGACCATCAGGGACGTCAGCCAGATCGTCGTCAACTCCCTGCGCGGCCCACTGGACGCGAGCCGGGTGGCGGTCGCCGAGCTGGAGGCCGACCGCCTCGTGGTCACCGTCCTCGACCCTCCCGCGCCGCACGCGTGGCCGGGTATGTGGCGTTCGGAATGGCGATCCGAGTGGCCGGACGCCTCGATGCACGACCTGCCCACGCTGCAGAACGCACTGCGGGAGGGCCATGTGAGCCTATGGCCGCCGGGTGCGGACCTCGAACCCGCTCTCGCGGGGATCGGGCCCGGCGGGCTTGCGGTCCTGCCGTTGCCGGCGGACGGCCGGATGGTCGGGGTCTGTCTCGTGGGATGGGACGGTGAGCACCGGTTCGGACCGGAGGAGCGGTCGCTGCTGACCGCCACCGCGGGGCTGGTGGGGCAGGCGCTGATGCGCGCGCACGCGCTGGACGCCGGCCATGAACTCGCCTCGATGCTCCAGCGCAGCCTGCTGCCGCGCAAACTCCCTTCGCTGCCCGGTGGGGTGGCCGTCGCCCGCTATCTGCCCGCGACCGTGGGGCTCGAAGTGGGCGGCGACTGGTACGACGTCATCCCGCTCGGCGACGGCCACGTGGCGCTCGTCATCGGCGATGTGCAGGGGCACAGCGCCGGAGCTGCGACCATCATGGGCCAGATACGGACGGCCGTGAGGGCCTACGCAGTGGAGCGCCACCCGCCCGACGTGGTCATCGCCCGGGCCAACCGGCTGCTCGTCGGCATGGAGACAGACCTGTTCGCCACCTGTCTGTACGTGGACCTGGACATGCAGGAGGGCATCGCCTGGTTCGTCCGCGCCGGTCACCTGCAGCCGGTCCTGCGCAATCCGGACGGCAGCACCGAGGAGATGACGGTCGAAGGAGGACCGCCACTGGGAGTGGTCACGGACACTGAATTCCCCATGACGGAAGTCGGCTTGGTCCCGGGGACCGTGCTTGCCCTGCTGACGGACGGCATGGTCGAGTCGTCCAACGTCCGTCTGGAGGACGGCATGCGCCGGGTGTGCGACGTGCTGGCCACGGCGGACCCGGCCGACCCGGGGATGGTGGCCGACGAACTGCTCGCGGGGGTCAACCGGCGGGACGACGACGTGGCGCTGCTGCTCCTGCGCTACGACGGCACCCGCGTCCGGCCGATGCGGACGAACTGGACCGTCTGGCGGCTCCCCAACGCCGTCCAGCACGCTCGCCGCTTCACCGCGCGCACACTGCGCTCGTGGGGCGTGGAGGAGGAACTGGATGTCGCCCTGCTGGTGGTCTCCGAGCTGGTCACCAACGCGATCGCCCATACGCCGGGAGAGGTGCGGCTGGATCTGACACTGTCCGCGGACCGGCTGCGGATCGCCGTGAACGACGCCTCGCCCCGCAGCCCGGTCAAGCCTACGGACGTGGACTGGTCGGCGACCGGGGGCCGTGGGCTCCTCATCGTCGAGGCGACGACGGCGTCGTGGGGCTCGGTACCGCTCAGCAGCGGCAAGCAGGTGTGGGCCGAGGTGCCACTGGCCACCGCGCGAGCGGCTCACCAAGCGCGCGCGTAGCGGCGCCGCCCTGGGTGCACGCCGTGGCCCTGGATACGCACGGCGAGAACCGTCGCGGTCCGACCTGAACCTGGTGACACGCTCCGGCGGGGACCTGCGGCCCACGGAAGTCCACGATCACCGGGTGCGAAAGGCCGTGCGCCGTCGGATCTGGATGAGCGGCCACACGCGCCCCGCGTCCCACGCCCGCGACCTGGGCAACACGCCCCTCGACGTGTCATATGCGGCCACTCGGGCGACACGGTGACCCGTCCGGCCCATGGTCCGGCGACCCTGCGACACGTACGGCGTTGGGACGATCATGGCGCGCCAGCCCCTCACCCGCACCAAGGCTTCGGTCGCGGTGTTCCGTACCCTGGGGGCATGCACATGCGCCCCACTTTGAGCTGGACCCCCGCCGAGGGCCTGCCACCGGGCACCACGGATGTGGCGCCGGTCGCCGACGTGCTGGGCGTCGGCGGTGTGCTGGTTGTGAGCGGGGCGGGCATCTCCACGGAGTCGGGCATCCCCGATTACCGGAGCGAGGGCGGGAGCCTGAGCCGGCACACCCCGATGACCTACCAGGATTTCATCGGCAGTGCCCAGGCCCGGCGCCGGTACTGGGCGCGCAGCCACCTCGGCTGGCGTACCTTCGGCCGCGCCCGCCCGAATGCCGGACACCGGGCGGTGGCCGCGTTCGGGCGGCGCGGACTGCTCTCGGGGGTGATCACCCAGAACGTCGACGGGCTGCACCAGGTGGCTGGCAGCGGGGGCGTCGTAGAACTCCACGGAAGTCTGGACAGGGTCGTCTGTCTCTCCTGCGGTGCCTTCAGCCCCCGCCTCGAACTCGCCATGCGGCTGGATGAGGCCAATCCGGGCTTCGAGCCGGTGGCGGCCGGGATGAACCCGGATGGTGACGCCGACCTCACCGATGAACAGGTCGGGGGCTTCCGGGTGGCGCCCTGCATGGCGTGCGGCGGCATCCTCAAACCGGACGTGGTGTTCTTCGGCGAGGCCGTTCCGCCGCGGCGGGTCCAGCACTGCCGCGAGCTGGTCCGTGAGGCGGCTTCGCTGCTGGTCCTGGGTTCCTCACTGACCGTGATGTCCGGGCTACGGTTCGTTCGTCAGGCGGCCCAGGCCGGGAAACCGGTGCTGATCGTCAACCGCGACGCGACCCGGGGCGACCAGCACGCCGTCACCCGGGTCGCGCTCCCCCTGGGAGCGGCCCTCACTGCCGTGGCCGGCCGGCTGGGCATTCCTGTCGATGGGGAAGCGGCACCCCGGGGCTGAGGCGCTCAACTGTGACGCGGTCCCCTGCGCCTGCGACGGCGACGCTGCTCCTGACGTGTGTACGGGACCACCGCAGCCTCGTCGCGCCGAACAGACCCATCACGGCCCCGCGAAACCCTTGAACGGCCGCCCGGACACTGCTGCTCGTGCGCGTTCTTCCGCCCGGGCAGACCCCACACGGTGCTGGTGGTCGCCGCGAAGCGCGTGTTCCGGCGGCGGGCCCCCGAAGTAGCGGCGCGGCCGCGGCCTCAGCCCCGTGCGGCGACCGCCGCCTCGAGGAAGTTCCAGCCGTCGACCTTCGCTTCCCGCCTCTCCCCCGGTTCCCATCCGCGGGCCAGCGCCGTGTCGAGCAGGAACCGTACGGTGCCCGGTTCATGTAGGTTCAGGGCGCCGACACCGACGGCCCCCACTTCCCCCGACCCCGTCGTGAAACCCGCGACATACCGGCCGGGGCCCTCATCGAAGACGAAACGCAGCAGGCCGCCGGTACCCGACGGGTGAGAGCGGAGGGTGAGGGTCTTGCGGCAGCCGCCGTTCCCCAGCACGCAATGGCCGTGGCGGACCGTCCACACATAGGTACGCCCGTCAGCGACGAGTCGGCGGGGCTCCTTCGAAGAGCGGGGCATGCGGCCGAGCGTACGCGGCCTGGCACGACGATCCCTAGGGGTTTCCCTCCTCGTCGAGGGGGTGCTCCGACCTGGATGTCCGCCTGTGAGCGTTGGCGACGTCGATGGAAGGGCGGCCGGGAGCGGATGCCCCGGCCGCCCCCTCGTTCTTCTCCCGGGCAATCATCACGAGCTGGCCGACCGGGGCCGGGTCGGGTGGCACACGGGAGAAGAACCTGATCAGGGCCGCGCGTGCCTAGCTGGACACAGCGGCCGCAGGGCCAGTGCCGCCTTCGGCCCCGCACTCGTTGCCGCCGTTACAGCCGTCATGGCACGCGACTATGAAGAGGAGGCCTCGGGGGGCGCCGCCGAGCCCGCGCGGCGAACATTCTGTTGCTCCGGGCCGCAGGCGCCGCGTTGCTTCGCCCGCACCGGGTCAGCTGCCGATGCCGAAGTGCACGTACCGCGGTTCCACGTTGCGGCGGTCGGAGCCGCCCTGGAGGGTGTAGCCGGAAGCCACCCACTCCGAGGATTCCGGATCGTGGCGATGGCAGGTGAGGTAGTCACCCCATTTACCTTCCAGCGGCCCGTGCGTGCTCGTACTCGTGATGGCCAGCCGCCACTCGCCGCCGTCGCGGAAGCCGACGACGTGCGAGGGGTGCCTCGGACCACCGCCCAGGAACAGCGAGACGCCGACAACCCCTTGAGCATTCGGGCAGGCCGCGGGCTGGGCGAACGCGGACTCCTGGCTCCAGATGTCGGGCTCCTCGACCAGGGCCTGAGTGGTCACGTCGACGACCGCGGCCTTGACGTAGGGCATGGGCCGTCCGGACCGGGGGCCGGCCGTCCACAGGAAGCCCGCGCGGGTGCCGCTCACCCAGCCGCCGGTGATACGCGAGTCGGTACGGGTCAGCCACTCTACGCCGCCGGGTCCAGGAGCAGTGAACGGATCGGGGGTCCACGGGCTCACCTGCACGTCGAACGAGCCCACCGTGTTCGAGCCGTCGGGCCAGCCGTGGACCCGCAGGGTCCGGCCGCCGTTGTGGCTGGCGAAGAACATGCTTCCGGCCGCTCCCTGGGTGAGCCGCAGGGAACCGTTCTGCGTCGTCGTCCACCACTGGAAGGTCAGCGCGGTCCGGGCGTTGAGGGCGTCGAGGGGCAGCTTGAAGACAAAGGCGCGCTGCCAGCGGCCAGCCGCGTTGAAGGCGTTGAAGGTGACGTAGAGGTGGTTCGAACTGACCGCCGCGTCGGGGTAGTCGAACCACATGTCAGTCCATGTCGGGTCGAGGTCCCGCGGACTGAAGTCGTGCCAGGTCCATGCGGCCGGGTCGTCACCGGGGGCGAAAGCCACGCGGAAGACGTTGCTGCCCCCCGTGGCGATGTACTGGAGGATCCAGATCCAGAGGTCCCGGCTCGGGTCGTAGAGGACGATCTGATCGCAGCAGAAGCCACCCGCTGCCGGGGGCAGCGTGTTGAACGGATTGACCAGGGTCCATCCCGCGCCGTTGTCGGTGCTGCGGCTGGCGAACCAGTTACCAGTGATGAAGATGTTGTCGTGGGACGTCGCGACGGTCGGCTCGTGGACGGAACCGGTCTGGATGCCGGTGGCGTCGTCGTCGAGACCGATGTTCTGGATGAGACGGACCTGAGCCATGACTGCATTCCTCCGTCACTGCTCCTCGGGCTCGTCGAGCTCCTGGGGAATGGATTCGGGCACCTGGTCCTGCGTGGGGCCCATCGGCTTGCGACGCGGGCTGAACCTGGCATCGCGGGCGTCGAGCTCCTCGGGTGTCGGTGCACCTTCCGCCGACTCGGCCAGCGCCCTGGCCCGCTTTCCGGGCTTCGCCAGGGACTTCGGCTTGCGGGCATGCCCCACGTTCGCTTCCTCCGCCGCGTACGGGGGGCCCTCGGTCCGCTTCTCTTTCGACATCTGACAGCCTCCTGCTCCTGCTCCTGCTCCTGCTCCTGCTATTGAGCTCACTCGGTGCGCGGGTGCAGTGCCTTGGCCCTGCGCCATTCCCCGCGCGCGAGCAGCGAGAACGTGAGCGTGGCGCAGAGGGCGAGGGCGACGATGCCCCATTCGAGCGCGCCGCTGTGCTGGTCGGGGTCGAACCCGAAGACCTCTTCGATCCAGTCGCGCCAGACCACGGTCACCATGAGAAGGATTCCGCTGATCGCGGCAGCGATCGCCTCGATCCAGCCGCGCATACGCACATTACGCATCATCTTGCGCACCCTTCGCGATGTATTCCACGGCCGGACCGACCGGGCCTCCCCTCAACCAGGCCGGGGTGAGAGCGCCCACCGGACAGGCGGGCAGCGACGACCCGTCGCGGCACCGCCACCGCGCGCAGGCGGCGGCAGAAGATGCCGGGCCGAAGACTCAGTTTCAGTAGGCGCCGCACCCCTGAACCTGTCAAACGCACCAGTACGGGTGCGTGCCGCGGAACGTCTTCTTGGGGTCGCATCCGTCGCAGCGTGAGGCGACGCACTGTTCGGCTGTGGCTGGTGGGGAGCGGCTGCTGCCGCGATGCGGCACCGGCAGGCGCAGTGCGCGGATGTCGGTGATCAGGACGCACCACGGCTCGAAGGCGGTGTTCACGTCCTTTCCGGAGGCCCTGACCTCCCGGATCGGACCGGAGTGCCGTCCACGACGGTCTCCACCGACAGTCCGCCAGCGCACCACAAACGATCACGGCGGCGCTCTCAGTCGGCACGGTCACTGCGCGAACGACACCGGCACCCGGGGCAGGTCCTCCCACAGCCCACGGACTCTGAGCAGCAACGGATCTATCGACCTGGCAACTCGCCAACCAGTCCCGAGGCATCAGAAGACGCCCGCTCAGGATGGGCATGGTGTGGAGCCAGCTGGCGTCAACGGGATATACCGGCCCATGACAGCTACATCGCCTTCAAATACCGCCCCGCAACAGTGGCGAGCACACCGCCCAGGCGGTCACAGGGCGGCTACCCGGCTTGCTTCACCAGTTGACGGGCAGGCGGGTCACTCCTGCCACGGGGTGGGTGATGCGCCGGCTGAGGTGCTCGGGGGCGGTGGCCAGGCGCAGCGTGGGCAGGCGCCGGGCGAGGGCGGTGAGGCCGCAGGTGAGGACGGTGCGGCTGAGGTGCTGGCCCAGGCACTGGTGGGAGCCGTGGCCGAACGCCAGGTGCGCGGCGGGCCTGCGGCCGTGGGTGAACGCGGTGAGTTCGTCGGTCGGGGTGTCGAGCGGGCAGGTGACCCACTGGCCGGCGCGGATGAGGACCCCGCCGACCTCGGTGTCGCGGACGGCGCGGCGGGTGAGGCCGTACTGCTTGATCGTGATGTGGTGCAGGAGTTCTTCGACGACGTCGGGTGCGCAGCCGGGGTCGGTTGCGAGTTTCGTGTACCAGGCGGGCTGGGCCTGCAGCAGGGTGAGTACGGACAGGGTCAGCATGTGGGTAGGGCTGACGTGGCCGGGCATCAGCAGGAGTTTCGCGATGCCGGCCAGTTCGGCTTCGCCGAGCGGTGGTGCTCACCCGGTTCTCCCGCGATGGCACCACCAGGTCGGTGCCGGCGGAACGGTCGCATCCCCGGCGCACTGCGGCACGCCCCCGCACCGGCCGGGTCGGGGCCGGGGCCGGCGACGTCCTTGCCGCACGCCCTGAGAAGCAGGCCGAACGTCTGCTGCCATAGGCGCCGTGCCCGCCAGACGGGCGAGGAGTGCCGCCGCAGTGGTGACCGGAGAGGCTCGCGGATCGTTTTCCTGAGGAGCAGGACACCATCTTCGAGGGAAGAGCGTAACGGCGTGGATGCGTTCATTGCGGCAAAGCTGCACAACCGGTTCACCTTGTTCGACCGTGACGGCGACGGCAGGGTCACCAAGGCCGACTACGACCAGCTCGCCCAGCGTCTGGCGGAAGCCGCCGGCCAGGGCGCCGACTCCCCTGCCGCGCGGAAACTGCGGGCCGAGTACGACGCGGGCTGGACGCGTATGTCCGGACATCTCGGGCGAGGGATGGACGCGGAGCTCGACGAGGACGAGTTCGTCACCGCCTGGGACGCCGTCTCCCGCGAAACCGGCTTCGACAAGGCCATCCTGCCCATCGTCGACGAGGTCATCACCGCGATGGACACCGACGGCGACCGGCACCTCCAGCCGGCCGAGTTCACCCGCTGGCTCGCCGCTTACGGAGTACCCGGCGACGCGGCCGCCACCGCCTTCACGCGCCTGGACCGCGACGGCGACGGCCGTATCAGCCACGACGAACTCGCCCAGGCGTTCCACGAGTACTTCACCGGCACCGACCCCGACCTCCCCGGCAACTGGCTCTACGGACCCCTCCCCCACTAACCCCCGCTACGGCCCGCGCGCGGTGGCGGTGTGCGCCAGGTCCGTGGTGCGGTGGGTGACAGCGGCACCCACGGGTTCACCCCTGACTTGGCTCGCTCCGCCGGTACCCACGCCTCTTGGACGGATTCCGATGCGGCGCTCGAAGGCTTGCTGGTAAGCACGGCCGACAAGGTCTGGAAGAACAAGCTGTCTCAGAACCCGAAGACCTCGTGCCTTCCAAGCATCCTTCCCGGTGTACGCGTAGAGGTCGTGTGACCTTCTCACTGAACGTTGTCGCTCCCACTCGGATCCGACAACGCCTCCTGAGACGACATCGACAACATCGCGCGAGACGGGACACCGAGGGTATCGGCATGGCCCTGGTGTCCCACCGGGTCTGTCCAGCCAACGGT
>NZ_JAGGOY010000104.1 GCF_018614095.1 Streptomyces sp. ISL-87 | reverse complement strand
GAGTAGGACGCCGCCGAACAACCCGCCCTTTTAGCTCAGTCGGTAGAGCGTCTCCATGGTAAGGAGAAGGTCAACGGTTCGATTCCGTTAAAGGGCTCCAACAGAAAAAGGCCCCCGCCATTGGCGGGGGCCTTTTTTGCGTTCTGGGCGTACTCTTCGAGTGGACCTTCAGAGGGGTCTACGGGGAGGAACACTCAGTCATGACAGTACAGACACCGGCCGAGGCCGAGTTCGAAAGCGCCTGGGGCAACGCCAACACGCGGGCTGAACTGCCGCCCGTGGATGTCAATCGCATCATTGCCGAGCGGTACGTCACCCAGGAGCCCCTGGCGTTCAACCGGGCCATGCTCTGGGACATGGAGGTACGCAAGGCCGGCAATCCGGGTGCGTTCATTCCGTATGTCGTCAAGGAGGGGACCGCCTCTGCCTGGGTTCCGGGGCGGGGTGCGGAGGAGCTGGGCAGCGAGTACGTACGGCAGTCGCAGCAGCGGCTGTGGCTTGAGCCCGAGCGGTACGGGCTGGTTCTCGAAGAGGTGCATCTCGACCACGAACGCCAACTGGTCACGTTCCTCGGCCGGGAGCAGTTTCTCGATGTGCGGGGCCGGCCCCTGCACGCGGACACCGGTCAGCCGCTGTTCCATGTGCAGCACGGTGTCGCGGGTACCGACGAGCACCCGACCAACACCTGGCGGATCGTCCTGCTCACCGATGAGCCCGACAAGCGGCTCGTGGACGTCTTCGACCGGATGGCAACCGATGCGTGGCTGCCGGGCTTTGTCGAGCACTACATCCGGGACGTGCTCGGCATCGGGCTGACACGTCGGGAGACCCTCTGACGGACGGCAGAGACGGTTCGCTCGCCAGGATCGACGGTTGGCGGTTTCAAGGGGGCCTTTCTGCGTCGGTCAGCGGTAGCCGGTCCCGCCGTCGAGGAGTTCGCGGATCGCGTCCAGGTGGCCGGCGTGGCGGGCCGTCTCCTCGATCATGTGGAGCAGGATCCAGCGCATTGATGCAGCCCCTGCTTCGAACTCGGTGCTGCGGCCGGTGTCGTCCAGGGAGTGCGCCGCGATGATCTCGTTCGCGGCCGCGCACTGGGCCTCGTACTCCTCCAGCAGCTGGGCGAGGGGGACGTCGGCGACGAGGAAGTCGCCGTCCTTCCCGCCCTCGAAGCGCGGGCCCGAGGACGGGTGGCCGAGGAGGACCACCTCGAACCAGTACTGCTCGACCCAGCGCAGGTGGGAAATGAGGCCGGCGGCGGTCATCAGCGGGGAGGCGGGGAGGACGGCGCGGTGGGCCGCCTCTTCCGGGAGACCCTCGCATTTCCACGTGATGATGGCGCGCTGCATGTCGAGCCAGCCCAGCAGCTGGGTGCGCTCGTCCGCGGTGTAGTCAGGGCGTGTGCGGGAGAGGGGCATGGACGGACGCTAGCGCAGCCGGTTCGCGTGGTGCACCGGTTTCAGTCGCCCTCGCGTGGTTGCGGGACGCGGAAGGCGAGGATGGCCATGTCGTCCGACGCGGGTTCGGCCGCGAAGCGTTCCACCGCGCGCAGGACGCGGGAGGCGACGGCGCCGGCGGTGAGACCCGTGCAGGTAGTGAGGACCTCGGTGAGGCCGTCGTCGCCCAGCATGCGGGTGCCCTCGCGGCGTTCGGTCACGCCGTCGGTGACGCAGAGCAGGACATCGCCCGGATCCAGGGTGAGGGTCTGCTCGAAGAGGTCGAGGTCCTCGATCACGCCGAGCAGGGGCTGCGGGTCGGCGGCCGGGGTGACCTGGCCGTCGGGGCGCAGGCGCAGGGGGAGCGGGTGGCCGGCGCAGACGACCTTCATGAGCGCGCCGCCGTCGGGCTGCGGGTGGAGCTCGCCGTAGAGGAGGGTGAGGAAGCGGCTGCGGGCGCCCTCGTCGAGGATGGCCGCGTTGAGGCGCTCCAGGACGGCCGGGCCGCCCAGTCCTTCGCGGGCCAGGAGGCGCAGGGCGTGGCGGGCGAGGCCCGTGACGGCGGCCGCCTCGGGGCCCGTACCGCAGACGTCGCCGATGGCGAAGCCGTACACGCCGTCGCGGATCGGGAAGACGTCGTAGAAGTCGCCGCCCACCTCGTTGCCCTCGCCGGCCGCGCGGTAGATGACCTCGACCTCCATGCCCGGGATGGCGGGGGAGCCGGGCGGGAGGAGGCTGCGCTGGAGGGAGCGGCTGATGGCGGTGCGCTCGGAGTAGAGACGTGCGTTGTCGAGCGCGAGGGCGGCCCGGCGGGAGAGGTCCTCGGCGAGTTCGAGGATCTCCTGGCGGAAGTGCTCCTCGCTCGGCTTGCCGAGGGTGAGGAGGCCGATCACGCGGTTGCGGGCCATGAGGGGGAGGACCACCGTCTCGCCGCCGACCGCCAGAGCCGTCTCGGGCCAGGGGCGGGCGCCGGCCTCGCGGACCGGTTCGGGCGGACTGACCCGGGAGAGCAGGGCCTTGAGTCCGTCGATGCGTTCCTCGTCCTCGTGCAGGACGTAGGAGAGGTACGGGTCGGAGGTCGTGTCCGCGATGGTGTAGACGGCGCACCAGGTCGCGAGGGTGGGGACGGTCATCTGGGCCATGAGGGCCAGGGTCTGGTCCCGGTCGAGGGTGCCGGCGAGCAGGTCGGAGGCCTCGACGAGGAAGGAGAGGGAGCCGCGGCGCAGGCGTTCCAGCTCGCCGAGGCGGGCGGATTCGACGGCGAGGGCGATGCGGTCGGCGGCGAACTGGAGGCGCAGCGCCTCTTCGTTGGAGTAGCGGCCGGGGTTCTCGGTGGCGACGCCCAGCGAGCCGGTGAGCCGGCCTTCGACCTTGAGCGGGACGGTGATGACGGATCGCATGCCGGTGGACTCCAGGAGCGGGACGGCTCCGGGGACGGCGGCGAGGTCGTCGTGGACGGCGGGCATGCGGGCGGAGCCGTACCGGTTGCTGCCGGCTTCGACGGGGACGCGGGCGAAGCGCTGGCGGGTGGAGGGCAGTCCGGTGGTGGCGCGTACCTCCAGCTCGGTCTCGTCGTCGGTGGCGAGCAGCAGGAAGGCGGCGTCGGCTTCGAGCATGTCCCGGGCGCGTTCGACGGTGCGCTGGAGCAGGCCGTCGAGGTCGTCGGGGGCGGGGGAGCCGATGAAGACCTCGAAGGGGTCCGCGGGGCGGGGTTCGGTGAACTGCCCGTTGTCGGGGGTGGCCACCCTTACGGGGGTCTGGAGGAGGGCGCGCTCGTCGTCGTGGACGAGCAGGCAGACGATGGACGGTTCGCCGTGGGCGTCGCGGACCCGCAGGTGGGAGGCGTAGACGGGGATGACGCGGCCGTCGGCGCCGCGGATGCCGTAGCTGCCCTCCCAGCGGGACAGGCGCAGGGCCTCGGCGATGCCGGTGCCGGTGCCGGGGGTCTGGGGCCAGGCGGCGAGCTCGGCGAGCGGGCGGCCGAGGGCCTTCTCGGCGGGGTAGCCGAAGATGTGCTCGGCGTCCTCGTTCCAGCTCGTGATCACGTCGGAGCCGTCGATCTGGAGGACGGCGACGCGGACGCGGCTGTCGGCGAGGGGGAGGAGCTGGTCCGGGACGACGGGGCCCGCGGAGCGGGTACCAACCGGTCGGTCGGGTAGGTCGAGGCGGAACCACACGTGTTTGTGCGTCGCCGTGTACTCGACGCCCCAGCGGGTGGCCAGGGCCGCGCAGAGCATCAGGCCGCGGCCGTTCTCGCGGTCGGGGTCGGCGTAGGGGCGCTCGCCGGGGTGCTGGAGCGGGAGCTCGCGCTCCGGATACCGGTCGGCGACCTCGACGCGTACACCGTCCTCGGAGCGCAGGCACAGGACCTCGGCCCTGGTTCCGGCGTGGACCACGGCGTTGGTGACGAGCTCGCTCGTGAGGACCACCGCGTCGTCGGCGATGTCCGCGAAGCCCCAGCCCTGCAAGGTGTCGCGGACGAACGCACGGGCCGCGGCGACCGAGCGCCCGAGGGGATCGAAGCTGGCAGCCGCCCGAGCCGTGATCACGAGTCTCCTTCGACGCGGTTGGACATCGGATGCCAGGTTACTTACCTTCACGGTCGGCAGGGTGCCGTCGTCCGGGATTCCACCCGCAGGGTGCGGCCGGTGTGCGATGGTGCCGAAGTGTTATGGCCGGGTTCGGCCAGGGTGAAACACTGGGCAGGATGGATTAGCCGGGCGTTTGACTCGCCGGGTATCGGTGGAACAGTGGTCGACCCTTTCGGGAGGGACACGGTGGAGTCTGGCGCAGCGGTGCGGCGTACGGGAACGCGCCCGAAGGGCGGACGGTCCCGGCGGAACGGCACGACGGAGGTCGATACCGCCGCTCTGAACCGGCTGCTCACGGCCCTGGTGTCGATGCGGGACGGGAATTTCCGCAAGCGGTTGACGGTGTCCGGCGAGGGCGTGATGGCGGAGATCGCCGCCGTCTACAACGAGGTCGCCGACCGCAATCTCCACCTGACCGGTGAGCTCTCCCGGGTCCGGCGGATGGTGGGGCGCGAGGGCAAGCTGAGCGAACGGCTGGAAACAGGTGCCTGTGAGGGCTCCTGGGCGGCCGCGATCGATGCCTCGAACCAGCTGGTGGACGATCTTGCCCGGCCGGTGTCCGAGGTGGGACGGGTGCTGTCGGCGGTCGCCGAGGGTGATCTGGACCAGCGGATGGACTTGCGGACGCAGACGGCCGACGGGGCCGGGCATCCGCTGCGCGGCGAGTTCCTGAAGGTCGGGCGTACGGTCAACAATCTGGTCGACCAGCTGTCCGCGTTCACCGACGAGGTGACGCGTGTGGCGCTGGAGGTGGGTACCGAGGGCAAGCTCGGCGGCCAGGCCCAGGTGCGCGGAATGTCTGGTTCCTGGAAGGATCTGACCGACTCCGTCAACACCATGGCGTACCGTCTCACCGCTCAGGTGCGTGATATCGCTCTCGTCACGACGGCGGTCGCGAAGGGCGATCTGTCACGCAAGGTCACGGTGCATGTGGCCGGCGAGATGCTCCAGCTGAAGAACACCGTCAACACGATGGTGGACCAGCTGTCGTCGTTCTCCTCCGAGGTGACACGCGTCGCCCGCGAGGTGGGTACGGAGGGTGAGCTCGGCGGCCAGGCGAAGGTGCCCGGGGTCGCGGGTGTGTGGAAGGACCTGACCGACTCCGTCAACACGATGGCGGGCAATCTGACCGCCCAGGTGCGCGGGATCGCGCAGGTCACGACGGCTGTCGCGAACGGCGACCTGTCGCAGAAGGTGCGGGTCAGCGCGCGCGGCGAGGTGGCGCAGCTCGCCGAAACGATCAACCAGATGACGGAGACCCTGCGGACCTTCGCGGACGAGGTCACGCGGGTGGCCAGCGAGGTCGGCGCGAAGGGTCTGCTCGGCGGCCAGGCGCAGGTGCCGGGGGCCGCCGGAACGTGGAAGGACCTCACCGACTCGGTGAACACGGTCTTCCGCAACCTCACCACACAGGTGCGGGACATCGCGCAGGTGACGACCGCCGTGGCCAACGGTGACCTGTCGCAGAAGGTCACGGTCGATGTGGCCGGCGAGATGCTGGAGCTGAAGAACACCGTCAACACGATGGTGGACCAGCTCCAGTCCTTCGGTGCGGAAGTGACGCGTGTGGCCCGTGAGGTCGGCGTCGAGGGTGAGCTGGGCGGTCAGGCGCAGGTACCGGGCGCGGCCGGGACGTGGAAGGACCTCACCGATTCGGTGAACACCGCCTTCCGCAACCTGACCGGGCAGGTCCGCAACATCGCCCAGGTGACCACGGCGGTGGCCAACGGCGACCTGTCGCAGAAGGTCACCGTGGACGTCTCCGGCGAGATGCTCCAGCTGAAGAACACCGTGAACACGATGGTGGACCAGCTGTCGAGCTTCGCCGACCAGGTCACGCGGATGGCCCGGGACGTGGGTACGGAGGGACGCCTGGGCGGCCAGGCGCGGGTGGAGGGGGTGTCCGGCACCTGGAAGGAGCTGACCGACTCCGTCAACTTCATGGCCGGCAACCTGACTTCCCAGGTGCGGCAGATCGCCCAGGTGACCACGGCGGTGGCGCGCGGTGACCTGTCGCAGAAGATCGACGTGGACGCGCGCGGCGAGATCCTGGAGCTGAAGAACACCATCAACACGATGGTCGACCAGCTCTCCGCCTTCGCCGAGCAGGTGACCCGGGTGGCCCGGGACGTGGGTACGGAGGGCCGCCTCGGCGGTCAGGCGCAGGTACCCGGGGTGGCCGGCGTATGGCGCGACCTGACCGACTCGGTGAACGGCATGGCCGGGAACCTGACCTCGCAGGTGCGCAATATCGCGCAGGTCGCGACGGCGGTGGCGCGCGGTGACCTGTCGCAGAAGATCGATGTGGACGCGCGCGGCGAGATCCTGGAGCTGAAGAACACCCTCAACACGATGGTCGACCAGCTCTCGAACTTCGCGGAGCAGGTGACGCGGGTGGCCCGCGAGGTGGGTACCGAGGGCATTCTGGGTGGGCAGGCGGAGGTCAAGGGTGTCTCCGGCACCTGGAAGGACCTCACCCAGTCCGTCAACTTCATGGCGAACAACCTGACGTCGCAGGTGCGCAACATCGCCGAGGTGACGACGGCGGTCGCCATGGGCGACCTCTCCAAGAAGATCACGGTCGACGCCAAGGGCGAGATCCTGGAGCTGGTCACCACCGTCAACACGATGGTCGACCAGCTGTCGTCGTTCGCGGAGCAGGTGACGCGGGTGGCGCGCGAGGTGGGTTCCGAGGGCATCCTCGGCGGTCAGGCGCGGGTGCGCGGGGTGACCGGTATCTGGAAGGACCTGACCGACAACGTCAACCTGATGGCCAACAACCTCACGTCGCAGGTGCGCAACATCTCGCAGGTCTCGGCGGCGGTGGCCAACGGCGATCTGACGAAGAAGGTCACGGTCGAGGCGCGCGGCGAGGTCGCCCAGCTCGCCGACACCGTGAACACGATGGTGAAGACGCTGTCCTCCTTCGCGGACGAGGTCACGCGGGTGGCCCGCGAGGTGGGTACGGAGGGCCGCCTCGGCGGCCAGGCCCATGTGCCCGGTGTCTCGGGGACGTGGAAGGACCTCACCGACTCGGTGAACTTCATGGCCTCCAACCTCACCGGGCAGGTGCGCCAGATCGCCATGGTCACGACCGCCATCGCCAAGGGCGACATGACCAAGAAGATCGACATCGATGCCCGTGGCGAGATCCTGGAGCTCAAGACCACCATCAACACGATGGTCGACCAGCTGTCCTCGTTCGCGGACCAGGTGACGCGGGTCGCTCGCGAGGTGGGCACCGAGGGCATCCTGGGCGGCCAGGCCCGGGTGCGCGATGTGGACGGCACGTGGCGGGACCTCACCGAGTCCGTGAACGAGATGGCCGGGAACCTCACCCGGCAGGTGCGCGCCATCGCGGCCGTCGCCACCGCCGTTACCCGCGGCGATCTGAGCCTCAAGGTCGACGTGGACGCCGCGGGCGAGATCCAGGTCCTCCAGGACAACATCAACACGATGATCGTCAATCTGCGCGACACCACCTTGGCCAACAAGGAGCAGGACTGGCTCAAGGGCAACCTCGCCCGGATCTCGGCCCTCATGCAGGGCCGCCGGGAGCTGGACGACGTGGCCTCGCTGATCATGAGCGAGCTGACTCCCGTGGTCTCCGCGCAGCACGGGGCGTTCTTCCTCGCCCTGCCGGCCGGCGGCAGCACCGAGATCGGGACGGACGGCGGCGCGGAGGGCGCGTACGAGCTCCGGATGCGCGGCAGTTACGCGTACGCCGGCGGCCAGATGCCCACCTCGTTCCGGCCGGGCGAGGGGCTGATCGGGACGGTCGCCGAGGAGAAGCGGACGATCCTCGTCGAGAACACCCCGCCGGGCTATCTGAAGATCTCCTCGGGGCTGGGCGAGGCCCCGCCGGCGCATGTGATCGTGCTGCCGGTGCTGTTCGAGGGGAAGCTGCTCGGCGTCATCGAGCTGGCCTCCTTCACGCCCTTCACGCAGATCCAGAAGGACTTCCTCAGCCAGATCGCCGAGATGATCGGTACGAGCGTCAACACGATCAGCGTCAACTCCAAGACGGAGATGCTGCTCAAGCAGTCCCAGGAGATGACCGAGCAGCTGCGCGAGCGCTCCGACGAGCTGGAGAACCGGCAGAAGGCGCTCCAGGCCGCCAACGCGGAGCTGGAGGAGAAGGCCGAGCTGCTGGCCCAGCAGAACCGGGACATCGAGGTGAAGAACACCGAGATCGAGGAGGCCCGGCAGGTCCTGGAGGAGCGCGCCGAGCAGCTCGCGGTCTCGATGCGCTACAAGTCCGAGTTCCTGGCGAACATGTCGCACGAGCTGCGTACGCCGCTCAACTCGCTGCTGATCCTGGCCAAGCTGCTGGCCGACAACGCGGACGAGAACCTGTCGCCGAAGCAGGTGGAGTTCGCCGAGACCATTCACGGGGCGGGCTCGGACCTGCTCCAGCTGATCAACGACATCCTCGACCTGTCGAAGGTCGAGGCCGGGAAGATGGACGTCTCGCCGACGCGGATCGCGCTGGTCCAGCTCGTGGACTACGTGGAGGCCACCTTCCGGCCGCTGACCGCGGAGAAGGGGCTGGACTTCTCGGTCCGGGTCTCCCCGGAGCTGCCCGCCACCCTGCACACCGACGAGCAGCGGCTGCTCCAGGTGCTGCGCAACCTGCTGTCGAACGCGGTGAAGTTCACCGACACTGGGGCGGTGGAGCTGGTGATCCGGCCGGCCGGGGCCGATGTGCCGCAGGCGATCCGGGAGCAGCTGCTGGAGGCCGGTTCGCTGCGCGAGGCGGACGGGGACCTGATCGCCTTCTCGGTGACCGACACCGGGATCGGGATCGCGGCGAGCAAGATGCTGGTGATCTTCGAGGCCTTCAAGCAGGCGGACGGGACCACCAGCAGGAAGTACGGCGGTACGGGCCTCGGGCTGTCCATCAGCCGGGAGATCGCCCGGCTGCTGGGCGGGGAGATCCACGCGGCCAGCGAGCCGGGCCGGGGTTCCACCTTCACGCTGTACCTGCCGCTGCACCCGAGCGAGCTGCCTCCGCAGGGGTACGCGCCGCCCACGCCCGGTGGCGGGCGCAGCGAGCTGTACCGCAGGCCCGCCGAGCAGGTACGGCCCGCGCTGCCGGCGGCCCCGGCGGCGCCCGTGTCCCCGCCCGCGCAGGCCCAGCCCGCGCGGCCCGTACTGCCTGCCGCCGAGCCGGCCGGGTACGGGCAGGGCGGCCCGGCCGCGCTGTTCCGCAGGCGGCGCAAGTCGCTGAGCGATCTGGAGCCGCGTACGGCGGTTCCGGGGCAGCCTTCGGACCGCGGGTCGCAGGACGGCTGGGGCGGCGCGGAGGAGGAACTCACGGTGGCACCCCGGACGTACGACTTCCACGGCGAGAAGGTCCTCATCGTGGACGACGACGTGCGCAACGTTTTCGCGCTGACCAGCGTGCTGGAGCAGCACGGACTGGCGGTGCTGTACGCGGAGAACGGGCGGGAGGGCATCGAAGTCCTGGAGCAGCACGACGATGTGACGGTCGTACTGATGGACATCATGATGCCGGAGATGGACGGGTACGCGACGACTTCGGCGATCCGGCGGATGCCGCAGTTCGCGGGCCTGCCGATCATCGCGCTGACCGCCAAGGCGATGAAGGGAGACAGAGAGAAGGCCATCGATTCCGGGGCCTCCGACTATGTGACCAAGCCGGTCGAACCGGACTATTTGCTGTCGGTGATGGAGCAGTGGATGCGCGGAACGTGATCACCCGGCGACGAAATGGACATCAATTGCTGACGCACTGTGGCGAAAGCGGTGTGAGACGGCGGGATACGGGGAACCTTCTGCTCCCCCACACCGTTTCTGCTTCGTGCACAGTGACATCTTGGTGACAGGGTGTGGCGATCTCGGGACTGGGGCTACGATGACCGGCACAAGGACGGACGGCGCAAGGATGCCGCCCTCTGGGGCGGGGCCCGGCGTACACGCCGGAGCCAGGAGCCGGGGAGGCCCCATGCCGGGGCGAGGAGGACAGGGCATGGTGCAGAAGGCCAAGATCCTCCTGGTCGACGACCGGCCGGAGAATCTGCTGGCGCTGGAGGCCATCCTCTCCGCGCTCGATCAGACACTGGTCCGGGCGTCGTCGGGGGAGGAAGCGCTCAAGGCGCTGCTGACGGACGATTTCGCGGTCATCCTGCTGGATGTGCAGATGCCGGGGATGGACGGATTCGAGACTGCCGCGCACATCAAGCGGCGGGAGCGGACCCGGGACATCCCGATCATCTTCCTCACCGCGATCAACCACGGTCCGCACCACACGTTCCGCGGTTATGCCGCGGGCGCGGTGGACTACATCTCCAAGCCCTTCGACCCGTGGGTGCTGCGGGCCAAGGTCTCGGTCTTCGTGGAGCTGTATACGAAGAACTGCCAACTGCGGGAGCAGGCCGCGCTGCTGCGGCTCCAGCTGGAGGGCGGCAGCTCCAACGGCGCGGACGCGAGCAAGGAGACGGCCGGGCTGCTGGCCGAACTCTCCGCGCGGCTGGCGGCGGTCGAGGAGCAGGCCGAGGCGCTGACCAAGCAGCTCGGCGAGGAGTCGGCCGATGCCGCGGTGGTGGCGACGGCGGCCCATCTGGAGCGCAAGCTGACCGGTCTGCGGCGGGCGCTGGACGCCCTGGAGCCCGGGGCCGGCGGAGGCGCGCCGATGCTGCCCGCGCAGGGCTGAGCGGAGCCGGGTCACGTCTGGCGGTGCGTCAAAGTGCCTACGGACGGGGCGACACGAACGGGTGAAGGGGTGGGCACGCGTGTCCACCGGCGTGGACACCGGTAATCTCGGGCGCATGGCCTCACGTACGTCCGGCAAGGGTTCCCAGAGCACCGCGGGCACCGCGAAGGGCCGCACCGGCCGGACGACGGCGCCGGCGAAGAAGGCGGCTCCGGCGGGCAAGCCTCCCGCGAAGAAGGCCGCGGCCGCCAAGCGGGCCCCGGTCAAGAAGGCCGCGGCCAAGCCCGCGCCGTCCCCGACCGGGGGCGTCGTCCGGCTGGTGCGCGCCTGCTGGCTCGGGATCGCGCACGCGGTCGGCGCGGTGTTCCGCGGGGTCGGCCGGGGTGCCAAGAACCTCGACCCCGCCCACCGCAAGGACGGCGTCGCGCTGCTGCTGCTCGCGCTCGCGCTGATCGTCGCCGCCGGAACCTGGTCGAATCTGAACGGTCCCGTCGGGGATCTGGTCACCATGCTGGTCACCGGAGCCTTCGGCCGACTGGATCTGCTCGTGCCGATACTGCTCGGCGTCATGGCGGTACGGTTCATCCGCCACCCCGACCAGAGCGATGCCAACGGGCGTATCGGCATCGGCCTGTCCGCGCTCGTGATCGGTGTCCTCGGTCTCGTCCACATCGCCTGCGGGGCGCCCGGCCGGGACGAGGGCACCACCGCCATGCAGAACGCGGGCGGGCTCATCGGCTGGGGCGCCTCGAAGCCGCTGATCTTCAGCATGGGGGCGCCGCTGGCCGTGCCGATGCTCGTGCTGCTCACGATCTTCGGGCTGCTCGTGGTCACCGCCACCCCGGTCAACGCGATCCCGCAGCGTCTGCGGTCGCTCGGGATCCGGCTCGGGATCATCGCGCCGAACGAGTACGACGAGCAGTACGCCGCGTCGGAGTCCGGGGACCGGCACGATGCCGAGCAGTGGCGGGCGCGTACCGGGGCGGGGACCGGGGATCCCGCCGATCCGGTCGGCGACGCCGAGGAGGAGGCGCTCGCCCGGCGGCGGCGCCCGCGGCGGGCCGCGGTCCGGCCGGCCATGGACCGGGAGATGGACGCCGTCGACGTGGCCGCGGCGGCCGCCGCCGCGCTGGACGGGGTGGTGCTCGGCGGAATGCCGCCCTCCCCGCTCGTCGCAGACCTCACCCAGGGCATCTCCGTGGAGCGTGAGGGCGAGGGGGTGGAGGTCACCGCTCCGGTGCCGCCCGCCCGCGAGGAGCGGCCCGGTGCGCCGGCCGGCCCCGCCGCCGCCCAGCCGCACGACACCACCGCCGCGGCCTCCGGGACGCTGGCGGTGCCCGATCTGACCAAGGCTCCGCCGGAGACCCAGCCGCTGCCGCCCCGCGCCGAGCAGCTCCAGCTGCGCGGGGACATCACGTACGCCCTGCCCTCGCTCGACCTGCTGGAGCGCGGCGGCCCCGGCAAGACGCGCAGCGCCGCCAATGACGCGGTGGTGGCCTCGCTGACGAACGTCTTCACCGAGTTCAAGGTCGACGCGCAGGTCACCGGCTTCACCCGGGGGCCGACGGTCACCCGGTACGAGGTGACGCTAGGCGCGGCGGTGAAGGTCGAGCGGATCACGGCGCTGGCGAAGAACATCGCCTATGCAGTGGCCTCCCCGGACGTGCGGATCATCAGCCCGATCCCGGGCAAGTCGGCGGTCGGCATCGAGATCCCGAACACCGACCGCGAGATGGTCAACCTGGGTGACGTCCTGCGCCTCGCGGACGCCGCCGAGGACGACCACCCGATGCTGGTCGCACTCGGCAAGGACGTGGAGGGCGGCTACGTCATGGCCAACCTCGCCAAGATGCCGCACGTGCTGGTCGCCGGCGCCACCGGATCCGGCAAGTCCTCCTGCATCAACTGCCTGATCACCTCGGTCATGGTCCGGGCCACGCCGGAGGACGTCCGGATGGTGCTCGTGGACCCCAAGCGCGTCGAGCTGACGGCGTACGAGGGCATCCCGCACCTGATCACCCCGATCATCACCAACCCCAAGCGGGCCGCCGAGGCGCTCCAGTGGGTCGTGCGCGAGATGGACCTGCGCTACGACGACCTGGCCGCCTTCGGCTACCGGCACATCGACGACTTCAACCAGGCGATCCGGGACGGCAAGATCAAACTGCCGCCGGGCAGCGAGCGCGAGCTCAGCCCGTACCCGTATCTGCTGGTGATCGTCGACGAGCTCGCCGACCTGATGATGGTGGCCCCGCGCGACGTCGAGGACTCGATCGTCCGGATCACCCAGCTGGCCCGCGCGGCCGGCATCCACTTGGTGCTGGCCACCCAGCGGCCCTCGGTGGACGTGGTCACCGGCCTGATCAAGGCCAACGTGCCCTCGCGGCTGGCCTTCGCCACCTCCTCGCTCGCCGACAGCCGGGTCATCCTCGACCAGCCCGGCGCCGAGAAGCTCATCGGAAAGGGTGACGGACTGTTCCTGCCGATGGGCGCGAACAAGCCGGTCCGCCTCCAGGGCGCCTTTGTCACCGAGGACGAGATCGCCGGGATCGTCCAGCACTGCAAGGACCAGATGGCGCCGGTATTCCGGGACGACGTCACAGTCGGGCAGAAGCAGAAGAAGGAGATCGATGAGGAGATCGGCGACGACCTGGACCTGCTGTGCCAGGCGGCGGAGCTGGTGGTCTCCACCCAGTTCGGCTCCACGTCCATGCTCCAGCGCAAGCTGCGCGTGGGCTTCGCCAAGGCCGGCCGGCTCATGGACCTGATGGAGTCGCGGGGAATCGCCGGCCCGAGCGAGGGTTCGAAGGCGCGCGACGTGCTGGTGAAGCCCGACGAGCTGGACGCTGTCCTCGCGGTCATCCGGGGAGAGACCCAACCGTAATCCGTGGGCGGGCAACCGTTTCCCTTGGGCCCGCGTCAAGTTGAGGGAGGTGGCGGCACCGTGCCCGGTGCCGGGCCGCCGCAGCTCCCGGACCTCCCTCGCCATTCGGATGGCGTAGGAAGTCCACCCTCCGGTTGCTCCACCCTTTCGTCACCCCCCTAGACTGGACATCCAGCAGGTGGCTACACGCTCGAAAGGCGCCCTCGTGTCCATCGGCAACTCCAACTCCCCCGAAGAAGAGCGGCCTTCGACCGACGACCGGTCCGAGGACCGCATCGTCGAACGTTCCGTCGAAGGACCGTCCATCGGGACGGCCCTCAAGAAGGCTCGGATCGCCGCCGGGCTCACAGTCGACGAGGTCAGTTCCACCACCCGCGTGCGCATCCCGATCGTGCACGCGATCGAAGAGGACGACTTCACGCGGTGCGGCGGCGACGTCTACGCCCGCGGTCACATCCGTACGCTCGCCCGCGCCGTGCACCTCGATCCGGCACCCCTGATCGAGAGCTACGACGCGGCCCACGGCGGTCGGCCGGCACCCACCCCCGCCGCGCCGATGTTCGATGCCGAGCGCATCCGCCCCGAACGGCAGCGGCCCAACTGGACCGCCGCCATGGTCGCCGCCATCGTCGCCGTGATCGGCTTCGTCGGCTTCACCGCGTTCAGCGGCGGCGACGACAACACCAAGCGGCCGGTGGCGGAAGGTTCCGTCTCGCCGAAGCCCGCGCCCAAGCAGACGGCCGGCAAGCCCGCTGGCCAGCCCCAGACTCCGCAGGCGCCCAAGCCGGAACCTTCGGAAAGCGCCATCGCCGCCGCGCCAAAGGACCTCGTCACGGTCGTCCTGACGGCCAACGACGGCGAGAGCTGGATCTCCGCCAGGGACCACAGCGGCCGGCTGCTGTTCGACGGCACCCTCGCCCCGGGCGAGTCCAAGACTTTCACCGACAAGGAATCCATCGACCTCGTACTCGGCGACGCCGGGGTCGTGAAGCTCTTCGTGAACGGCAAGGAGATCAAGGACGACTTCCAGCCAGGACAGGTGGAACGTCTCACATACACCAAGGACGACCCGCGTCAGGGCCAGGCCCAGGCGGGCTGACCAGCACGGAATACGTAATTCCAGATCCCCGGGATGCTGCGCCGCATCCCGGGGATCTTGGTTTACCCGGACTTAGGGCGGGGGTCGGCCTTTGGACAAAGTAGTCTTGAGCCCATGCCCGAACGCCGTACCGTCGCCCTTGTCACTCTTGGCTGCGCCCGTAACGAGGTGGACTCGGAGGAGCTCGCAGGCCGCTTGGCGGCGGATGGCTGGGAGCTCGTCGAGGACGCCGCCGATGCGGACGTAGCCGTCGTCAACACCTGCGGCTTCGTCGAAGCCGCCAAAAAGGACTCCGTAGACGCCCTGCTGGAAGCCAACGATCTCAAGGATCACGGCAAGACCCAGGCCGTCGTCGCCGTCGGCTGTATGGCCGAGCGCTACGGCAAGGAACTCGCCGAAGCGCTCCCCGAGGCCGACGGCGTGCTCGGCTTCGACGACTACGCCGACATCTCCGACCGCCTCCAGACCATCCTCAACGGCGGCATCCACGCCTCCCACACCCCGCGCGACCGGCGCAAGCTGCTGCCGATCAGCCCGGCGGCCCGCCAGGACGCCGAGGTGTCCCTGCCCGGCCACGCGCAGGAGCCGGTGGCCGAGGCCCCCGCGGACCTGCCCGACGGGCTGGCGCCGGCCTCCGGGCCGCGCGCGCCGCTGCGCCGCCGGCTCGACAAGAGCCCGGTCGCCTCGGTCAAGCTCGCCTCCGGCTGCGACCGGCGCTGCTCCTTCTGCGCCATTCCGTCCTTCCGCGGCTCCTTCATCTCCCGCCGCCCCAGCGATGTGCTGGGCGAGACGCGCTGGCTCGCCGAGCAGGGCGTCAAGGAGATCATGCTGGTCTCCGAGAACAACACCTCGTACGGCAAGGACCTCGGCGACATCCGCCTGCTGGAGACCCTGCTGCCCGAGCTGGCCGAGGTGGACGGCATCGAGCGCGTACGCGTCAGCTACCTCCAGCCCGCCGAGATGCGGCCCGGCCTGATCGACGTACTGACCTCGACCCCCAAGGTCGTGCCGTACTTCGACCTGTCCTTCCAGCACTCGGCGCCCGACGTACTGCGCGCCATGCGCCGCTTCGGTGACACCGACCGGTTCCTGGAACTGCTCGACACCATCCGCTCCAAGGCCCCGCAGGCCGGCGTCCGGTCCAACTTCATCGTCGGGTTCCCCGGCGAGAAGGAGTCGGACTTCGCCGAGCTGGAGCGTTTCCTCACCCACGCGCGGCTCGACGCGATCGGTGTCTTCGGCTACTCCGACGAGGACGGCACCGAGGCCGTCACCTACGACCACAAGCTGGACGAGGACACCATCGCCGAGCGGCTCGCGCACATGCAGCGGCTCGCCGAGGAGCTCACCTCGCAGCGCGCGGAGGAGCGGATCGGAGAGACCCTGGAGGTGCTCGTCGAAACGGTCGTGCCGCTCGACGAGGCCGCCGAGGACGGCGAGGGCGCCTACGGGCGCGCCGCGCACCAGGCCCCCGAGACCGACGGGCAGGTCGTCTTCACGGACGGCACGGGCCTGGTCCCCGGGCGTATCGTCACGGCGAAGGTCGTCGGCACCCTGGGTGTGGACCTGGTGGCCGAGCCCCTGGGCATGGATCTTGAGGAGGCGGCCGGATGACCGGAGTCCCGGCATCTGCGGCGGGCGGGACCGGCCGCCGGCCCGCGCCCGGCGCGAAGCTCGGGGCTGCGGCCGTCAATCAGGCCAGCCTGTGGAACATCGCCAACATCCTGACGATGATCCGGCTCGTGCTCGTGCCGGGATTCGTCCTGCTGCTGCTCGCCGACGGGGGCTATGACCCCGTCTGGCGGGCGTGGGCGTGGGCGGCGTTCGCCGTCGCCATGATCACGGACATCTTCGACGGGCATCTGGCCCGGACGTACAACCTGGTCACGGACTTCGGGAAGATCGCCGACCCCATCGCCGACAAGGCGATCATGGGGTCGGCTTTGATCGTTCTCTCCTGGCTGGGTGACCTGCCCTGGTGGGTGACCGGGGTGATCCTCGGACGGGAACTCGGAATCACGCTAATGCGTTTCTGGGTCATCCGGTACGGAGTGATCCCGGCCAGCCGGGGCGGGAAGCTCAAGACCCTGGCCCAGGGCACGGCGGTGGGCATGTACGTGCTCGCGCTGACCGGACCGCTGGCGACCATGCGGTTCTGGGCGATGGCAGTCGCCGTCGTGCTGACCGTGGTCACCGGTTTGGACTACATCCGCCAGGCCGTCGTGCTGCGTCGCAAGGGCCTTGCAGCGGAGCAGGCCGCGCGGTGACACGCGAGCCGGCCGGGGAAGTGCTGCGACTCCTTGCGGAGAGTGACCAGACGCTTGCGGTCGCGGAGTCCCTGACCGGCGGGCTGGTGGCCGCCGAGCTCACGGCCGTTCCCGGAGCCTCCCGGTCCTTCCGCGGTTCGGTCACGGCGTACGCGACGGAGCTGAAGCATCAGGTCCTGGGAGTGGACGCGGAGCTGCTCGCGGCACACGGAGCGGTGAACGCGCAGGTCGCGGAGGAGATGGCGGCCGGGGTACGGCGCGCACTGGGGGCCTCGTGGGGGATCGCGACCACCGGAGTGGCCGGTCCGGACCCTCAGGACGGGCAGCCGGTGGGCACCGTTTTCGTCGCCGTGGCGGGTCCGGGAAGCAGGAAAACGGCCCGGCTGAGGTTGAACGGCTCCCGGGAGGAAATCCGTAGGGAGAGTGCACGGACAGTGCTCGAGCTTCTCTCGGACGAACTCCGCGAGAATCTGCGGGGGCAGGATACGGAACAGAACGGGGGGATTTGATGTTTGCAGCCCTGAGTGAACACGACATCGCTCCCCGCACGGCCGCGGCGCGAGGCGGTACGGTGGGGCGTGAAGGTTACGGCTACACGGTCAGAGGAGGGAGCCACCGATGATTCTGCTCCGTCGCCTGCTGGGTGACGTGCTGCGTCGGCAGCGCCAGCGCCAGGGCCGTACTCTGCGCGAAGTCTCCTCGTCCGCCCGAGTTTCGCTCGGCTATCTCTCCGAGGTGGAGCGGGGGCAGAAGGAGGCATCCTCCGAGCTGCTTTCCGCGATCTGCGACGCGTTGGACGTACGGATGTCCGAGCTGATGCGCGAAGTCAGTGACGAGCTGTCGCTGGCAGAGCTTGCGCAGTCGGCCGCGGCAAGCGAACCGGTGCCGGCACCGGTACGCCCGATGCTCAATTCGGTCTCCGTGGCCTCGGTCACGGGCGGTCCGGAGCGGGTGACCATCAAGGCACCCGTGGAAGCGGTGAATGTCGTAGCCGCGTGAGCGTGTGAATGCGCTTGAGTCGCGTTTGAGTGTGGCCGGAGCCCCGGTCGGTGCGTGATGCACCGGCCGGGGCTCCCGGCTTTTCGCCCCGCGTGCGGGTACGGGGCTTCGTGCCGGGCCGTTCTGGGTGCGGGGGCACGGGGGGTGCGGGAGGATGGGGCCGTCCGGGTTCCCGGCCCTGGGAGGCGTCCGTGCGACGGTTGCTGATACCCCTCGCGCTGGTGATGGGCCTGGTGTGGTGGTGGGCCGTGCTGCGGCTGGCGCTGGCGCCGGGGGACTCCGGGCCGGTGGAGGGTGCGGTGGCGGTGGGCGGCTGGGGGCTGGGGTTGCTGCCGGTGCACTGCACGCCGCGGGGGCCCGTACGGAGGTCCCGGCGGGCGGCTGCCGGGGGGTCTGCGGAGGCTGGGGTGAGCGGGCGGCTACGAGGGTGAGCGCGCGGGCCGGGGTGAGCGCGCGGGCCGGGGTGAGCGCGCGGCTACCAGGGCATTGACACTCCGCCGTTCGGGCGAAGGATCTGGCCCGTCATGAAGGACGAGGCGTCCGAGGCCAGGTAGAGCACGGCCTGGGCGATGTCCTCGGGCTCTCCGACCCTGCGCAGCGGGGACATCCGGACCATCATCGCCTCGGTCCGCTCCTGGACCTCGGGGGCGTGGCGGCCGGTCATCGGGGTGCGGATCCAGCCCGGCGCGACGGCGTTGACGCGTATGCCGTGCGGGCCGGCCTCGGTGGCGAGGGTCTTGGTCAGCTGGACCACGGCGGCCTTGGCGGCGCTGTAGCAGAGCAGGCCGGGCTGGGCGGCGTCCACGGCGCCGGAGGCCATGGTGATGATCGAGCCGGGGCGGCCGGCGGCGATCATGGCGCGGGCGGCTTCCTGGCAGGTGCGCAGGACACCCTTGAAGTTGATGTCCAGGACCCGGTCGAGATCCTCGTCGGCCGTCTCCAGGACGCTGCTGGTGTGCATGACCCCGGCGATGGCGGCGGTGATGTCGAGGGGGCCGGCGGCCGTGACGGCGGCCCGGATCGCGGTGCGGTCGGTGACATCGAGCGGATGGGCGGTGGCCGTGCCGCCGGCTTTGGCGACGAGGGCCGCCGTCTCGGCGAGGCCCTGCTCGTCGCGGTCCGCGCAGTGCACGGCCGCGCCCGCCTCGGCGAGCAGTACGGCGGTGGCGCGGCCGATGCCGCTGGCGGCTCCGGTGATCAGGGCGGTGCGGCCGGTGAGGTCGTACGAGGCTGTGGGTGTGGGCATGCCGGGACGGTACGACCGGATCTGACGGAGCGTCAATCAGGGGGCGTGGGCGGGTTCTCGTGCACCTGCCACCGCGTCACCTTGCCGTCGTGCACGACGGCGGTCCAGCGCGCGGGGCCCGCGAGGCTCGGCTCCGCGCAGACGGAGTGCCCGAGGGCGGTGACGAGGCCGCCCTGCGCGGTGACGGAGGTGAAGACGTTGCGGTAGTCCGGAAAGGCCGCGAAGAAGCCGCGCCAGGCGTCGAGGCAGGCCTGCTTGCCGGTGACGGCCGTTTCCGCGGTGTCGATGAAGGTGTGGTCCTGCGACATCAGGGCGGCGAGGCCGTCGAGGTCCCCGGCGTTGATCCGGTCGTTGAACCGGATGGCGACCGTCCGGGGATCGGGCCCGCCGGTGGGGGTCGGGCCGGTCTGGCAGCGGGGGCACCAGTACGTCGGGCGGTCGTCCTGTGGGGCTTCGCGGACGGGGGTGCCGCAGCGGAGGCAGGGGCGGTGGGCGCGGCCGTAGACGAACAGTTCCTGGCCGGGGCGGCGGCTGCCGGTGGTGTTGCGGGGGCGGTCCTTGTTGGCGGCGAGGAGACGGTGGGCGGCCACGGCCAGGCGGACGGTGGTGACGTCCGGGTCGGGGAGGGCGCCGACCGGGGTCCACGGGGTGACCTGGGCCAGGAAGCAGAGCTCGGCCTTGTAGATGTTGCCGATGCCGGCGAGATTGCGCTGGTCGAGGAGGGCCTCGCCGAGGGCGCGGTCGGGGGCGGCGAGGAGGTTGGCGGCGGCCTTGTCGGGGTCCCAGTCCGGGCCGAGGAGGTCGGGGCCGAGGTGGCCGACGACGCGGTCCTCGTCGGAGGTGCGGAGCAGTTCGAGGACGGGGAGGCGGTAGCCGACCGCGGTGTGGGCGGGGGTGCCGAGGATGGCGCGGATCTCGTGGGCGGGGCCGCCGCGCCACTTCTGGCCGGCCGTGAAGACGTGCCAGGCGCCGTCCATGCGGAGGTGGCTGTGGAGGGTGAGGCCGTCGCTGCCGTCGCCGTCCCTGTCACCGGAGAAGCGGGCGAGGAGGTGTTTGCCGCGGGCGGTGACGTTCAGGGTGGTGCGGCCGGTGAGGTCGGTGGTCGCGAGGCGGGGCACGCGGAGGTCGCAGCGGGTGAGCTCCCGGCCGGCCAGGGCCGCGTGGAGGCGGGCCGCGGCGCGCCAGACGTTGTCACCTTCGGGCATGGCCCCATTGTCGCCCCGGGCGGGGTCGGGTCCCCCCCGGCGGGGGTATGGGCGAGCCGGCGGGGGTATGGGCGAGCCCCCGCGGCGGTTCTCGTCGCGGGGGCTCGTGGACGGGAGGGGCAGGGCCTGGTGAGGCCGCTTGCCTACTTCCAGATGAGGCCCTTGCCGTTGCTCAGGTTGTTGTACGGGTCGCCCCAGTACTCGGCCGAGCCGACCTTGGTCTGGGCGGACGGGGCCAGCGCGATCGCGCAGGCGGTGGCCGTCTTGCCGTTCGTGAAGCCCTTCGGCAGCGACTCGTTCGGGCACTTCTCGAACTTGCCGATGATCGACACGCCCTGGGCCTCGGTGCCGTCCCCGAGCAGGCCCTTCATGTGGCCGACCGTGGAGTACGCCAGGTCCGTGCTGCCGGTGTTCTTGACCGTGTAGCGGATGTAGTAGGGAACCTTGCCCTTCACCTGGTCGCCGAGCTTGAGCGAGTCCAGGTCGGCCGGGTTGCCCTGCTCGATCGCGGTGACGGTGAGGGCGATCGTGCCCTTGGTGCTGCCGTAGCTGAACGGAACGTTCGCCGTCTCGCCGATCTTGAAGGTCTGGCCGGGCTTGGCCGTGCCGCCCGCGCCCGCGCCGCCCGCGGGGGCGTCGCCGTATCCAGACGGGTCGCTCGGGCTGGCCGGGGTGCTGGGCTGCGCCGACTGGGAGGGGTCGGCGTAGCCACCGGACGAAGCGGATGAAGAGGACGGGGCGGACGGGGCGGCCGGCGGGGCCACTTCCTCGTTGCCGTTCTTGCAGCCGCTCAGCGTCAGCGTCGCGGTGACCGCCAGACCGATGGCGCCAAGTGCCGTCTTGCGCATACCTATGGTGCTCATTTTTCTTCTCCCCCATGACTGTGCATCGTCAATCTCGATGCCTGCGGTCGTGATCTTAATGGGGTCGAAAACCGCTGCTCTGCACGGTGAATGGGTTCGTGACGGGGTCAGTACATAAGCGGTACATAAGCGCTACACGATCACCGCGACGTGTTCACGAACGGAGCCGGAGCCCTCTGGGAGTGGCGTGGAAACCGGCGGCTTCGAGCGCGGGGCCCAGTGGCGAGGTCAACGCGGGGGCCGCGTTGATGCGTTCCACCGTGAGGGCGGGGAGGGTGCCCGCACGCGATCCCGAGGCCAGGGCCGCGGTGGCCGCCGCGAGGCGGGGGTCGTCGGCCGGGGGCCAGGCGAGCAGGGTCTTGCCGCCGCGCTCCAGGTACAGGGTGAGTTCACCGTCGACCAGGACCACCAGGGAGCCCGCCTTGCGGCCCGGCTTGTGGGTGGCGCCGGTCGGCGGCTCCGGCCACGGCAGGGCCGCGCCGTACGCGTTCGCCGGGTCCGCCGCCGCCAGGACCACCGCGGCCAGCGGCGGCGGGGTCCGCTCGGCGGCCCGGAGGCGGTCCACCGCGCCGTCCATCGCGAACTGGGCCGCGCCCAGGCCCTCGACCACATAACCCCGGCGGGCCTGACCACTGTCCTCGAAGGCCGACAGGATGCGGTAGACCGCGCTGAAGCCGCCCTCGACCCCCTCTGCCGCGACCGCGCCCCGGGTGACCACGCCGTGGCGGTCCAGGAGGGTGCGGGCCAGGGCGTGGGCGCGGTGGGTCGGGTCGGGGGCGTGGGCGGGCAGGAGGGACCAGCGCCCGGCGACCGTGGGCGGGCCGGTACGGGAGACGGTCGCGCTGAGGGTGCCGTAGCGGCCGCGGGGAATCGTGCGGCGCGCGCGATGGGCTGTCGCCCCCGCCGTACGGCCCGAGCCCAGCAGGGAGCGCAGGGGCGCCAGGGTGTCGTTCGTCAGGCGGCCCGACCAGGCCAGATCCCAGACGGCCGAGGACAGTTCCATGTCGGTGGCCTCTGGGTGCCGGACGCGGACCGACTCCGACAGCTGGCGGAAGAACAGGCCGTAGCCGCCGGCGAGGGCTTCGAGGACCGCCTGGTGGAGCGCGGTCAGTTCCAGGGGGTGCGGCGGGGGGAGGAGCAGGGGGGCCGCCTCCGCCAGGTAGAGCGAGATCCAGCCGTCCTTGCCGGGCAGCGCCCCCGCGCCGGACCACAGCACCTCGCCCGTGGTGGTCAACTCGTCGAGGAGGGTGGGGGAGTAGCCGGAAACCCGGGAGGGGAGGATCAGCCGCTCCAGTGCCGAGGCCGGCACCGGGGCGCCCTGGAGCTGCTCGATCGCCCGGGCCAGGCCGTCGATGCCGCGCAGGGCCCCGCCGAGGTGCTGCCACTGGGGCAGGAAAGTCGCGAGGGAGGCCGGCGGGACCGGCTCCAGCTCCTGGCGCAGCGCGGCCAGGGAGCGGCGGCGCAGCCTGCGCAGTACGGTCGCGTCGCACCACTCCTGGCCGATGCCCGCGGGGTGGAACTCGCCCTGGACCACCCGGCCGGACGACGCGAGCCGGTGCAGGGCGCCCTCGGTGACCGCCGTGCCCAGGCCGAAGCGGGCGGCGACGACATCCGTGGTGAACGGCCCGTGGGTGCGGGCGTACCGGGCCAGGAGGTCGCCGAGCGGGTCCTTGACCGGCTCGGTGAACGCCTCCGGGACCCCGACCGGGAGCGCGGTGCCCAGCGCGTCCCGCAGCCGGCCCGCGTCCTCGATCGCCGCCCAGTGGTCCGCGCCGCCGATCCGGACCCGGATGGCCCGGCGGGCGGCCGAGAGCTCGACGGCCCAGGACGGCTCCGCGCCGCGCTCGGCGAGCTCGGCATCCGTCAGCGGGCCCAGCAGCCGCAGCAGGTCGGCCACCGACTCGGTGTCCTTGGCCCGGCGGTCCTCGGTCAGCCACTGGAGCTCCCGCTCCAGCTCCTCCAGTACGTGTTCGTCCAGCAGTTCGCGCAACTCCGCCTGGCCGAGCAGCTCGGCCAGCAGCCGGGAGTCCAGCGAGAGCGCGGCCGCCCGGCGCTCGGCAAGGGGCGAGTCGCCCTCGTAGAGGAACTGGGCGACGTAACCGAAGAGGAGCGACCGGGCGAACGGGGACGGCTCGGGGGTGGTGACCTCGACGAGCCGGACCCGGCGCGCCTCGATGTCACCCATCAGCTCGGTCAGCCCCGGCACGTCGAAGACGTCCTGAAGGCATTCGCGGACCGCTTCGAGGACGATCGGGAACGAGCCGAACTCGGAGGCCACCTGGAGCAGTTGCGAGGCCCGCTGGCGCTGCTGCCAGAGCGGGGTGCGCTTGCCGGGATTGCGGCGCGGCAACAGCAGGGCGCGGGCGGCGCACTCGCGGAAGCGGGAGGCGAACAGCGCGGAGCCGCCGACCTGGTCGGTGACGATCTGGTTGATCTCGCCCTTGTCGAAGGCGATATCGGCCGCGCCGAGCGGGGCCTGTTCGTCGTCGAACTCGAAGGACTGCGTGGCGGCGGGATCGTGGTCCAGGAGGTCCATCGACAGCAGGTCGGCGTCCGGCAGGCGGAGCACGATGCCGTCGTCGGCATGCATCACCTGCGCGTCCATCCCGTACCGTTCGGCGAGGCGGGCCCCGAGGGCGAGCGCCCACGGGGCGTGCACCTGGGCGCCGAAGGGGGAGTGGACGACGACCCGCCAGTCGCCGAGCTCATCGCGGAAGCGCTCGACCACGATGTTCCGGTCGTCCGGAACATGGCCGCAGGCCTCGCGCTGTTCCGCGAGGTACGCGAGGACGTTCTCCGCCGCCCAGGCGTCCAGGCCGGCCGCCACGAGGCGCAGTCGCGCGTCTTCCTCGGCGATTCCGCCGAGCTCGCGGAGGAACGCGCCGACCGCGCGGCCCAGTTCGAGCGGACGGCCCAGCTGGTCGCCCTTCCAGAACGGCAGCCGGCCCGGCACCCCGGGGGCGGGGGAGACCAGGACGCGGTCGCGGGTGATGTCCTCGATGCGCCACGAGGTGGTGCCCAGGGTGAACACGTCCCCGACGCGGGACTCGTAGACCATCTCCTCATCCAGCTCGCCGACCCGGCCGCCGCCCTTCTTCGGGTCGGCGCCCGCGAGGAAGACGCCGAACAGCCCGCGGTCCGGGATCGTGCCGCCGGAGGTGACGGCGAGGCGCTGGGCCCCCGGCCGGCCGGTGATCGTGCCGGCCACGCGGTCCCAGACGACCCGCGGTCTGAGCTCGGCGAACGCGTCGGACGGGTACCGGCCGGCCAGCATGTCCAGCACCGCGGTGAACGCCGATTCCGGCAGCGCCGCGAAGGGCGTCGCCCGCCGCACCAGCGCCAGCAGGTCGTCCAGCTGCCAGGTGTCCATCGCGGTCATCGCGACCAGCTGCTGCGCCAGTACGTCCAGGGGGTTGGAGGGGATGCGCAGTGATTCGATCGAACCGGTGCGCATCCGCTCGGTGACCACGGCCGCCTGCACCAGATCGCCCCGGTACTTGGGGAAGACCACGCCCGTGGACACCGCGCCGACCTGGTGCCCGGCCCGGCCGACGCGCTGGAGCCCGGAGGCCACCGAGGGCGGGGACTCCACCTGCACCACCAGGTCCACCGCGCCCATGTCGATGCCCAGTTCGAGACTGGAGGTGGCGACCACGGCGGGCAGCCGGCCCGCCTTCAGATCCTCCTCCACCAGGGCCCGCTGCTCCTTGGACACCGAGCCGTGGTGCGCGCGGGCGAGCAGCGGCGGGGCGCCCTGGGCGGCGCCCGACTGGGCCATGATCTCGGCCGGCGGCGAACCCTCGGGCAGCTTCTCGCCCATGGCGCGCTCGTACGCGATCTCGTTGAGCCGGTTGCAGAGGCGCTCCGCGAGGCGCCTGGAGTTGGCGAACACGATCGTCGAGCGGTGCGCCTGGACCAGATCCGCGATCCGCTCCTCGACATGCGGCCAGATGGACGGTTTGTCGCCGCCCTCCCGGCCCTCGGTGGCGGGAGAGCCGCCCAACTCGCCCATGTCCTGCACCGGGACGACCACCGACAGGTCGAACTCCTTGTCCGACGGCGGCTGGACGATCTCCACCTTGCCGCGCGGCGCGAGATACCGGGCCACCTCGCCGACCGGGCGGACCGTCGCCGACAGCCCGATCCGGCGGGCCGGCCGTGGCAGCAGCTCATCCAGCCGCTCCAGGGACAGCGCCAGGTGTGCGCCGCGCTTGGTCCCGGCGACGGCGTGCACCTCGTCAAGGATCACCGTGTCGATCCCGGAGAGGGCATCGCGCGCCGCCGACGTCAGCATCAGGAACAGCGACTCGGGCGTGGTGATCAGGATGTCCGGCGGCCGGGTGGCCAGCGCCCGCCGCTCGGCGGGCGGAGTGTCCCCGGAGCGGATACCGACCCGGATCTCGGGCTCGGGGAGCCCGAGGCGGACGGACTCATGCCGGATTCCGGTCAGGGGGCTGCGGAGGTTCCGCTCCACATCGACGGCCAGGGCCTTCAGGGGCGATACGTAGAGCACCCGGCAGCGCTTCTTCGGCTCGGCCGGCGGCGGGGTCGACGCGAGCTGGTCGAGGGCGGCGAGGAAGGCGGCCAGGGTCTTGCCGGAGCCGGTGGGCGCCACGACGAGCACGTCCGCGCCCGCCCCGATCGCCCGCCACGCGCCCTCCTGCGCGGCGGTGGGCGTACGGAAGGCCCCCGTGAACCAGGAGCGGGTCGCGGGGGAGAACGCATCGAGCGCGGTACCGGACATGCCCCCATCGTGCACCCGGGCACTGACAATGGGCCGGACCTGGGCAAACGCCGGTTCCCCGCGGGGCGCAGAATGGGGGAATGGGGATCGGGACGGCGGGTCGCGCGGACGGGGCGGAGTGGGCGCGGCACTGGCAGTACGCGGAACTGCCCGGGCTCGACCTCCTGCGTGCCCACTACGTACGCCACACCTTCCCGCGCCACGCGCACGACGGGTACGTCATCGCGGCCGTCACCGGCGGCATCGAGGAGATCGGCCTGCCCGGGGGAACCGTACGGGCCGGGCCGGGCAGCGTGGTCCTGATCAACCCCGAGGTACCGCACAGCGCTCGCGCCGGGGTGCCGGAGGGCTGGGCGTACGCCACTCTCTACCCCTCGCGCGACCTGATCACCGAGGTCGCCGCCGAGATCGGCACCCTGCGCGGAACCCCCGGCTTCACCACCGACATGGTCACCGACCCGCACGCCTCGCAGGTGATCACCGAGGTGCACCGGGCGGCGGAGGCCGGGAACGCGCTGGCCGCCGACACGCTGCTGCGGGCCGCGGTGGCGCGGATGCTCAGCCGGCACGCCGGCCCGCTGCCCACCCGTACGGCACGCCGCGCGGGCACCGCGGACGCCGAGCGGGCCCGGGCCGTACTGGAGGAGCGGCTGGCGGACCCGCCCTCACTGGAGCAGCTGGCCGCCGAGTTGAGCACGAGCCCGTTCGCCCTGCTGCGGGCCTTCCGCGAGCGGTACGGGATGCCGCCGCACACCTGGCTCACCGACGCCCGGGTCCGCCGGGCGCGCCGCCTGCTCGACGCGGGCACCCCGCCGGCGGAAGCGGCCGTCGCCGTCGGCTTCACCGACCAGCCGCACTTGAACCGGCACTTCACCCGGATCGTGGGGGTCCCGCCGGGCGCCTACCGGCGGGAGCGGGCCGTCTAGTGCCGTGACCGGCAAGGTTCACCGGGGCGCGGCGTCCGGTGCGGTGCATCGCAAGGTAGAGGGCCGCGGCTCGTACTCGACGTACTTGC
>NZ_JAGGOY010000103.1 GCF_018614095.1 Streptomyces sp. ISL-87 | reverse complement strand
CGCGAAGAACGGAGCTAGGGCTAGTGTCGGTAAGCGGCCAGCGAGATGCCGACGTAGTGCGCGACGAAGGCCGCGAGCGTCAGCGAGTGGAAGACCTCGTGGAAGCCGAAGAAGCGGGGGGAGGGGTTGGGGCGCTTCATGCCGTAGATGACCCCGCCCACGCTGTAGAGCAGACCGCCGACGATGACCAGCACCAGGACCGCGATACCGCCCGTGCGCATGAAGTCGGGCAGGAAGAACACCGCGGCCCAGCCCATGGCTATGTAGCAGGGGGTGTAGAGCCAGCGCGGGGCGCCGACCCAGAAGACGCGGAAGGCGATGCCGGCCCCGGCCGCGATCCAGACCGCCCACAGCAGCGTCCGTCCGGTGGAGGGCGGGAGCAGGAGGACCGTCAGCGGGGTGTACGTCCCGGCGATGATCAGGAAGATGTTGGCGTGGTCGAGCCGCCGCAGGATCGCTTCGCCGCGCGGCCCCCATGTGCCCCGGTGGTACACCGCGCTGACGCCGAAGAGCAGGCAGGCTGTGAGGATGTAGACCCCGCACGCCACCCGTGCCCGGGTCGAGTCGGTGAACGCCATCAACACCACACCGGCGACCACCACTGCGGGGAACATCCCGGTGTGCAGCCAGCCGCGCATGAGCGGTTTGGCCTCCGGTTCCGGCACGGCCGATACGGCCACGGCCGCGGCGTCAGAAGTCATGGCCGCCATGCTACCTACGGGTCCGTAGGTTTCCGTTAGTCCTCTTTACGGAAGATTGACGGACGTGGCGATGCTCACGTGAGAGGCCCCCTGGACATATGCGCACACGCACCGGATGATCAGATGAGTGCGGTCGGCACCGGATGAGCGGAGCGCGAAGCGTCCGGGTCGCAGCCCCCACGGGGCAAAAACCAAACAAACCCCTCAACAAGGAGCAATCGTGGCGCGCGACAACGCGGCTCCCACCACTTCCGTCCCGACGAACCACGGGGAGCTCGCCTCCTGGGTCGACGAGATCGCAGCCCTCACCCAGCCGGACCGCGTCGTCTGGTGCGACGGCTCCGAGGCCGAGTATGAGCGCCTGTGCGAGGAGCTCGTCTCCAAGGGCACGTTCAAGAAGCTCGACCCGGCGAAGCGCCCCAACTCGTACTACGCCGCCTCCGACCCGTCCGACGTCGCGCGCGTCGAGGACCGGACCTTCATCTGCTCCGAGAAGGCTGAGGACGCGGGCCCCACGAACCACTGGAAGGCCCCGGCGGAGATGAAGGAACTCTTCATCGGCACGGCGGGTGAGAAGGGCATCTTCCGCGGCTCCATGAAGGGCCGGACGATGTACGTCGTCCCGTTCTGCATGGGCCCCCTCGGCTCCGAGCTCTCCGCGATCGGCGTCGAGATCACCGACTCCGCCTACGTCGCGGTCGCCATGCGCACCATGACCCGCATGGGCAAGCCCGTCCTCGACGAGCTCGGCACCGACGGCTTCTTCGTCAAGGCGGTCCACACCCTCGGCGCTCCGCTCGCCGAGGGCCAGGCCGACGTGCCGTGGCCGTGCAACACCACCAAGTACATCTCGCACTTCCCCGAGACCCGCGAGATCTGGTCCTACGGTTCGGGCTACGGCGGCAACGCCCTGCTCGGCAAGAAGTGCTACGCCCTGCGCATCGCGTCCGTCATGGCCCGCGACGAGGGCTGGCTCGCCGAGCACATGCTGATCCTCAAGCTCACCCCGCCGCAGGGGGAGGCCGAGGCCCCCAAGTACATCGCGGCCGCGTTCCCGTCCGCCTGTGGCAAGACCAACCTCGCCATGCTGGAGCCCACGATCCCCGGCTGGACGGTCGAGACCATCGGCGACGACATCGCCTGGATGCGCTTCGGCGAGGACGGCCGCCTCTACGCGATCAACCCCGAGGCCGGCTTCTTCGGCGTCGCGCCCGGCACCGGCGAGCACACCAACGCCAACGCCATGAAGACGATGTACGCGAACACCGTCTTCACCAACGTCGCGCTCACCGACGACGGCGACGTCTGGTGGGAGGGCATGACGGAGGAGACTCCCGCCCACCTCATCGACTGGAAGGGCAACGACTGGACCCCGGAGAGCGAAACCCCGGCGGCCCACCCCAACGCCCGCTTCGCCGTCCCGGCCTCGCAGTGCCCGACGATCGCCCCCGAGTGGGAGGACCCCAAGGGCGTCCCGATCTCCGCGATCCTCTTCGGCGGCCGCCGCGCCTCCGCCGTGCCACTGGTCACCGAGTCCTTCGACTGGAACCACGGCGTCTTCATCGGCTCGAACATCGCCTCCGAGAAGACCGCCGCCGCCGAGGGCAAGGTCGGCGAGCTGCGTCGCGACCCGTTCGCCATGCTGCCGTTCTGCGGCTACAACATGGGTGACTACATGGGTCACTGGATCAAGGTCGGCGAGGGCAAGGACCAGTCCAAGCTCCCGAAGATCTACTACGTGAACTGGTTCCGCAAGAACGACGCGGGCAAGTTCGTGTGGCCGGGCTTCGGCGAGAACAGCCGCGTCCTGAAGTGGATCGTCGAGCGCCTGGAGGGCACGGCCGAGGGCGTCGAGACCCCCATCGGCATCCTCCCGACCGTCGAGTCCCTGGACACCGACGGCCTGGACATCCCGGCCGAGGACCTGGAATTCCTCCTCACGGTCGACAAGGAGGTCTGGCGCGACGAGGCCTCCCTGGTCCCCGAGCACCTGAACACCTACGGCGACCACACGCCGAAGGAGCTGTGGGACCAGTACCACGCGCTTGTCGAGCGTCTCGGATAAACCTTCCTTCACCTGATCAGGACCGGCCCCTTGGTCCTCCAGGTAGGTCGTATGCGTCTGCTGACGGCGGGCCTCTGCTTCGCGGAGGTCCGCCGTCACGCGTTCCGCCTCGTCGTACAGCACCGACAGCTGCCGCTCCAGGTGGCGTTCCGGCGACTCGCCGCCCGGGGTGAGGCGGTTCCACCAGCGCGTCCGGTTGTACGTGTTCACGCACTCCGGGACGTCCAGCCGGATCCCCCGCGACAGCGCGTGCACCGCGTCCGGCTCGGTCGCCAGTACGTCCGCCACCCAGCCGGGCTCCAGCAGCGCCCCGTACAGCTCCATCAGCTCGGCCAGTTTGCCGCCGGCCGACGGCGGCAGCTCCACCTCGGCCAGGTACTCCTCAAGCTGCCGGAACTGCTCCCGTATGACGCCCAGTTGCGCGGCCGTATCGTCGAAGTACGGCCGGTCCACCCGCTCCGGCGGGGCGATCAGCGCGCCCGCGCCGTACAGCCCCGCCACCACGACCGGGCCAGTACGTGCCGGGGAGCGGGTGTCGATCCCGGCGAGCGAGCCGACGTACTCCCCGGCCCGGCGGGCCATCTCCTCGCGCACGCCGTCATCGAGGGGCACGAGGCCCGCGGCCTGTTCCCGCTTGACCCACATTCCGCGACGGCTTGAGTGAACGTCAGGTGTCCAGGCGGTCCCACTTCGAAATGCTGTGTGGGCCCGTGGGTGCTGGTGGGCGGGGCTGGTGGCCGGGAGGATCGTGCCATGGGCGTGAGCGCGTTGAAGTGGCAGGGCTGGCTGGTCGGGCTGATGGTGCTGGCGGGACTGCTGATGTTCGCCCCGCTGGGGCTGTACGTATGGGCCAGCGGCGAGGCGGGAGAGCCGGGCGAGCCGCCGCCGCGGGCGGTCGCCGGGGCGGTACGGGTCACCGCGTGCCGAATCGATCCGGCAAGCCGGCGGGTGGTGGCCGGCGTTGAGGTGACGGGGAGCCCGCCGCGGCTCGGGGTCTACGTCGTCACGGTCGAGTTCCGCGACCGGGAGGAGCCGGAGCCGGGGGCCCGGGCGGCGCAGGTACTGGTGAAGGTCCCGGGCGTGGCCCCGGGGGCGACGGAACACGGCGAGGCGGTCGGCCCGGTATGGCCGGCCGCGACGGTCCCGTGGTGCGGGGTCGCGGGCGCGGATTTCACCCCGTCCGAGCCGACGGAGGCCGTGCCGGGGTTGTGACCCCGGGTGGCTGTGCCCCTGGGGCTGTGACTGCCGGGCTGTGACCCGGGGCTGTGACCCGGGGCTGTGACCACCGGGCTTTGAATCCCGGGCTTTGAATCCCGGGCTGTGAATCCCCCGGGCTGCGACCCCGGGCTGTGCCCTTCGGGCTGCGCCCCCCCGGGCTGTGAATCCCCCGGGCTGTGCCCTTCGGGCTGTGACCCCCGGGCTGTGGCCCCAGCGCTGTGGCCTTCGGGCTGTGGCCCCGCGCCGTGACTCCGGGTTCAGCCCCGCAGGGACATGGCACCCGGTCCGGAGCCTCCGCGGCCCCGGACCGGGGCCGTCAGAGGGCGCCGGCCAGGTCGACGGAGTCGAGGTCGGCGGCGTGCGCGTCCATCCGCTCGGCGGCGAGGATCGCGACGGTGGTGTCGGCGCGGGACGCGGCGACGAGGAGTGCGCGGGCGGCGAGGTCGTGCGCCCGCCGGTGCAGGGCCGCGGTGTCCTCGACGGCGCCGTGCGGCGCACGGGTGGGCTGGGCCCCGCGCAGCCGCGCCACCTGGGCGGCGATCCGCTCGGCGGCCTCGTCGAGCCCGAGCTCGTCGGTGACGGCGAGCAGGGCTGCCAGATGCCCGGCGAGCTGGATGTCCAGCGCTTCGGCGCGGCTGCGGTGCGGGTAGTCGGTGCGGCTGCCGCCCATGCGGTGGACGACCGACTTGGTGCGGATCGGCTCGTACATGAGGAGGCCTCCTGCGTGGTCAGGAGACCATCCTACATTGGATTAGTTCTAAAGTTGAGTTCGATCCGGCGATGCTCGGGCGTGTTCCCGGCCCAGGCCCGCCCCTGATCCGGAAGGCAGGCTTCTAGTGAGCCACTAGTGCTGGCCGTACCCGTCGAGGAAGTTCCCGATGCGGGTCACGGCGTCCGCCAGATCCTTGGCGTTCGGCAGCGTCACGATGCGGAAGTGATCGGGTTCGGGCCAGTTGAAGCCCGTACCGTGCACGACCATGATCTTCTCCGCCCGCAGCAGGTCGAGGACCATCTGCCGGTCGTCCTTGATCTTGTAGACGGACGGATCCAGCTTCGGGAAGAGGTACAGCGCGCCCTTGGGCTTCACGCAGGTGATGCCGGGGATCTGCGTCAGCAGGTCGTACGCCGTGTCGCGCTGCTCCAGCAGCCGCCCGCCGGGAAGCACCAGGTCCACGATCGACTGCCGGCCGCCGAGGGCGGTGGCGATGGCATGCTGCGAGGGCATGTTCGCGCACAGCCGCATGTTCGCGAGGATCGTCAGGCCCTCGATGTACGAGGCGGCGTTCTTCTTGGGGCCGCAGACCGCCATCCAGCCGGCCCGGTAGCCGGCGACGCGGTAGTTCTTGGAGAGGCCGTTGAAGGTGAGGGTCAGCAGGTCCGGCGCGATGGCGGCGGTGTTTGTGTGCGTGGCGCCGTCGAACAGGATCCGGTCGTAGATCTCGTCCGAGCAGACGACCAGGTTGTGGCGGCGGGCGATGTCCGTGAGCCCGCGCAGCATCTCGTCGTCGTAGACGGCGCCGGTCGGGTTGTTCGGGTTGATGATCACGAGCGCGCGGGTGCGGTCGGTGATCTTCCGCTCGATGTCGGCGAGGTCCGGCATCCAGTCGGCCTGCTCGTCGCAGCGGTAGTGCACGGCGGTGCCGCCGGCGAGCGACACGGAGGCGGTCCACAGCGGGTAGTCCGGCGCGGGGACCAGCACCTCGTCGCCGTCGTCCAGCAGTGCCTGCATGGACATCTGGATCAGCTCGGAGACGCCGTTGCCGAGGTAGATGTCCTCGACGTCCAGCTCGATGCCCTTGGTCTGGTAGTGCTGCATGACCGCGCGGCGCGCGGAGAGCAGCCCCTTCGCGTCCCCGTACCCGTGGGCGTTGCCCAGGTTGCGGAGCATGTCCTCAAGGATCTCCGGCGGGCACTCGAAGCCGAAGGCCGCGGGGTTGCCGGTGTTGAGCTTGAGGATGCGATGACCTGCTGCTTCGAGTCGCATGGCCTCTTCGAGCACGGGGCCGCGGATCTCGTAGCAGACATTGGCGAGTTTCGTTGACTGGATCACCTGCATGACGGGAGCTTACGGGGCCTGGTGCGAGCTCGCTTCGATATTCGGGCGGGAGGTCAAGGGGCGGTATGCCCTATTTCGCGCGATGGGAGGGTGGCGGCGCGGTCCACCCTTGGAAACGGGGGCCGAGCCGGTGTTCCGCCCTGCGGAATGGGTGAGCTGCGCGGCGCGACCGAGCGGCGGTGTTGCGCTCGTCACCCCGGCCGGCCCGAGCGGGGCCGGGGCGGGGCCGGGCGGGCGGCTTGAGTACGCGGCCTGAGTACGGGCACTCATGCGGCCGGGAGCGCCCCGGGTCAGGCTTGGCCCTTGAGCGGGACGGATGGAAACCGGCCGGGCCAAATAGGGAGCAGCAGTGGAGTTCGTAGTCGGGGGTATGGCGATCACCACGGTGGGCTCGGACGGCGACGACCGGGCGATCGAGTTCCGGGTGACGTCGGAAGACGCCGCGGAGCCGGGACACTTCGCGATCCACCGCGACCACGACAAGGGCTGGGAAGCGGCCCGCCTTACGGTCGACCCGGACTCGGGAAGCCTGCCGGTGGCGGCGGTGGAGTGGGCGGTGGAGTTCGCCCGCGAGTACCTGTGAGGCCTGGCCGCGATCAGGCCGACGGCGCCGGCGCCGGGCAGGAACCGCTGGCCGGCCTGCGGTGCCCGAGGGGTGAAGGAGCAGGCGCCGGCCGTCGATCTCGTGGAAGCGCCCAGCGGGGGTGCTGTGAGGTGTTCATGGCGTGATGCTCCAACCCCGACGCAGGGCCAAGGTCAAGCCGCGGGCATCACATGTCGGAGGACGCCGCCGGTACTACCTCGTACCTCGCCTGCGTGAACCCCGCTCCCAGGGCCTTCACCCCGCACAGGGTCAGCTCCACGTCACCGCCCAGCGGCCCGAAAAGCGGCAGACCCGATCCGAGGAGGACCGGGGCGGTGGTGAGGGTGAGCTCGTCCAGGAGGCCTTCACGGAGGAAGGTCTGGATGATCCGGCCGCCGTCCACGTACACGGCTCGCGCGTGCTGTTCCGTCAAGCCGGTCAGGAGCTCCGCCAGCGAGCGGTAGACGGTGATGCGGGGATCGTCGGTGGTCAGGGTGGTGCTGAGCACCGTCACGCGCTTGCCCTCGTAGGGCCAGAAGCCGAAGGTGAGGACCTTCTCGTACGTGTTGCGGCCCATGGCCAGGGTGTCGATCCCGGCCATGAACTCCTCGTAGCCCGTCTCCCCCGCCTCTGCGCCCCGCGTGGTGAGCCAGTCGATGTCGCCGTCCGGGCGGGCGATGTAGCCGTCCAGGCTGACGCCGATGGTCGTGGCCGTGCGGAAGGTGCGGTCGCTCATGAGGGTTCCTCTCGTCGGTAGGGGGCCAAGAGTAGGGGCCAAGGCCGTGGCGGCCGCGGTGCGTTGGCGCTCGGCATCAGCATCCCGGGCAGCAGCCCGACCTCGGGAAAACCCGCGGGACTGAAGGTCGGGCCGGGGGGAGAATGAGGCGGATGAAGCCACTGGAGATCATCAAGGGGGACGCGACGAGTCCCCAGGCCAAGGGGCCGAAGATCATCGCGCATGTCTGCAACGACATCGGCGGGTGGGGGAAGGGCTTCGTCCTGGGGATCTCGAAGCGGTGGCCCGAGCCGGAGGCGCAGTTCCGGGCCTGGCACCGTGGGCGGAGCGGGAACGACTTCGGGCTGGGCGCGGTGCAGCTGGTGCAGGTGAAGCCGGACATCTGGGTGGCCAACATGGTCGGCCAGCGGGGCATCCGCACGGGAAGCGGCGGTCCGCCGATCCGATACGACGCGGTGCGCGGCTGCCTGGCGGTGCTCGCCGGCCACGCCGTCGAGCTGGGCGCCTCCGTCCACATGCCGCGGATCGGCTGCGGGCTCGCCGGCGGCAAGTGGTCCCGTATCGAGCCGCTGATCACCGAGACGCTGTGCGCGCGGGACGTGGACGTGACGGTCTACGACTTCGGGAACTGAAGCAGCTGAAGCAGCTGAAGCGACCGGCTCGCGGTCAGAGGTCGATCAGGCCCAGGGCCGTCGCCAGGCCGAGGCAGACGGCGATGTGCGAGGAGAGCATCGTCGGCCACTCGGAGAAGCGCATCCGGAAGCGGGCGCGGACCAGCACGGTCCACTCGTAGGAGATGCCGAAGAGGGCTATGACCAGCAGGGGCAGCCAGAGCGCGGTCCACCAGCCGTCCGTGCCGCCGTAGCGGACGGCGGCGTAGAAGACCACCGAGAGCAGGAGGGCGGCGCTCCAACCGGACTTCTCCGCAGACGGCTTGACGTCCTTCGGTGCGGTATCCGCTGTCGTGTCCATGTTGGGCAAAGTTACATGCCGCGGCCCGAGGGGCTGCCTCGGGCCGGGGTGTCAGCAGGATCCGGTCGGCGCTAGGGGAGGAAGCGCTCGATGACCGCCGGGCCCTCCTTCTCGATCAGCTGGCGCGCCTTTTCGAGCCGCTCCGGAGTCGGCTCCTGTCCGCGTGCCATCACGAGGTCCTCGGGGTCGTACGGCCGCTCCCCGCCCGTGAAGAGCTTGGCCGGCCGGGTGGGCTGCTGGTCCGATTCACTGTCCATCGCATACCTCCTCCGATCCCCCTGGCCCCATCCTCCGGCGCCACGCCCATGAACGCACTTCGGAAGGCGGCCCCCCTAGCGGCCGTGGTGCGGTGTGCGGCGGACCGAGCGGCCGGCCAGGGTGTCGGTCCTGCGGGCGTCCCGGATCACGAAGCGGCCGTCGATCAGGACATGCGGGATGCCGGTGGGGAGCACGCGGGGGTTCTCGTACGTGGAACCCGCCGCGACCGTGTCCGGGTCGAAGAGGACGAGGTCGGCGCGGTAGCCCTCGCGGACCAGGCCCCGGTCGGGGAGGCGCAGGCGGGACGCCGGGCGGCCGGAGAGGTGGGCCACGCACTCCTCCAGGGAGAGGACGCCGAGCTCGCGGACGTACCGGCCGAGGTAGTGCGGGAACGTGCCGTACGCCCTCGGGTGCGGTTTCGCGCCCTGGAGGATGCCGTCGGAGCCGCCCGTGTGGACCCGGTGGCGCATGATCGCCCGGACGTTCTCCTCGTGGCCGACGTGCTGGAGGACGGTCGGCCCCAGCCGGTCCCGCAGGAGGAGCCGGCGGGCGGTGTCCCAGTCGGGGACGCGCGTGCCGACGTACGAGTCGAGGGCGGGGTCGGTGACCCCCGAGATCTCGATGGTGGACCAGTCGACGGGGACGCCGTGGCAGCCGTCGGCGCCCTCCACCTCCAGGGTGTGGCGGATGCGCTCCGCTTCGGCGTCGTCGCGCAGCCGGGCGAGCACCGCCTCCGGGCCGCCCTCGCCCGCCCAGCTGGGGAGGAGCGCGACGAGGGTGGTGCAGCCGGGGGTGTACGGGTAGCTGTCCAGGGTGATGTCGGCGCCGGCGGCCAGCGCCCGGTCGAGGAGTGCCAGGAGCTCCCCGGCGCGGCCCTCGTTCTCGCCGAAGTTCATCGTGGCGTGCGCGAGGTGGAGCGCGCAGCCGGCCTCCCGGGTCAGCCCGACCATCTCGGCGTACGCGTCGAGGGCGCCGTGGCCGTACGAGCGGTGGTGCGGGCAGTAGTAGCCGCCGTACGAGGCCACCACGCGGCACAGCTCGGTGAGTTCGGTGCCGGAGGCGTACATGCCGGGGGTGTAGGTGAGCCCCGAGGACATGCCGACGGCGCCCTGGGCCAGGCCCTCGGCGACCAGGGTGCGCATCCGGTCCAGCTCGGCGGGCGTCGCCGGGCGGTCCTCCCAGCCCACGGCGTACGCGCGGACCGTGCCCTGCGGGACCAGGTAGGCGGCGTTGACGGCGATGCCCCCGTCGAGCCGGTCGAGGTACTCGCCGACCGTGCGCCAGTCGAAGTCGAAGTCGGAGTCGGAGTCGAGGTCGACGACGATGGCCGTGGCCTGCGGCGGGTGGCCGTTCCAGCCGGCGATGGCGGCGCGGACATCGGTCAGCGTGCGGTCGTCGACGGGCGCGTACGACAGGCCGTCCTGGCCCAGGACTTCGAGCGTCACGCCCTGGGCGGCCTTCGCGCTGTGGTCCGGGTCGTGGAGCAGGGCGAGGTCGCTGTGGGCGTGCATGTCGATGAACCCGGGCGCGAGAACGAGCCCGTGCGCGTCGAGGGTCTGCCGTCCGCCACCCGTTCGCATCCGGCCCCTCGACACGCCGGCGATGCGGCCCTCGTGGACGGCGACGTCGGCGATGTACGAGGGCCCGCCCGTGCCGTCGACGACGCGGGCCCCCCGGATGACGAGGTCCACGGCTAGGGGGTGTCCGGCGGATCATGGCCGGGCCCGGGTGGCCGTGGCCGGAAAGGTTCACCGGGTCGCGACGCTCCCCCAGCTACCGCTGGGNNCCGCACCGGACGCCGCGCCCCGGCAAACCCTTCCGCCACGGCACTAGAAGAACGTCCGGATGTAGTCGCTGACCGTGCCGTCGGCTTCCACGACCGGGATCAGCGGCCACTTCTCGAAGATCGTGCAGGGGTGGGACATCCCGAGTGCCACCCAGTCGCCGACGTTCAGGTCCTCGGCGGAGTCGGTCTCCAGCCAGGCGTGCTGGTCGGACAGCTTGACGACGCGGATGCCGGTGGCGGGGCGCTCGGCGCCGGCAGGACCGTCGGCGCCGGCAGGACCGTCGGCGCCGCCAGGACCGTCGGCGGCGGCGCGGATCAGCTCCGCCTCGGGCAGGCCCAGGTCGTAGGCGACGTCGCGCTTGCCCGCGTTGACGAAGGCCTGGGTGGGGGAGGGGCGGGAGACGACCTGGGTCCACAGGCGGAAGGCGGGGCGCAGCCCGCCCTCTTCGGGGACCCGGTTGAAGGGGGTGAGGCGGGTGTACCAGCCGTGGTCGTGGGAGACGTACGCGCCGGAGCGGAGCAGCTTGAGGATGGGCCTCGACAGCTCGGGGAGCTCGGCGAAGACGTCCGCGACGGCGTCGAACCAGGAGGAGCCGCCCGCGCTGACGATGATCTCGTCGAGGCCGGCGCCGAAGCGCCCGGCCTTGTCGAACTCGACCGCGAGCGCGGTGAGCCGGCGCAGGTACGCGTGCACGGAGTCCGGGTCGGCGCCGGGCACCTCGGCCTCGTAGCCGGCGACGCCGACGAGGCGCAGGGTGTCGGTGGCGGCCACGGCGTCGGCCACCGCGCGGCAGTCGTCGTCGGTACGGGCGCCGGTGCGGGCGCCCTCGCCGGCGCCGAGTTCGACGACCACATCGACGGTGGCGGGCTGGTCCCGCAGCGCGCGGTCCATCAGCTGGACGCCGCGCACGGAGTCGACATAGCAGACGAAGCGGAAGCCGGGGTCCGCGGCGAGCTCGGCGGCGACCCAGCGCAGGGCGGCGGGGTCGACGAGCTCGTTGGCGAGGAAGATCCGCTGGATGCCGAAGGCGCGGTAGACGCGGGCCTGGTGGGGGACGGCGGCGGTGATGCCCCAGGCGCCGTGCTCCAGCTGGCGCTCGAAGAGCTGGGGGGCCATGCAGGTCTTGCCGTGCGGGGCGAAGGCCAGGGCGTGGCGGGAGGCGTAGTCGCCGAGGACGGTCAGGTTGTGCTCCAGCGCGTCCGCGTCGAGGGTCAGGACGGGAGTGGTGAAGCCGCCCTCGAAAAGATCCCGGCGCTGGGCGGCCAGTTGCCCGACGGTGAGCCCCGCCGTCTCGGCGTCCGGGGGGAGGCCCTTGAAACGGTGGTCGACCGGTTCGTCGGCGAGCCTGGCGAGCCGGTGGACTGCGTCGCTGCCCATGCGGGATCTCCTTGCGTTGCATGTTGTGCAACGTTCGTTGCGGGGTGTGCTGTGGCTGTCTAACATCCCTGATGACGATGGGTCAACGGTGGCCGGTTCCGTGACGACGAGGCGAGGAGGAGACGGCGGCGTGAGCCAGTCGGTGGAGCGGGCGCTCGGGATTCTGCCGCTGCTCGCGCAAGGGGCGGCGGGCCTCGGCGAGGTGGCCGGGGAACTCGGCGTGCACAAGAGCACCGCCCTGCGGCTGCTGCGGACCCTGCACCAACACGGATTCGTGTACCGGCAGGGCGACGGGCGTTACCGCCTGGGGGCGCGGCTCTTCGCGCTCGCCGCGGAGGCCGTGGAGAACCTGGACGTGCGGGGCGTCGCGCATCCGCACCTGGTCGAGCTGAACAAGGCCACCGGACACACCGTGCACCTCGCCCTCCACCAGGACGACGAGGTCGTCTACATAGACAAGGTCGAGAGCCGTTACCCGGTCCGGATGTACTCCCGCATCGGCAAGCCCGTCGCCCTCACCGTCGCCGCCGTCGCGAAGGTGCTCCTCGCCGACCTCCCGGAGCGGGAGCGGCAGCAGCTCGCCGAGCGGATCGAGTACCCCCGGTACACGGGCCGGTCGGCCTCCGGCCCGCGGGACTTCCTGCGCGAGCTGGCCCTCGTGAGGGAGCAGGGCTGGGCGACGGATCTCGGCGGCCACGAGGAGGCCGTCAACTGCGTCGGCGCACCCGTGCGAGGGCCGGACGGGCGGGCCGTCGCCGCGATGTCGATCTCGGCGCCCACTGTGGTGGTCGGCGCCGAGGAGCTGCTCGAACTGCTGCCCCTGGTACGCCGCACAGCCGACACCATCAGCCGGGAGTACTCAGGCTCCGGCTCCGGACCAGAAACCGAGGACCCGTCTTGACCGAGAAGACCGCCATCACCCCCGGCGCCCACACCACCCCGCCCGCGACGTTCTCGCACGGGGTCCGCAAGGGGAACATCCTCCAGGTCGCCGGCCAGGTCGGCTTCCTCCCGGTCGTGGACGGCTCGCCGCCCACCCCCGCCGGGCCGACGCTGCGCGAGCAGACCCTCCAGACGCTGGAGAACGTGCGCTCCGTACTGGAGGCGGGCGGCGCGGGCTGGGACGACGTGATGATGATCCGCGTCTATCTCACGGACACCGCGCACTTCGGCGAGATGAACGAGCTGTACAACGCCTACTTCGAGGAGCAGGGCCTCAAGGAGGCGCCGGCCGCCCGCACCACGGTGTACGTCGGCCTGCCGGCCGGGCTGCTCATCGAGATCGACGCGCTCGCGGTGCTGTCGTAGGGTCCTCGGCTCCTGGAAAGGCCGGCACAGCGACGGACGAGGGCGCCCCCCTGGCGGTGGGGCGCCCCGTTCGGGCATTGGCGGAGGCGGTGGCGGTGGCGGTTACACGCAGTACTGCGACTGCTTGCCGATCGAGCGGTACATGCAGTCCGCGTTCTCCAGCAGCTGGAGCACCGCGTCCTTGTTGCGCGCGGTCTCGCGGTCGATCACCTCGTCCGGCGGGTAGAAGCCGCCCCCGCCCGACTCCGGGTACATCTCGAAGGTGTAGGCGAAGACCTTCTGGTCGCCCCACAGCCAGTCGTCGATCGTCCCGTCCGTGATGTACAGGTCGCTCGACTGCTCCGGCGTGTAGCCGTTGCTGTTCGCCATGCTGGTGCCGATGGTCTTGTACACCGCGAGGTCGTCCGCGGTCATGCCCGGCGCCGTGTCGTTGTACGTCCACCCGAACGGCCACAGGACCAGCTCGCTGTACGTGTGGAAGTCGATCGCGGCCTTGATCTGCTGCTTGCCGCCGATCACCCGGCTGCGTACGAAGTCCGCGACCACCTTCACCTCGGGCGCCGACTCGCCGGCCGCGCCCCGGTAGGTCTCGGAGCTCTTGCTGCCGCTGGAGCCGCCGCAGCAGCCCCACTTGTAGTTCCAGTTCCGGTTCTCGTCCGTGCCGACGTACGAGGAGCCGGAGTTCGGCTGGCGGTTCTTGCGCCACGACCGGTACGAGCCGGTGGCGATGTCGTACTCGCCGCCGTCCGGGTTGAGGTCGGGGATGATCCAGATCTCGCGCCCGTTGACCATGTTCGTGATCCGGGAGTCGGTGCCGTACTTGGAGCCGAACTCCTTGAGCAGGTAGAGCGCCATCTCGACGGTCAGGTGCTCGCGGGCGTGCTGGTGGTGGGTGAAGAGGACCTCGGGCTCGTTCTCGTCGGTCGCGACGTTGTCGCTGATCTTGATGGCGACAAGGTCCCGGCCCTGGTACGACTTCCCGATGACCCGCTTGCTCATGATCCCGGGGTACTGGGCGATGCGCTGGTCGATCTCGGTGTTCGTCTCGGCGTAGTTGTGGTACTTCGAGTCCGCGGACGGGAAGTCCATCGGGCTCGCCGCGATGCCGGGCTCGGTGCGCTGCGGAGGGCCGGGCAGAGCGGTCAGCTCGTAGCCGAGCGCGCGCAGGTTCTTGGCCTGCATGGTGTCGGCGCTGACGACGACGGTGTGCTCGTCCACCTCGTCGATCGACACACCCGTGCGGAGCAGGGCCGTCCGGTCGGTGGCCGTCGAGGGGCCGTGGATCCGGTACTGGACGATGGCCTCGTCCTGGGTGGCGGTGGACGGGGTGGGCGGTGGTGATGCCGTCGCGCTCATGCCGTAGGCGGGTGCGCCGAGCGCGAGCGCCAGCAGGGCCGCCGTGACGGCGGCCCTTCGGCGGGTATGGAGCCGCATGCGTTCTCCTGGGTGGGAGTGTGGGGGTAGCCGTGCGGACGCGCACAGCGTGCTCTCGTGGCATGTCCCGGTCAATAGCCCCCGATTCGAATCGGCCACGTCGGCCACCCCCACACGTACCGCCTAGGGCAGGCCGTGGACCTTGGGACCCACCGCGTTGGACCAAGCACCACCCGCCTTGGCGTCCCAGTTGGTCGACCAGGTCATCGCGCCGCGCAGCCCCGGGTAGGTCTTCGACGGCTTGAAGGTCCCGCAGTTCGTGCCCCGCGCCAGGCAGTCCAGGGCGTTGTTCACGATCGACGGGGCCACGTAGCCGCTGCCCGCGCCGCTCGGCGAGGCGGGGACGCCGATGCCCACCTGCGAGGGGTCGAGGCCGCCCTCCAGCTGGATGCAGGCCAGGGCGGTCAGGAAGTCCACCGAGCCCTGGGAGTAGACCTTCCCGTCGCAGCCGTTCATCGAGCCGCTGTTGTAGTACTGCATGTTGACGACGGTGAGGATGTCCTTGATGTTGAGCGCCGTCTTGAAGTACCCGCCCTGCGTGGACTGCATGTCGATGGTCTGCGGGGCCATCGTGATGACGAGCGAGGAGCCCGCCTTCGCGGACAGGGAGCGCAGCGCCTGCGTCATGTAGGTGGGGTTGAGGCCGTTCTCCAGGTCGATGTCGATCCCGCTGAAGCCGTACTCCTGCATCAGTGCGTACGCGGAGTTCGTCAGGTTGTTCGCGGAGGTCGAGTCATTGACCGAGATGGTGCCCTTCTCGCCGCCGATCGACAGGATGACGGACTTGCCGGCCGCCTTCTTCGCGGCGACGTCCGCCTTGAACTGGGCGACCGTGTAGCCGCCGAGCCCGGCCGAGTCGAGGGTGAAGGCGATGGCGCCGGGCGTGGTCGTGGCGTCGGCGAAGGAGACGGCGATGATGTCGTACTGCGCCGGGACGTCGGAGATCTTCTGGACGGTCGCGCCGTTGTTGAAGTTCTGCCAGTAGCCGGTCAGGGCGTGCTTGGGGACCGCCGGGTTCGGGTTCGGGGTGCCGCTGCCGGTCGTCGTGCCGGTCACCGGCGCGGACTTGGAGCCCTCGCCCGCCGCGTTGTACGCGCTCACCTGGAAGGAGTACGAGGTGGCCGCGGTCAGGCCGGTGACCTGGGTGGAGGTCCCGGTCACGCTCTGGACGCGGACGCCGTCCTGATACACGTAATAGCCGGTGGCCCCGCTGACCGCGTTCCACGAAAGGGTGAGGGCGTTCGCGCTCTGGCCGGAAACGGCGGCCCCGGTGGGGGCGCCGGGCACCGAGGGGCCGGGGTCGGTGCCGCCGCCGTCCGGGCCGAACACGCTGAACTCGTCCACGACGTAGGCCGGCTGGCCGTACCAGCCGTGCGTCCAGACGGTGACCTGGGTGGTGTTCGGGCCGGTAGAGAAGGTGGTGGACAGCTTCTGCCAGCCGCTGCCCGGGCCCGGGGTCCAGGTGGAGACGTCCTGGGTGCCGGTCCCGGTCGCGCCGAGGTACACGTAGGAGCCCTGCACCTGCGTGCTCAGGGTGTACGTCGAGTTCGGCTTGACCGTGACGGTCTGGCTGCACTGGGCGTTGTCCTGGCCCGCCGGGGTGGCCTTGAGGGCGCCGGCTCCGGCGTACACGGGGGAGGAGACGACGACGCCGCTGCCCGCCGGACAGGACCAGTTGGCGAGGCCGGACTCGAAGCCTCCGTTGCGGGCGACGTTGACGTCCGCGGCCTGGGCGGTGCCGGTGGCGAGGGCGGTCAGGCCCCCGGCGGTGAGGGTGGCCGCGCCCAGCAGGGCGAGGGAGCGTATGCGGTTCACGTGGGCTCCGGTGGGGGGAGAAGGGGATGTGACGTACGCGTCCGGGGCAAGTGGGGTACCCCGCAGCCAAGTTGGTCTAGTCCAATGAACGTGTCAAGAGTCTTTGCGATCTGGCTTGAAATGGGCGACCGTCCGATCCTTGTTGTCCGGGTTTCCCGCCACCTGTGACATGTGCTGCCGGCACGGGAATTCCCAAGGCCCTGCCCTGCCAGGGAGGACGCGGATATGGTGCTGTGGCAGGGGGCGCCGGGGGAGATCGTTTGCGGTCGCGCAGCATGTGGGCGTACGTGACGACCGGGGCACCTTCCTGCCGTAGCTGGGGGAGAACGTCCGCGGCGTACATGGGTGAACGGGGGGATCCGCGTGCCGACCGCCATCGCTGTCACCAGCGCCGACCTGGTGCTGCCAGCCCCTGACCGGCATACGCCGGGGGCCGCCGTACTGCATCCCCCGGACGTGCTCGACCTGGAGGGCGCGCTCGCCGAGACGGCCGCCTTACTGGAGCGGCACGGTCATCTCGTCGTCGTCGTACCGCCGTGGCTGGCGCCCGCCGCGGCCCGGCGGCTGCACACCGTACGGGCCATCCTGGAAACCGACCGGATCGCGTTCCTCGACATCGATCTGCCGCCGCTGGGAACCGCCCTGCTGGTACGTCAGCTGCGCCAGCTCAGCGTCTGCGACTTCAGCCCCGGAGTCATCGCCTCCGCCGCCCGGCTGCTGTCCCACTACATCTACGCGGGCGCCCTGCTGGGCACGGTCGCCAAGCTGGACCGGGTCCCGGTCGGCCTCAAGGCGCACGCCAGGTCCTGGGCGCCGAGCGCGCAGTTCGCCGTCCTGGCCAACCCGACGCCGCACCTGGTCAAGCTGGGTGCCGCGGGAGCCCGTGCCGGCGCCCACGGGGGCGGAGGGCTGCCACCCGGCCCCGAGTTCGTCACCCACCTCACCTTCGCCCGCGGCCAGCTCGCCTCCGACTGGGTCACGGCCGAACTCGCCCCCGCCTGGCAGGTCCAGGGCGTGATGGAGAACCCGCTGCCGGCCGACTCGCCCGCCTGGTGGGCCACCGGGAAACTCGTCGAGTTCGCCGCCGCCATCCCGGATCCGGCCGTGCTCTACCAGCTGGTCGCCTCGGTCCGCCGCGAGGAGTGCCGCTGGTGCGGCGCCGAGCTGATCGGCGACCGCTGCGGCTTCTGCGCCGCCCCGCTCACGGCGTCGCCGCCCGCCGCACCAACCGCACGCTCCGCATCGCCCGCACGCTCCGCATCGCCCGCACGCTCCGCATCGCCCGCACGGTCCGTATCGCCCGCACGCTCCAGATCCAGACTCTGACCGGCCCGAACGAAGAAGAACGGCGAGGTAGTACGGCCCATGAACTCACGCCAGCGCCGCGGCGTCATCCTGCTGATCCTCTCGGTCCTCTGCGCTTTGGCGGCCTTCACCGGGGTCCTCCTGGTGATCGGTGATGTGAACTCCAAGGTCGGGTCCGAGGTCGTCGCGTACCGCGCCAAGGGCGACATAGCGCCGTACAGCCCGCTCACGGCCGGGCAGTTCGAGGAGATCAGCGTCCCGAAGCGGTGGCTGTCCGAAGCGGCCGTCACCGACCTCGGCGTACTCAAGGACAAGATCGCGCTGACCCCCCTGAAGAAGGGCTCGCTGCTCCAGTCGGGCATGTTCGCCGACAAGCCGCAGCTCCAGGCCGGGGAGCAGGAGATCGCCATCATGATCGACGCGTCGACGGGCGTGGCGGGCAAGATCACCCCCGGCGCCAAGGTCAACATCCTGGGCACCTTCAAGGGCAAGAGGCCGACCGACCCCGACCTGTCCGTGGTCATGGTCGCCAACGCCCGGGTCATCAACGTCGGCAAGCTCACCCCCCTGGACAAGGACAGCGAGAAGAAGGGACCCGCCGAGGCCGTCCCGATCACCTTCGCCCTGAACACCAAGGACACCCAGCGCGTCGCCTACGCCGAGTCCTTCGCGGTGCACGTACGCCTGGCCCTGGTCGCTCCCGGCACCGACTCGGCGCCCAGCCCGAGCGACCGCATGTACACCCTCGAAGGGGACAAGTGAGGCCCGGATGACGACCCGAATCCTCCCCGCGGTCGGCGACCCGGACGCCGCCCGCGCCATCTCCACCCTCCTCAGCCAGCTTCCGGACGCCGAACCGGCCGGTCCCGTCCCCGACTCCACCTCGCTGCTCGACACCCTGGCCCGGCTGGCCACCGAGTCGATCGACGAACTGCCCGAGGTGGTCCTCGTACACGAGCGGATCGGCCCGGTTCCCGCACTGGAGCTCATCCGCGAGGTCGCCCTCCGCTTCCCGGCGGTGGGGGTGGTCCTGGTGTCCTCGGACGCCGGACCCGCCCTGTTCTCCGCCGCCATGGACTCGGGCGCGCGCGGCCTGATCGGGCTGCCGCTCTCCTACGAGGAGCTCGCCGCCCGCGTCCAGGCCGCCGCCCAGTGGTCCGTGGGCGTACGCCGACACCTGGGGCGCGGCGCCGACGTCTTCACGGGGCCGGGGGGCCGGGTGGTGACGGTGACCGGCGCCAAGGGCGGGGTGGGCACCACCTTCACGGCCGTGCAGTTCGCACTGGCCGCGGCCGCCTCGGGCCGGCGTACCGCACTGGTGGACCTGGACCTCCAGGCCGGGGACGTGGGCTCGTACCTCGACGTGCAGTTCCGGCGCTCCATCGCCGACCTCGCCGGGATCCAGGACATCTCGCCGCGGGTGTTGCAGGACGCCGTGTACGAGGACCGCACGGGCCTCGCGCTGCTGCTGGCCCCGGCCGAGGGGGAGCGGGGCGAGGAGGTCGACGACCGGGCCGCCCGGCACATCGTCAGCGCCCTGCGCAGCCGGTACGAGCTCGTCGTCATCGACTGCGGCACCCAGGTGACGGGCGCCAACGCCGCCGCCGTGGAGATGGCGGACGTGGCGGTGCTGGTCACCACCCCGGACGTGGTGGCGGTGCGGGCCGCGAAGCGGATGGTCCGGATGTGGGAGCGGCTCCAGGTGCGCAAGGCGGAGGACACCGCGATGGTGGTCAACCGCTGGAGCAAGCACACCGAGATCCAGCCCTCGCTGATCCAGAAGATCACCAAGACCCGGGGCACCCGCACCCCGGTGCCGGCCGCCTTCAAGGAACTCCAGGCGGTGGTGGACGCGGGGCGGGTGCAGGACCTCGACAACCGCTCCAGCGTGAAGCAGGCGCTGTGGTCGCTGGCGGGCGAGCTGGGGCTGCTGACGGCGCCGCAGGACGCGGCACCGGTTGCGGGCACGGCCTCGGGCGGGGGCGGGGGCGCCGGCACCGGCGCGGCTCTGGCCGTGCGCGCGGCGGGTCCGGTGGCCCGGCTGCGCGGCGGCGACCGGGGCGCGCTCACCCCGTGGTCGCGGCGCGGGCGGGAGGGCTGAGGGATGCCCGGGTGCGGACGGGTGGCGGTGGGACCGGGGGGTGGCGGCGATCGTGCGGATCACGGGAGTCGCGGGAGTCGCGACGATCGTGTGGATCGCTGGACCCGCGATCCAGGCGGGACCCGCGGGACTCGTGCGGTTCGCGGGGACCGCGGGCAGCTGGCGGTCGAGTTCGCCGGCACGCTGCCGCTGATCCTGCTGCTCGTGGCGGCGGTGTGGGAGTGCGTGCTGATCGGGTACGCCTTCTCCCTGGCGGGCAACGCGGCGGACGAGGGGGCGCGGGCGGGCGCGGTGAAGGGGGCCGCGGCGTGCACGGCGGCGGCGCAGGAACACATCGGCTCCGCCTGGCAGGCCACCACGGACTGCGGGGCGTCGGGGGGCCTCTACAAGGCCAGGGTCAGCCTCAAGGTCCCGGTGCTCGTTCCGGGCCTGAACACAGGCCTCCGCATCGAGGGCGACGGCGGCTCACCGCAGGAGAAGAAGGAGGAGTGACGTGAACCGGCAATGGAAATGGCGCTCCGACGGCACGGGAGCCTCGGGCCGGGTCTCCGGCGGCGAGGGAGCCTCGGGCCGGGTCTCCGGCGGCACGGGAGTCGCGGGCCGAGTCCCCGTCGGCCGGGGAGACCGGGGCCAAGTCGCCCTGGAATACATCGGCTTCATCCCCATCCTGCTGCTGGTCGCGCTGTGCGGAATCCAGCTCGGCTGGGCCGCGTACGTCGTTCAGCAGGCGGAGACGGCGGCCCGTACGGCGGCCCGTACGGAAGCCCGCGAGCCCGGTACCGGCGCGGCGGCCGGCATGGCGGCGATCCGGCCGAGCCTCGCCTCCATCGCGGAGTTCGACGTCTCGCCGACGACCGACGCGGTCACCGTACGCGTGACCATCCCGATCAAGTCGATCGTGCCCGGCGTGGGCGCCACCAATGCCGAGCGGACCGCCGTCATGCCCAACGACCCGAAGGTGACCGCACCATGAGCCTGCGTTCCCGGGTCAGCACCCCCGACGACCGGCACAACCCCCGCGAGGACGGCCGACTGGTCTCCTCGTACCGTGCGAAGCTGCTGGAGGAGATCGACCTCGCCGAGATGTCCGCGCTCGCACCCGCCGAGCGCCGGGCGCGGCTGGAGCGCGTACTCGGCCACATCATCAGCCGCGAGGGGCCCGTCCTCTCCACCGTCGAGCGGTCCCAGCTCATCCGCCGCGTCGTGGACGAGGCGCTCGGGCTCGGCGTGCTCGAACCGCTCCTGGAGGACGCCTCGATCTCCGAGATCATGGTCAACGGCCCGGACCAGATCTTCGTCGAGCGCGCAGGGCGGGTGGAACAGCTGCCGCTGCGCTTTGCGTCGAACGACCAGCTGATGCAGACCATCGAGCGCATCGTGTCCACCGTCAACCGGCGTGTGGACGAGGCCAATCCGATGGTCGACGCCCGGCTGCCCAGCGGCGAACGCGTCAACGTCATCATCCCGCCGCTCTCCCTGACCGGGCCCACGCTCACGATCCGCCGCTTCCCGCGGGCGTTCACCCTGCACGAGATGATCGGCCTCGGCTCGCTGGACGAGCAGATGCTGCTGCTCCTGTCCGGACTCGTCCAGGCCAAGATGAACGTGATCGTCTCCGGGGCCACCGGCACCGGGAAGACCACCCTCCTCAACGCCCTCTCCGGGCTGATCCCCGAGGGCGAGCGGATCATCACCATCGAGGACTCGGCCGAGCTCCAGCTCCAGCAGGCACATGTCATCCGCCTGGAATCCCGCCCGCCGAACGTGGAGGGCAAGGGGCAGATCACCATCCGCGACCTCGTACGCAACTCCCTGCGCATGCGCCCCGACCGCATCATCGTCGGCGAGGTCCGCGGCGGCGAGACGCTCGACATGCTCCAGGCGATGTCCACCGGCCACGACGGCTCGCTGGCCACCGTCCACGCCAACAGCTCGCAGGACGCCCTGATGCGCCTCCAGACCCTCGCCTCCATGTCGGAGGTGGAGATTCCGTTCGAGGCGCTCCAGGACCAGATCAACAGCGCCGTCAATGTCATCGTCCAGCTCACCCGTTTCGGCGACGGCTCGCGCCGCGTCACGGAGATCTCCATCCTCGACTCGCACGGCCGCGAGCCCTTCCGGATCACCACCGTGTGCCGCTTCCTGTCCCAGCCGATGGGTGCGGACGGCCGCGTGCACGGCTTCTTCGAGTACTACCCGCTGCCGCGCCGGATCGCGGACCGCCTCTACATGAACAACCAGCCGATCCCGCAGGCCTTCGGGGTCGCCCTGCCGGAGGACCCGCTGACCGGTCCGCTCCCCCGGTCGGCCCCGATGGCCGGGACCGACCCGTATCCCCTCACCGACCGGTCCACCCCCCTCACCGATCCGTCCACCCTCACCGACCCGTCCACCCGGACCGCCCTGTGAACCCACTTATCCTCCTCACCCTCGGCGCCACGGTGCTGGCCTGCCTGCTCGTCGTCCTCGGCCTGCACGCTTACGCCGCCGGCCGCGCCCAGCGCGCCGCGCTCATCGAACGCCTCTCCGCGACCGGCGCCCCGGCGCCCCTGGGCCGTAGGCGCCGCTTCCGGGGCATCGACCGCCGCCTGCGCACGACCAAGCTGGGCCGCCGCATCGAGCTCAAGCTCGGGGTGACCGGCCTGGACCTGACCCCGGGGGAGTTCTTCGTCTACATGCTGGCGGCCGTCATCGGCATCTGGCTGATCTCGGCCTCCTTCCTGGCCCCCTTCTTCGGCCCGGTGGCCGGGCTGATCGGCCTGTGGGCGGCGAACGCCTTCCTCAACTGGCAGCGGGCGCGCCGCAACGAGCGGTTCATCAACCAGCTCCCCGAGCTGGCCCGCATACTGGCCAACGCGACCCAGGCCGGCCTGGCCCTGCGTACGGCCATCGGGATGGCGGCCGAGGAGCTGGAAGCCCCGGCGGGCGAGGAACTGGCACGGGTGGCCAACCGGCTCGCCGTCGGGCACTCCATGGAGGAGGCCCTGGGCGAGATCGCCGAGCGGCTGCCGTCGCGCGAGCTGGTCGTCCTGGTCTCCACCCTCGTCCTGTCCGCCCGCGCGGGCGGCGCGATCGTCGGCAGCCTGCGCAACCTGACGGTGACGCTGGAGCAGCGCAAGGAGACCCGGCGCGAGATCCGCACACAGCTGTCCCAGGTGACGGTGACGGCCTATCTGGTACCGGTGATGGGCCTCGGCTCGCTGCTCCTCGTGGACGCGATGATGCCGGGCGCGCTGGACCGTATGACCGGCGCCGTCATCGGGCAGACCGCCGTCCTGGTCGCCCTCGGCCTCTTCACGCTCGGCTTCGTCTTCATCCGCCGCCTGTCCAAGATCGACGTATGAGGAGGAGGCCGGCGTGATCCCGCTGCTCCTGGCCTTGGCCGTGGCCGTATCGGTCCTCGGTGCCTTCCACGGCATCCGGCTCTACCGCGCCGACGTCAAACTGCCCACCGACCTGGAACTGGCCCTCGAAGTCGGCGCCACCCGCACGACGGTCGTCGGCTCGATCGTCGACCGCGCCGGCATCCGCTACGCGCCGCTGATACTGCGCCTGATGGGGCCGGACCGGGTGGCCCGCAAACGCCGTCAGATCGACACCGCGGGCAACCCGTCCGGCCTGACGATCGACCGCTACGCGGCGCGCCGCGCGGTGTACGCCTTCCTGGGCGCGGTGGGCGCCTTCGCGATGCTGCTCAACGGGCAGCTGGTGCTGGCGCTGCTGATGGTCGCGTTCGGCCTGTTCTGGATCGAGGTCGGGCTGTGGTCGGCGATCCGGATCCGCCGCGACCACATCGAGCGGACCCTGCCGGACTTCCTGGACGTACTGGCGGTGGTGGTCAGCGCCGGGCTCGGCTTCCGGCAGGCCTTGGAGCGGGTCGCGGACAAGTACGAGGGGCCGTGGTCCGACGAGATCCGGATCACCCTCCAGCAGATGACCATGGGTGTCAGCCGCCGCCAGGCCTTCGACGAGCTGCGCCGCCGCAACGACTCGGAGCAGGTGGCCCAGTTCGTCACCGCGCTCCAGCAGGGCGAGGAGCTGGGCTCGCCGATCGTGGACACGCTCATCGCAATCGCCGAGGACATGCGCCGCACGGACGCCCAGAACGCCCGCCGCCGAGCCGCCCGGGCCGTCCCGCGGGCGACGCTGGCCGTCACGATGTTCATGCTCCCGGGCACCATGATCCTCCTGATCGGCGGCTTCGTGTACGGGGCGGACGTCGACTTCGCGGCGATGTTCGGGGGCGGCTGAGCCATGGCGTTACCGAACACCGCCACGGTCCGCGCACCGGACACCGCACCGTCCGCACGGGCCACGGTGCAGGGCCTTGGGGGGGACACCGCGCCGGGCTTCGTGTCGGGCACCGCGCCGGATGCGCCGGACACGGCCTCGGACATCGTGCTGACCGCGGGGGATGCCGCACGGGACATTGGGCTGGGTACCGGGCCGGGCAGCGTGGCGGCCGCAGGGGACATCGCTCCGGGCTTCGCGTCGTCCCTCGCGTTGGGTACCGCGACGGGCCTTGCGCCAGGCGCGCCGGACACCGCGCCGGGCCTGATGTCGGACGCCGTGCCGAGCATTGCGCCGGGCAGCGCATTGGCTGCGGGCGACACCGCGTCGGGCCTCGCGCCAGCCGCGCGGGACACCGCGCCGCGCCTCGCGCCGGCTGTGGGGGACACCGGGCCGGACATCGTGGCAGGCGTGCGGGGGGAGGGCCCGGCCCGCGCACTCGCCGGCTCGGGAGAGCCCTCGCTCGGGCTCCAGGTCAACGCCCTGCAAGCCCTGTGCCGCCAGGTCTTCGCGTTCCGGCTGGTGATGATCGCCCTGGGCGCGCCGCTGGAGCTGGCCCGCACCACGCGCGGGGGGCCGACGTACCTCGTGGGCGGCGCGATCCTGCTCACCTTCGTGCTCTCGTACGCCCTGTTCCGCGACTGGGATCGCTTCGGGCCGCTGCTGCTGCGGCACCGGTGGCTGCTGGCCGTGGACATGCTCTTCAGCGCGCTGCTCCTGATCACCGCGACACCCGAGTCCCCACTGGGCTTCGTCTCGCTGTGCACACCGCTGCTCGCCGGGCTGGTCTACGGCTGGCGCGGCTCGGCGGTGTACGCCGCGGTACAGGCGGCCATCTTGGTCCTCGCGGCGCAGGCACAGGCTCCGGCACAGGCGCACGCACATGCCCACGCGAAGGCTCCGGCACAGGCACTGACTCTGGCGGCCCTCTGCGTACTCGCGGGCGCGGCCGGTGCCTGCCTGCGGGGCCTGCTCTTCCGCTTCGGCTCGGCGAGCCAGGCCCTGACGGAGACCCGCGCCCGGCTGGCCGCGGCCACGGCGGTCCGGGCCGAACGGGACCGCCTGGCCCGCGAGATGCACGACTCGGTGTCCAAGACCCTGCACGGCCTGGCCCTGGCCGCGGACGCCCTCTCCCGCACCACGGACCCGGCGGCCCTGCGCCACCATGCCGACCTCCTCTCCGAGGCGGCCCGCCGCGCGGCCGCGGAATCCCGCCAGCTGCTGACGGACCTGCGGCGCGATCTGGACGCCGCCCCGGTGGTCTCCCTGCCGGACGAACTCCGCCGCCTGGACCCCGACCCCCGTACGGAGCTCCGCGCGACCGGTGCCTTGCCTCTGCTCCCCGCAGCCGTGGCACGGCACCTGGTGGCGGTGGCCTCGGAGGCGGTGGAGAACGCGCGCCGCCATGCGGGCGCCTCGCGCATCGTGGTCGAGGCGGCCGCCGACGAATCCCACCTCACCCTGACCGTAGAGGACAACGGCTCCGGCCTGCCCTCGGTGCTCCCCCGTACGGGCCACTTCGGCCTCCTCGGCATGACGGAACGGGCCGCCGCCATCGGCGCCCACCTCCACATCGGCCCCCGCCCGGCCGCCCCCGGCACTCAGGTCCGCCTGGCCCTCCCGCTGTCCGCCCTCACCCCGGAGAGGAGCCCCTGATGCCGCTCCCGCTCCCGCTCCCCCTCCCCCTCCCACTCCGCGTCCTGATCGCCGACGACAACCCGGTCGTCCGCGCGGGCCTGACCGCCCTCCTGGACACCGCCGACGGCATCGAGGTCGTCGCCCAGGCGTCGGACGGCGGCGAGGCCCTGCACCTGACCCGGCTGCACACCCCGGACATCATCCTGCTGGACGTGCGCATGCCGGGCGTGGACGGCATCTCGGCGCTGCCCCACCTGGTGCGGCTGGCGCCGGTACTGATGCTGACGTACAGCCAGGAGGCCGAAATCGTCCGGGAGGCCCTGCTGTTGGGCGCGGGCGGCTATCTGGTCCACGGCGAATTCACGCCGGACCACCTGGTCACGGCCGTCCGCGACGTCCGCGCCGGCCGCGCCCACTTCAGCCCGACGGCGGCGAGCGCCCTGCTCGCCGAACTACGGGCCTCTTCGCATCCGCAACGAACTGTGGCACAGTCTTCTGAGCGTCTGCTCAACCACCGGGTATTCGGGCTGAGTTCGCGGGAGGAGGAGGTCATGGATCTCATCGCGTCCGGGATGAGCAACCAGCAGATCGCGGCGACCTGCTTCATCAGCGAGAAGACGGTCAAGAACCACATCAACCGCATCTTCGCGAAGCTCCAGAGCGGCACCCGCAGCGAGGCCATAGCCCGATGGCTGGGAACCGCCCGTCCGGGGGTGGCCGGTCATGGGTAGACAGCGTGCGCAGTGGGTCCGTAAATGGGTCCCGGGACCCTTTGCAACTGCTGGTGTCCGGCCGTACCGTCCGCGAATCGACTACGGCTCCGGACCCGGAGGGGACCCCTATGCAGAACCTGATGCTGCTCAAGGAGATCGTCGAACAGCGGATCCGGATGCGCGGGCGGCAGGGCGGGGACGAGGGCCAGACGGTCTTCGAATACCTGGGGATCATCGTGATCATCGTCCTGATCATCGGGGCGATCGTGGGTACGGGCCTTGCGGACAACATCGCGAACGCGATCTCGACGGCGCTGGAGAACATCACGTCTCAAGGCTGATGACAGCGACCGCATCGCGGGACCGAGGGCAGGTCTTTCCCATCTACATCGTGGTGGTGGCAGGCCTGCTCTTTGCCGCGCTTGCCTTCTTGGTCGTGGGGATGGCCGGTGCCACCCGCAGTAACGCACAGGGGGCCGCCGACGCGGCGGCGCTCGCGGCGGCTCGCGAAGCCAGGGACACCGTGTTCGTGAACAGCGATCTGCTTGTTTTCACTCCGGACGATTGGGAGAAGATCCTCAACGGCGATCGATTCGAACTGAAGGGGGCCTGCGACAAGGCTGCGGTCTTCGCCGCATCGAACGATGCCACCGCAGAGTGCGAACCGGCACTTCCCAGGTTCACCATCACCGTGACCACGAATGGCACCGTCGGGAAGTCGGTCGTCCCGGGCAGTGAGGATGTACACGGGAGGGCCACAGCCACAGCCGTGATCGAATCGCGTTGCTCTCTGGCCGCGCCAGCCCCAACCCCAACGCCCACACCCACCCCCACCGCAACGCCCGCAGCGACGCCCTCACCCGGCGGCGGTGGCACAGAGGAGCCCGCCTCCGTCGCCTTCAGGTGCAAGGGAGGCGTGTCCCTTCAATTGGACCCTTCGAATCCAGGCCCGTTGGTCAAGCTGGCGAGAGCTCTCTTCAGCGTACGACTGGCCGACTGACAGCGAACGAGAGACAAGGAAGCGGAGTACATGAGCATTCGGCACAAGGTGAAGGTCCGCGGGGGAGCGGCCGTTGCGGTTGCAGCGGTCCTCTCGCTCACGTTGGCCGGGTGCGGTGGGGGCGACGAGAAGCCGAAGGAACCGCAGAAGTCCGCCCCTTCCCAGAACCAAGGGAGCGGCGCCGAGAAGCCAGCGCCAAGCGGCAGCAGCTCCACGCCCGTTGAGGTGATCGCAACGGCGAAGGGGCCAGCTGGCGTCGTCTTGGAGATCAATTCCGCTGAGCGTGATCAAGACGGATACCTCACCGTGAGCGGCCAGCTGAAGAACACTGGATCGCAAGCCTTCGTTCGGACCTCCGAGTGGAATGGTGTGGAAAAGAACGCCAGCCCCGCGTCGGTCGCCGGAGCCACGTTGGTCGACAGCGTGGGCAAGAAGCGCTACTACGTGCTGCGCGACACGGAGGGCAGGTGTGCTTGCACCACTGGTCTCTCTCGCATCGCGGCGGGGGAGAGCGTCCCCTTCTTCGCGCAGTTCCCCGGCCCGCCGACCACCACCACCGAGGTCGTGTTCGGCCTGCCGACCTTTGCCACGGCCACCGTCAAAATCTCCGGGTGACCCCATGACCAAACGCCCCCGCACCATCGCCGCCACAGCCGTCGTCGGTCTCGTCATCGCCGGCGCTCATCTCCTCGGCGCGACCAGCGCCCACGCCGACGACGTCAAGCCGTCCATACCCCCCGGCACGGAGTCGTCCGCCTCCCCGCCCGTGGTCGTCAAACCCGACTCCCCACGCCTCAAGCTCCCCCAGGGCGGCGTCCTCGCGCCCCCGAAGGTGCTCGACATGGTCGAGGTCGTCGAAGACCTCGGCGGTGAGCAGCGCCGCCAGGAGACGAACCAGACCGTCATGATGGCGCTCCAGTCCGAGGTGCTCTTCCCCGAGAACAGCGCGGTGTTCAACGCCCAGGCGGCCGCCCGTATCCAGGCCATCGCCAACGAGATCAACCAGCAGAAGGCGTCCCAGGTGCGGGTCTTCGGGTTCACCGATGACCAGGGCAGCTACGAACACGGCAAGGAGCTGTCCAAGCAGCGCGCCGACGCCGTGCAGTCGGAGCTGGCCAAGACCGTCACCAACCCCAAGGTCACCTTCGACGTCCGGGGTTACAGCGAGGACTACCCGATCGCGGACAACAGCACCGAGGAAGGCCGCAAGAAGAACCGCCGAGTGGAGATCACCTTCCCCCGCGGCGCGGGCAACTAGCTGCGGGGGCGCAGGGCCTGAGGTCAGATGCCTCGGACGGTCACGCGGCTGCCGCAGAGCATCGTCATGTCTTCCACACCGGATGTGAAGATCACGACGTCTCGGGGCTGCCGCAGCGCCACGGCGGCGAGGGCCGCGGCGATGGCGTATTTGTGCCCGTGCAGGCCCGCGCCCTCCAGTAGTCCGATCGCCTCGCCCGCGATCTCCTGGGTGACCGGTTCCACGGCGATCCGCGACAGCGTCCACTTCCACGCGGCCTTCTTGACGTGTTTGTGGTACGCCTCGACAAGTGTCATCGAGGTGGTGACGACCCGGATCCCCGTCCGGTCCGCATCGCGCAGGCGGGCGACCATGTCGCGGTGGCCGAGTACGGCCCACCTGGGAGAGGCCTTCGGTGTCGAGCAGGCAGACGACCGGCTCGGCCATCAACTCGTCTTGCGATCTGGCACGGCTCGGGCCTTGCGAGCCGCGAGCTCCTGCTGAATCGACAGGCGTTCCGCCTCGGCCTTCGCCGCCTCTTCGGCGGTGACGGGGCCATGCTCTGCTTCCAGCCACTCGACGAACTCGTGCAGGCGTTCCCGCTCGCGGTGACGCTCAATGGCAGCGGTGACATACCGGCTGAACCCGCCGGGACCGACCTCGGCGCGAATCTCCTCGGCCAGCTCCTCAGGAAGCGTCACCGTGTACTTCTTCGTTGCCATACCCATCACCATGCCGCTGCTCGGGCGGCTCCGTGCGGCGTTCCCCAATAAGAACCGACGCCGCCTCCCCCGCGCGGAGAGCCGGGTCCGGGCCGGGGGTCAGGGCCGCCACCACCATCGCGCCCTCGACCAGAATCAGCAGTTGGTCCGCCAGGGCATCTTGCCCCGGGCCCGCCAGCTCGCCCAGCAGCGCCCGTAGCTCCGACTTGTGGCGGCGGATGACGTCCAGTACTGCCTCGGGGCCCGTGCCCAGCTCCCCGTAGGCATTCAGGAACGCGCAGCCCCGGAAGTCCGGCTCCGAGAACCACCGCGCCAGCCAGTCGAACACGGCCGCCACCGGCCGCTCCGGGGCCTGGGTCACCGCCTCGCGCAGGCTTGTCATCCAGCGTCGGTCGCGTCGCTCCAGGTAGGCCGTGACCAGGGATTCCTTGGCCGGGAAGACCCGGTAGAGCCGCTTGAGCGGGACGCCCGACTCCGCGCGGATGCGGTCCATGCCGACGGCCTGGATGCCGTCGGCGTAGAACAGCGTCTCCGCCGCGTCCAGCAGCCGGGTCCGGGCCTCTTCGTCGTCCATGAAGGCAGCGTAGTCCAGATTCCCTTGTGGGGAGAACGCTCGTTCTCTACAGTGAGAACGATCGTTCTCAATCGCCCGTCGAGAGGTGACCGTCGTGACCGCCGTACGCCCGCCCCTGCCCCCCTTCACCGAAGAGAGCGCCCGCGCCAAGGTCCAGGCCGCCGAGGACGCCTGGAACAGCCGCGACCCCGAACGCGTCGCCCTCGCCTACACGGAGGACTCTGCCTGGCGGAACCGCGACCGCTTCCTCACCGGCCGCGCCGAGATCCGCGCCTTCCTTGCCGACAAGTGGCAGCGCGAGCTCGACTACCGGCTGCGCAAGGAGCTGTGGGCGTACACCGGCAACCGCATCTCCGTCCGCTTCGAGTACGAGTGGCACGACACGGCCGGCCAGTGGTGGCGCAGCCACGGCAACGAGCAGTGGGAGTTCGACGCCGACGGCCTGATGCGCCGCCGCGAGGCCAGTATCAACGACATCCCGATCGCCGCCGAGGACCGCCGCCTGGGCTAAGCGGGACGTGTGAGGGGCGGCCGTCGGCGGTATGTGTCTGGACCGCCGCCCGACAGATGAGGAGCCCCGGCATGCCGTGGACCCGCGTGAACGGTGTTGAACTCTTCCACGAGGTCGTGGGTGAGGGGGAGCCGCTGGTGCTGGTCCACGGCTCCTGGACCGACCACCACGGCTGGCAGGGGGTCGTCCCCCGCCTCGCCCGGTCGTACCGGGTGATGGTCTACGACCGCCGCGGCCACAGCCAGAGCGAGCGCCCGCCGGGCCAGGGCCGCCGGACGGAGGACGAGGACGACCTCGCCGCGCTCATCGAGATCCTGGGCGCTCCGGCCCACGTCGCCGGGAACTCGTTCGGCGCGGCGACCGCACTCGGCCTTGCCGCCCGCCGCCCCGAACTGTTCCGTACTCTCACCGCCCACGAGCCGCCGCTCATGGGCATCGTGGCCGACAACCCCGAGCTCCAGCCGCTGATGCAGGCCACGCAGCGCAATATCGATGCCGTTCTCGTGGCCCTGCGCGCGGGCCAGGACCGGGCCGGAGCCGAACGGTTCGTCGAAGACGTTGCGTTCGGGCCGGGAGTGTGGGCGCAGCTGCCCGAGCCGGTCCGTGAGACGTTCGTCGCCAACGCCCCCACATTCGCGGACGAACAGGCCGACCCGGACTGGGGGACGGTCGATCTCACCCGGCTCTCCCGTTACACGGGCCCCACGCTGCTGACCAGGGGCACCGAGAGTCCGCCGTGGTTTCCCGTGATCATCGACAAACTCGCGGGTGCGCTGCGGCAGGCGGAGCTGCGGACCCTGGAGGGTGCCGGGCACGTCCCCCACCTCACCCACCCGGACACCTACGTCGACAACCTCGCCGCCTTCCTCGCGGCATCGACCCCACACCCCTGACGGGCAGCCGGGCGGCCGGGCACCCGGGCAGCCGCCGCACCCACCCGGATGGCGGGACTGAGGTCGGCCCACCACCGGGAACACATGGGGGGATTCACCGACGAAACGAAAGGGAGCGGTCCATGGCGAAGCAAGCCCATGTGCGCCAAAGCGGTGACGGGCAGGCCTTCTGGATGATGAACGGTCTCTACGAGGTCAAGGCGTCGAGCGAAGAGACCGGCGGGGCCATGACGGTCATGGAGATGACGGTCCCGGAGGGGATGGGCCCACCGCCCCACACCCACCCCGGCACCGAGAGCGTCTACGTCATCGAGGGGACGGTGCGCTACCACATCGGCGACGAGACGTTCGAAGGAGGCCCCGGGTCCTTCTTCCACATCCCCGAGGGCACGGTTGAGCGGTTCGAGCCCACCAGTACCGCCCGGCTCCTGATCACCTACGTGCCGGGCGGCGTCGACAAATTCTTCGCGGAGGCGGGCGAACCCGCCCAGCGGCGCGAACTGCCGCCCCAGTCGAAGACACCGCCGGACATCGACCGCCTTATCGAGATCAGCAATCGCCACGGAATGCAGATGCAGCCGATGCCGGACGCGTGAGATACGGCGCTCCACGGTGTTGCGTCCTACGTTCGGATCGGTGTCGTGACCGACGGGGGCGGCACCGGCCGGGCCGCCGCCCCGGCCGGCCGGTGCCCGTGGCCTGGTCCTAGCGTGGGGTCATGGACACGGCAGAGGAATTCGAGACCCACCGACCACGGCTGTTCTCGCTGGCGTACCGGATGCTCGGCTCGGCGGCCGAGGCCGAGGACACCGTGCAGGATGCGTACCTGCGCTGGCACGGAGCCGAGCCCGGTCAGGTGGCCGCGCCAGGCCCGTGGCTGGCCAAGGTGGTCACCAACCTGTGCCTGAACCGGCTCACCTCCGCCCGGGCGCAGCGCGAGGAGTACCCCGGGCCCTGGCTCCCGGAGCCGGTACGGACCGAGGCCGGGGTGTTGGGGCCGATGGAGACGGCGGAGCAGCGGGATGCGGTGTCGTTCGCGGTGCTGACGATGATGGAGCGGCTGTCGGCCCCCGAGCGGGCCGCTGTCGTGCTGCGAGACGCCTTCGATTACAGCCACCGGGACATCGCGGGCGTCCTTGACTGCTCGGAGGCGAACGCCCGCCAGCTCTACCGTCGGGCCAAGCAGCACCTGGCCGACGGCCGGCCGCGGTTCACTACCTCGCGGGAGCAGGACGGCGAGTTGCTCGCCCGGTTCCTGGCCGCCGCGGCCGAGGGTGCGATGGCTCAGTTGGAGCAGCTGCTCGCCGACCAGGCGGTCGTCTGGTCGGACGGCGGCGGCAAGGTGAGTGCGGCCCGTCGGCCGGTGGTTGGGCGGAACAACGTGGCCCGCTTCCTGGTCGGTCTCTCCTCCCGGTGGGCGAGCGGCGTGCAGATCGGCTTCGCCGAGGCGAACGGCGTTCCGGTGGTGGTCGGCTGGGAGGACGGCGAGCTGACCGCACTCGTGGCGCTGGAGCTCGGCGAGGGCGGGATCACCGGCATCCGGCTCGTCCGGAACCCGGACAAACTGGCCTTCCTCGCCACTCAGCTCCGGGAGCTGTCACAGAACGCCTGACCCGTCGGTTCTTCATCAGTGACAGCGACTCCGAAAGGGCTGAGACTGATGACCAACGACACGATCATGGTGACCGGCGCGACGGGCGTACTCGGCCGCGAGGTGCTGGAGCGGGCCCGCCGCACCGGCCACCCGGTCCGCGCGCTCACCCGCAGGATCGCGGTGCCGGACGACTCCGGGGTGGCCTGGTACACCGGCGACCTGACCACCGGCACCGGACTCGACGAGGCGCTCGCGGGCGTCCGCACGGTCATTCACTGTGCGAGCGACGTCCGGCACTTCAAGGACGACATCCCCGGCTTCCAGCACCTGCTGGAAGCCGGGAAGCGGGCCGGCGTCGAGCACGTCGTCAACATCTCGATCGTCGGCATCGACCGGATCCCGTACCCGTACTACCGGGTCAAGCTGGAGGGCGAGCGGCTGCTCGCCGCCTCGGGGATCGGCTGGACCAACCTGCGGGCCACCCAGTTCCCCGCACTGCTCGACCACGCCTTCGGGGCACTGTCCAAGCTCCCGGTGGTCCTCGTGCCGTCCGGCACCGGCTGCCAGCCGGTCGACCCGGGCGAAGTGGCGGACCGCCTGGTCGAGTTGGCCCTCGGCGCCCCGGGCGGCCAGGTCCCCGACTTCGCCGGCCCGACCGTGTACCCGGCCACCAGCCTCGCCAAGGACTGGCTGCGAGCAGCCGGCAAGCGCCGCGTCGTCCTCCCCGTCCGCGTCCCCGGCAAGATCGGCGCCGCCTGGCGCGCCGGCCACCTGACCGCCCCCGACCGCGCGCTCGGCAGGCACACCTGGGAGCAGCATCTCGCCGAGCAGTTCGCCCGCTGACCCCCGCGGCCCGCCGGCCGTGCTCGGCGGAGGCACCGCGGCCCGACCTCCGCCGCCACGCGTCGGCGGTGCCCGTCGCCGGGGGCCGGGGGAACGACGCCCCCCTGCGGGGGAGCGAACTGCACCCCGGCAGCGTCGTGGTGAGCGCGGACAGTGGTGGAGTCCACGCTGACCAGGGACAAGCCCACCCCACCTCACCTCGCCTCGCCGCTTCCGCGATCAGGCTCTCCGGCAGGGCTTCGAAGACACCGGCGTCTCTCCACTGCCGGAAGCGGTTGTGGACGGTCGACCAGGCACCGAACTCGGCCTGTGCGCTGAGCGACGGTCATGAGAAGGCCGGCCCCGCCCCGGATGGGGATCGCACACCGCTGGTGCTCGATCCCCATCCGGAATCAGCTTCCGGGCGTAACCCGGCTGAAGTTGCCGCTGCCCTCGCCGATCCACAGCAGTAGGTCGCCGCTGGCGTTACGGGCGGTCAGGTCGGGCTTGCCGTCGCCGGTGAAGTCGCCGGCGGTGGTCTCCGTGAAGTCCCAGCCGCCGGTCAGCTTCTTCGGAACGCTGAACGAGCCGCCCTTGTTTCCCGCGGAGAGGAGAAGGTCACCCGCCGCCGCGTCCTTGACCACAAGATCGCCGACACCGTCACTGGTGAAGTCAGCGCTTGCGGTCTGGGACACCGCCAGGCGGCGCAGAATGTGGGTGCCGATCCAGCCCCGGATGTCATCGGTGCGGGTGTCGTAGGCGCCGGCCTTTGCAGCGTTGGCGTCGAGACAGTGGTCTTGCCAGGAGCGGCTCCCGAGCGCGACGAGGGCGGGCTTGCCGTTCTCGGTGCGCAGGGCCGGGGCGCCTGCGTCGCCCTTGCAGGCGGTGGTGTCGGAGGGGGACTTGGCGGCGATGTCGAAGCCGGTGGCGGCGATGGTGCCGACGGTGACCGCGGCGGTGTGGAGCTTGACGGGGCCCCAGCCGGTGCTGGTGCGACCGTAGCCGGCGATGGTGAGTTGCTCGCCAGTGACGGGGGCCTGTGAGGAGAGAGCGACCGGGGTGATGGTGGTGGCGGGCTGGGCGAGGCGGGCCATGACCAGGTCGCGGTCGGGGTGCGGTACCAGTTCGGAGATGTCGCTGGTGTGTCCGCCGCTGGTGGACGGATCTGTGCGGCCGACGGTGACGGTTGTCTTGTCCTTCGGTGCGCCGGCCGGGATGTCGATGCTCTCGGAGGGCTTGTCGGCGAAGCAGCTCTTGGCGGCGAGCACCCAGTACGGGTCCACGAGAGCCGTGGTGCACGTCCGCTTGCCGTCCGCGATGTTCAGCTTGCCGGTGAAGGCGAGTGCCGGGTCACCGGCAGGAGCCGGGGGGCAGTGGCGCTTGAGCCCGTGACGCGCAGCTCAAGGAGGACAGCCTGTTTCGGGTCGACGGGGTCTGCTTCGCCGAAACCCTTGGAGGTGTCCTTCGGGACGGTGAAATTCGAAGTCTCGCCGCTGATGGAGACGTTGGCCCGGATGTCGCGGTCGTCGGTCGCGATGCGGTAGGCACGGGGGATGTTGACGGTCAGGTAGCCGGTGTTGGCTGCCTTGAAGCAGATCGTGGTGTTGTCTGTCTTCAGGTTCCGCGCCCACACGATGATCTGGTACGGGCCGGAGCAGGGTGTGAAGGTGATGTTTCCATCACCGGCGATCAGATCCGCGCCAGTCGCGTCCAGGAACGGGCCTCGGTACGGGTAGGCGCCATCCTCCACGGCGTAGGGGGCGTCGGCGTTGGCCGGCGGCACGGTTACGGCTGAAGCGAGGGGAGCGGGCACCCCGATGGCGATGGCTGCGGTCAGGGTGGCTGCGGGCAGCCATCTGCGTATGCGCACTGGTGTTGTTGCCTTCCAGGACGTAACCCCTCAACGCGCGGAGCGGGAGGGGGGTATGAGAATGGAGACCGTGCCGCGACGGTGCGTACGGTCGTGATCGCCTGGGGGCCGCAGAGCAGCATAACGGCTCGGTTCGCCGTGGCGCAGGTGCAGCAGGCGCAGGCCTGGAGCCTTCGCAAAGGAAAAGCAAATACTGAATCGGGGCGTACAACCTTCGAACTCTTGTGTTGATCTGGGCCTTAGACCATGTAGAGCCGCGCCGGATGCACAGTCCGGGAGCGGCGCCTGCCATCTTCCGGCCTGGGGAAGCCGAATGAGGAGGGCGGCGGGCCCCTGTCCGCGTACGCAGGAAGGCAACGACGCCATCCGACACCCGTAGTTAGGGGGTCGGCCCTGCCGTGCGCGGTTCGCGGCGCCAGAACCATCACAGGGGGAACGTTTTTCGTGCGCCAAAACCGAGCCTGGTGGGCTGGAGCCTTGGGGAGGAAATCTGGAGTGCCGGGCAAGGCTGCCCGCGGACTGCTCCCGTTGGCCTTGCTCGCCAGCCTGATATCCGCCGGGCCTGCCAAGGCCGATGATCCGGCCGTCCCGCCGCCCTCCGAGCGTGCACAGGTGCTCCAGCAGTGGAAGACGGGCGGACCCGCGGTCAAGTCCTCCGCCGGAGCGGCACTGGCGGGCAGTGATGAGCAGATCCGCAAATACCTGGCTGACGGCCAGAAGGTCGCCGAAGAGCTCGATCTGCGCGAGGCCGCTCTCAAGCTCGTTACTGACGCCGGCCCTGCGCTGCGGGAGGCCGCGACAAAGGCACTGGACGGCACTGCGCAGGATCTGGCCGTCTTCATGAAGGACGGTTGGAAGAAGCCGCTAGCTGAGGATCAGCGGGTCGAGGCCGCCCGAATCACCGAGGCTGGTGGGACCGGTGTGCGCGAGGTCGGTGACGCCGCCATGCGCGGCTCCATCGAGGATATCCGTGCGTTCCTGGCCGAGGGTCAGTACCGGCAGCGCGACGACGATGCGCGCGTCCGCGTCGCCCAGATCGAGGCAGCGGGCGGTCCCGCCACCAAGCGCGCTGCCGGTGTCGCCTTCAAGGGAGGTATCGAGGAGATCCGCGAGTTTCTGACCTACGGCCAGCACATCGCGCGGGCCCAGGACCAGGAACACGCCACCATCACCGAGTTGGCCAAACAGACCGCGGACGCCGGTGTTGCCGCCGAGAAGGCCAAGAGCAGCGCGGTGGAGCAGGCTGCAACGGCCAAGGACGCCGCCCGTCTGGCCAAGGCAGAGAGCGCCAAGGCGGCAGCCGAGACGCAGGCGGCCAAGAACGATGCGACGAAGGCGGCTGACGCCTCCCGGCGGGCTGCCGAATCCGCCCGGCGTGCCGCCTCGGCCGCCCAGTCCGCCATCGCCGCGGCCAGGGCGGCCAACGCGGCCGCTCAGACCGCGGCGATCGCCGCTCACAATGCCTCCACCGCCGCTCTGTACGCATCGCAGGCCGCGACGCTGGCATGGAATGCGGCCGCCCGAGGCCGGGCCGATGAGAAGGCCGCCGCCGACGCCGTCAAGGCCGCGGAACAGGCCGAGAAGATCGCCGACTCCGCGGACGCGATGCAGAAGACGCTCACTCAGGCTGACGCCGCCCTGCAGTCCGCGCTCTCCTCGATCGACGACATGAACGTCGCAGCCGAGAATGCCGAGGCATCGGGCAAGTGGGCCAAGGCAGCCGGCCTCAGCTCGGAGGAGGCCGAGGCAGCGGCGGCTTCCGCACGCCGCCACGCTCAGGAAGCCAAGCGTGCTGCGGCCGCAGCCCGTTCCTACGCCGCAGATGCCGCCCGTGAGGCACGTGAGGCACGCGACGCCGCACGGTCGGCTGCCACGCACGCGCGTAGGGCCGCCGAAGCTGCCCGTAAGGCCGCCGATCACGCAGGGGATGCCCAGCAGGCTGCAACCCAGGCCAAGGCCAACGCGGACGAGGCCCTGAAGGCAGCCGAAATGGCCGGCAACGCGGTCAAGAAGGCCCAGACCGTCCAGGAGACGGCTCGCAAGAGCGAAGCCGAAGAGGTCGCCGCCCGCACCGCCACCAGCGTCAACCAGGCCCGGGATGCCAAGGCGAAATACGACCTTGCCAAGGCCGAGGTCACCCGCCTCCAGCAGGAAGCGGTAAAACTCGACGCGGACTTCGACAAGCTCGCCGAACAGGCTGTTCAGCCAGGCGCCGATGCCGCGAAGATCGCTGTCACCGGCCGCGAGATGGCCCTCACCGCGCTGCAGACCCGCGGCCCCTGGAGCCGTGCCGCCGCCGAAGCAGCCCTCACAGGCAACGACGCAGCCGTTGTGGAATACACCCGCACCGGCTGGAAGAAGGCCGACGAACAGGACGAACGCGAAAAGGTCAACCGCCTCTCTCAAGACTCCCCGTACGAGGACGTGCGTAGCGCGGCAGCCAACGCTCTCAAGACCGACGCAGCCCAGGTCCACACCTTTCTGACTGTCGGCCAGTACCGGGCTGCGGCCCCAGACAACCGCATCGCGGTCGCCAAGATCGCCGAAAGCGGCGGCCCCGGGGTCAAGGAAGCGGCCGACGCCGCGCTCGACAACCCCGACCCCAAAACCCTCGCCGAATTCCTCACGCGAACCCAGTTCCAGGCACGCATCGAGGACGACCGGGTCACCGCCGCACGCCTGGCTGAAGGCGGCACTCCCGAGGTGAAGGCTGCAGCCGAAACCGCTCTTGCCAGCCCCGACACCCACCTGCGCACGTTCATCGAATCCGGCCAGTACCGGGCCAAGCGCCGCGACCAGCTGACAGCGGCGCACATCGCACAGATCCAGGAGATCATCGCCCACGCCAGCGGCGTCGCGGCCAAGGCCTACCAGGACGCTTACGAGGCAGCCAAGGCCGCAGCGACCGCCCAGGGCGACGCCGATGCAGCCGCCGGCCATGCCAAGGCAGCGAATACCTACGCCACCCAGGCCGCCGGCTACGCCAACGATGCCAGCCAGTCCGCCAAGCGCGCAGATGCATCCGCCTCGGCGGCCGCAGCCTCCGCAGCCACCGCACGCGACGCTGAGGCCCGGGCAGATCGCAGCGCCCAGCGCGCCGGCAGCTCGGCTGCAACCGCACAGGCCAGCGCGATTGCCGCAGCCGGATACGCCGTAATCGCCTACCAGTCCGCTGACGCCGCCCGCCAGTCAGCCCTCAACGCTGGCAAGAGCGCCCAGGCCGCCCAGGACAGCTACCGGACAGCCGTCCAGCGCTACATGATCGACGAGTACCTGAAGGAGCAGCAGGAACGCCAGCGCGCCCAGGCCGCAGAAGAACGGGTCAAGCTCTATAAGAACGCGCTCGGATTCCTCGGAGTCGTCCGGGAATTCCTCGGAATGCCGAACTACCTCCCTCTCGGGACGAAGATCGACATCCTGCACATAAAGCTCGACATCGTCGGCATGATCCCGGGCGTGGGCGAGCTCGCAGACGGAGCAAACTGCGTCCTGTACGCGGGCGAAGGCGTCGTCGACCTCTTCACCCCCGCTGGCCGGGAAGGCGTGTGGACGGATGCAGGACTCGCCTGCGCCTCCGCGCTCCCCATCGCCGGATGGCTCACCACCTCCTTCAAGTGGGGAAGGTACGCCGAGAAGTACGGCCCCAAGACCAAGGAGCTGTACGACCAGCTCTCGAACCTCTGGAGGAAGGCACCTGGCTGTCTCGGTGGCAAGAACAGCTTCCCCGCCGGGACACGCGTGCTCATGGGAGACGGCTCCGCCCTCCCGATCGAGCAGATAAAGATCGGTGACGTGGTCCAGGCCGCAGACCCGGTTACGGGAGTCAATGGGCCGAGTCGCGTCGAGGCCACCATCTACACCCCCGACGACCGAGACTTCACCGACATCACCCTCGAAGCCGCCGTCGGCGGAGGCACCGTCACCGCAACCGACCACCACCCCTTCTGGTCCGTGAAGTCCAGTAAATGGACGGACGCGGCCGACCTGAAGGCAGGCGACACCCTCGGCACGGCCACTGGCGGCACCGCACGCGTCAACAACGTCCACCGCTGGAAGACCCTGCAGCCCGCGTACAACCTGACTGTCACACGTCTCCATACCTACTATGTGATCGCAGGATTCGCGCCGGTTCTGGTTCACAACACTCAGCCGTGCACGTTCGCTAACCAGATGCCGGACAACCTAGAGAGGGAGTTGCGGAGTGCGGAGAATTTGGGCGTAACTCCCAGCGCGCCCGGTACGGCAGCTTTCGACCGAGCGATTGATGGCGAATTTGTCAAATGGGCGATTCTTGAAGATGGATCCCTTGTCGTGGTTCCGAAAAATGTGCAGGGTCAGGAGATCTATCATTCGGTACTCAGTAATGGCGATCCTGTGCTCGCTGCCGGTGAGGCGAGTATTGTGGGCTCCAACGGAACTTACTTCGGAATTGAGTTGAATAATCATAGCGGCCATTTCCGGCCTTCGTCGGAGAGTCTTGAGCTCGGCCGGCAGGCATTTGCTCGGGCTGGGGTGATTTTCCATTGACGTATGCCCACGAGCTCATTTCATCCGATCTGGAAGATCTGGCCGACTGTTTTATTCGTCGGTCGCCGAGACTGTCTGAGCTGTCGTCGGCTGACTGGCTTGCAGTGGTGGGCCGCCTGGCGACGGATCTGATTGAAGAAGCAAGAGGAATTGACCGGGTGCGGTGGGGATGGTATGCGGACGCAGTGGAGAATGCATTCGCGCACGCCGTAGGAGCGGGAGGAATCTCTAAGCGGGAGGGGCTATTCCGGTCGCTCAATTTGACCAGTGCGCTTTTGCGGCAGGTTCCACCTGTCCCCGGAATTTCCCTTTTGGACCCCGACCATCAGGTTGACCTGGTCATGCATGCAATCCCGCTGTCGGCGGCTGCGGCGCGCGAACTTTCGCGTGATTGGAAACAGCTTGACCTGCCGAGGATTGCGCAACTGAGAGAAGCTAAGCTCCTGCTTTCTCCCGTGTTGTATAGTCTTCAGTTTCTGAAACCTGGCAGCCCTCGCGAGTGTTTCCTTCGGGAATGGGAAGGCTTGTACTCTTCTCTTCCCTAGATGGTGAATGCGCCTGAGGCCTCGACACCGCGTCGGAGTCTCGGGCGCCCCAGGTGGGATCTCGCTCGGCAACGGCGACGGCAGCTTCGCACGTCCCTCCGCCCTCACCGGGGGCTGGGACT
>NZ_JAGGOY010000102.1 GCF_018614095.1 Streptomyces sp. ISL-87 | reverse complement strand
CGCACAGCACCTCGGCCTCGCCGTCGCAGGGCGTCCCCTCAGTAGCCTCACCGCGCAACTCTGCTACTGGGCACGCAATGGCCGCCTCATCCGCACGGCACCTAACACCTACAAGATCACCCTCCCCGAAGCCTTGACACCGCCGCCGAGCTCTTAACTTCGTGGCATTGGATGCTCGACGCGGTGCGTTACCTGGTGGACAACGGCATCAAGTGGCGGGCGATGCCGGTCGACTTCCCCGCCTGGGACCGGGTCTACGCCTTCTTCCGCAGGTGGCGACAGGCCGGGCTGATCGGTGAATTCCACGACCGGCTGCGGGAGAAGGTCCGCGTGAAAGAGGGCCGGGATCCACAGCCGAGCGCGGGGATCATCGACTGCGCGCAGGTGCATGATTCCGTGCGTGTGGCGGCCCGGAACCGAGTTCGGTTCCGGGCCGCCACACGCAGATACGGGTTGTCGGCAGTCCTGGGTTCGGCTACGCGGTGTAGGGGTTGGAGATGGTGTGCGGCCTGCGGGCGGTGGCCAGGACGTTCTGCGGGAACTGGGGGCCGGCGGTGTAGTGGCGGCCCTTGGTCTGTCCGACCGCGGTCAGTACTCCGGCCTTGGTCAGGGCTTGGAGGTCCCGAGTGGCCTGCTGGGTGTTGATGGCCTCGGCCCGCTCGTAGCGTGAGCGCCTGACCCGGCCCACCATCGCCACCTCGTGGAGGGCGGTGACCTGCCGCTCGCTGATGCCGTGAGCCTGGGCGTGGTCCATGAGCTGCATCCAGCAGTCGTTCGAGCGGTTGACCCGGTGCTGCACACGCTGGGCTTGCTGGTGGTAGGCGAGGAGGCTGAACTTGATCCACGGCAGGGTGTCACGCTCGGGCGAGTAGACCGGTCCGCCGACCTCGCGGAGCACCTTGTAGTACTCCCATGTGTTGCCGGGCATACCCAGCCATTCCTCGATCGAGGAGAACTCCGGAGCCAGCACCCCGCCTCGGGCGATCAGCAGGGTCTGCAGCGAGCGGGACATCCGGCCGTTGCCGTCCGACCACGGGTGGATCTTCACCAGGTTCAGGTGTGCCATCGCGGCCCGGATCAGGACGTGTTCTTCGAGGTCGCCGTCGTTGAGCCAGCCCACCAGCTCCGCCATGAGGCCGGGTACGAGTTCTTGGTCGGGGCCGTCGTAGTCGGTGGCGAGCTCGTCGCCCGGGGCGGTGATGCGGATGGAGGTCTTGCGCCACTGGCCGGCTGTCCGCAGCGGGTGGTGGTGGCCCTGCAGCATCCAGTGCAGCGCGTTCAGGAGTTCCTTGCTGTACCGGAAGTCGGTGACGTCGTGGAGGGACTGGATGTACGTCATCGCCTGCTGGTAGGCGAGGGTCTCCGCCTTGTTCTCGTCGCTGGCCTCGACTTCGCGCTCGCCGTCCATCAGGTCGGCGACATCCTTCGCGTCGACCTGATAGCCCTCGATCGTGTTCGACGCGGCGATCGCGCTGGCGGTCAGCGCCTTGCGCAGATCGAGCGTCCACTTCATGGGGGCCTGCTGCACCGCATCACGCAGGCGCTCACGGAGTCCGTCGATCTGTTCCAGCACCAGGTGATCGTCGGAGCCGAGGCGGGGAGTCGAATACAACATGAGTAAATGATACCCGCTACCTATCATTCCCGCAGGGTGACTTCCATCGCTCCTTCCTGATTCACAGGCCCCCTGGAGGGGGACGGTCAGGTGGCGAAGGCGAAGTAGGTGGGTGAGGCAGGTGAAGGTGATGAGCTGGCGGGGCTTGAGAAGCCGCAGTTCGGCGGTCCCGGTGGGTGATCTTCACGGGCCGGGGCGTGAAGGCAGGGCCTTTTGATAGCGAGTGATTGTCGAGTCGGCGGCCTGGCCGCGGAAGCGACCGGCTACACCGTCGAAGGCTTCGGGATGCGGGTACAGATGTCGTCGCTCAACGCGGCGATCGGCTGCGCTCAACTCGGCGGGTTCCCGGAGGCCGAGGCCAAGCGCAAGGCGCTGTGGCGGGCGTACGCGACCGCTCTGCAGGGCATCGAGGGCGTCACCCTCGTGGACGTCGACGCGGAGCGCTCCGTGCCGCACCTGTGCGCGGTCCTCGTCCACGCGGACCGCGACCAGGTGTTCCGGACGCTCCGGGACCGGGGTGTCGGCGTCGGCACGCACTACCCGCCGAACCACCTGCAACCGGCCTTCGCCCCGTGGCACCGGTCCCTGCCGGGGACCGAGCGAGTAGGCCGCCAGATCACGACCCTGCCGTTCCACCAGCACCTGACGGAGGCCGACGTCGAGCACGTCGCCTCCGAGGTCGTGAAGGCCGTCACCGAGACGGAGGCCGTCGGATGACGGCCCGGCCGCGACGTCTCCTGACGGTCTGCCTCGGCAACCACTGCCGCTCCCCCTCGCCGCCGTCATCCTCGCCCAGCTCGGCGGGGACGCGGTCGAGGTGAGGTCGGCCGGCACTCGGGACAAGTGGCTCGGCCAGCCCGCCCACGCCGGAGATGGTCGCCGCCGCGGCGGCACGCGGCTACGACATGCGCGCCCACCTCGGTGTACACATCAGCAGGGAACTGCTGGAGCGGGCCCACCGCGTCCCGCAGGCTCCCCGCGGTCACCTCACCGAGCAGCGCAACGGCGGCCCCGGCGTTCGCCAGGTGCCGCGCGTTGTGCGCCTGCTCGTTCCCGGCCGAGGAAGCGAGCGGGACGAACACCGCAGGCTTGCCCAGCGCGGTCAGCTCGGCGAGCGTCCCGGCGCCGCTCCGGGAGATCACGACGTCGGCCAGCGCCAGCACGTCGGGGAGCTCCGTGCCGACGAACCCGGCGAGGTAGTACCGGCCCGACAGCTCCACAGGCAGAGCCGCCGCGCGCTGCCGCAGGCCTTCGACGTTGGCCGGCCCGCACTGGTGAATCACGTTCGCCCGCTCCAGTAGCCAAGGCAGTGCGTCCCGTACGACGTCGTTGATCTGCTGGGAGCCTTGCGCGCCGCCGGTTACGTACACGGTCGGCAGATGCCGGTCGAAGCCATGCAGGGCCAGAGCCTCAACCGCCTTGTCCGCGTGTCCGGTCAGCACCTCGGGGCGGATCGGATTGCCGGTGACGACCGCAGCGCCCCGAACCGACTCCGGCAGAAGCGGCAGCGACGACTCCGACGACACCGCGATCCTCGTCGCCGAGCTCGCGAGCTTCCGGTTGGCCAGGCCCAGCCGCACGGTCTGCTCGTGGAGGACCAGCGGGCGGCGGCACATGCGGGCGGCCAGGCCAGCCGGGACAGTCACGTATCCGCCCGTGGCGAGCACGACATCCGGCCGGACACTGTGAGGAGTCCACTGTGCGGGGGCTCCGGCCCCCTTTTCCCCCGGCCCAACCCCGTTTTCCCCCACCCGGCCCGCCCCCGCTTTTCCACGGCCCGCGAAACGGGTACGACTCACAGGTAGCACCGACCGGTAATCCGGCATGTCATCCGACTTCGGCGGCGAGGTGAGTCCCCGCATGTCCGCAACACAGCCCAAGGTGACCGAGCGCGAGGCACGGCAGGTCGCGGAGGCGGCCCGGGAACAGGACTGGCGAAAGCCCAGCTTCGCCAAGGAACTGTTCCTCGGCCGGTTCCGGCTCGACCTGATCCACCCCCACCCGCTCCCCGCCGATGAAGACGTCCGGCGCGGCGAGGCCTTCCTGGCCCGCCTGCGGGAGTTCTGCGAGACCGGGATAGACGGCGCCCGCATCGAACGCGAAGCCAAGATCCCCGACGAGACCGTGCGCGGGCTGAAAGAGCTCGGCGCCCTCGGGATGAAGATCGACCCGAAGTACGGGGGCCTCGGCCTCACCCAGGTGTACTACAACAAGGCGCTCGCCCTCGTGGGCTCGGTCAGCCCGGCCATCGGGGCCCTGCTCTCCGCCCATCAGTCGATCGGCGTACCGCAGCCGCTGAAGATGTTCGGCACGCAGGAGCAGAAGGACGCCTACCTGCCGCGCTGCGCCACCACCGCCATCAGCGCCTTCCTCCTCACGGAACCGGACGTCGGCTCCGACCCGGCGCGGCTGGCCACGACGGCGGTACCGGACGGGGACGACGCGTACATCCTCGACGGGGTGAAGCTCTGGACCACCAACGGGGTCGTGGCCGACCTGCTCGTGGTCATGGCCCGGGTCCCCAAGAGCGAGGGCCACCGCGGCGGGATCACCGCCTTCGTCGTCGAAGCTGACTCGCCGGGCATCACCGTCGAGCACCGCAACGCCTTCATGGGCCTGCGCGGCCTGGAGAACGGCGTCACCCGCTTCCACGGCGTACGTGTCTCCGCCGGCCAGCGCATCGGCGCCGAGGGGGCCGGCCTCAAGATCGCGCTGACCACGCTGAACACCGGACGGCTGTCGCTGCCCGCCATGTGCGTCGGCGCCGGCAAGTGGTGCCTGAAGATCGCCCGCGAGTGGTCCGGCGTACGCGAGCAGTGGGGCCGGCCCGTCGCGAGGCACGAGGCCGTCGGCGCCAAGATCGCCTTCATCGCCGCCACCACCTTCGCCCTCGAAGCGGTGGTGGACCTGGCCTCGCAGATGGCCGACGAGGACCGCAACGACATCCGCATCGAGGCGGCCCTCGCCAAGCTCTACGGCTCCGAGATGGCCTGCCTGATGGCCGACGAGCTGGTCCAGATCCGCGGCGGCCGCGGCTTCGAGACCGCCGAGTCCCTGGCCGCCCGCGGCGAGCGCGCCGTCCCCGCCGAGCAGATGCTGCGCGACCTGCGGATCAACCGGATCTTCGAGGGCTCGACGGAGATCATGCACCTGCTCATCGCCCGCGAGGCCGTCGACGCCCACCTGTCCGTGGCCGGCGACCTCATCGACCCCGACAAGGACCTCGGCGACAAGGCCAGGGCAGGAGCCCGGGCCGCCGGGTTCTACGCCCGCTGGCTGCCCAAGCTGGCCACCGGCCCCGGCCAGCTGCCGGGTACCTACCGCGAGTTCCACCCCGGTGGCCACCCCGACCTCGCCACCCACCTCCGGTACGTCGAGCGCAGCGCCCGCAAACTCGCCCGCTCGACCTTCTACGCCATGTCCCGCTGGCAGGGCCGCATGGAAACGAAACAGGGCTTCCTCGGGCGGATCGTCGACATCGGCGCCGAACTCTTCGCCATGAGCGCGGCCTGCGTCCGCGCCGAGCACCTGCGCGCCACCGGCGACCACGGACGTGAGGCGTACCAGCTGGCCGACGCCTTCTGCCGGCAGTCCCGGATCCGCGTCGAGGAGCTCTTCGGCCGGCTCTGGTCCAACACCGACGAACTCGACCGCAAGGTCGTCGAAGGAGTCCTCACCGGCACCTACACCTGGCTGGAGGAGGGGGTCCTCGACCCCTCCGGCGACGGCCCCTGGATCGCGGACGCCACCCCCGGACCGTCTTCACGGAAAAACGTGCACCGACCCATTCGCTGACCTGCGATCATCAGCGAAAATCGAGCACGCGCACGAACGCACGGCGAACGGGAACGAACGATGTCGACGGCCGAGGAAGACCGCAGAAGCCGACGGCTGGCCTGGTGCGTGGCCCTGTTGCTGCGCCACGCACCGGACCACGTCGCCGCCGACCTCCTCGGCCGCCTCGACCCGGCCACCCGCCGGTTCCTGTGCCGCGACGAGTTCCTTCCGGCCGCCGTCGTCACGCTGCTGCTGCGCGACGGCACCGACCAGGACCGCCGCACGGTCGCCCGGAACCCGCATGTCCTCGGGCGGCCGCTGCCCGGCCTCCCCGGCCCCGCCCGGTACGCGGCCCGCCCCGGCCCCTCGCCCGAGCTGCTCGGCACCCTCCGCGCGGAGCTGGGCCGCGAGCCGGAACCTCCTCTGACGAGCACGGAGCTCATCGCCCTGCTGCGCAGGCACGGCAGGCACCGGCCGCGCGTACCGCTGGACGTGCTGGCCCTGCCGCACGAGCTGGACCCCGGCGTACTGCTGCGCGAGCATGCCCGCGCGCCCCTGCCGCCCGGCTCGGTCGAGGCCCTGCTGCTGGTGGGCGGGCTGGACCGGCAGGTGTGCCGGGCCCTGCTTGACACGCGCGCGCAGCGCTCGTACGGACCCCACTGGCACCGCCCCGCGGTCCGCGCCGTCCGCAGTGGCACCCTGACCTTCGACGACCTCGTGGCGGCCGTGGCGCCGGCCCACCGCACCCTGCTGCTCGGGCAGGCGCACGCCATCGGGCGGTTCGCCTGGAACCTCGCCGAGTGGGCCGCGATGCGCTCCGCCCTGGCGCGGGTGCTGCGCCCGGCCCTCGGCGACGACCCCCGGCTGTGGGCCGAGCTGCACCGCCACGCGCCCGGCTTCCGCGGCACCCTGCCGGAGCTGGCGGCCGCGATAGCCGCCGGGACCGTGCCGGAGCCCGCCGCTGCCGCTGCCTCTGCCGCGGAAACCGGTGCGGACGCCGCCGTGGCCCCTGCCGCGGAAACCGCCCCGGACGCCACCGTGGAACTCGGTCCGCAAACCGCCCCGGACGCCGCCGGGGAACTCGCCTCGGAAACGGCCTCGGAAACGGCCGCGGCTGCGGAAACCGCCCCGGAAACCGCCCCGGAAGCCGCCTCGGCCCCCGCCCCCGTTCCCGGCCTCGCGCAGGCCGTCGACGCCCTGGCGCCCGGTTCCCCGCTGCCCGTCGTCGAAGGCGTGCAGCGCGAGCTGGCCCTCGCGAGCCTGGCCGTCCCCAACGCCATGGGCGACCGCGACGAGGACATCCGGTGGGTACGGGCCTGCCTCGACCAGGGTGTGCTCACCGGCACCGACGTGGTCCGGCACAAGGCGCCCGCCGCCTGGGCGCTGGACGAGGACCACTGGCTCGGGGATGTGGACTACCCCGACCGGCACGACCGGCCCGCGGCCGTGCTCGCCGCGCGCGCCGAGGCCGACCGGCTCTTCGCCGAGGCCCTCGGCGAGGACCCGGACGCCTGGTGGCGGACCGCCCGCGCGCTCCCCGACTTCGTCGGAACCCTCCCCGAGCTGCTCGCCGCCGTCATTCAAGGGGACTCAGTGTCCAAGGGCTTCTGAGTTGCGGCAACAATGGGTGCATGAGCGACCGCCCAGCCCCCCTCGCCGATCCGCACCTCCTCTTCGACCCCGCGGCCGGCCGGCGGGACATCGTCATCCTCGGGTCCACCGGGTCCATCGGGACCCAGGCCATCGACCTCGCCCTCCGTAACCCGGACCGGTTCCGGGTGACCGCGCTGTCCGCCGCCGGCGGGCGCGTCGGGCTGTTGGCCGAACAGGCCCGGCTGCTGCGGGTGAACACCGTGGCCGTCGCCCGCGAGGACGTCGTACCGGCCCTGAAAGAGGCGCTGAGCGCCCAGTACGGCCCCTCCGAGCCGCTGCCCGAGATCCTGGCCGGACCCGACGCGGCGACCGAGCTCGCCGCCTCCGAGTGCCACACGGTCCTCAACGGCATCACGGGTTCCATCGGCCTCGCGCCCACCCTCGCCGCGCTGCGGGCCGGCCGGACCCTGGCCCTGGCCAACAAGGAGTCGCTGATCGTCGGCGGCCCGCTGGTCAAGGCCCTCGCCAAGCCCGGCCAGATCATCCCGGTGGACTCCGAGCACGCGGCCCTCTTCCAGGCGCTCGCCGCCGGCACCCGGGCCGATGTGCGCAAGCTCGTCGTCACCGCCTCGGGCGGGCCCTTCCGCGGCCGGACCCGCGCCGAGCTGGCGCACGTCACCGTCAAGGACGCCCTCGCGCACCCGACCTGGGCCATGGGGCCGGTGATCACGATCAACTCGGCGACCCTGGTCAACAAGGGCCTGGAGGTCATCGAGGCGCACCTGCTCTACGACATCCCCTTCGAGCGCATCGAGGTCGTCGTCCATCCTCAGTCCTACGTGCACTCGATGGTGGAGTTCTCGGACGGCTCCACGCTCGCCCAGGCCACCCCGCCCGACATGCGCGGGCCCATCGCGATCGGCCTCGGCTGGCCCGAGCGGATCCCGGACGCGGCCCCCGCGTTCGACTGGACCAAGGCGTCCACCTGGGAGTTCTTCCCGCTGGACACCGAGGCCTTTCCCTCGGTGGGCCTGGCCCGGCACGTCGGCACGCTCGGCGGCACCGCGCCCGCCGTGTTCAATGCGGCGAACGAGGAGTGCGTAGAGGCGTTCCTCGCCGGTCGGCTGCCGTTCACAGCAATCATGGATACGGTCTCTGCCGTGGTCGATGAGCACGGAACGCCGGACGCGGGAACTTCCCTCACCGTCGCGGACGTCCTCGAAGCGGAGACCTGGGCCAGGGCCCGGGCACAGGAAATGGCGGCCCGTGCCGCCGTGGAGGCGGGCGCATGACGTTGGTGCTGAATCTGGTCGGTGTGCTCGTCTTCGTCTTCGGGCTGCTGATCTCCATCGCCTGGCACGAGCTGGGCCACCTCTCCACGGCCAAGCTCTTCGGCATCCGCGTGCCGCAGTACATGGTCGGCTTCGGCCGGACCATCTGGTCACGGAAGAAGGGCGAGACGGAGTACGGGATCAAGGCGATCCCGATGGGCGGCTACATCCGCATGATCGGGATGTTCCCGCCCGGTGAGGACGGCAAGGTCACCGCCCGCTCGACCTCCCCGTTCCGCTCGATGATCGAGGACGCGCGCTCGGCGGCGTACGAGGAGCTCCAGCCCGGGGACGAGACGCGGCTCTTCTACACGCGCAAGCCGTGGAAGCGCGTCATCGTGATGTTCGCCGGCCCCTTCATGAACCTGGTGCTGGCGTTGGCGATCTTCTTCGGCGTCTGGATGACCTTCGGGGTCGAGCAGACGACGACCCAGGTCGCGAGCGTCTCGGAGTGTGTGGTCAAGCAGAGCGAGAAGCGCGAGGTCTGCAAGGACGGCGACCCGGTGGCCCCGGGCAAGGCGGCGGGCCTGGAGGCGGGCGACAAGATCGTGGCCTTCAACGGCACGGAGGTCGACGACTGGGCCGTGCTCCAGAAGAAGATCCGCGACACGATCGGCCCCGCCACCGTCACCGTCCTGCGGGACGGGCAGCGGGTGGACCTCAAGGCGAACCTGGTCGAGAACCGGGTCGCCAAGACGGACGGCCACGGCGGTTACGTCAAGGGCGAGTACGTCTCGGCCGGCTGGCTCGGCTTCGGCCCGAAGGCCGTGATCGCACCCCTGTCCTTCAGCCAGTCGGTGGACCGCGTGGGCGACACCATCGAGGGCAGTGTGCAGGGGCTCGTCAGGCTCCCGAGCAAGATCCCCCCGCTGTGGGACGCGGTCTTCAACGGCGCCGAGCGGCAGCCCGACTCCCCGATGGGCATCGTCGGCGCGGCCCGGATCACCAGTGACATCGCGGCCCTCGACATCCCCGGCGAGGAACGCGGGGCGATCATGCTCACCATCCTGGGCTGGTTCAACCTCTCCCTGTTCCTGTTCAACATGCTGCCGCTGCTGCCGCTGGACGGCGGGCATATCGCCGGCGCCCTGTGGGAGTCCGTGCGGCGCAAGGTGGCGCGGATCTTCCGCCGTGCCGACCCCGGCCCGTTCGACGTGGCGAGGCTGATGCCCGCCGCGTACGTGGTCGCCGCGGTCTTCGTCTGCTTCACGGCGCTGGTCTTCGTGGCGGACGTGGTCAACCCGATCAAGATCACCTAAATCGCCGGTCCAGATCACCTGAATCGCTGATCCAGATCACCTGGATCGTCGATCAGGACGGCCTGGGCAGCGCAGGGTTACAGGTCGCGCGCATGACCCGCGGTCATGTGTACGGGAGCCGGGCACGCATCGTGCCCGGCTCCCTACGTTCGGGTGTCACGGCCCGGCTGATGCGTGGGCCGCGCGCTGATTGGCGTAATCTCGGAGCCTGGAGCCCGCCGATCTCGGGACCTTGATCCACACCTTGGGGTTGCACAGCAGATGACTGCCATCTCTCTCGGAATGCCGGCCGTGCCGACGAAGCTTGCCGACCGCAGGGTCAGCCGCAAGATCCAGGTGGGCTCCGTGGCCGTCGGCGGCGACGCGCCCGTCTCGGTGCAGTCGATGACCACCACCCGCACCTCCGACATCGGCGCCACGCTCCAGCAGATCGCAGAGCTGACCGCCTCCGGCTGCAACATCGTCCGCGTGGCCTGCCCGACGCAGGACGACGCCGACGCCCTCGCCGTCATCGCGAAGAAGTCGCAGATCCCGGTCATCGCGGACATCCACTTCCAGCCCAAGTACGTGTTCGCCGCGATCGACGCCGGCTGCGCCGCCGTCCGCGTGAACCCGGGCAATATCAAGCAGTTCGACGACAAGGTCAAGGAGATCGCGCGGGCCGCCAAGGACGCGGGCACCCCGATCCGGATCGGCGTCAACGCGGGCTCGCTCGACGCCCGGCTGCTGAAGAAGTACGGCAAGGCCACCCCCGAGGCGCTGGTCGAGTCCGCCCTGTGGGAGGCCTCCCTCTTCGAGGAGCACGGCTTCAGCGACATCAAGATCTCGGTCAAGCACAACGACCCGGTCGTGATGGTCAACGCCTACCGCCAGCTCGCCGCCCAGTGCGAGTACCCGCTGCACCTCGGCGTCACCGAGGCCGGCCCCGCCTTCCAGGGCACGATCAAGTCGGCCGTCGCCTTCGGCGCGCTGCTCTCCGAGGGCATCGGCGACACCATCCGCGTCTCCCTCTCCGCCCCGCCGGTCGAGGAGATCAAGGTCGGCATCCAGATCCTGGAGTCCCTGAACCTCAAGCCGCGCCGCCTGGAGATCGTCTCCTGCCCGTCCTGCGGCCGCGCCCAGGTGGACGTGTACAAGCTGGCCGAGGAGGTCACGGCGGGCCTGGAGGGCATGGAGGTCCCGCTGCGCGTCGCGGTCATGGGCTGCGTCGTGAACGGCCCGGGCGAGGCCCGTGAGGCCGACCTCGGCGTCGCCTCCGGCAATGGCAAGGGCCAGATCTTCGTGAAGGGCGAGGTCATCAAGACCGTCCCCGAGTCGAAGATCGTGGAGACCCTCATCGAAGAGGCGATGAAGATCGCCGAGCAGATGGAGAAGGACGGCATCACCTCCGGCGAGCCCACCGTGGCCATCGGAGTCTGATCCCGACCCTCACCACCCCGTCACTGGTCATCGGCCCCGGCCCCGTTCCCGCAGCTCGCGGGCGGGCCCGGGGCTTTTCCGTGACCTGTGGGACACGGCAGCCGCGGGTTGCTGCGGGTACAGTTCGGAGATCAGCAGACTTGCATGGTGAGGCCCCAGTGTTGACGCAGACCACCACCCGGGTCCTTGAGCCCAGTGATCTCGATGCCGCGCTCGAAGTCCTCGGCCGCGAGCCGGTGGAGAACGCCTTCGTCACCTCCCGGGTCCAGGTCGCCGGACTCGACCCGTGGCGCCTCGGCGGCGAGATGTGGGGCTGGTACGCCGACGGCGAGCTCCGGTCCCTCTGCTACGCGGGCGCCAACCTGGTCCCCGTCTGCGCCGGCCCCGACGCCGTACGCGCCTTCGCCGACCGGGCCCGCCGCACCGGCCGCCGCTGCTCCTCCATCGTCGGCCCCGCCGAGGCCACCCGGCTGCTGTGGCAGCTCCTGGAGCCCAGCTGGGGCCCGGCCCGCGACGTCCGCTCCCGCCAGCCGCTCATGGTCACCGAGCAGCCGTCCGCCGATGTCCCGGCCGATCCGCTGGTACGCCGGATCCGCAAGGACGAGATGGAGCTGATCATGCCCGCCTGCGTGGCCATGTTCACCGAGGAGGTCGGCATCTCGCCGATGGCCGGGGACGGCGGCCTGCTCTACCAGGCCCGGGTCGCCGAACTCGTCGGCACCGGCCGCTCCTTCGCCCGCGTCGAGAACGGCAAGGTCGTCTTCAAGGCGGAGATCGGCGCCGCGACCTCCCGCGCCTGCCAGATCCAGGGGGTGTGGGTGGACCCCGAATTCCGCGGGCGCGGTCACTCCGAGACCGGGATGGCCGCCGTCGTGGAGTACGCGCTGCGGGATGTGGCGCCCGTGGTCAGCCTCTACGTCAACGACTTCAACGCCGCCGCGCGGGCGGCGTACCGGCGGGTGGGCTTCCGCGAGGTCGGCGCGTTCATGAGCATCCTGTTCTAGTCCTGTTCTAGTCCTGCTCCCGTTCGGCTCCCGTCCGGCCCCATGACCGGCCGGCTGCCAACAGCCCCGCCCCGGCGGCTGGTTTGGCCCGGTCCGACCCCGTCGGCATACCGGCCCGCCGGGGCCGCGAAGTAAGGTCGCCGCATGCTGCCTACGCCCGGGGTGGACCCCGACCGGCCCGCCGGACTCCGCATCGGCCCCTTCGACCTCGCCGCCCGTGTGGACGAGGCCCTGCGCGTGCAGGCCGTGGCCTTCGGGCTCAGCGAGGAGGAGGTCGGCATCCGGCGCTACATCGTGCAGCGCCACATGACCTGCCGCGGAGCCCGCGCGCTCGGCGCGTTCACCGAGGACGGGGTGCTCGCCGGGTTCGTGTACGGGATGCCCAACGACCGGGCGCACTGGTGGTCCACGATCGTCGAGCCCTATCTGCGGGCCGCCGGCCACGAGCACTGGCTCGACGACTCCTTCGTGATCACCGAGCTGCACGTCCACCCCGGCTTCCAGGGCCACGGCGTCGGCCGCGCCCTCATCACCCGGCTCACCGACGCCGCCGCCGAGCCGCGCTCGATCCTCTCCGCCATCGACACCGACAGCCCGGCCCGCGGGCTCTACCGGGCCCTCGGCTACACGGATCTCGCCCGCCGCGTCCACTTCCCGAGCGCGAGCCTCCCGTACGCCGTCATGGGCGCCCCGCTGCCGCTGCCCCCGCGCTGAAATCTCGTTTTCGGCGCCCGCACCGGCCCCGGTAACCTCCGGGCATGTCTACGCAACGCGTGCAGAGCATGTCCCGCCTCATGGCCAAGACCCTCCGCGAGGACCCGGCGGACGCCGAGACCCTCAGCCACCGGATGCTCGTCCGCGCCGGTTACGTCCGGCGCAGCTCGGCCGGGGTGTGGACCTGGCTGCCGCTGGGCAAGCGGGTCCTGGACAACGTCTCGCGCATCGTCCGCGAGGAGATGGACGCGATCGGGGCGCAGGAGGTGCTGCTGCCGGCGCTGCTGCCGAAGGAGCCGTACGAGGTCAGCGGCCGCTGGTCGGAGTACGGGGACCTGCTGTTCCGGCTCAAGGACCGCAAGGGCGCGGACTATCTGCTCGGCCCGACGCACGAGGAGATCTTCACCCTGGTGGTGAAGGACCAGTGCACGTCCTACAAGGACCTGCCGGTGATGCTGTACCAGATCCAGACCAAGTACCGGGACGAGGCGCGGCCGCGGTCGGGTGTGCTGCGGGGCCGCGAGTTCCAGATGAAGGACTCGTACTCCTTCGACGTGTCGGACGAGGGCCTCGCGGAGTCGTACGCGCTGCACCGGGCGGCGTACCAGCGGATCTTCACCCGTCTCGGCCTGGACCACCGGATCGTCTCGGCGGTGTCGGGCGCGATGGGCGGCTCGGCGTCGGAGGAGTTCCTGGCGCCGGCCGAGGCGGGGGAGGACACGTTCGTGGACTGCCCGGCGTGCGACTACGCGGCGAACACGGAGGCGGTGACGTTCGCGCTGCGTCCGGTGGAGGGGGAGCGGGCGGAGCACCCCGCGCTGGAAGAGGTGGACACCCCGGACACCCCGACGATCGAGACCCTGGCGGCGCACCTGGGTGTCGCGGCGTCGGCGACTCTGAAGAACCTGTTGGTGAAGGTGGACGGCGAGATCGTCGCCGTCGGCGTGCCGGGGGACCGGGAGGTGGACCTCGGCAAGCTGGGGGAGCATCTCGCGCCGGCCGTGGTGGAGTTGGTGACGGCGGAGGACTTCGTGGACCGCCCCGATCTGGTACGCGGCTACGTGGGCCCGCAAGGCCTCGACAAGGTCCGCTACATCGCCGACCCCCGTGTGGCGCCCGGCACTTCATGGGTGACGGGGGCCAACCGCGTCGACACCCACGCGCGGAACGTGGTGTGCGGGCGGGACTTCGAGGTGGACCAGTACCTGGACGTGGTGGTCGTGGAGCCGGGGGACCCCTGCCCGGCGTGCGGGGCGGGGCTGGTACTGGGCCGCGCGATCGAGATCGGGCACATCTTCCAGCTGGGGCGCAAGTACGCGGACGCGTTCGGGCTGGATGTGCTCGGCAGGGAGGGCAAGCCGGTCCGGGTCACGATGGGTTCGTACGGGATCGGCGTCTCGCGGGCGGTGGCCGCGCTGGCCGAGCAGACGGCCGATGAGCGGGGGCTGTGCTGGCCGGCGGAGGTGGCCCCGGCCGATGTCCACGTGGTGGCGGCGGGCAAGGCCGGTCCGCTGGCGCTCGCGTCGGAGGCGGCGGCCGCGCTGGCCGGGGCCGGGCTCCGTGTCCTCCTGGACGACCGTCCGGGCCTGTCCCCGGGGGTCAAGCTCACGGATGCAGAGCTGATCGGCGTCCCGTGGATCCTGGTGGCGGGCCGCCGCTCGGCGGAGTCGGTGGTCGAACTCCAGCACCGCCCCACGGGCACCCGAGAGGAACTCCCCCTGTCGGAGGCCCTGTCCCGCCTGACCTGACCGCCCCGGAGAAGCCCCGCGCAGCGGGTCTACGCCGCGGGCGGCCCGTCCGGGGTGGACCGGGGCGGGACGGAGTCCCGTGCGAACCAGTCCGCGTCCGCGTCCGGGTCCGGTTCCGCGTCCGGGTCCGGTTCCGCGTCCGGGTCCGGGTCCGGGACCTGAGCCTGGGCTGGGTCCGGGTCCTGGGCCTGGGCCTGGGCTGGGTCCGGGTCCGGTTCCGGGGTCAGCGCCGGGGCCGTGCCCGTGCCCGGGTCCGGGGTCAGGGCCGGCGCCGCGCCCCGGTCCGGGGTCGGGGCGGTGCCCGGGGTGGGGGGCGGCGCGGCTGGTGGCGGGCCCGTCGGCGGGGCGGCGCGTTCGAGGAAGCGGAGGAGTTCCACCGGGAAGGGGAGGACCAGGGTGGAGTTCTTCTCCGCCGCCACCGCAACCACCGTCTGCAGCAGGCGCAGCTGAAGCGCCGCCGGCTGCTCCGACATGACCTCCGCCGCCTGGGCCAGCTTCCTCGACGCCTGGAGCTCCGCATCCGCGTTGATGACACGCGCCCGCCGCTCGCGGTCCGCCTCCGCCTGCCGGGCCATCGACCGCTTCATCGTCTCCGGCAGCGAGACGTCCTTGATCTCCACCCGGTCGATCTGAACACCCCACCCCACCGCCGGGCTGTCGATCATCAGCTCCAGCCCCTGGTTCAGCTGCTCCCGGTTGGAGAGGAGATCGTCCAGGTCGGACTTGCCGATGATCGACCGCAGCGAGGTCTGCGCCATCTGCGACACCGCGAAGCGGTAGTCCTCCACCTCGATGATCGCGTTCGCCGCGTCGACGACCTTGAAGTACACCACCGCGTCCACCCGCACCGTGACGTTGTCCCGCGTGATGCCCTCCTGCGCGGGCACCGGCATCGTCACGATCTGCATGTTCACCTTGCGCAGCCGGTCGACGCCCGGGACGATCATGGTGAAGCCCGGCCCGCGAATGCCCTCCCGCAGGCGGCCGAAGCGGAAGACCACGCCTCGCTCGTACTGCCGTACCACCCGTGCCGCGGCGCCCGCGGCAACCGAGATTCCCACGGCCCCCGCGATGACCGCTGTCAGCAGTTCCTGGACCATGACGGCCTCCTGCCGGGCCAGGGCATACCTTCGTATCTACGGTATGCCCTACAGCCAGGCCGCGAACTCCAGCAGCAGCTCCGCGTCCCGGCGGCGCCCGGCGGCCAGCGCCCGGTTCCCGGACTCCACCGCCCGGAACAGCGTCCAGCCCCGCAGCCGGTCCCGGTCCACCTCCAGGGCGTCCGCCAGCTTGTTCACCCGCCGCCGCGCGCCCGCCGCGCCCGCCGAGGAGGCCACCTGGTCCTCCAACCGGTCCCGGACCAGCCGCGCCAGGTCGTACGCCCGCTCGCCGACCAGCGGATCCGGGCCCACCGTCAGCCACGGCGCCCGCTCGCCCGCCAGCACCTTGCCCTGCCGGAAGTTCCCGTGCAGCAGCAGTTCCTCACCGGGAACGGCCGTCAGCTCCTCCCGGATCGCGAGCGCCGCCGACGCCAGTGCCTCGGCCTCCGGCGGGGCCTTGCGCAAGGCCTCCGCCTGGCGCCCGGTGCGTTCCGCCACCGTCTCCCAGCCGTGCCCCGCGCCCGGCTCCACCCACAGCCGCCGCAGCGTGCCACAGGCCTCCAGCAGCGCCTTCGCCTCCGGCAGCGACCGCAGGGACACCTCCGGGTGCAGCCGCTCCAGCAGCAGCGCCCCGTCCTCCTCGTGGTGGCGGGTGTCGAGAACGCGGACGGCCCCGAAGCCGCCCCAGTGCGCCAGCGCGGCCATTTCCCGGTCCGGGCGCGCACCGGGAGGCGCCAGTTTCAGTGCGGCCGGGGTCCCGTCGGCGTACCGGACGAGGAGGACCAGGCTGCTCCGGCCACCAGGGGCCTGGACCCGCTGGGCCTCTACCTCACGCCGGGACAGCGCCGCCTCGACGAGCCGGGGCAACTGCCTCAGCCACTCCGCGTCCTGCGCCGATTCCGGCATCTCGCCGAGCGCCCGTACAAGCCGCTGCGGCGGTTCGAAAGCCATGCGTGCGTGGTCCCTTCAGCTGTGCTGGGCTCGTCGCGCGTCGTCCGCACGTTCCGTGAGCCCAGGGAAGGCTACGCCGACACCACGCCAGCGTGCCGCGCGCACGGCCGCGGCGCTCAACGCGTCAGCCGCCTCGCGGCGCAACTGGCCCTCCGCCGCACGCACCAGATCGGAATACGCGCCGGCCACCCGGTCCTCGATCACGGCGGCCAGCCGCTCGGCGTCGGCCGGCCCGATCAGCTCGAACGGCATGGCGTACGCGGCCTCCGCCAGCCGCGGTGTGCCACCCAGTCCGCGCACGGTCCGGGTCAGCGCGTCACGCCGCGCGAGGTGGCCGCCGTACGCCTCACGGGCCTCGGCCGAGCGGGCCGCGGAGGTCCGGGCGCCGATCACGCCGTAGCCGTAGACCGCCGCGTGCTCGGCGGCGAGGGCGGACTGGGCAGCCTCCAGGGGGCGGCCGGCGGGGGAGGGTTCGGGCTTCACGACGCGGCTCCCGGGGTCAAGGTCAGCAGGTAGGCGTGTACGGCGCCGCAGGCGGCCACCGAGGCCAGCATCCGGGCCAGCTCGCCGGGCGCCCCGGCCAGGGCGATGGTCCGCGCCTCGGACAGGCTCCGCTCGGCGTCCGCGAGGGCGGTCAGCGCCTCGGCGGGCTTCGGCGGGACCGGCTCGCCGCTCGGCACGGGCGCACCGGCCGACGCAGCGGAAGCGGGAGACCGGGACGGCTTGCCCGTCGTGGTGTCCGCCGGGGCCAGCGCCGCCGTGTGCGCCGCGACGGCGGTGCGCAGCGGAGCGAGGCGCTGCGCCAGGGCCGGATGGGCGCCGGCGGTGGCGTCGTAACGTTCCAGCAGTCGCTCGCTGTCACGGACAGCCGTCTCGCGCATCCGCCGTTCGAGTGAAACCGGGGTGTCCGCGTCCGGCGCGCCGCCCCCGTCGGAGCACGCGGCTAGCAGCGCGGCACCGGCCGCGCCGGCGGCACCGGCGAGCAGGCTCCTTCGCGAGGGCCTCACGGGCAGAGTCCAGGGCACGGCGACGTCCTAGGGGTGATGGCGGGGCAGGGTGTGATCACCGTACCCGGGGCCCCCGGCCGCAGCGCGGACGGCAACACCCTCCGCGACCGGATACCCTTTGACCTGACACACGACGGAAACCACAACAGCACACGCGGCCGAGGAGTCACCCGGATGAGCACCACCCAGAGCGACAGGCTGCGCGGACTGCTGGAGCCGCTCGTCGCCGCCAAGGGCCTGGACCTCGAAGAGATCGAGATGTCCAAGGCGGGCAAGCGCCGGATGCTGCGGATCATCGTGGACTCCGACGAGGGCGTGGAGCTGGACACCTGTGCCGAGCTGAGCCGTGAGATCTCCGACAAGCTCGACGAATCCGACGTGATGGGCGAGGACGAGTACGTCCTCGAAGTGAGCTCCCCGGGCGCGGACCGCCCGCTGACCGAGCACCGGCACTACGTCCGGGCGCTCGGCCGTCTCGTGAAGTTCCAGCTGGCCGCCGAGGGTGAAAAGGGTGCCGGGGAACTGGTCGCCCGCATTCTCGACGTCGACGACGAGGGCATGGACCTCGAAGTTCCGGGTGTGAAGGGCCGCAAGGCGACCGCCCGCCGTATTGCTTTCACCGACATCGCCAAGGCGCGTGTCGAGATCGAGTTCAACCGCAAGGACAAGAAGGAAGAGGAGGCGTAGCCGTGGACATCGACATGAGTGCCCTGCGGGGTCTGGTCCGGGAGAAGGAGATCTCCTTCGACCTGCTCGTCGAGGCGATCGAGTCGGCCCTCCTCATCGCGTACCACCGCACGGAGGGCAGCTTCCGGCGCGCCCGCGTCGTGCTCGACCGCACCAACGGTCACGTGGTCGTGTGGGCGACGGAAGACCCGAGGGATCTCGAAGAGGGCCAGGAGCCCAAGGAGTTCGACGACACCCCGTCGGACTTCGGCCGGATCGCCGCGACGACCGCCAAGCAGGTGATCCTGCAGCGTCTGCGCGACGCCGAGGACGACCTGACCTTCGGCGAGTTCGCCGGGCGGGAGGGCGACGTCATCACCGGTGTCGTCCAGCAGGGCAAGGACCCGAAGAACGTCCTCGTGGACATCGGCAAGATGGAAGCCATGCTGCCGGTCCAGGAGCAGGTGCCGGGCGAGGAGTACACGCACGGCCTGCGCCTGAAGACGTACGTGGTGCGCGTGGCGAAGGGTGTCCGCGGTCCGTCCGTGACCCTGTCGCGCACCCACCCCAACCTGGTGAAGAAGCTGTTCGCCCTGGAGGTCCCGGAGATCGCCGACGGCAGCGTCGAGATCTGTGCGATCGCCCGTGAGGCCGGTCACCGCACCAAGATCGCCGTTCGGTCCAACCGCTCGGGCCTCAACCCCAAGGGCGCCTGCATCGGCCCGATGGGCGCCCGCGTGCGCAACGTGATGGCAGAGCTGCACGGCGAGAAGATCGACATCGTCGACTGGTCGGACGACCCGGCGGAGATGGTCGCGAACGCGCTGTCACCCGCCCGGGTGAGCAAGGTCGAGGTCGTCGACTGGGACTCCCGCTCCGCCCGGGTGACCGTGCCCGACTACCAGCTGTCGCTGGCCATCGGCAAGGAGGGCCAGAACGCCCGCCTCGCCGCGCGGCTCACCGGCTGGCGCATCGACATCCGCCCGGACACCGAGGTGGCCCCGGACGCGGACGCGGACAGGGACCGGGACCGGGACCGGGACCGGGACCGGGAATAAACCACTACCGGCCGGGGGTTCCCGACCGGTAGACAGGGATCCCGAGGCAGAGGTCCCTGACGCATGGATGCACGATGCACGGATCTGGCGGGTGACCCCGCCCGGATCCGGTAAGGATCACGACAACATCCGTTCGATTTTTCGCCCGAAGGGGTGAGGTCGGTGCGGGGAGGTAGACTTAGGCGTGTCTGGCCGGACGCAAGCCCGCGCATGCCCCGAACGAACCTGTGTGGGGTGTCGGGAGCGAGCGGCCAAGAGCGATCTGCTGCGCATCGTGGCGATCGAGGACGAATGCGTCCCCGATCCACGCGGTACGCTGCCCGGCCGGGGTGCATATGTGCACCCTGCCGTGGTCTGCCTCGACCAGGCGGTCCGCCGCCGGGCGTTCCCCCGGGCCCTCCGGTCCGCCGGAGCGCTCGACACGACGGAACTGCGCACAGTCCTGGCCGTTCAGGCCGAGGCGACACCGTAAGACGTAGAACGGCACGGATACCCCGTGCGGTCAGGTACCTCGCGAGTTGGAAGTAGGTCGAGATTGCGATGAGCACTCGATGAGTACGCGATGAGTACGCCCATGAAGTAGCAACGGTCCGGCGTAACCCGGACCTAAAAGGAGCGAAGTGGCTAAGGTCCGGGTATACGAACTCGCCAAGGAGTTCGGGGTCGAGAGCAAGGTCGTCATGGCCAAGCTCCAAGAACTCGGTGAATTCGTCCGTTCGGCGTCCTCGACGATCGAGGCGCCGGTTGTACGCAAGTTGACTGACGCACTGCAGGGGCCCGGCGGCAACGCCGGCAAGCCCGCTGCGAAGCCCGGCGCGCCCCGCAAGGCCGCGCCCGCAAAGCCCGCAGCGCCGTCCCCGGCCGCCGCGGCACGTCCTGCTGCCCCGAAGCCCGGCGCACCGGTGGCTCCCAAGCCCGCCGCTGCCGAGGCTCCGGCCGTCAGCGCCCCGGTGACTCCGGCCGCCTCCGGCCCGCGTCCCGGTCCCAAGGCTCCGGCCGCCCCGAAGCCCGCTCCGGCGGCTCCCGTGGCGACCGAGTTCTCCGCGCCTCCGGCGGCTCCGGCCGCCCCGGCGCGCACCGAGCGTCCCGCCGCCGCGGCCCCCGGCCCCCGTCCGGCGCAGCAGCGTCCGGCGGCCCAGGGTGGTCAGGGTGGCCAGGCCGGCGCTCGTCCCGGCGCCCCGCGCCCGGCCGGCACCGCCCCCGGTGCCCAGGCGCAGCGTCCCGGTGGCGCGGCTCCGCGTCCGCAGGGCGCCCGTCCGGCGGGTCCCCGTCCGGGCAACAACCCGTTCACCTCTGGTGGCTCCACCGGCATGGCGCGCCCGCAGGCGCCCCGTCCGGCCGGCGCTCCCCGTCCCGGTGCCCCCGGCGCCGGCGGCGGCCAGGGTGCTCCCCGCCCGCAGGGTGGTCCCGGTGGCGCTCCGCGTCCGCAGGGTCCCGGTGCGGGTCGTCCGACCCCGGGCGGCATGCCCCGTCCGCAGGGCGCACGTCCTGGTGCCGGCGGCCCTGGCGGTGCTCCCGGCGGTAACCGTCCGAACCCGGGCATGATGCCGCAGCGTCCCGCTGCCGGTGGTCCCGGTCCCCGTCCCGGCGGCGGCCCCGGTGGCCGTGGTCCCGGTGCGGGCGGCGCTCGTCCCGGTGGCGGCGCAGGTCGTCCCGCGGGCGGCGGCTTCGCCGGTCGTCCGGCCGGTCCGGGCTCGCGTCCCGGTGGCGGCGGCGGCTTCGGCGGCCCGCGTCCCGGTGGTGGCGGCTTCGGCGGCGGTCCGGCTGGTGCCGGCGGCGGCGGTCGTCCCGGCTTCGGCGGGCGTCCCGGTGGTCCCGGTGCCCGTGGTGGCACGCAGGGTGCCTTCGGCCGTCCCGGCGGTCCGGCCCGTCGTGGTCGCAAGTCCAAGCGTCAGAGGCGCCAGGAGTACGAGGCCATGCAGGCCCCGTCCGTCGGCGGCGTGATGCTGCCTCGCGGCCAGGGCGAGACCGTTCGCCTGTCGCGCGGTGCCTCCCTCACCGACTTCGCGGAGAAGATCAACGCCAACCCGGCGTCGCTCGTCGCCGTGATGATGAACCTCGGCGAGATGGTCACTGCCACGCAGTCCGTCTCCGACGAGACGCTCGAGATGCTGGCCGGCGAGATGAACTACACGGTTCAGATCGTCAGCCCGGAGGAAGAGGACCGCGAGCTCCTCGAGGGCTTCGACATCGAGTTCGGCGAGGACGAGGGCGGCGAGGAATACCTCATGCCGCGTCCGCCGGTCGTGACCGTCATGGGTCACGTCGACCACGGTAAGACCCGACTGCTCGACGCCATCCGCAAGACGAACGTCGTTGCGGGCGAGGCCGGCGGCATCACGCAGCACATCGGTGCGTACCAGGTCTCCACCGAGGTCAACGAAGAAGAGCGTCGCATCACCTTCATCGACACCCCGGGTCACGAGGCGTTCACCGCCATGCGTGCCCGTGGTGCGAAGTCGACCGACATCGCGATCCTCGTGGTCGCGGCCAACGACGGCGTCATGCCGCAGACGATCGAGGCGCTCAACCACGCCAAGGCCGCCGGCGTCCCGATCGTCGTCGCGGTCAACAAGATCGACGTCGAGGGTGCCGACCCGGTCAAGGTGCGCGGTCAGCTCACCGAGTTCGGTCTGGTCGCCGAGGAGTACGGCGGCGACACGATGTTCGTCGACATCTCCGCCAAGCAGGGTCTGCACATCGACTCCCTGCTCGAGGCCGTCGTCCTCACCGCCGACGCCTCGCTCGACCTCCGCGCCAACCCGGAGCAGGACGCTCAGGGTATTGCGATCGAGTCCCACCTCGACCGCGGCCGCGGTGCCGTCGCCACCGTCCTCGTCCAGCGCGGTACCCTCCGCGTCGGCGACACGATGGTCGTGGGCGACGCCTACGGCCGAGTGCGCGCCATGCTCGACGACAAGGGCAACAACGTCGAGGAAGCGGGTCCGTCGACCCCCGTCCTGGTCCTGGGTCTCACCAACGTCCCCGGCGCCGGCGACAACTTCCTCGTCGTCGACGAGGACCGTACGGCCCGTCAGATCGCCGAGAAGCGTGCTGCGCGTGAGCGCAACGCCAACTTCGCCAAGCGCGTCCGCCGGGTGTCCCTGGAAGACCTCGACTCGGTCCTCAAGGCCGGTCTGGTCCAGGAACTCAACCTCATCATCAAGGGCGACGCGTCCGGTGCGGTCGAGGCTCTCGAGTCCTCGCTGCTCCAGCTCGACGTCGGTGAAGAGGTCGACATCCGCGTCCTGCACCGCGGTGTGGGTGCGGTCACCGAGTCCGACATCTCGCTGGCGATGGGCTCCGACGCCATCGTCATCGGTTACAACGTCCGTGCGGCCGGCCGTGCCGCGCAGATGGCGGACCGCGAGGGCGTCGACGTCCGCTACTACTCGGTGATCTACCAGGCCATCGAGGAGATCGAGGCGGCCCTGAAGGGTCTCCTCAAGCCGGAGTACGAAGAGGTCGAGCTCGGTACGGCGGAGGTCCGCGAGATCTTCCGCTCGTCCAAGCTGGGCAACATCGCCGGTGTTCTCATCCGCTCCGGCGAGGTCAAGCGCAACACCAAGGCGCGGCTCCTGCGCGATGGCAAGGTCATCGCCGAGAACCTCACCATCTCCGGTCTGCGCCGCTTCAAGGACGACGTCACCGAGATTCGCGAAGGCTTCGAGGGCGGTATCAACCTCGGCAGCTACAACGACATCAAGATCGACGACGTCATCGCGACGTACGAGATGCGCGAGAAGCCCCGCGCGTAAGCGCGAGGCGGTTCGCACCGTGTCGTAGGTCGAGTCGTAGGACTCGCAGCACCGGGGCCGGTCGGCGGAATATCCGTCGATCGGCCCCGGCCGTTGCGTGTACGGTTCTGGTGACCCTGCCGCGCGTTGGCCGGCAGGCCACCGAACCCGCACCGGCGGGATATCCGGAACTGCATGTACGTGGGGACTCTGTCCTTCGATCTGCTCCTCGGCGACGTTCATTCGCTGAAGGAGAAACGCTCCGTCGTCCGGCCCATCGTTGCCGAGCTCCAACGCAAGTTCTCCGTGAGCGCGGCTGAGGTGGGCGACCAGGACCTGCACCGCAGGGCCCGTATAGGGGTCGCCCTGGTGAGTGGGGACGCGGGGTTCGTGTCGGACGTACTGGACCGCTGTGAGCGGCTGGTCGCGGCGCGTCCGGAAGTGGAGCTGCTGTCGGCACGACGGCAGCTCCACGGTGATGAAGACTGACTGCAAGACATAAGAAGGAGACGGACCAGTGGCCGACAATGCGCGGGCGAAGAAGCTGGCGGACCTCATCCGGGAGGTGGTGGCAGAGAAGCTGCTGCGCGGTGTCAAGGACCCCCGACTCGGTACGCACGTGACCATCACCGACACCCGGGTCACCGGCGACCTGCGGGAGGCCACGGTCTTCTACACGGTCTACGGCGACGACGAGGACCGGGCCAGCGCGGCAGCGGGCCTGGAGAGCGCCAAGGGCGTACTGCGCTCCGCGGTCGGCCGGGCGGCGGGAACCAAGTTCACGCCCACCCTGACCTTCGTGGCGGACGCACTCCCGGAGACCGCCAAGACCATCGAGGACCTCCTCGACAAGGCGCGCTCCTCCGACGCCCAGGTACGAGAGGTGTCCTCCGGCGCGCAGTACGCCGGTGACGCCGACCCGTACAAGAAGCCGGGCGAGGACGACGACGAGGACGCAGCCGCGGAATGAGCACCAACGCAGGGAAGACGCCGGACGGCCTTGTCATCGTCGACAAGCCGTCCGGCTTCACTTCGCACGACGTGGTCGCCAAGATGCGCGGGATCGCCAAGACCCGCCGCGTGGGCCACGCCGGCACGCTCGACCCGATGGCCACGGGTGTCCTGGTGCTGGGCGTCGAGAAGGCGACCAAGCTCCTCGGACACCTCGCGCTGACGGAGAAGGAGTACCTCGGCACGATCCGTCTCGGGCAGAACACCCTGACGGACGACGCCGAGGGCGACACCACCTCCTCGACGGACGCCTCCCGGGTGACCCGCGAGGCGGTGGACGCGGGCATCGCCAAGCTGACCGGCGAGATCATGCAGATCCCGTCCAAGGTCAGCGCCATCAAGATCAACGGTGTGCGCTCCTACAAGCGCGCGCGGGACGGCGAAGACTTCGAGATCCCGGCCCGGCCGGTGACGATCTCCTCGTTCCAGGTCTACGACATGCGGGACGCGGAGGCCGAGGACGGCACCAAGGTCATCGACCTCGTCGTGTCCGTCGTCTGCTCCAGCGGTACGTACATCCGCGCTCTGGCCCGTGACCTGGGCGCCGACCTGGGCGTCGGCGGGCACCTGACCGCGCTGCGGCGCACGCGGGTCGGGCCGTACAAGCTCGACCGGGCGCGGACGCTGGACCAGCTCCAGGAGGAGCTGACCGTCATGCCGATCGGCGAGGCGGCCGCCGCGGCCTTCCCTCGCTGGGACCTGGACGCCCGGCGGGCCTCGCTGCTCGCCAACGGCGTGCGGATCGAGATGCCGGACGAGTACGAGGCCGGCAGGACGGTCGCGGTCTACGGGCCGAAGGGCGAGCTGCTCGGGCTCGTGGAGAGCAAGGGCGGCAAGGCGAAGTCGCTGGCGGTCTTCGTCTGAGGCTGTTCTTTTGTTGACGTGGAGCGGTGAGCGCACATCGACGGCGGCTCACCGCTCCACGACCCCCCTCGGGTAGGTGTCTATCCACCCGGGGCCTGTTATTCACCCGTCCGAGCAGGCGCTCGGAGTGACTGCGGGGAGCGTAAGGGGGCGCTTTCGCCTCGCGTGCTCTTCCTGCTGATCTTCGTTTGCCTACCGTCGCGAGGCGCGGGGGTGTGACCGGAGCCACGGTCCTGATGTGACCTGACCCACCCTCCGGACCCGGCCCGGGCCGCGACCTGACATGGAGCGGCCCGGAGCCAGATGCCGATGCGGGGCACCGGGCAGCAGCATGGCAGTCTTAGACCTGCAATCAGTACAGGGACTACACGGGTTCGGGCGAGGAGCGGTCACAGTGCAGCGCTGGCGTGGCTTGGAGGACATCCCCCAGGACTGGGGACGCAGCGTCGTCACCATCGGCTCGTACGACGGCGTGCACCGGGGCCATCAGCTGATCATCGGGCGGGCCGTGGCCAAGGCGCGCGCGCTCGGCGTCCCGTCCGTCGTCGTCACCTTCAGCCCGCACCCCAGCGAGGTCGTGCGCCCCGGCAGCCACCCGCCGATCCTGGCCCCCTACGACCGGCGCGCCGAACTGATGGCCGGGCTGGGTGTGGACGCGCTGCTGATCCTGCCGTTCACGGCGGAGTTCTCGCAGCTGTCCCCGGCCGACTTCATCGTGAAGGTGCTCGTGGACAAGCTGCACGCCCGCGCCGTCATCGAGGGCCCGAACTTCCGCTTCGGCCACCGGGCCGCCGGGAATGTCGACTTCCTCCGCGAGCTGGGCGCCACGTACGACTACGAGGTCGACGTCGTGGACTTGGTGGAGCGCGGCGAGGCGGGCGGCGGCGTTCCGTTCTCCTCGACCCTGGCGCGCAAGCTCGTCGCCGAGGGCGATGTGGAGGGCGCGGCCGAGGTCCTGGGCCGCCCGCACCGGGTCGAGGGCGTCGTGGTGCGCGGTGCGCAGCGCGGGCGCGAGCTCGGCTACCCGACGGCGAACGTCGAGACGGCGCCGCACACCGCGATCCCGGCCGACGGGGTGTACGCGGGCTGGCTGACGGCGGGCGGAGAGCGGATGCCGGCGGCGATCTCGGTGGGGACGAACCTGCAGTTCGACGCCACTGAGCGGACCGTGGAGGCGTACGCGATCGACCGGGTCGGGCTGGAGCTGTACGGCATGCACGTGACCATCGACTTCCTCGCGTACGTGCGGGGGATGGCGAAGTTCGAGTCGCTGGACGGGCTGCTGGAGGCGATCGCGGACGACGTGAAGCGGGCGCGGCTGCTGACCGAGGAGTACGACGCGGAGCGCTGAACCGGCTGGAACGAGTGAGGGCCCGTACTGTCCCGTGGTGGGACGGTACGGGCCCTCTTCGCGTCAGCCGAGGCGGGGGTCGCGCGGGGGTTCGCCGGGCTGCGGGGGCTGGGGCTGGGGCTGCCACGGCTGGCCGGGCTGCGGGTAGGGCTGTCCGTAGGGCTGGGGCTGCTGCGGTTGCTGCGGCTGAGGGGGCTGCTGGTACTGGGGCTGGCCCTGGGGCTGACCGTACGGCGGCTGCTGCTGCTGCTGCTGCCCGGCCGGGGGCTGCGGCTGCTGGGGCTGGTGCTGCTGAGGCTGGCCCCAGTGGTGCTGGGGAGCCTGCTGCTGCGCGCGGATGAAGTCCTCGGCCACGAGGGCGGAGAGGGTGAAGTACGCCTCGCGCGTCTTGGGCCGCATCAGGTCGAGGTCGACCTCGGCGCCGGTCGCGAGGTGCTCGTCGAACGGGACCACGACGACGCCGCGGCAGCGGGTCTCGAAGTGCTGCACGATGTCTTCGATCTTGATCATTTTGCTGGTCTCGCGGACTCCCGAGATGACGGTGAGGGAGCGGGAGACGAGGTCGGCGTACCCGTGGGCCGAGAGCCAGTCGAGCGTGGTGCTCGCGCTGCTGGCGCCGTCGACGGACGGCGTCGAGATGATGATCAGCTGATCGGCGAGGTCCAGGACGCCACGCATGGCGGAGTACAGGAGACCGGTGCCCGAGTCGGTGAGGATGATCGGGTACTGGCGGCCGAGCGTCTCTATGACGCGGCGGTAGTCCTCGTCGTTGAACGTCGTGGAGACGGCCGGGTCCACGTCGTTGGCGATGATCTCCAGGCCGGAGGGGGCCTGGGAGGTGAACCGCCGGATGTCCATGTACGAGTTCAGGTACGGGATCGCCTGGACGAGGTCCCGGATCGTGGCCCCGGTCTCGCGGCGGACGCGGCGGCCGAGGGTGCCGGCGTCGGGGTTCGCGTCGATGGCCAGGATCTTGTCCTGGCGCTCGGTGGCGAGGGTGGCGCCGAGGGCGGTGGTGGTCGTGGTCTTGCCGACGCCGCCCTTGAGGCTGATGACGGCGATGCGGTAGCAGGACATCACCGGGGTGCGGATGAGCTCCAGCTTGCGCAGGCGCTCGGCCTCGGCGGCCTTTCCGCCGAAGCGGAAGCCGGAGCGCTGGGGCTTGGGCTTCTGCTTGGCGCGCAGGAGGCGGTCGGAGGACAGCTCGACGGCGGCGGTGTAGCCGAGGGGAGCCCCACCGGTGGCCTGGCCGGCCGGGTGGTGGGGGTCGTACTGCTGCGGCTGCGGCTGCGGCTGCGGCTGGGACGGCTGCCCGGTGGGCCACTGCGCGCCGGCGCGGGGGTCGTACGGGGCCTGCGGCTGCGGCTGTGGCTGTGGCTGTACGGGCCCGGGGTGCGGGAACCCGTACCCGCCCTGCGGCCCGGAGCCCGAGAACACGGGAGGCAGCGACGGCAGTTCGCGGCCGGCCCCCCCGAACGGCTGCTCCCCACCGGGGCCCGGCACCGGCGCCGGAGCCGCGTACGGCCCGACGGGCGCGGGCCCCCCGAAGGGGGCAGGCGCGGGAGCCTCGGCCGCCGGGGCGGGCGCCGCGTACGGGGAGGGGGCGGGCGGAGCGTCTACCGGCGCGGGCACGCCATCGGCCGGAGCCGGCCCCCCGAAGGGAGCCGTCGCGGCCGGCGCGCCTTCCCCGTTGGCCGGGGCCGGGCTGGGGGTGTGTCCCCCGGAAGGTGCAGGCGCGGGTGCGTCGTCGGCCGGGGCCGGGTCGGGGGCGTGCCCCCCGAAGGGGGTAGGCGCGGGGGCGGTGAACGGCTCGGGAGCCGGTGCGGGAGCCGAGGTCTCGGCGGGGGCCGGGGCGGCGAACGGCGCGGGCGGAGCGTCGCCCGTGGCCGGGGTGGGTGCCGGGGCGGTGAACGCGGCGGGCGTGCCTTCCCCGTCGGCTGTGGCCGGGCTGGGGGTGTGTCCCCCGAAAGGTGCAGGCGCGGGTGCGTCGTCGGCCGGGGCCGGGTCGGGGGCGTGCCCCCCGAAGGAGGTAGGCGCGGGGGCGGTGAACGGCTCGGGAGCCGGTGCGGGAGCCGAGGTCTCGGCGGGGGCCGGGGCGGCGAACGGCGCGGGCGGAGCGTCGCCCGTGGCCGGGGTGGGTGCCGGGGCGGTGGACCCAGCGGGCGTGCCTTCCCCGTTGGCCGTGGCCGGGCTGGGGGTGTGTCCCCCGAAGGGAGCAGGCGCAGGCGCTTCGCCGGCCGGGGCCGGGCCGGTGGCGTGCCCCCCGACGGAGGCAGGCCCAGGGGTGGTGAACGGTGCGGGCGCCGCGGTCTCCGCCGGGGCGGCGAACGGCGTCGGCGCGGCTTCAATCCGGGCCGGTGCCGGAGTCTCGGCGGGGGCCGGGAGCGGTGCAGACGCTTCCCCGGCCGGGGTCGTGAACGGTGCGGGGGTCCCGAAGGGGGCCTGCGCCGGGGCCGGGAACGGCAGGGCCGCCTCGGCGACCGGCGCCGGAGGCGTGGCCCCGAGCGGAGCCGGAGTCGGAGTCGGAGCCGGGACCGGGAACGGCGCGGGCGGAGCGTCGGCCGGAGCCGGAGCCGGAGCCGGAGCCGGAGCCGGAGCCGAGGCCGGGGCCGTGAACGGTGCCGGGGTCCCGAAAGGAGCCGGGGCAGGGGCAGGGGCAGGCGTGGTGAACGCGGCCGGCGCGGCTCCCTCGTCGGCCGGGGTACGCGGCGCCGGCGGAGCGATCCGCATCGTCGGGGGCGCGGTCACGTCCGACGGGTGGTGGGGTTTGAAGCCGCTGCCCTCAGGAAGGCTCGGGACCGGTGTCGCCGCCGTGCCCTGCGTGTACCAGGCCGGCGGGGTGTAGTCGATGGTGAACTCGCCCGTCACCTCGGGCTCCGCGTCGGACTGATCGTCCGTCGGGACGTCCCACGTCCCGCCGCGCCTCTCGTTCCGATCGCCGCTCACTGGTCCTCCTGGTCTGTCGAACACTGGTCTGGCGCCTACCTCGACACCGCGCCACGCTCAGCCTAATCGTGCCCCGCCACCAAAACCCGCCCCCCATGGGCGGGCCCCACCCTGCGGGACGCCACAGCCCGACTTCGTGAGGTCGCCCCCACCAGGGCCAGGCGGCCGTCAACTCCTCCCTACAGGCCACCCCGGCCCCCGGCCACCGCCGCCTCAAACGGCGACCGATGGGCCATCCCCCCGGAACCCCCACCCGCACCCGCGCCGGTGACACCACCAAGCCCCCACCACGGCCCCCCGGCCCACAACCCCGCGCCCGCAACCCGGCTCAGTCGATCCGCCGCGCAGCCCCCAGCAGCCCCGTCTCCGCGTCCGTCCCCTGGGTCATCACGAACTGCCGGTCCCGCGGTGTGCACCACAGCGTCACCCCGTCGCCCAGCGTCGGCAGTGAATCCACCGCCCGCCGCGGCAGGTTCATCAGGCCGCCGATCTGCTCCGCCTCGTCCGGGGACACCCGCTGCACACCCACCAGCGCCGAGTTCCGCAGCAGCCTCGGCGCCGTCGGGCTCAAGTACGGCAGCAGCGTGAGCACCGACTGCCAGGGGCCCGCCACCACGCGCCCGCGCGGCGGCCGCATCCCGCAGTCGCGGATCACCAGCACCGGGCTGCCCGCCGACGCACCCTGCGGCGGCACCCTGCCCACGTCGTGCAGCGTCACGCACGGCTGTCCGCCGCCCGCCGCCTGGGCCAGCCCGGACCACACCTGCCCGCGCCCGGTCTCCACCGCCACCCGCGCACCCGTGGCCGCCGCCCGCAGCGCCAGCACCTGCGCCGTCCACAGACCGCCGATCAGCGTCACCTCGTACGGCGTCGGCCGGTTGATGCCGAGCACCGCCGACCGCCCCTCGGCGTCCACGCCGATGACGACCCCGTCGTCCCCGACGGGCAGTGCCAGCGCGTCCAGATCCGCCGCGGGCACCACATGCCGCTCCCGCCGCGGACCCACCAGCCCGTACCCCACCCTCATCGCGCCCCTCCCAGCGGCAGCGAGGCCAGCAGCCCCGGCACCTGTTCACGGTCGAGCCGCACCAGCCCGGTCTTCACGCCCCGCGCCGTCCGCTCCAGTTCCCTGCGCGCGGCCACCAGCTCCTCGTCACTGCGCCCGGAGACCCGTACATGCCCGGTCAGCGTGACGCCGTGGCGCTCGGCCGGGGACATGGTCAGGCTGAAGGTCGTCGCCAGCGCGGGCAGCGAGGTCAGCAGCGCCACGAATTGCGGCAGTGCCGCCCCCGCGCCGCCCAACTGCGGCCAGCGGCTTATCCAGTACGTGGTGTGCCGCCGGTCGTCGCAGCGCCACGCCCGCGCGGTCTCCTCCGTACGCCGTCCCGTGCTGGCCGAGCGCCCCGCCTGGGTGATCGCCATCGGGTTCGCGCACGAGGACGTCGCCAGCGCGGCCGTCAGCTCCTGCTCGGTCAGGACGCTGGCCCGGAACCCGGCACCTGCCAGCCGGCTCGCCAACTGGTCCGCCGCCCGCACCACACAGCGCTGCGCCCCCGCGAGTCCGCCGCCGCGCGCGGCGACCGCGTCCGGGCACAGCTCCGGGTCGAGCTTGAGGGCGATCCAGGTGAGCCGCACCGCCGGAGTGCCCGTCCGGGCCTGGAGCGGCGCGTAGTTGCGGGTGGCCATCGACTGGGCGGGGAGATGCGGGGCCGGCGCCGGCTGGGTGTGCTGCACCAGCTGCGCCGACTCCAGCCGGATGCCGTCCACTTCGAGGACGTCCCGTACGACGGCGAGCGGCAGCGGCCGCGCCGACCGGTCGGGCCGCAGCGCGGTGGCGTCCATGTCCACCTGGACGACCGCCGTCAGGAAGGTCCCGTCGCCGATCATCCCCACCGGGCGCCGCTCGCGATCGCTGAACGTCCGCGTCCGCAGCGCCGGATCCGCCTCGACCAGCGGCGCCAGCCCCGGCTCGGTGCCCGCGGGCAAGGTGAAGGACGCGGCGCGGCGGCGCCGGGCGCGCAGCGCGAGCACGCTGCCGATCCAGTCGGGCAGCGAGCGCTGATGCCGGCGTACGACCGCGAGGACCACGAGGACCAGCGCCAGCACACCGGCGGGAATCAGCAGCATCGGTTCGATCACCCACGCCACCAGCAGCGCGGCCGCGGCGACCTGGAGCAGGACGAGCTGTTGCAATCGGAACGGCCCGAACCGGCCCGCTCCGGCCCTCGGATGCGGCGTCACTCCGCCGCGTACGGGTGCGGCCGCGGCCGCCTGCGGCTCCGTCGCGGTGGCCATCACTCGCGCACCTTCCCTTTCTCCCCCAGCTACCGCTGGGAGGTGGCCCCAGGGGCGGACCCCGGGAACCCCGCCGCCGCGCGACATCCGCCGCACGGCCCCGGACCCCGATCCACCCCAACAAGCCCTGATTACCCCGATTACCCCGCTCGGGAAGGCGCTGAGCGGCCACCGCACCCTACCCGGGACCTGCCTACCCTCCGTCAAGAGGCATAGTAGGTGCCCGGTCCGACAATCGAGGCCCGGGGACCGCGGTCACCGAACGGGCTGTGCGGGGAGAAGCAGGCGGTCATGGCATCACGACGCGATGAACTCAACGCGTACACCTTTGCGAAGCGGCGCACCGTGGCCGCGTTCCTTCAGCCGTCCGCCACGGGCACCGAGGAGGGCGCGCCCAGGCCGTTGCGCGCGGTCCTGCCCAGTGTGATCGTCGGGACGCTCGTGCTCGCCGGTTTCGGTGCCTGGGGCATGTTCAAGCCGCAGGCTCCCAAGGGGTGGGACGAGCCCGGCACCACGGTGATCGTCGGCAAGCAGTCGACGACCCGGTACGTGGTCCTGTCGACCAAGGTGAAGGGCAAGGACCAGACCCGTCTGCACCCCGTCCTGAACCTCGCCTCCGCCCGACTCCTCCTGGACCCGCAGAAGTTCAAGGTCATCCAGGTCGAGGACAAGGTGCTGGACGCCGGCAAGCCGCCGCGCGGCCCCATCATCGGAATCCCCTACGCGCCCGACCGGCTGCCCGCCAAGGAGGACGCCGGCAAGGCCAAGCGCTGGGCCGTCTGCCAGCAGCCCGGCGGCAACGGCAAGGGCGTGCAGACCGCCGCGTTCGTCCTCGCCGACCGCGAGGCGGGCCTGATGGACGACGGCCGCAAGGTCGGCGACACCCAGGTGCTGTACGTCCAGAGCACGGGCGCGGCCAAGGAGCGCTACCTCGTCGACGCGGCCGGTACGAAGTACAAGTTCCCCGAGGGCTCGGCGGACGCCGGGAAGATCACCAACGCCCTGGTCGGCACGGGCGCCGTCCCGCAGCAGGTCACCGAGGAGTGGCTGGCGACCCTCAACTCCGGTGACGCGCTGGAGTTTCCGAAGCTGCCCGCCGAGGCCGGTGCGGACGCCCGCGTCCAGGGCCTGGGCACCGCCGACAACAAGGTCGGCATGGTGCTGCTGGCGCAGACCGGTTCCGGCACACAGCACTACGTCGTCCTGCCCGGCAAGGTCGCGCCGGTCTCCGAGTTCGTGGCCTGGCTGCTGATCTCCTCGCCCGCGACCGACGTCCTCAACATGAACGGCAAGCCCCACGAGGTGGACCTCCAGTCCCTCAACCCGGAGGCCACCCCCTTCAAGGCCGAGGCCAAGTGGCCGCAGCGGAAGTCCGCCCAGATCAACCACGCCACCCCCACGGGGTCGGCCGCGCCCGGCTCGGGCTCCGGATCGGGCCCCGGCGACCGCGACACCGTGTGCAACGTCCTGCGCGCCGTCGACGGCCAGGGCAACCAGACGCTGAGCACCTGGGCCGGCACCGGCTTCCCCATCGACATCGCCGCGAGCGGCACGAGTTCGTACGTCACCCCGGGCTCGGGCCTGCTCTACACCCAGGTCCAGGGCAAGCAGACCACCGCCGGCGGCTCCCTGTTCCTCGTCACCGACACCGGGCTGCGGTACGCCGTACAGGCCAACGGCGACAGCGACGCCGAGCAGTCGAAGATCGGCGCCCCCAACCAGCAGGCCCAGGGCGGTTCCACGGACGGCCGGCCCGAGGCCAGCCAGGCGCAGATCCGGCTCGGCTACGGCGGCGTGGTGCCGGCCATGGTCCCCATCGCATGGTCGGAGTTCCTGTCCAAGGGCCCGCGCCTGGACACCAACTCCGCCCGTCAGCCGCAGGGTTCGTGAGGAGTACGCCGATGCCCCAGCCGACGAAGCCGATGAAGTCGACGAAGCACACGTACCCGCGCGGCGCCCTCCTGACCGCGGCCCTCGCCCTCCTCGCGATGTCCGGCACCACCGGCGCCGCACCGCAGCCCGGGGCCCGTACGCACCCGGAGCCGGTACACGCCCCCGCCCTGCGCCTGGCCGGCGCCGGGGAGTGCACCTTCCCCATGAAGAAGCAGATCGCGGACCGCCCCTGGGCCCTCCAGCGGCTGCTGCTCGACGCGCTCTGGGCGCAGACCAAGGGCAAGGACGCCAAGGGGGAAAGCGTCCGCGTCGCGGTCATCGACACCGGGGTGGACCGGGCCAACCCGCAGCTCAGCGGCGCGCTCGACACGGGCGCGGGCAAGGACTTCGTCGACCCCAAGGGCGGCGACGGCACGAACGACACGGTCGGGCACGGCACCAAGGTCGCCGGGCTGATCGCGGCCCGCCCCCAGCAGGGCACCGGCTTCGTCGGCCTGGCCCCGGAGGCCACGATCATCCCCATCCGGCAGAACGACGGCCAGGGCAAGGGCAACGCCGACACCCTGAGCCAGGCGGTCGACCACGCCGTGTCCAAGGGCGCCAAGGTCATCAACATCTCGCAGGACACCGACGTACCGCTGAGCGCGGACTCCAAGCTCGGCCAGGCCGTCCGCAAGGCCGTCGAGGCGGGCGTCGTCGTGGTGGCCTCGGCGGGCAACGACGGGCTGAGCGGCGAGAAGCGCAAGACCTACCCGGCGGCCTTCCCCGGTGTGCTGGCCGTGGCCTCCTCGGACCGCAACAACGAGCGGGCCGCGTTCTCCCAGCCCGGCGATTTCATCGGGGTGGCGGCGCCCGGCGTCGACATGGTCTCCACCGTCCCGGGCTTCGGGCAGTGCATCGACAACGGCACCAGCTTCTCCGCCCCGTACGTGGCCGGGCTCGCCGCCCTGCTGCGTGCCAAGCACCCGACGTGGACCCCGCAGCAGGTCATCTGGCAGATCGAGGGCACCGCCGAGCGCTCGGTCAAGGGCCGGGACGACTATGTCGGCTGGGGCGTCGTCGACCCGGTGCGCGCGGTCACGCAGGACCGCGAAACGCCGAAGGCCCCCGTACCGGACCCCGGCCCGCCCCCGGCGGCTGCCCCGGAGGCGGCCGCGATGCACTTGACGGAGACGGCCCAGGAGCGCGAGGAGCGGTTCGGCACGTACGCCCTCGGGATCGGCGCCGTACTCATCGCCGTCATCGCCGGGACCGCGACCGTGGTCCGGGATGCCCGCGGCCGCCGACGCCGTTTGCAGTGAACAGCCGCGGTTCCCGAGGGCGAGTGGTGGGTCCGGTGTTGGGCCTGTCAGCCGAACTGGCTAGAGTGACAGCAGACTTCACGACTGTGATCGGGGGATGGCGTGAAGCGGAGGGGGACTCCTGTTGTGCGCGTGGCTCGATACCATGCCACGGAACGTCCGCTCCGCCACGCAATCCACCGGTTCTGCCGGTGAATTGAGAAGTGAGGAGCTTCGGATGAATGACAATTTCGGCCTTGCAGACGATCCCATCGTCAAGGCGAAGGACAGGATTTCCGACACGGCTGACGCTGTGACCCGTCAGTCCCGCGAGCTGGCCGACATCATCGCGACGGTGAGCGCCGGCTGGACCGGTGTGGGTGCCTCCGGCTTCATCACCGCGCAGACGGTGGTGAACGAGGACCACGACAAGATCCGTCAGCTGCTCGGGGTCCTGCACAACGCGGTGTCGCAGACCAAGAACCTGAGCAACGCCCAGGACGACGAGGTCCGTCAGGCGTTCAAGAGCGTCCAGTCCATGACCGCGCCGGGCAACACCTCGGGCCTCAACGGCGTCTGACGCGGCGCCGTAAGCCTGTCACCCCTACCTCAGCGCGAAGGAGAAGAACATGTCTGGTAACGACGGCCACACCCGGGTCCGGTATGAAACTGTCCAGCAGATGGCCGACCGGATCCGTGCGATCTCCGACCAGATCATCAAGGATCTGGAGACCATGGGCACTGCGCTGAAGGTCGTCACCGACACCTGGGACGGTGAGGCGCACACCGCGTACGTCGGCCTCCAGCGCGACTACAAGGGCCGGGCCCACCACATGAAGCAGACCCTGGAGAAGGTCGCCCAGCTCATCGAGCAGGGCAAGGGCGACTACCGCGCCACCGACGTGAAGGCCTCGCGCCTGTTCACCGAGGCCTTCTGAGCCCGGTACGCCGAGTCCGAACGCATTGATGGGGCGCGCCCGAACCGGGCGCGCCCCATCAGCGTCTGCATCCGCGTCTGCCTCGGCGCCTGCGGATCCAGATCCGGATCCGGATCCGCTAGCGGAGGTCGAACTCCCCGTCCCGGGCGCCGAGCACGAAGGCCTCCCACTCGGCGGCCGTGTAGCGCAGCACGGTGTCCGGGTCCAGCGAGGACCGCATGGCCACCGCGCCCCCGGGCAGCTTGGCGATCTCGACCCGCTCCTCGCTCGGGCTGGTGCCGGGCGGGCCCTCCCACTCCACGCCGCTGATGTCGAGCGCGTACAGCTCGTCCTTCTCCTGCTGAGTGCCCATGTGCGGCCTTTCCTCGCGGTGTGGTGCGGTGCTGCTGAGGTCTTCGCTCCCGATTATCGGTGTTGCGACCCCGCCAGGGGAGGGTTTCCCCGGGTTGGCATCACGACTTGATCTCAGTTCCTCACATCCCCGGCATCCGCCCCAGCTGGATCAGCGACGTCCCCCGCTTGCGCGAGGCGAAGTAGGCCCGGCCCGGCGGCATCGGACGCGGACGGACATTTCCGACGAGATCGCCCTCGGACGGGTCTCCGGACAGCACCAGACCCTGCGCCCCCAGCTCCTTGATCCGCTGCATGAACGGCTCGTACAGCGACCGCGAGGCCCCCGCCGAGTTGCGCGCGATGATGAAGCGGACGCCGGTGTCCCGGGCGAACGGCAGGAACTCCACCAGCTGCGCCAGCGGGTTGCCCTGGCTGGTGGCCACGAGGTCGAAGTCGTCGATGACGATGAACACGTCCGGGCCCGTCCACCAGCTGCGGTCGCGCAGCTGCTGCGGGGTGACGTCGGCCGGCGGCTGCCGGCGGGCGAACACCCCGCCCAGCGCCTCCATGTGCATCTGCAGCGAGCTCGACATCGGCGCGTACTCCAGCAGGTGCTCCTCCGGAAGCGCCCCGAGCAGGCCGCGCCGGTAGTCGCCCACGACGAGCTTCGCCTGGTCCGGGCGGTACCGCTCCGCGATCCGCTGGGCGATCAGCCGCAGCAGGTTCGTCTTGCCGGACTCGCTCTCGCCGAAGACGAGCAGGAACGGATCCGTCTCGAAGTCGAGGAACACCGGCTCCAGGTCGGTCTCGTCGATGCCGATCGAGATCCCGCGGCCGGGGAACTCCCCGCCCTTGGGCAGCTGGTCGGCGTGCAGCAGCCGCGGCAGCAGCCGTACCCCGGGAGCCGCGGCCCCCGCCCAGTTCGACTTCACCGCCGCCACGAACGCGGCCGTGGCCTGCGACAGGTCCGCAGCCTCGTGCGAGCCGTCGATCCGCGGGAGCGCACCCAGGAAGTGCAGCTTCTCCGCGACCTGCCCGCGGCCCGGCATCCCGGTCGGCACGTTCGCCGCGACCTTGCGGTCGAACTCGGAGTCCATGACATCGCCGAGCCGCAGCTCCAGCCGGCTGAGCATCTGGTCCTTGAGCGCGGCCCGCACCTCCATGTACCGGGCCGCCGTGATCACCACGTGGATGCCGTAGCCCAGCCCGCGGGCCGCGATGTCCGTGACCACCTGCTCCAGGCCCTCGTACTCGCCCCGGAAGCCGCCCCAGCCGTCCACCACCAGGAACACGTCGCCCCACGGCTCACCGGGCAGCTCACCGGCCGCCCGCAGCCGCCGGTACGTACCGATGGAGTCGATGTTGTTGGAGCGGAAGAACTCCTCGCGCCGGTTGAGGATGCCCCCCACCTCCGCGACCGTGCGCCGCACCCGCTCCGGGTCCAGCCGCGAGGCGATCCCGCCCACGTGCGGGAGCTCGGCGACCGACGACAGGCTGCCGCCGCCGAAGTCCAGCCCGTAGAACTGCACCTCGCGCGGGGTGTGCGTCAGCGCGAACGAGGAGATCAGCGTCCGCATCAGCGTCGACTTGCCCGACTGCGGACCGCCGACCACCATCATGTGGCCCGCCGCACCCCCGAAGTCCCGGTACAGCACCTCGCGCCGCTGCTCGAACGGCTTGTCGATGAGGCCGAGCGGTACGACCAGCCCGCCTGGCCGCGTGTACCCCTCCGCGTGCAGCCCGCGCTCCGCCGAAGGCGCCAGCGCCGGAAGCAACTGGTCCAGCGGAGGCGCCTGGTCGAGCGGCGGCAGCCACACCTGGTGCGCCGGCACACCCTGGCCCTCCAGCCGGCCCACGATCACGTCCAGCACCGTGTCGGCCAGCGCGTCGTCCTCCCGCGACTGCGACGCCGCCAGGTACGCCGGGTCCGGAGCCGCGTACACCACCGGCACCGGCGAAGCGGTGAACAGCGCGGGCCGCCGCTCCACCGGGAACAGGCCCACCGACAGATCCGGGCCGCCCGAGCGGTACGTACCCGAGACGTACGCCGCCTTGAAGCGGGTCATCTCGTCGGTGCCGAACTTCAGATAGCCCGAACCCGGCACCGACGGCAGGTGGTAGGCGTCCGGCACACCGATCGCCGTCCGCGACTCCGCCGCCGAGAAGGTCCGCAGACCGATCCGGTACGAGAGATACGTGTCCAGCCCGCGCAGCTTGCCCTCCTCCAGCCGCTGCGAGGCCAGCAGCAGATGCACACCCAGCGACCGGCCGATGCGGCCGATCTGGATGAACATGTCGATGAAGTCGGGCTTCGCGGTCAGCAGCTCGGAGAACTCGTCGATGACCAGCACCAGCGAGGCCAGCGGCTCCAGCGGGGCACCCGCCGCGCGCGCCTTCTCGTAGTCGTGGATGTTCGCGTAGTTGCCCGCCGAGCGCAGCAGCTCCTGCCGTCGCTGGAGCTCACCGCGGATCGAGTCGCCCATGCGGTCCACGAGTGTGAGGTCGTCCGCCAGGTTGGTGATGACGGCCGCGACATGCGGCATCTGCCCCATGCCCGTGAAGGTCGCACCGCCCTTGAAGTCCGCGAGGACGAAGTTCAGCGTCTCCGAGGTGTGCGTGACCGCCAGCCCCAGCACCAGCGTGCGCAGCAGCTCCGACTTGCCGGAACCCGTCGCGCCCACGCACAGCCCGTGCGGTCCCATGCCCTCCTGCGCGGCCTCCTTGAGGTCCAGCATGACCGGGGAGCCGTCCTCGCCGACACCGATCGGCACGCGCAGCCGCTCGCCGGCCGACCGCGGCCGCCAGGTCCGGGCCACGTCGATCGAGGCCGCGTCGCCCAGGTTCAGCAGATCAGTGAAGTCCAGGTTCGCCAGCAGCGGCTCGTCATCGTCGCCGCCGCCCGTGCGCAGCGGCGCCAGCTGCCTGGCCAGCGCCTCCGCCGCCGGCAGCGACAGCGTGTCCGGTACGCCCTCGTACGCGACACCTGCGCCCGACTCCAGCCGCAGCCGGCCCGGCCGCACCACGACCGACAGCCCGCCGCGCGGCTCGTCCAGCTCGCCCGCGACCACCTCGACGATGGTCACGCCCTGCAGCCCCTCGGCCGCCGCGAACACCGAGTCCGGGGGCACCATCCCGCCGTCCAGTACGACGACCAGGTGCGGCTGGTCCAGCACCGGGGACACCTCGCGGCTGAACCGCGGCCGCCCCTCCAGCCGGGACGCCAGCAGCCCCTCCAGCTCGCCCAGGTCATCGCCGAACAGCCGCTTCGTGCCGGCCCCGTCCACCTGACCCGGGACCTGCGTGTGCGGCAGCCACTTCGTCCAGTCCCACGACGGCACCGCGCCCGGCGCGGCCACCACGCCCACCATCAGGTCCTCGGGGGAGTGGAGCGTCGCCAGCTGCGCCACGAGCGCCCGGGCCGTCCCGCGCGCGGACTCCGGCTCCCCGGACACCGTCACGTGGTAGAACGCCCGGATCGACAGCGCCACCGGCAGCCCGTCCAGCGAGGAATGCACCTTCAGGAACCGCTGCATCGCGCCCGCCGTCAGCGGCTCCAGCTCGTCCACCGGCGCGGTGTCCGGCGCCACCAGCGGCGTCGCCAGCCGCTGAGCGCCCAGCCCCACCCGGGCCTGCCCGAAGTCACCGTCGCCGACCCGCCGCTCCCACAGCCGCGAGCCCTCGGCCACCACCGACCACAACTGCTCCGGCGCCGGGTGCAGATACAGCTGCGCGTCGCGCTGCGCGCGCCCGGTCCGGCGTACCTGACGGCGCGTCTGCGCGAGGTATTTGAGGTAATCCCGGCGCACATCGGCCATTTGCCCCTGTGTACCGCGCCGGAAGCGCACCAGCTGGGCGATCACCATGCCCACCGTCGAGGCCAGCATCAGCACACCCATGATGCGCATGAACGGCGCCGCACCCGGCATGAAGAAGAAGACGACCGACGAACCCATGCCGAGCATCGGCAGGAGCTGCATCAGCATGCCCTCCTGCTGCCCCCGGGGCAGTTCCGGCGGAGCCTCCAGCCTCACCTCGTCCGAAGGCACTTCGGGCGGCAGGGACCGCGGCGGGCGTTTGACGACGATCTGGCTCACCGGAGCATCAATCCCTTTGACACGGACGGGACACGGCAACCGGAGCCCCCAAGTCCCGGGCGCGAAGGGGGTCTCCTACGCTGGGGGCACCGCCCAGCGGTAGCTGGGGGTGGTGATCCTACTTGCCGACTGTCACTCATACTCCCGGTAGGGTGACGCGCGCAGCATGCGCATCCGCGAATCCGGCGCCGTGAACCACCGCACCGGGCACGCCAGTCAGTCGCCAACCAGGGGGTCACACAGGTGAGTACGGCCGCAACGACGGGCTTCTGCAGGGTCACCGTCGTGGCCCCCGACAGCCGGATCGACGTCGCCCTCCCCGAGGACATCGCCGTCGCCGACGTCTATCCCGAGCTGCTGCGCCTCACCGGCCAGACCATGCCCGTGGGCGCCCCCACCGGCTTCCACCTGGTCCGCCGCTCCGGCACCGTCCTCGACGGCGCCCGCAGCCTCGCCGCCCAGCAGGTCCTCGACGGCGAGGTGCTCAGCCTGCGCCCCTTCGCCGAGTCCCTGCCGCCGGCCGTGTTCGACGACGTCTCCGACGCCGTCGCCTCCGCCGTCGTCCGCGACCGGCACCGCTGGAGCGACGACATGCTGCGCGGCGCGGGCCTGGCCGGCGCCGCCGTCCTGCTCGTCCTGCTGGGCTTCGTCCTCTGGTACGCCGACCCGGTCCGCCACGACATGCACGGCCTGCCCGGCATCATCGCCGGGGCCGCCGGGGTGCTCCTCACCGCCGCCGCCGGCGTCCGCGCCCGGGTCTACCGCGACCGCGGGTCCGCCGTCGCCCTCGGCCTCGGCGCCCTGCCGCACCTGCTCATCGCCGGCTCCGGAATCATCGCCCCGGCCGCCGGCCACGGACCCGGCCGGCTCCAGTTCCTGCTCGGCTGCGTCTGCGTCCTGGTCGCCTCCGTCGCCCTGGTCGCCCTCACCCCCAGCGGCGACGCCCCCTTCGTCGCCGCCACCTTCCTCGCGGCCACCGGCACCCTCGCCACCTTCACCGCCATCGCCACCGAGGCCTCAGCGACCGCCACCGCCGCCGTCTGCGCCCCCGTCGCGATCGGACTCGTCGCCTTCCTCCCCGGTCTCTCGGCCCGCTTCGCCCGGCTCCCCATCGGCTACGCCGCCCCGCGCAGCTCCACCGAGGACTACGAGACCCCGGACCGCTACGAGACCGAGCCGTACGGCGAGGCGTCCTCCGGCTCCGAGCAGCACGACCCGGCCGCCCCCCTCGACGCCGAGCTGATCGCCGCCCAGGCCCGCCGCGGCCACGAGATGCTGCTCGGCCTGGTGGGCGGCTGCGCCGCGGTCGCCGTCGGCTCCGCCGCCGTCCTCGGCTTCTCCGACAACACGTGGGGCCGGCTGCTCGCCCTCACCACCGGCCTGGCCATGCTGCTGCGCGCCCGGCTCTTCCGCTACACCTCGCAGGTGGTGTGCACCCTGGTCGCGGGCCTCGCCGCGATTTCCCTGCTGATCCTGGGCCTGGCCCTGCACCCGCCGGCCGATCTGGTCTTCGAGCTCATGCGCTACCACGACCGCGGCGGCCTGGACCTCCGTACCATCTGGCTGTCGGCCGCGGTCGCCGCCGGCGCGGCCCTCCTCACCGGTATTGCGCTTGTCATCCCCCGCAAGGGCCTGTCACCCTTCTGGGGAAGGCTCCTCGACCTCACCGAGGCCGCGGTACTGCTCAGCCTGGTCCCGCTGGCGCTGGCCGTGCTCGACGTCTACTCCAGGGCCCGCGCTCTCACCAGCTGAGACGGGGGCGGAGCGGCAGCCTGGTACGCTGTGTGACGGCCGTTTGTGTACGCGCCCCCGGAGATCCTCTGGAGGCTGCGCTCAGCGGACCCCGCCTCCCGAGTTACGGAAGATCCCCAGAGAATTCGACCTGGGGCACTCGGTGGCTACGAAGACCTATTACGAGGAGTACGCGTGCCGCTCGACGCCGCAACGAAGAAGCAGCTCATCGCAGAGTTTGGTGCCAAGGAGGGCGACACCGGCTCCCCCGAGGTCCAGGTCGCGATGCTGTCCCGCCGCATCTCGGACCTGACCGAGCACCTCAAGACCCACAAGCACGACCACCACTCCCGTCGTGGTCTGCTGATCCTGGTCGGCCAGCGTCGCCGCCTGCTGCAGTACCTGGCCAAGAAGGACATCCAGCGCTTCCGTACGCTGGTCGAGCGCCTCGGCATCCGCCGCGGTGCGGCCGGCGCCAAGTAAAGACGCTGTGAAGGGAGCGGTTCCCACACTGAGGGGGCCGCTCCCTTTGCTGTACGTGCGCGACGTACCGGACGCTTTGTAGTCTGAGTACAGCGCACAACTGAAGAGGAGGAGCGCCCTCCCACGCCGCCGGTCCTCGGTAGTGGCATCCGGAAGGCCCCGCACGGGCCACGAACCGGGTGCTTCGATCGAAGACCGGCCCGCACGCCAGGAGCGCTTCTCCAAAACCGTCCATCACCACACGGGTGGCGGACGGAGACGACGAAAATGGAGAAAACGCTAGTGGAGAACGAGACCCACTACGCCGAGGCCGTCATTGACAACGGTTCCTTCGGTACCCGCACCATCCGCTTCGAGACGGGCCGCCTGGCCCGCCAGGCCGCCGGCTCCGCCGTTGCCTACCTGGACGACGACACGATGGTGCTGTCCGCCACCACCGCGTCGAAGAAGCCCAAGGACCAGCTCGACTTCTTCCCCCTGACGGTGGATGTCGAGGAGCGGCAGTACGCGGCCGGCAAGATCCCCGGCTCCTTCTTCCGCCGCGAGGGCCGGCCCTCCGAGGACGCGGTCCTCACCTGCCGCCTGATCGACCGCCCGCTGCGCCCGTCGTTCAAGAAGGGCCTGCGCAACGAGATCCAGGTCGTCGCCACGATCATGGCGCTCAACCCCGACCACCTGTACGACGTCGTCGCGATCAACGCCGCGTCCGCGTCCACCCAGCTGGCCGGTCTGCCCTTCTCCGGCCCGATCGGCGGCGTCCGCGTCGCGCTGATCCGCGGCCAGTGGGTCGCCTTCCCGACGCACACCGAGCTCGAGGACGCCGTCTTCGACATGGTCGTCGCGGGCCGCGTCCTGGAGGACGGCGACGTCGCGATCATGATGGTCGAGGCCGAGGCCACCGAGAAGACCATCGCCCTCGTCAAGGACGGCGCCGAGGCGCCGACCGAGGAGATCGTCGCCGCGGGTCTTGACGCCTCGAAGCCGTTCATCAAGGCCCTCTGCAAGGCCCAGGCCGACCTGGCCGCCAAGGCCGCCAAGCCCGAGGGCGAGTTCCCGGTCTTCCTGGACTACCAGGACGACGTGTACGAGGCCCTCGCGGCCGCCGTCAAGGGCGACCTCACCCAGGCGCTGACCATCGCGGGCAAGCAGGACCGCGAGGCCGAGCTGGACCGCGTCAAGGAGATCGCCGCCGAGAAGCTCCTCCCGGCCTTCGAAGGCCGCGAGAAGGAGATCTCCGCCGCCTACCGCAGCCTGACCAAGGCCCTGGTGCGCGAGCGCGTCATCAAGGACAAGGTCCGCATCGACGGCCGCGGGATCACGGACATCCGTACCCTCGCCGCCGAGGTCGAGGCCATCCCGCGCGTGCACGGCTCGGCGCTGTTCGAGCGTGGCGAGACCCAGATCCTGGGCGTCACCACCCTGAACATGCTCCGTATGGAGCAGCAGCTGGACACCCTCTCCCCGGTGACCCGCAAGCGCTACATGCACAACTACAACTTCCCGCCGTACTCCGTCGGCGAGACCGGCCGCGTCGGTTCGCCGAAGCGCCGCGAGATCGGCCACGGCGCGCTCGCCGAGCGCGCGATCGTGCCGGTCCTCCCGACCCGCGAGGAGTTCCCCTACGCGATCCGCCAGGTGTCCGAGGCCCTCGGCTCCAACGGTTCGACGTCGATGGGCTCGGTCTGCGCCTCCACCATGTCGCTGCTGAACGCCGGTGTGCCCCTCAAGGCCCCCGTCGCCGGTATCGCCATGGGCCTGATCTCCCAGGAGATCGACGGCAAGACCCACTACGTCGCCCTCACCGACATCCTCGGTGCGGAGGACGCCTTCGGCGACATGGACTTCAAGGTCGCCGGCACCAAGGAGTTCGTCACCGCGCTCCAGCTGGACACCAAGCTCGACGGCATCCCGGCCTCCGTCCTGGCCGCGGCCCTCAAGCAGGCCCGCGACGCCCGCCTCCACATCCTCGACGTGATGATGGAAGCGATCGACACGCCGGACGCCATGTCCCCGTTCGCCCCGCGGATCATCACCGTCAAGATCCCGGTGGACAAGATCGGTGAGGTCATCGGCCCCAAGGGCAAGATGATCAACCAGATCCAGGAGGACACCGGCGCCGAGATCACGATCGAGGACGACGGCACCATCTACATCGGTGCCTCCGACGGCCCGGCCGCCGAGGCCGCCCGCACCACGATCAACCAGATCGCCAACCCGACCATGCCGGAGGTCGGCGAGCGCTACCTGGGTACGGTCGTCAAGACCACCACCTTCGGTGCCTTCGTCTCCCTCATGCCCGGCAAGGACGGCCTGCTGCACATCTCGCAGATCCGCAAGCTCGCCGGTGGCAAGCGCGTGGAGAACGTCGAGGACGTGCTCGCGGTCGGCACCAAGGTGCAGGTCGAGATCGGCGAGATCGACTCCCGCGGCAAGCTCTCCCTGATCCCCGTGATCGAGGGCGAGACGGCCGACGCCGACGCTGACAAGGACGACTCCGACAAGTGACGTCGCGTAGTTCCCGTGTGACGGCCCGCCCCTCTTCGGAGGGGCGGGCCGTCGCCCGTACCCAAACCCTCCTCAAGGGGCAGAACGGCATCGGCACCGTCCGGCGCACGGTCCTCCCCGGCGGACTGCGCGTCGTCACCGAGACGCTGCCCTCCGTCCGCTCCGCCACCTTCGGCATCTGGGCGAACGTGGGCTCCCGCGACGAGACGCCCACGCTGAACGGCGCCACGCACTACCTGGAGCACCTCCTCTTCAAGGGCACCGACAAGCGCAGTGCCCTCGACATCTCCTCCGCCATCGACGCGGTCGGCGGCGAGATGAACGCCTTCACGGCGAAGGAGTACACCTGCTACTACGCGCGCGTGCTCGACACCGACCTGCCGCTGGCCATCGACGTGGTCTGCGACATGCTCACCGGCTCGCTGATCCGCCAGGAGGACGTCGACGCCGAGCGCGGCGTCATCCTCGAAGAGATCGCGATGACCGAGGACGACCCGGGCGACTGCGTGCACGACCTGTTCGCGCAGACCATGTTCGGTGACAGCCCCCTGGGCCGTCCCGTCCTCGGCACCGTCGACACGATCAACGCCCTCGGCGCCGACCGGATCCGCCGCTTCTACAAGAAGCACTACGACCCGACCCACCTCGTCGTGGCCGCCGCGGGCAACGTCGACCACAACAAGGTCGTACGCCAGGTCCGCGCCGCCTTCGAGAAGGCCGGAGCCCTCGGGCGCACCGACGCCGAGCCGATCGGCCCGCGCACCGGCACCAAGCGCCTGCGCACCGCCGGCAAGGTCGACCTGGTCAACCGCAAGACCGAGCAGGCCCACGTGGTCCTCGGCATGCCCGGCCTGGCCCGTACCGACGAGCGCCGCTGGGCGCTCGGCGTACTGAACACCGCCCTCGGCGGCGGCATGTCCTCCCGCCTGTTCCAGGAGGTCCGGGAGAAGCGCGGCCTGGCCTACAGCGTGTACTCGTACACCTCGGGCTTCGCCGACACCGGCCTCTTCGGCGTCTACGCCGGCTGCCGCCCCAGCCAGGTCCACGACGTGCTCCGGATCTGCCGCGACGAGCTCGACAAGGTCGCCTCCGACGGGCTCACCGACGAGGAGATCAGGCGGGCCGTCGGCCAGCTCTCCGGCTCCACCGTCCTCGGCCTCGAAGACACCGGCGCGATCATGAACCGCATCGGCAAGAGCGAGCTGTGCTGGGGCGACCAGATGTCGGTCGACGACATGCTGGCCCGAATCGCCGCCGTGACCCCGGACGACGTCCGCGCGGTCGCCCAGGATGTACTGGCACACCGGCCGTCGCTCGCGGTGATCGGCCCGCTGAAGGAGAAGCAGGCCGCCCGCCTCGACGAAGTGGTCGCCTGATCCCGTACGCCGTCAAGTCTGTACGCATTTAAGGACGTAAACATGAGCAAGCTGCGCGTGGCGGTCCTCGGAGCCCAGGGCCGCATCGGCTCCGAGGCGGTCAAGGCCATCGAGGCCGCCGAAGACATGGAGCTGGTGGCGGCCCTCGGCCGCGGTGACAAGCTGGAGACGCTGGCCGAGGCCGGCGCCCAGGTCGCGATCGAGCTGACCACCCCCGCCTCGGTGATGGGGAACCTGGACTTCCTCATCCGCCACGGCATCCACGCAGTGGTCGGCACCACCGGCTGGACCGAGGACCGCCTCGCGCAGCTGAACACCTGGCTCGCCGGCTCCCCGGAAACCGGTGTGCTCATCGCCCCGAACTTCTCCATCGGCGCCGTCCTCACCATGAAGTTCGCCGCCCAGGCCGCCCGCTACTTCGACTCCGTCGAGGTCGTCGAGCTGCACCACCCCCACAAGGTCGACGCCCCCTCCGGCACGGCGACCCGTACGGCGCAGCTCATCGCGGCCGCCCGCGCCGAGGCCGGCTGCGCCCCGCAGCCCGACGCCACCGTCACCGCCCTCGACGGCGCCCGCGGCGCCAATGTCGACGGCGTCCCGGTGCACGCCATCCGCCTGCGCGGCCTGCTGGCCCACCAGGAGGTACTGCTCGGCGGCGAGGGCGAGACCCTGACCATCCGTCACGACTCCCTGCACCACAGCAGCTTCATGCCGGGCATCCTGCTCGGCGCGCGCCGCGTGGTGCGGACCCCGGGCCTCACCTTCGGCCTGGAACACTTCCTCGACCTCGGCTGATGAGCAGGCAGTAGTACCCATGCGCGCGAAGATCACGTACTTCCTCACGGCCGCCGTCCTGGTGGTCTACTTCGTCCTGGTCGGCAGCCGGGGCCTGATGCTGATCCGGCACGGCACCTGGCTCACCGTCACCTTCGGGGTGGCCGTGCTGATCCTGCCGGTCATCGGCGTCTGGTTCCTCTGGAAGAACACCCAGTTCGTCAACAGGGCCAACCAGCTGGCGACCGAGCTGGAGGCCGAGGGCGCACTGCCCGTGGACGAGCTGGAACGGGACCAGTACGGACGGATCCTGCGGGACTCCGCCGACGAGGTCTTCGCGCGCCGCAAGGCCGAGACCGAGGACGCCCCGGGGGACTGGCGCAGCTGGTTCCGCCTCGCCGTCGCCTACCACGACGCCCGCGACACTCCGCGGGCCCGCAAGGCCATGCAGCGGGCGATCGCCCTGCACGACGGAAAGCCCGTACAGGTCTGATCCCCGTACGGGCTTCCCGTGCTCGATACGTCTGTCAGGCGGGCACGTTTGTCAGGCGGGCACGGCCCGGTACTCGTCGGCCCAGGCCTCGACCGCGCCGGCGGCCCGGTCGAACGCCTCGGTCCGCGACAGGAAATCGGCGTTGTGGTCGGTCAGCAGCACCGGCAGCTCCGCGCCGTCGCGCCCGGCGACCGTCAGCGCCTGGCCCTGCACGGTCCTCGGCAGCCCGAGCCAGCGCACCGGCTGCTGCACCGTGCGAACCTGGTCGATCTCGCTCCAGGCGATCGAGCGCGTCCCGAAGAACGCCACCCGGCGCAGCCCCGTCCGGCTCACCCAGACGCCGACGAGCAGCAGGCGCACCGCCGACCCGATCACGGCGAGCGCGGCGGCCAGGCAGAAGCCGGCCCCGGCCCAGGCGCCCGCGAACGCGACGATCATCGTGGAGAGCAGCATGAAGGCGGCCAGCAGGAGCAGCAGCGCGGCACCGGCCACTCGCCAGGGGCCCGGCCGGTAGGGCCGCCGCCAGTGGTCGTGGTCGACGTGTGCGAGGGCATCGTCTTCATGCGCTTCGAATACGCCGTCGGCCGTCAGGAAGGGCAGGGGCACGGCTGGACCTCACTCACATGCACGTTCGGTTGGGCTGTGCCCGTGAGGCTACCGCGCCACGGCCGCCTCGGACTTCTGCGGCGCGTGGCTGGGCTGAAGTGCGGGCATACCGAAGAGCAGTGATCCGACCAGCCCGGTGGCCACGGTCAGCCCGACCAGACTACGGGCGGCGATCTGGGTCTTGCCCAGACTCTCGCGCGGCGGCGGAGTGACATTGCTGCGGAAGCGGTCGGCCTCGGCGACGAAGGCAAACGGGACGGGTTCGCGCCGGCGGAACATGGGGGCGACTCTCCTCACGATCGGGGCCATGGGTTGCATGGGTAAGGACGTATGAACTGCCCCATCGGTGCCGGATTTCGGGACATTAACCAAATTTATGGCGGAGTGTCAGCTGTCCGGGTGACAGAGCGGCCGCTTGCGCTTGCGAGGCGGCCCGGGCACGGCGTCGTAGAGTGGGCGCGCCATCTCAAGCACGTTTGGAAGGACCCCGGTGAGCGAGACCGCCGCTTCAGCCCTGAAACCCAGCTTCCGCAGTGATGTCACGGTGGAGCTGGTGAAGCACTCCGCCGCCGACTCCGACGTGCTGTGGGCCGCCCGCGTCTCCACGGCGGGCGAGCAGTCCCTGGAGGAGCTGCAGAAGGACCCGGAGCGCTCCAAGGGACTCATCAACTACCTGATGCGGGACCGCCACGGCAGCCCCTTCGAGCACAACTCGATGACGTTCTTCATCAGCGCCCCGATCTTCGTGTTCCGCGAGTTCATGCGGCACCGTGTCGGCTGGTCCTACAACGAGGAATCCGGCCGCTACAGGGAGCTCGAGCCGGTCTTCTACGTCCCGGACGCCGAGCGCAAGCTCGTCCAGGAGGGCCGCCCGGGCAAGTACGTCTTCGTCGAGGGCACCGCGGCGCAGCAGGAACTGACGGGCCGGGTCATGGAGGACTCGTACCGTCAGGCCTACGAGGCCTACCAGGAGATGCTGGCGGCAGGCGTGGCCCGCGAGGTTGCCCGTTCGGTCCTGCCGGTCGGCCTTTTCTCCTCGATGTACGCCACCTGCAACGCGCGCTCGCTGATGCACTTCCTGGGCCTGCGTACGCAGCACGAGCTCGCGGCGGTGCCGTCCTTCCCGCAGCGGGAGATCGAGATGGTCGGCGAGAAGATGGAGCAGCACTGGGCGCGGCTCATGCCGCTGACCTACGCCGCCTTCAACGGCAACGGCCGCGTTGCCCCGTAGGGCTCGATACACCTGCGGCGTACACATGTACTGAAGTAAGTCCCAAGTGTCCGTATTGCGGCGTTTCGTAAAGTTCATCTAGGCTGATCAAACGGACCCGGCACTGCTTGAACCCCCGAGCAGGCAGTGCCGGGATCCAACACTCTCCCCCCAGCTACCGCTGGGAGGTACCCCCCCAGACGTCCCCCCGAGGGGACACTGCGAGCGTGGCAGCGAGTAGCGTGTTACCCATGGCTCCGATCTCGACTCCGCAGACCCCCTTCGGGCGGGTCCTCACCGCCATGATCACGCCGTTTACGGCGGATGGCGCACTCGACCTCGACGGCGCGCAGCAGCTCGCCGTCCACTTGGTGGACGCAGGCAACGACGGCCTGATCATCAACGGCACCACCGGTGAGTCGCCGACCACCACCGACGCGGAGAAAAACGACCTCGTACGAGCCGTACTCGAAGCGGTCGGGGACCGCGCCCACGTGGTCGCCGGCATCGGCACCAACGACACCCGCCACACCCTCGAACTCGCCCGCCAGGCGGAGCGCACCGGCGCCCACGGCCTGCTCGCGGTGACCCCGTACTACAGCAAGCCGCCGCAGGAAGGCCTCTACCGGCACTTCACGGCCATCGCCGACGCCACCGAGCTGCCGGTCATGCTCTACGACATCCCCGGCCGCAGTGGTGTCCCGATCAACACCGAAACCCTGGTACGCCTGGCCGAGCATCCCCGTATCGTGGCCAACAAGGACGCCAAGGGCGACCTCGGCCGCGCCAGCTGGGCCATCGCGCGGAGCGGCCTGGCCTGGTACTCCGGCGACGACATGCTGAACCTGCCGCTCCTCTCGGTCGGCGCGGTCGGCTTCGTCTCCGTGGTCGGCCACCTGGTCACCCCCGAGCTCCGGGCGATGCTCGAGGCGCACCTGGGCGGCGACGTCCAGAAGGCCACCGAGATCCACCAGAAGCTTCTCCCCGTCTTCACCGGCATGTTCCGCACGCAGGGCGTGATCACCACCAAGGGCGCCCTGAACCTTCAGGGCCTGCCCGCGGGCCCGCTCCGGCTCCCGCTGATCGAGCTGACCGCCGAAGAGGCGGCGCAGCTCAAGATCGATCTTGCGGCAGGCGGGGTACAGCTCTGACAACAGACTTCACAACCGAATAAGCACGAAAATAAGAACAGAACAGACAAAAGCAAGTGCACGAATGACATGCGCGCCACGTGCCTTAGGGGTACGTGGCGTGCGTGGTGAGGAGACACTTTTGAGCCATCCGCATCCTGAACTCGGCCCGCCGCCGAAGCTCCCCAAGGGCGGCCTCCGGGTCACCCCCCTGGGTGGTCTCGGCGAGATCGGCCGCAACATGACCGTCTTCGAGTTCGACGGCCGCCTGCTGATCGTCGACTGCGGCGTTCTCTTCCCCGAGGAGGAGCAGCCGGGCATCGACCTGATCCTGCCGGACTTCACGTCCATCAGGGACCGGCTCGACGACATCGAGGGCATCGTCCTCACGCACGGCCACGAGGACCACATCGGCGCCGTCCCGTACCTCCTCCGCGAGAAGCCGGACATCCCGCTGATCGGCTCCAAGCTGACGCTGGCCCTCATCGAGGCGAAGCTCCAGGAGCACCGTATTCGCCCCTACACCCTTGAGGTGAAGGAAGGCGAGCGCGAGAACCTCGGCCCCTTCGACTGCGAGTTCATCGCCGTCAACCACTCCATCCCGGACGCCCTGGCCGTGGCCATCCGGACCCCCGCCGGCCTGGTCGTGGCCACCGGCGACTTCAAGATGGACCAGCTGCCGCTGGACAACCGCCTCACCGACCTGCACGCCTTCGCGCGTCTGAGCGAGGAGGGCATCGACCTCCTCCTCTCCGACTCGACGAACGCCGAGGTCCCGGGCTTCGTACCGCCCGAGCGCGAGATCTCGAACGTCCTGCGCACGGTGTTCGCCAACGCCCACAGCCGGATCATCGTGGCCAGCTTCGCCAGCCACGTGCACCGCATCCAGCAGATCCTCGACGCCGCCCACGAGTACGGCCGCAGGGTCGCCTTCGTCGGCCGCTCGATGGTCCGCAACATGGGCATCGCCCGTGACCTGGGCTACCTGAGGGTCCCCGCAGGCCTCGTCGTGGACGTCAAGACCCTCGACGACCTGCCGGCCCACGAGGTCGTCCTCGTCTGCACGGGCTCCCAGGGCGAGCCGATGGCGGCCCTGTCCCGCATGGCGAACCGGGACCACCAGATCCGGATCGTCCCGGGCGACACCGTGATCCTGGCGTCGTCCCTGATCCCGGGCAACGAGAACGCGGTCTACCGCGTGATCAACGGCCTGACCCGCTGGGGCGCCAACGTCGTGCACAAGGGCAACGCCAAGGTGCACGTTTCCGGCCACGCCTCCGCGGGCGAGCTGCTGTACTTCTACAACATCTGCAAGCCGCGGAACCTGATGCCGGTCCACGGCGAATGGCGCCACCTGCGTGCCAACGCCGAGCTCGGTGCCCTGACGGGCGTCCCGAAGGACCGCATCGTCATCGCCGAGGACGGCGTGGTCGTCGACCTGATCGACGGCAAGGCCCGGATCTCCGGCAAGGTCCAGGCCGGCTACGTGTACGTGGACGGCCTCTCGGTCGGCGACGTCACCGAGGTCCACCTGAAGGACCGCCGGATCCTCGGCGAGGAGGGCATCATCTCGGTGTACGTCGTGGTGGACAGCACCACGGGCAAGGTGGTCACCGGCCCGAACATCCAGGCCCGCGGCTCCGGCATCGAGGACTCGGCCTTCGGCTCGGTCATCCCGAAGATCAAGGAAGCCATCGCCCGCGCCGCCGCCGACGGCGTCGCGGAGCCGCACCAGATCCAGCAGCTTATCCGCCGGACGATGGGCAAGTGGGTCTCGGACGGCTACCGCCGCCGCCCGATGATCCTCCCGGTCGTCGTCGAGGTCTGAGCCTCGCCGTAGCGACGTCACTGGAGCGGGGCAACCGGATTTGCATCCGGGGGCCCCGCTCCAGTACGTTTGCGTCTCCACCTCGCACGGCACCCCGGCACACACGTGTGCCCGGACGGGTCTTGCGAGAGGGTGGGAATGAGGACCCAGGGAGACCTGATAAAGTCTGATCCACCCGAAAGGGAAAGGCCCTCCAATCGGCCACCGAATTCAAATCCAAGCCAGAAACGGCGCGGAAATGATCTGGTAAGGTTGGAACCGCCGGAAAGGGAAAACGCGAAAGCGAAGAACCTGGAAAGCAAGCGGGACTGACTCTGATAGAGTCGGAAACGCAAGAACACAGAACGAAAGCCCGGAGGAAAGCCCCAGTAAGTGTTACTGAGGGTGAGTACAAAGGAAGCGTCCG
>NZ_JAGGOY010000101.1 GCF_018614095.1 Streptomyces sp. ISL-87 | reverse complement strand
CACCGTTGACCGTACAGACCCCCCGCCCAGCAGTGGGAACATGCCGCTGACCCCGCGTACCCCGGCCAGACCTGGTACCGCTAGGCGCCCCCTCCCGCACGGCAACCCGACGGCCGCCCGCCACACCAGCACCACGTGGCGGGCGGCCGCTCGTCGCACCGGGGGCCGCCCGGCACCTCGCCCCCCGATGGGGTCAAGTCGCCTTCCACGGGCCGGATTCGGACACGGCTGGGTAACGGCGGGTGTTACCTCTTGTGCAGTGCAATTTCACATTACTATGTTACCGGTCACATCGTAGAGCGCGGCCCTTCACTGGAGTGACCCATGACCAAGCGCACCCAACTCGCCCTCGCCACCGCCCTGGTGGCAGCTCTCGCACTCGGCGCCTCGGGCTGCTCCGACACCAAGAAGGGCTCCGCCAAAGGCGCGGGGGCCTCCAACCCCGCCGCCGCCAACGACGGGAAGATCCTCGGCGGCACCCCGGCCAAGGGCGGCACGCTCACCGTCCTGTCCAACCAGGACTTCGCCCACCTCGACCCCGCCCGCAACTGGGTCATGCCGACGATGGACTTCGGGACCCGGCTGCTCTATCGCACGCTCGTCACCTTCAAGTCCGAGCCGGGCAAGGCCGGCAGCGAGCTCGTGCCCGACCTCGCCACCGACCTCGGCACGCCCTCCAACGGCGGGAAGACCTGGACCTTCACCCTCAAGGAGGGCGTGAAGTACGAGGACGGCTCGCCCGTCAAGGCCCAGGACATCAAGTACAACGTCGAGCGTTCGTTCGCCCCCGACCTCACCGGCGGCCCCGACTACGCCGCCCAGTACCTGGCCGGCACCGAGGGCTACAAGGGCCCGCTCCAGGGCAAGCACCTCGACTCCGTCAAGACCCCCGACGACCGCACCATCGTCTTCGAACTCAAGCGGCCCGTCGCGGAGTTCTCCGCCACCACGACCCTCCCCACCTTCGCTCCGGTGCCGGAGGCCCAGGAGAAGGGCACCCAGTACGACGCCCGCCCGTTCTCCTCCGGCCCGTACAAGATCGAGTCGTACGACCGCGACAAGAAGCTGGTCCTGGTCCGCAACGAGCACTGGGACGCCAAGACGGACACCGTCAGAAAGGCGTACCCCGACAAGTTCGTCGTCGTCATGGGGCTCAAGGGCGGGCAGATCGACGACCGCGTCATCGCCGGCGAGGGCGCCGACGCCTCCGCCGTCGAGTGGTTCGACATGCGCCCCGAGAGCGCCCCCAAGGTGCTGCCCAAGGCGGACATCAAGGCGCGCCTGCTCGCGGAGTCTCAGGGCTGCACGGAGATGCTCCAGATGAACAACTCCCGCGCCCCCTTCGACGACCCCAAGGTCCGCGAGGCCATGCAGTACGCCCTCGACAAGGAGGCCGTGGTCACCGCGGGCGGCGGCCCGGCCCTCAACGAGGTGGCCACCGCCTACCTGCCCCCGGCACTCTCCGGCGGCAAGCAGGCCGACACCCTCAAGATCGCCCCGGCCGGCGACCCAGCCAAGGCCAAGGAACTGCTCAAGGCCACCGGCAAGGAGTCCCTGAAGGTCTCCCTCACCGTGTCCACCGGCGACAAGGGCAAGGCCGAGGCCATCCAGCAGGGCCTGTCCCGCGCCGGCGTCGAGGTCGTCATCGACACCGTCGACCCGGGCGCGTACTACGACGTCATCGGCGACACCACCACCGCCCCCGACCTGGTGCTCAGCGGCTGGTGCCCCGACTACCCCTCCGGGTCCACCTGGATCCCCTTCGTCTTCGACGGACGCACCGTCAAGGACAAGGGCAACCAGGGCAACTACGCGCAGTTCCGCGACGACGCGACCATGAAGCGGATCGACGAGATCAACGCCATGGCCGACGCCAAGCAGGCCAACCAGGCCTGGATCGACCTCGACGCCGAGATCATGAAGAAGTCCCCGGCCGTCCCCGTCCTGCTGGAACGCAAGCCGCTGCTCGTCGGCCCCAACATCGCGGGCGCCTTCGGTCACCCCGTCTGGGTCGGCCAGCTCGACTACGCCACCATCGGCCTCAAGGACCCCTCGAAGAGCCAGGGCTGAGGCCGGCCGGGCGCATCACACCATGACCACCACCCCCACCACCGCGTCAGCGGAGGGCAACGCGGGCGACAAGGCCGAGGCCGTCCCCCCGACCCCGGCGCCCCCGGGCAGCAGCCCCTGGCAGCTCGCCCGGCGGGAACTGCGCCGCCGCCCCGCCGTCCGCGTCAGCCTCGGCGTCGTCCTCCTCTTCGTCCTGATGGCCGCCACCGCCCCCTGGCTGGGGGCGCTCGGCGGCTGGTCCCCCGAGGAGTTCGACAAGACCGCCATCGACCCCTACCTCGGGGGCCAGCCGCTCGGCTCCCTCGGCGGGATCAGCCCCGAGCACTGGCTCGGCGTCGAACCCGTCACCGGCCGCGACCTGTTCGCCCGCGTCGTGCACGGCGCCCAGGTCTCCCTCCTCATCGCCTTCGCCGCCACCGCCATCGTCGTCATCACGGGCACCGCCGCCGGAATCGCCGCCGGCTACTTCGGCGGACGCACCGACGCGGTCCTGTCCCGCCTGATGGACCTGACCATGTCCTTCCCCTCGCTGATCTTCATGATCGCGATGCTCTCCGTGGCCAAGGACGTCAACCGGATCGTTCTCATGATCGCCGTCATCGGCCTCTTCGGCTGGCCCGGAGTCGCCCGCGTGGTCCGCGGCCAGACCCTCTCCCTCAAACACCGCGAGTACGTGGACGCCGCCCGCGTCGGCGGCGCCGGAGCCTGGCGGATCCTCACCCGCGACATCCTCCCCGGCGTCTCCGGCCCGGTCATCGCGTACACCACCCTGCTGATCCCCGGCATGATCAGCACCGAGGCCGCCCTCAGCTACCTCGGCGTCGGCGTCCGCCCGCCCACCCCGTCCTGGGGCCAGATGATCGCCGAGTCCGTCGCCTTCTACGAGACGGACCCCATGTACTTCATCATCCCGAGCGTCTTCCTCTTCCTGGCGGTGCTCGCCTTCACCCTGCTCGGTGACGCGCTGCGCGACATCCTCGACCCGAGGGGCGGTCGTACGTGATCCTCTACCTGGCCCGTCGGCTGCTCGCCCTCGCGGGCGTGCTCCTCGCCATCGCCGCCGTCACCTTCCTCATCTTCTACGTCCTGCCCTCCGACCCGGCCGCGGCCGCCTGCGGCAAGACGTGCAGCGCCGAACGGCTCGCCGACGTCCGCGCGTACCTCGGCCTCGACCAGCCGCTGTGGCGGCAGTTCACCGACTTCCTCACCGGCATCTTCACCGGCCGCACCCTCGGCACCGGCCAGTACGCCGTCCAGTGCGACTTCCCCTGCCTGGGCTACTCCTACGAGAACTCCCTGCCCGTGTGGGACCTGCTGATGGACCGGCTGCCGGTCTCCGCCTCCCTCGCCGTCGGCGCGGCCGCCCTCTGGCTGGTCCTCGGCCTCGGCGCCGGCGTCACCGCCGCGCTGCGCAAGGACACCGTCACCGACAAGGTCCTGATGGTCGGCTCGGTCGCCGCCGCCTCGCTGCCCGTCTACTTCACCTCCGTCATGCTGATCTACGGGGTCATCCGCACCGCCGGACTCCTGCCGTACCCGACGTATCAGGCCTTCACCGACAACCCGCTCGGCTGGGCCTCCAACCTGCTGCTGCCCTGGACCGCGCTCGCCCTGCTGTACGCCGCCATGTACGCCCGCCAGAGCCGCGGTTCGATGATCGAGGCGATGGCCGAGCCGTACATCCGCACCGCCCGCGCCAAGGGCATGCCCGAACGCACCGTCGTGGTCAAGCACGGACTGCGCTCCGGTATGACCCCGATCCTCACCATCTTCGGCATGGACCTCGGCGGCCTCCTCGCCGGAGCCGTCATCACCGAGTCCATCTTCGGACTCCCGGGCATCGGGCGGCTGTTCTACGGGGCCCTCGTCAGCTCCGACCAGCCGGTCGTCCTCGGGGTCACCCTGCTCGCCGCCTTCTTCATCGTCGTCGCCAATCTCGCGGTCGACCTCCTGTACGCCGTCATCGACCCGAGGGTGAGGTACTGATGACCACGCCGCCGCCGCAGCCCGAAGCCCCGCTGCTCCAAGTACGCGACCTGCGGGTCACGTTCACCACCCCGCGCGGCTCGGTACGGGCCGTCGACTCGCTCGGCTTCACCGTCGAGGCCGGGCGCACCCTCGGCATCGTCGGGGAGTCCGGATCGGGCAAATCCGTCACCTCCCTCGCGGTCATGGGCCTGCACCGGGGCGCCGAGGTCGAGGGCTCCATCGCGCTGGCCGGGCAGGAGCTCACCGGTCTGTCGGAGAAGGAGCTGTCGAAGCTCCGCGGCCGCAGAATGGCCATGATCTTCCAGGACCCGCTGTCCAGCCTGCACCCGTATTACACCGTCGGCGAGCAGATCGCCGAGCACTACCGGGTGCACTTCAAGGCCGGTCGGGCCGCCGCGCGGAAACGGGCCGTCGACATGCTCGGCGAGGTCGGCATCCCGGAACCGGCCCGCCGGGCGGGGGAGTACCCGCACCAGTTCTCCGGCGGCATGCGCCAGCGCGCGATGATCGCGATGGCGCTGGCCTGCGAGCCGGAACTGCTGATCGCCGACGAGCCCACCACCGCCCTCGACGTCACCGTGCAGGCGCAGATCCTGGAGCTGATCGCCCGCTTGCAGCAGGACCGCGGTCTCGGCGTCGTGATGATCACCCACGACCTCGGGGTGATCGCCCGGGTCGCCCACGAGGTGCTGGTGATGTACGGGGGCCGGGCCGCCGAACAGGCCCAGGCCGACGAGCTGTTCGCCGACCCCGCCCACCCCTACACCCGGGGCCTGCTGGACTCCCTGCCCCGGCTGGACGACGCCGACGACGAGCCCCTGCGGGCCATCCCCGGCTCCCCGCCGTCCCTGCTGGCCCCGGCCCCGGGGTGTGCGTTCGCCCCTCGGTGCCGGGTGGCCGCCTCCCGCACCGAGGAGGACCGCCTGCGCTGTGCGAGCGTACGGCCCGAGCTCAGGCCGTACGGCGGCGCCGCCCGCCACGCGGCCTGCCATTTCGCCGGTCCGGGCACCCCGGCCGACTCCGCGCACGGCGCGGGCGCTGCCCGGGAGGTCTCGCGATGACCAAGCTGAAGCCCGTTCCGGAGCCGGCCCCGGCCCCGGACGCTCCCAGTGAGACGCCGCGGCCACTGCTGTCCGTACGCGACCTGACCATGACCTTCCCCGGCAAGCGGTCGGTGACCGGGCGCCGGGGGGCACCCGTGCGCGCCGTCGACGGGGTGTCCTTCGACCTGGCGGCGGGCGAGACCCTCGGCCTGGTGGGCGAGTCGGGCTGCGGGAAGTCCACCACCGGCCGGATGCTCGTCAGGCTGCTGGAACCCACCTCGGGAAGCGTCACCTTCGACGGCAAGGACATCAGCCGGCTGTCCCAGGGGGCGCTGCGGCCACTGCGCAGGCACATCCAGATGGTGTTCCAGGACCCGCACTCCTCCCTCAACCCCCGCCAGACGGTGGCCCGGATCATCTCCGATCCGCTGCTGGTGCAGGGCTGGACCGCGGGGGACGCCCGCCGGCGGGCCGCCGAACTGATGGACCTCGTGGGGCTGATCCCCGAGCACATCGACCGCTACCCGCACGAGTTCTCCGGTGGCCAGGCCCAGCGCATCGGCATCGCCCGCTCGCTCGCCACCAGCCCCCGGCTGGTCATCGCCGACGAACCGGTTTCCGCGCTCGACGTATCCGTACAGGCCCAGATCGTCAACCTGATGGAGCGGCTGCGCGTCGAACTGGGCCTGGCCTACGTGTTCATCGCGCACGACCTGTCGGTGGTCAAGCGGGTCAGCGACCGGGTCGCGGTCATGTACCTCGGCCGGATAGTGGAGATCGGCGACCAGAAGTCGCTGTACGAGAACCCCCAGCACCCGTACACCCGGGCGCTGCTGTCCGCCGTTCCGCTGCCCGACCCGGCGGCCGAGCGGCGGCGCGAGCGGATCGTGCTGCTCGGCGACCCGCCGAGTCCGGCCGCCCCGCCTCCGGGCTGCACCTTCCACCCGAGGTGCCCCAAGGCGCAGGACATCTGCCGCACGGAACGGCCGTCGCTGCGGATCGCCGCCTCACGCGAGGTGGCCTGTCACTTCCCGGGGGACTGACGGGGACCCCGGGAATGGAGAACCCCGGAGCCGACACGATCGGCTCCGGGGTTCTTCGCACCTACAGCCCCAGCTCCTTGCGGAAGAACTCCAGCTCCAGGGCCATCACCTTCTCCCGGGTCCCGCCCGGGGTCATGTGGGTGACGCCGGGCAGGGCCAGCAGCTGGTGCGGGCGGCCCGCGTCCGTCAGGGCCTGGGAGAGGCGCAGGGTGTGGGAGGGGTGGACGTTGTCGTCGGCCAGGCCGGTGACGAGCAGCAGTGGGCGGGCCAGCTTCGGGGCGTCCGGGATCAGGGAGTCCCGCTCGTAAACCTCAGGCTGCTCCTGCGGCAGGCCCAGGTAGCGCTCGGTGTACGCCGTGTCGTAGTGCCGGAAGTCGGTCGGCGCGGCCCCGGCGGCCGCGGCGTGGAAGACGTCCGGGCGGCGCAGCACGGCCAGCGCGGAGAGGTAGCCGCCGTACGACCAGCCGCGCACCCCGACCCGGCCCAGGTCGAGGTCGCCGTGCCGTTCCGCGAGCGCGTGCAGGGCCGCGACCTGGTCCTCCAGGGTGACCTCGGAGAAGCCGCGGTACATGGCGTGGCTGTGGGCGGGCGAGACGTAGGCGGTGCCCCGGTTGTCGACGGTGACCACCGCGAAACCCTGGTCGGCCCACCACTGGCGGTGCTGCCAGCGGCGCGGCTCGGCGCTGACGTCCTGGAAGCCGGGGCCGCCGTAGCTGTCCATCAGTACGGGCAGCCGCCGGCCGGGGACATGGCCGCGCGGCCATACGACCGCCGTGGGGATCCCGTGTTCGGTGACCCGCTCCAGCACCGGGACCACCCGGTACGGCAGCGGCTCGGAGAGGTCGGCGGGGCTGAACTCCCTCCCGTCGGCGGTGCGTACGGTCCGGCGTATCCCGTCGGCGTCGGCGGAGGTCAGCAGCAGGGTCCCGGCCGAGGCGAGTGCGGTGTGCACCCCCGGCCCTTCGGCGACCGGGGTCAGCTCCCCCGTCGAGGGGTCCAGCAGCAGCACCTGCTGCTCGGCGGGGTCGCGCTGCCCGGCCTCGATCAGCAGCCCGTCCCCGTGGATCCCTGCCACACCACGGACCTGTATCCCGTCACCGGTGAGCAGCTTCCCGTCCACCGCGAGGCCGCGGGCGGCCCCGCCGGGGGTGTCGGCGGCGGTGAGCATCCGCCCGTCGGGGAGCCGGGCGGGGGTGCCGGGCACCAGCGGGTCGACCCACTGGTGGTGCGTCGTGCGCGACAGCTCCCGCGTACGGCCGGTGGCCGGATCGGCGGAGAGCAGCAGCACGTTCTGCTGGAGCCGGTCCTGCACGGTCAGCAGGATCTCGTCGGCCGACTCCCAGCCGGCCTCGGACACGTACGGGTAGGCCTCGGCGTCCCAGTCGAGCCGGATCCGGCTCCCGTCCTCGCGCAGCACCCACAACTGGACCTCGGCGTTGGGCCCGCCCGCCTCCGGGTACGCGAAGTCCTCGGCGGGCAGCTGCGGATGCGCGGGGTCGGCGAACCAGCGCCGCTGGAGCGCGGACTCGTCGACCCGGGCGGCGAGCAGGGAAACCCCGTCGGGGGACCACCAGTGGCCCCGGGCCCGGCCCAGCTCCTCGGCGGCGGCGAACTCGGCGACACCCCAGCGGGCCCCGTCCTCGGGGCTGACCCGGCCGCCCGGGGCGGTGTACAGAGCGTCACCCGTGACGTACGCGGTGCGGGTGCCGTCGGCGTTCGGGCGGGGGTCGAAGGCGGGTCCCGCGGCCGGGATCTCCCTGGGCTCCCCGGCGGGCTGCCCGTTTCCGTCGCAGGTGACCCCGTACAGCCGTCCGTAGAGCGGGAAGACGGCGCTGCGGCCGTCGCCGGAGAGGGCGTACGAGCCGATGCCGGCGGCGACGAGCCGGGTCCGCTCGCGCAGCCGGCGCTCGACGACGGGGAGGGGGCCCGGCTCGGGGCACAGTTCGCGCGGGTCGGCGAGCCGGGTTTCGGTGCCGGTGGCGGTGTCGAGGACCCAGAGGCTGTCGTAGGCGTCGGTGGGGCCGGTGGAGCGGAGGAACCAGAGCAGCCGGCCGTCGTCCCCGAACGAGAACGCGCGCGGGGCGCCGTAGGTGAACCGGGCGGTGCTCGCGGAGAGCTTGAGGAAGTCATCCATGCGCGTAGTGTGACATGTGAAATATCACATCGCCTAGGCTGTTCGAGTGGTGACCCTAGGTGTGCGGGCTTAGCGTCGGAAAGGTGGACCCGAACCTAGAGCCGAGCAGCAACAGGACCGACGGCAAGGTCCGAGGAAGCGGAAACGGGGTCGCCCTCTTCGTCATCGCTTCCTGCCAACTCATGGTCGTTCTCGACATCACCATCGTGAACATCGCGCTGCCGCACATCCAGACGGCGCTCGACTTCTCCACCGAGAGCCTGTCCTGGGTCGTCAACGCCTACACCCTCACCTTCGGCGGGCTGCTGCTCCTCGGCGGCCGCACCGGCGACATCCTGGGCCGCAAGCGCGTCTTCATCTTCGGCGTGCTGCTCTTCGGCCTGGCCTCGCTGCTGGGCGGACTCGCGCAGAACGCGGGCCAGTTGATGGGCGCCCGGGCCCTCCAGGGCGTCGGCGGAGCCATTGCCTCCCCGACCTCGCTCGCGCTGATCACGACGACCTTCCGCGAAGGCCCGGCACGCAACCGGGCGTTCGGCGTGTTCGCCGCGGTGTCCGCCGGCGGCGGTGCGATCGGGCTGCTCGCGGGCGGCATTCTCGTCGAATGGCTCAACTGGCGCTGGGTCCTCTTCGTCAACGTCCCGATCGCCGTGCTGATCGCCGTGGCGGCCGTGAAGGTCATCCGTGAGTCCGAACGCCACCCCGGACACTTCGACCTCATGGGCGCGCTGCTGGGCACCGCCGGCATGGTCGCGCTCGTCTACGGCTTCATCCGCGCGGCCCAGGAGGGCTGGCGCGACCCGCTGACCCTCGGCTCCTTCGCCGCCGCCGTGCTCCTGCTGACCCTCTTCATCCTGAACGAGAAGCGCTCGCCGCAGCCGATCACCCCGCTGCACATGTTCGCCGACCGTAACCGGGCCGGGACGTACGGGATCATGCTCATGCTCGCGTGTGCGATCTTCGGCATGTTCTTCTTCCTGACCCTGTTCGTGCAGAACGTGCTGGGCTTCAGCCCGTTGCGGGCGGGCCTTGCCTTCCTGCCCATCAGCGGGGTCGTCGCGGTCGGTGCGGGAATCGCCTCGCAACTGCTGCCGAAGTACGGGCCGAAGCCGTTCATGGTGGCGGGCGCGCTGTGCACGGCGGTCGGACTGGCGTGGCTGACGCAGACCGACATCCACTCGACGTATCTGGGCAGCATCCTGGGCCCGACACTCGTGTTCGGCCTCGGCATGGGCCTGCAGTTCGTCTCGCTGACCCTGATGGCGCTGTCCAACGTTCCCGACCGGGAGTCCGGCGCGGCATCCGGGCTGCTGAACACGATGCAGCAGGTGGGCGGTTCGCTCGGCCTGTCCATCCTGGTCACCGTCTTCGGTACGGCCAGCCGCAACGAGGCGAAGGACCAGGCGGCGTCCTTCCTCCGCACGGCGACTCCGGAGCAGCGGGCCTTCTTCGAGCGCACGCACCAGTACCCGAAGCCGTGGGCCGACCAGGTGCTCACCTCGGGCGTGAGCGCGGCCTTCATCGTGGCGGCCTGTTTCACGCTGGTCGGGGCGGTGATCGCGCTGTTCGCCATCCAGGTCCGCCCTTCGGACCTCGCCCGGCTCCAGGGCAACCACACCCCGACGTCGGTGTAGTTCAGGCTCCCAGGCCCAGGCTCCCAGGCTCCCAGGCTCCCAGGCTCCCAGGAACTCAGGCTCCCAGGCTCCGGACCCGGCAGCGCGCCGGGCCGTTGGCCCGCAGGGTGATCCCGGTGCTGACCGGAACATCAGCGTCCACGACCTCGAATTCGTACGAGCGCAGGATCATCGCCAGCGCGATCACCGACTCCAGCATCGAGAAGTGCTGGCCGATGCACGCGCGCGGGCCGCCGCCGAAGGGGAACCAGGCGTAGCGGGGGCGCTCGGCCTCCGCCTCCGGAGTGAAGCGGTCCGGGTCGAAGCGGTCCGGGTCCGGCCAGTAGCCCGGGTGGCGGTGCGTCACCCACGGCGCCAGGATCACGTCCGCGCCCGCCGGAATGGTGTGGCCCCCGACCTCGGAGGCCGCGACGGCCTGCCGGCCGATGACCGGGGCCGCGGGATAGAGCCGCATCGCCTCCTTGAGCACCTGGGTGAGGTACGGGAGCCGGTCCAGGTCGGCGGCCTCGGGCGTACGGTCGCCCAGCACGCGGGAGATCTCCTCGCGGGCCCGGGTCTGCTGCTCGGGGTGGCGGGCCAGCAGGTGCAGGGCGAAGGCCAGTGAGGTGGCCGTCGTCTCGTGGCCGGCGAGCAGGAAGATCAGCACCTGCTCGCGCAGCTCGACGGCGTCGAACTCCGCGTCGTCCGTGCTCTTGGCGCCGGCGAGCAGGCTCAGCAGATCCTGGCCCTGGGCCTCACCGCTGCTCTCGCCGCCGCCGCTGCTCTCGCCGCCGCCGCTGCTCTCGCCGCCGCCGCTGCTCTCGCCGCCGGCCTCGCCGAGGCGCCCGGCGATGATCTTGTCGCACACCTCGTACAGCTCGTCCAGCGCGGCCGCCGCCCGCTTGTTGCCCGGGGTGGGCCAGCTGCGCGGGATGTTGGCGGGGGAGTAGCCGCGGCGCAGCACGTACTCCGTGATCACCGGGAAGGACCGGTCCACGACCTCGACGGCGGCGTCCACATCGGTGCCGAACAGGATGCGGGCCACCGCGCGCAGCGCGAGGTGCATCATCTCGTCGGAGACGTCGACGACCCCGTCACCGGCGGCGGCCTCCCGCCAGGCGTCGAGCGTCAGTTGCGTCTCGGCGGCGACCGCACCCGCGTAGCCGTCCACCCGGCGCCGGGTGAACAGCGGCTGCACCAGCCGGCGCTGGCGCAGGTAGTCCTCGTCCTGGCTGGTCAGCAGGCCGTTGCCGAACGACTCGCGGACCTCCTGGTAGAAGGAGTTGTCCTTGCGGAAGTTGGCCGACTCCGAAGCCAGGACCTGCTGGGCGCCTTCCGCGGAGAAGACGCAGTACAGCTCGGCGCGCAGCCCGGGCGGGCCGGCGGTGATCCGTACGACGTCTCCGTGCTGGTGCTGGGCCCGCAGGTAGGTGCCGAGCGAGTCCGACTTCAGATCGAAGAGCGACCCGAGCAGCGGAACCCCGGCGAGCCCGGGGACCGCCGTACCGACACCTGCGTTTGTTCCGACTGTCATCGCCGCCCCCTCGACACATACGTGAGGCCCGATTCTGCCGGTCCGCCCCCGCTCGAAGCGAGCCTCATCCGCCACAAGGCCGAATACCGCCGGTCTGCTCCCACCCACGGCGAACGCAAGCCCCCGCCCCGGTCGTTCCGGGGCGGGAGCGTGTCGGGCTAGATGTCGCGGAAGAGACTCGGCAGCTCTGCCACCTGCACAGACCGACAACAGGGGGCCTCTGAGCAGGGAAGATGGTGTTTCCCTTCTTTCACTGTCGTACCGGTTGATGCAGCCGAAAGTCCCAGGAAAGTCCCAGAGGAGTCCCACGCAAGGTGCGCCCGCGAGATCGACGACGTGGTGGGAAGCCTCGTCCGGTTGTGCGAAGCCTCGGTAACGATGCAGGTAGAGCACCCTTGCGTATAAGAGTGGGCTTCGGCGTCGGCCGGTTCGACGCCATCGATATCGCAGGCCTGGGCTACCGCAGCCTGACCCGCACCGACCTGGTCCACGACGTCCTTGGCGTCGGGACCAAGCCTGTGGACGCCGCGTCCGTCCTGACCTCCACGCTGCCACAGAAGCGGCGCGCCACACGGTACGTGCCGGTGTGGTGCGGCCTGCTGGCGTTGTGGAAGGGCAGCGTCGCGGCGGTCCATCGAGAGTTGACGGCCCGCGCGGCCCGGCAGTCCCCGCCCGCGGCTCCGCCGCCGTCCCTGGCCACCTTGCACCGGGCGATCCAGCGGGATCTGACGCCGGGGGAGCGGGCCGGGATCGCGGCAGGACTGGGCTGCGCGGGCGGGGAGAGGACGAAGGCAGGAATACGGCTGGTGATGATGTGCGGCCGCCGACGTAGGTGTTCCGGCAGCAGGACGCGGGTTGGGGTGGGGCTACTGCGTGGTGCTTTGGATGCCGAGGACGTCGTAGAGGTGCTGGCCGTGGGCCCATCGCTTCACCCCCGGCCAAAGACAGGCGCTTGCCCAGCAGGAGCAGCACGGGCAGGACGCTGGCGGCGATGAGTCCGGTCCACCACGGGTGGTCAGCTATCAGGCCCCACAGGTCCACGGTGATCCACCGGCTGATGTCCTCGGTGAGCCACTCCCACAGCATCTTGCCGACCGCTAGATGATCAATTCCAA
>NZ_JAGGOY010000100.1 GCF_018614095.1 Streptomyces sp. ISL-87 | reverse complement strand
GGCGGGGGCAGGGGCGGGGGCTAGGGAGTGGACGCGGACGTGGGCTTGGGCTTGGGCTCGGGCGTGATGGCCCAGCCGCGCATCGCAAAGAGGCCTTCGTCGCGTGCGCCGGAGGCGGCGTAGGTGGCGAGGGCGGCCTCGTCGTCGGTGTCCACGCCCACCCACATGCCGTAACAGCCGCGTGCCCGGGCCTCGTCGGCGAGCGCCTCGGCCAGGGCGCGGCCGATGCCGCGGCGGCGGTAGCCCTCGTCGACCGAGAGCTCGTACAGGCACATCTCGGTGCCCTTGTCGGGGTGGCTCATCTCGACGCCGGAGACCATGCCGGCGGGCACGCCGTCGACGTAGGCGATGAGCATCAGGTGCCCCGGCGCGTCGAGGAAGCGCTCGCACCAGTCCAGGCGGGCGGGGCCGTCGAAGAGGCCTTCGGCGGCCTGGAGCTCGGCGACGGTGAGGGCGGGGCGGATGTCCATGGCCGTCACGATAATGCGCGGACGGGACAGGGGGAGTTCGATTTCGGCGCGGCGTGGCGGGCGGCGCCATAGGCGGTACGAGACCCTCGGGCTTGCCTACGAGGCGCAGGCCGCCGGTGGCCTGGCGGTGGGGGCGGTACTGGCGGACGCGGACGCGGACGGGGACGGGGACGGGGCGGTGCGGTGCGGTGCTCTGCGAGGGACCCAATGAGGCACACGAGGAGGGGGCCCGGGGGCGGGACCGCTGCGGGGGTCTCCGCTGGCGCACGCCGAGATGAACGCGCTGGGGGCGGCGCGGCCGGGGGCGGGACCCCGGCGCCGCCACCTTGTGCAGTACGCAGGAGCCGTGCGGGATGTGCGCGGTGGCGGAGTTCAAGGGGGGTGCCCGGACCCGTGTCTACGCGCCGGTGCGGTCGGCTTTCGCGAGGGTGGCGGTTGGGGGGGGTGTCCGGACGCGTGTCTGCGCGCCGGTGTGGTCGGTCCTGGCAAGGGTGGCGGGTCGGGGAGTGCCCGGACCGTGTCTACGCGCCCGTGTGGTCGGCCTTCGCGAGGGCGGCGGCGTAGGACGGTGGGGCCGGGAGGTCGGTCAGGGTCCAGCCCGGGACCGGGGCCGGGGTGGGGGCGGACCCCACGTACGGGTCGGCCACACCGAGGGCCAGGCCGGTGCCGGTGGCCTTGAGGTAGGCCTCCTTGCGGGACCACACCCGGGCCAGCGCCGCCCGGCGCTCCGGCTCGGGGAGGGCGGTCAGTTCGGCCGTCTCCGCCGGGTGCAGGGTCGTCAGCACGTCGTCCACCACCGCCGCACCCGGGATTCCCTCCACGTCGACGCCCACCGGCACCCCGGCGAAGGCCAGGTACGCCACGTCGTTGCTGTGCGACAGCGAGAAGTGGAGCGCGCCGCCGGCCACCGCGGGGCGGCCGTGCGGGCCGCCGCAGCACGGGCAGTCCTCCCGGACGAGGGAGACCTTCTCCGGGGACAGCCCCAGGTAGCCGCCGAGCAGTACCCGCAGCCCCAGGTGCGAGGCGAGGTAGCGCTGCCGGTCGCCGGGCCGCAACAGCCGCCCGGCCCGGTCGCGTTCGGCCGCGTCGAGCAGCGGCAGCGCCTGGTCGACCCGGTGGCCGCCGACCGCGTCCAGCGTGGTGTCCAGGGACCACACGGCCACGGCGGCGCCGGTCGGGAACATGCCGGTCCGCGGTGCGTCGCCGTCGAGTTGGTTCACGTACTCGCTCACCCGTATGAGGGTAGACGAGACAGTTGACGTGCTGGTTACCCTCGGGCTGGCTTTGTCGTGGAAGTGCTACAGCTTCAGGGGGAACTCACCTTGCACAGTGCCGTCGTGACACCGGAAGGCGACCGGATCCGCTGGGTCGAACTACCGGGGGAGGAGCCGGCCCGCGTATATCTGCACGGGCTGGGCTCGACCTCGCCCGCCTACTTCGCCGCGAGCGCCGTGCATCCGCTGCTGACCGGGCGGCGTTCGCTGCTGGTCGACCTGCTGGGCCACGGTCACAGCGACCGGCCCGAGCAGTTCCCGTACACCCTGGAGGCGCACGCCGACGCGCTGGCGAACGCGCTCGACGCGGCAGGCGCGGGCGGCGGGGCCGAGCTGATCGCGCACAGCATGGGCGGCGCGGTGGCCATCGTGCTGGCCGCCCGGCATCCCCGGCTGGTCTCCCGGCTGGTGCTGGTCGACGCCAATCTGGACCCGATACCGAGGACCCCCGGCACGGCGGGCAGCAGCGGTATCGCCTCCTACACCGAGGAGGAGTTCCTCGCCGGGGGCTGGGCCGAGGTCCGCGACCGGGTCGGCGCGCACTGGTGGTCCACCATGCGGCTGGCCGGCCGCACCGCCCTGCACCGCAGTGCCGTCCACCTCGCCGCGGGCACCACGCCCACCATGCGGGAGCTGCTGCTGGAACTGCGGATCCCCCGCAGCTACCTGCTTCCGGAGGCGGACGGGCCGCTCCCCGGGGCCGAGGCGCTGGAGGCGGCCGGTGTGGCCGTCGTCCCCATCCCGGACTGCGCCCACAACATCATGCTGGACAACCCGGACGGCTTCGCCCGCGCCACCGCCGCCGCCCTCGCCCGCGACTAGGGCGTGGCGCAGGGCCCGGTACCTGCATGCCGCTGCCGTCGGGCCACCGCTGAGGGCCTAGCGGCGCGAGGCGGACACGGCCGGGGCGCCGTCCTGCGTACGGGCCCCGGGGGAGGGGGTTCCGTCGGTCCAGGCGTAGACGCGCTTGCCGCGCACCGCGACCTGGTACTGGTAGAAGTCCCGGCACTCGGGCCGTGCTTCGGCCTTGGTGCCGCGCGGCCACCATTTGGCGCCCAGATTCGGCCTGCCCTGGTGCTTCGGTATCCCAGCCGTGCACTGCGGGCCGTCCAGCGGGGTCGTGCCGAGCGTGAACCGGATCAGCCGGGCCTCGCCGGTGGTGCGGACCTGTATGCGGACATCGGTGGCGTCCTTGGGTATCCAGGACGGCAGCGCGAACGACGGCTCTTCGCGCGCGGGTACGTCGGCGGCGGTCTCGAACCGCTTCTGCTTCTCCTTGAACACATGGTCGTTGACGGCGTCGGTGAACGGGTTGGGCGGGAGGTTGGGCAGCGCGAAGGCAGCGGTGGCGAGCGCCCCCACAGTGGCGGCGGCGATGACGAGCGGGCGGCGGCGGTTCATGGCAACAAGTCTTCGCGACGCGACCCGCATCGCGCGTCCCTCCTCAGGACGAACCGGACCTCTGCCGGAGGTCTCACACGGACTCATACCTGAGTCCCAGTGGGCGGACGGGTGGGCGGCCGGGCGGACGGTCAGGTGGGCGGCCGGATGGGCCAGGTGGGACAGGCGGGCGGCCAGATGGACCAGGTGGGCCAGGTGCGCGCCATCGGCGTGCGGGGACGGCTGGGGTGAATTGACCAGCGGCGCCCCCCAAGAGAGGGGCGCCGCATTCCGTTTCAGCGGCGAATTAAAGACATGTGGGGCAGTGCGGATCGCCCGGTACTTCTTTCTCCGAGGGTGATCCGCGGGCGATCCGAGGGGCCCTCCCCGCCGTCGCACGGGAGTGCGCGCGACGGTCCGTCAACTCTCGGAGGAATGTCATGCGCCGTCGTCTCGTCCCCGCCTTCGCCGCTGCCGCCGCGGCCGGCGTCCTCGCCTTCGCCACCCCCGCTTCCGCCGCCCCCGCCGACAAGCCCCAGGTGCTTAGCAGCTGGACGCAGACCAGCGCCACGAGCTACAACGCCTGGGTCTCGGCCCGCGCGAACCAGGGCACCTGGTCGGCGTACGGCCTCGACTGGTCGACCGACTACTGCTCGAGCTCCCCCGACAACCCGTTCGGCTTCCCCTTCCAGACGTCCTGCGCCCGCCACGACTTCGGCTACCGCAACTACAAGGCGGCCGGCTCCTTCGACGCCAACAAGTCCCGCCTGGACGACGCCTTCTACGCGGACCTCAAGCGCGTCTGCGCGCAGTACACCGGCGCGAAGAAGACCTCCTGTGACGGCACCGCCTGGACGTACTACCAGGCAGTGAAGGCCTTCGGGGTCTCCCCGCAGGACGCCCCGGCCGCCTGATCCGGCCGGCACCGGGCCTCCTCCACCTCCCCCCACATCACCACCACAATCCGCCGGACGGCCGCCCACCCCCTTGGGCGCGCCGTCCGGCCGCGCGTGCCCCCGGGTCGCCTCCCCGGCCGCCCTCGGTCCGCCCGCCGCCTGTTCAACTGCGGCGCGTGGACACGTACGTGATCGGCGTTCAGCCCTAGAATCGATCACCGAACCGCCATTCACGCTGTGGCTCACGGAGGTCGAGCAGCCGGAACCGGGAAGGGCGCATGCTGAGACATTCCTTCCGGTCCCTGTCCGTCCGAAATTTCCGCTACTTCACCATCGGCCAGGTGCTGTCCGTCACCTGTAGCTGGATGATGTTCATCGCCCAGGACTGGCTGGTCCTGTCGATGTCGGGCGACTCGGCGCAGACCCTCGGCGTGGTCACCGCGCTGCAATTCGCGCCGATCCTGCTGCTCACCCTCTACGCGGGACGCCTCGCCGACCGGTACGACAAGCGCCACCTGCTCGTCCTGGCGAACATCGCGGCGGGCGTACTCGCCCTGCTGCTCGGCCTCCTGCTGCTCTCCGGCGCGGAGAGGCTGTGGCACATCTACGTCTTCGCGTTCGCCCTCGGCACGGTCAACGCCGTCGAGATACCGACCCGGATGTCGTTCGTGAGCGAGATGGTCGGCGCCGAACTGCTGCCCAACGCCTCCGCCATGAGCGCCGCGTACTTCAACGTGGCCCGCATCATCGGCCCGGCGATCGCCGGTGTGGCGATCGGCCGGTTCGGGGTGGTGGCCGTGGTCCTGCTCAACGCGGTCAGCTACCTGGCGACGGTGACCAGCCTGCTGCTGATGCGCCCGGACGAACTCCAGCGCAGCGAGGCCCGGCCGCGCGGCGCCAAGGTGGCCGACGGGCTGCGCTATCTCCTGCGCCGCCCGGACCTGGTACTGGCGCTCACCCTGGTCGCGTCCATCGGCATGCTGGGCTTCAACTTCCAGCTGGTGCTGCCGCTGCTGGCCAAGACGGTGTTCCACACCGGCTCGGCCTCGTTCGGGATGCTCACCACCGCCCTGGCGGCCGGCTCCCTGGCCGCGGCCTTCGCGACCACCTCGCGCAGCGGGCGGCCGTCGCAGCGGCTGCTCCTCGGCTCCGCCATCGGATTCGCCGTGGTGGAGACGATGGCGGGCCTGGCGTCCAGCTACGTCGTGGCCCTGGCCCTGCTGGCCGGCACCGGCTTCGGCTCCATATATTTCGCGCAGGCCGCCAACCACCGCATCCAGCTGGGCACCGATCCGCAATACCGCGGACGGGTGATGGCGCTCTACTCCCTCATCTTCCAGGGCTCCACCCCGATCGGAGCGCTGCTCTCCGGCTGGATGGCGGAACGCTGGGGCGTGCGCGTCGTGCTGTGGGGCGGTGGCCTGGCCTCCCTGGCCGTGACCCTCGTACTGATCCTCGTATCCACCCGCCGGCGCCCGAGCGCCGACCCCCGGCCCGAGCCGAACCAGGAAGACCGGCCGACCCGCCTGCGCTCCCGCTGAAGCGGGCGAGGCGGGCGGCGCCATCGGCGCGCGTCGAGCGATCGGGACCCGCGCTCACGGAAGACTTGGACAGGGGGCCGTACGGGGCTTGGTGAAGTAGTCCGAGTCCTTGGGGCGGGCCGTGCCGTGGCTGGTGGGGCGGGGAGCCGGCTCCAGATGGGGTATGAACTTGGAGCAGTGGATGTAGGCCTCCTCGACGGTGAGGTGCACCCACATGTGCGGACTGCGCCCGGGTGCGACGTCGGTGGGTAGGCCGGGGTGGAGCTGGCGCAGGTCCACGTCGTGGTAGAGGCGGGCCGTGCCGTTGACGTGAAGTCCCACGTGATGGTGGGTGAAGTCGACGAAGAGCATGCCGAGGTGCGGATTTTCGAGCATGTTGCCGGCGCTGGCGAGCACGCCGTTCCCGCGGAATTCGGGGTAGGCGAGCGTGTTGTCGTCGATCACGTGGACAAATCCCGGTGGCCCGGCCCGGAAGCTGGCATCGCACTCCCCGTGGGAGTCGGAGGTGGCCAGGAAGACCATGGACTGGCGGCCGATGAACTCCCGCATCTCTGCTGTGAGGTGGGGGCGCACCTGTTGATCGTAGAAGCGGGCGGCGCGGTCGGCGGTGCCCAGGTGCTGCTGCAGCTGGTGTTCACCTGCTGATCCGAAAGGCGGCGGAGGCGAGGTCACGGGGTTCTCCTGGCAGGGCTGGCAAGGGGGAGCGGCTCAGCGGGCGGACAGGACGGGAGTCTCGAACGGGTCGTGATGGATGTGGTCGGGCAAGGTGCCGTTGAGGGTCAGCATCTCGCTGGCGGAGACGACCATCGAAGCCGGGCCGCTGAGAAAGACGTCGTGCTGGTACCACGGCCCGTACTCGGCCAGTACTTCCGGCAGCGACCCCCGGATTCCGGGGATGTACTCGTGGGAGACCGCGCCCCTGAGGGTCAGCCAGTGGTGCCGTTGGGCCATCCGGAGCATGTCGTCGACCCCGTACAGCTCGGCGCCGGTGCGTGCGCCGAGGAACAGATCCACCTGATGGCGTCCCCCGCGACGGGCAACCTCTTCGATGAGCGCGCGGATCGGGGCGAGACCGGTGCCGCCGGCCACACAGAGCAGCTCGCTGTGGACGGCCGCGTCCAGGACCATGTCGCCCATCGGGGGTCCCAGCTGGAGCACGTCGCCCACCGCGGCCCGGTGCACCAGCGCTTCGCTGACCGAGCCGCCGGGCACTGCGCGCACGTGGAAGGTGAGGGTGCCGTCCTCACGAGGAGCATTGGAGGGGGAGTAGTAGCGCCACAGCTTCGGCCACCACGGGGTTTCGACGCTTACGTACTGCCCGGCGGAGTACTCGTACGGTATGTGGGGATGTACGGTGATTTCGGCGATGCCGTGTCCGCGCGAGACCCGGTGCACCACCGTGGCGGGCCACGCGGCGGGCCGCAGCGCCTCGTCCTGCTCGGCGGCACTGATCATGACTTGGGCCACCGCGCCGTACGCCTTCGTCCAGGCGGCGGCGATGTCCGCGGTCCATGCGGGGCCGGCGTAGCGGGCCAGAGAGGCGAGGAGGCACTCGCCCACGGCTGGGAAGTGCGCGGCGAGGGTGCCGAATTTGCGGTGATCGCGGCCGAGGTGTCCGCAGAAGCGGACCAGGCTTTCGGGGTCGTCCACCAGGTCCACGATGCGCAACAGCGCGCGCAGGAGGCGACCGCGCTGGGCGTCCATCCCCGGCGGGAACATCGGACGGACCTCGGGGTAGCGGGCGAACAGGATGGCGTAGAAGTAGACCGTCATGTCTTGCGCGAGCGGCTTGACCACCGACACGGAAGCCCTGATGAGGTGTATCTCGTGGTCCGTCAAGGGTGCTTCGACGGTCACCGGCTCCGCGGCGTGTACGACCGGGAGCGGTGCCGGCTCCTCTGGGTAGGGACGCTCGGATGGGGACGGGCTGCTTGGGCGACTTATTCGAAATTTCAACGGGCCACGGCTCCCCCGTCCGCCGTTGGAGATGGCTCCGGCCGGGCGTGGCGGGGGGTGGCGTCTTTCAAGGGTCCTCGCCCTTGGGGCGTGCTGAGGGTGGGATCTTCACTGGATCGCCATCCCGGAGAAGCGGTATGGGAGTCGAACAGGGAGGGCATCTGTCCTCATTGGGTCCAAAGTCGACGAAGCGGACGAGGCGCTTCCGGACATCAGGTGATCCTCAATGAGGTTGTTGCCAAGGGGAAGGGTTTTATCCACTAGAACTCGCCCCAAAACCTTGTCGCATCGCCCCGGTCGGCCGTGGCCGGTGTGGCCGATGGGGGCAGGGTGACGCCGATGGCGCTGCCGACCCCTATGCCGACCCCTATGCCGACGCCTATGCCGACGCCCAGGCCGAGCCTTGTACCGTTCTGGTCACGCGAGAGCTGCTCGGCCGCTCACGCCGGAGCGGCACCAGCCCAGGCGAGGCCGGTGCCGCTGCCGGGTCAGGCTGTGCAGCCGGCTGCTTTCTGGGCGGCGGGGAAGTAGGCCTTCATGAAGTTGGTCAATGCCTCCCGGCGTTTCGCGGTGTCGTCGCGCTTGGGGTAGAAGCGTTCCGCCTGGACGACGAACTTGCGGGCCCCGCCCTGGTACGTGCACGCGGCCACCGCGACCACGTTGATGTCGCTCACGCGGGCGTCATCACCGGCTTCGATCTTCGTCGCACCGGGAATCTGCCACTCTCGCCGGACGGTTGGGTCCTGATCCGCCGGGAGGACCTCCCCCTGGACACTGAGGATGCTCTCCTTGTCCACCTGCACGAGACAGTGGGGAGCGTCCGGCCTGGAGAGGGCCGTCGACTGTTCCAGCTTCTCGCCCGGGAGCAGCACAGCCCCGAGGACGGAGGGTTCCACCGGAACATTGCAGAGGCTGCTCGGCAACGCGTACTCCGGGGCCTTGGAGCAGCCCGCCACGGCCGGCAGCAGCGCTGCCGCGACGGTGGCGGTCCGGCGCTTCACTGGTCACCTGCCAGGCCCTTGGCCTGAGCGTTCCCGGTCAGCGCGGACGTGTTGATCGCCTGCTCCAGTGTGCGAGGGGAGTAGGAGTGGCCGGGGTTGGCCTTCCCTCGCCGTCCGTGCCGAGCCGCTGGCGGAGCTTGAACGCCGCGTCACCCACGGCCGCAAGGTCTTGGTGGTCCATCTCCAGGTCCCCCTGCGGACCCGGACCCCCGCCCGGCTCAAGCTGGTTGAGGCGCATCGCCGTCTGCCGGTCGGACGCGGCAGATTTCAACTCCGCCCATTCTTCGTCAAAGGACACCGGATCCCCATGGAAGCGCGTCGTTTAGAGCGATCAACAGCCCAGGCTAGTACGTCACCCGCCCTCTCCATGGGCAGGTACGTCACCCGCCCTCCCCATGGGCACGGGCGGGCTCTGCGCCCCCGCCCCGCTCCGTGGGGCCTGGAGTCGCCAAACTCCATCTCTGCCGGGAGACCCCTGTATGACCCGCCCTTCCCGCGCGCCGCTGACCGACGCAGCATCCTGCCGTCCCCTATGCATTAGAGCGGCGTAAAGATTGCCGAAGGCAGGCAATGTGCGGCACCAGGTCGCGCTGGCACGATGCCGTTGTCCGGCGAAAAACGCCAGCCAAGCGGGGAGGTGTCATGGGCTTGTTTCTGGGTCTCGGCATCGGGGGAATCGTCCTGCTGGTCTGCTCACTGGTGTTCGACGGGGTACTTGAAGGTGTCTTCGACGGTGCCCTGGACGGACTGTTCGACGGGTGGCTGTCGCTTCCGGTGATCGCGGGCTTCGTCTCGATGCTCGGTTTCACGGGGGCGATCGTGCTCGGGACCACGGGTCTCGGGCCGGGAGCGTCAGCCGCCGCGGGTGCCGTTGCCGGGACGGGCGCGGGCTGGCTGACGTACCGGCTGAGCAGGGCCCTCGCCCGGGACAGCAGCGGAGCGGCCCCACGCCAGAGCGAACTCGTCGGTTCGGCCGGGACCGTGGTCACCGCCATTCCGGCGGGCGGCTACGGCGAGGTCCTGCTTCGGCTGGGCGGCCAGCCGGCCAAGTACGCGGCGACCGCAGACGCCCCCGTGACCCTCGGCGCCGAAGTGTGGGTGACGGCGACGCCGTCGTCCACCTCCGTCAGCGTGCGCGCCGTCGAGCGCTGACCAAGACCCTTCCCTTCACCTTCTCATCCACCACCGATCTGCCCCCTTGAGAGCGGGCAGGGGGGATCCACCATGAGCTCAGTCGTCATCCCGGTCGTGGGAGTCGTCGTACTCCTCGTCCTGCTCGCCCTGGTCGTCGTCACCCGCTACAAGGTCGCCGGCCCCAGCGAGGCGTTCATCATCACGGGCAGGCGCGGCAAGAAGTCCACCGACCCCGACACCGGGCAGGTCTTCACCGACAACAGCGGCCAGAAGGTCGTGGTCGGCGGCGGCGTTTTCGTCGTCCCGTTCGTCCAGCAGCGGTACACCCTCGACCTGTCCAGCCGGCACATCCCGATCGCCGTCCGCGGCGCGGTCACCCTGCGCGGCATCAAGGCGAACCTCGAAGGCGTCGCGATCGTCAAGGTCGGCGGCAACGAGGACGCCATCCGCGCCGCCGCGCAGCGCTTCCTCCAGCAGCAGGACGGCATCGTCGGCTTCACCCAGGAAGTGCTCTCAGGCGCGCTGCGCGCCATCGTCGGCCGGATGTCGGTCGAGGACATCATCCGCGACCGTGCCGCCTTCGCGGGCCAGGTCGCGGAGGAGGCCGAGGCCAGCCTCTCCGGCCAGGGCCTGGTCCTGGACGCCTTCCAGATCCAGGACATCACCACCGAGGGCTCGTACCTGGAGGACCTCGGCCGCCCGGAGGCCGCCCGCGCCAAGCAGGAAGCCGACATCGCCGAGGCCAACGCCCGCCAGGCCGCCGAACAGGCCCGCCTCAAGGCCGAGGAGGAGATCGCTGTCGCCCAGCGCACCCTGTACCTGCGGCAGGCCGAGATCAAGGCCGAAACGGACGCGGCGAGTGCCCAGGCGAACGCCGCCGGCCCGCTGGCCGACGCCGACCGGCAGCAGCAGATCCTCGCCGAGCAGGAGAAGGTCGCCGAGCGTCAGGCCGCGCTGACCGACCGCCAGCTCGACACCCAGGTCCGCAAGCCGGCCGACGCCAAGCGCTACGAGGCAGAGCAGGAGGCCGAGGCCAAGCGGGTGGCCCGCGTCAAGCAGGCCGAGGCAGAGCGCCTGGCGGCCATCGCCGCCGCGCAGGCGGAGGCCGAGCGGGCCCGCCTGACCGGTGAAGGCGAGAAGCAGCGCCGCTCCGCCCTCGCCGAGGCCGAGGCGATCGAGGGCGCCAAGCGCGGCGAGGCCGAGCGGGCCCGCCGTGCGGCCATCGCGGACGCCGTACGCCTGGAGGGCGACGCGGAAGCGGCCGCCATCGCGGCCAAGGGCGCGGCCGAGGCCGAGGCGATGCAGAAGAAGGCCGACGCCTTCGAGAGCTACGGCGACGCGGCAATGGTTCAGATGCTGGTCGACGTGCTCCCGCAGGTCGTCGCCAAGGCCGCCGAACCGCTCAGCGCCATCGACAAGATGACCATCATCTCCACCGACGGCGCGAGCAAGCTCTCCCGGACCGTCGCCGACAATGTCGCCCAGGGCATGGAACTCCTCGGCTCCACCACTGGCGTCGACCTCGCCCAGCTCCTCAAGGGCCTCACCGCGACCAAGCCGGAGGCGGCCCCGGAGCCGGTCTCGCCCAACGGGAAGATCGCCATCACCGACTGACCACCGAGAAATCGGCGGTCAGTCGCGACCAGGCCACGTTTCTTGATCAGCAGTTTCAACAGGGGGAAACCGTGAGTTCCGGCAGCAGAAGGCGGCGTAGGGCCCTTGCCTGGACGGCGGCCGCCGTCGTCATCGCCTCCAGTGCCGGGCTGTACGCGGCGAGCACCACGGGCAGTTGGCCCTTTCCGGCGAGGTACTGCTGGGGAACCTGGGAGGAAGACAGCGGTCCGTCCTTCCTCGGCGAGAAGGCATTGGGCAAGTCCGGGTCGCAGCGGCGGTCAAGCGAATCGGCTCCGCCCTCGCCCTCCAGGCCGAACGCCACCTGCACGCTCGCCATCACCTCATCCGTCGCCGACGACGACTCCGCCGTCCCGCTCTCCTTCGACGAGCGCGTCACCCTTGAGTACGGAGCCGTCCCGGCCGCGGTGGAAGAACGCCGGAAGTGGGTGGCCCATTTCTTCGACGGGTCCGCCTCCCCCCTCCCCGACGGATTGAACGGTCTGGTCGCCGACGACCGGGCGATGCTGGTCCTTCCCCAAGCCTGCGACGCCGACGGCAGGCCGTCCGTGGTCACGATCAGGAGCGAGAGCTGGGGCGACGGCCATCTGGGGAGGAAGGCCATGCCCTTCTCCATCGGCAGCCGCATGGACGTCGCACGGATGCTGCTGGACGCGGCCAACACCACCATGGCGAAGACGGGCTGCACCGCAGGCAAGCCACTGCGGCTGACGTCGCCGATGGCGGTCACCGCCGAGAAGGACGAACAGGCTGCTACCCCTCTGTGCCGGATTCCCGGGGTGACGTTCGACTTCGGAAAGGACTCCGCTTACCAGGAACAGGTGGGCGTGGTGGGCGAACGTCTCCAGACGTGCTCGGTCGCGTGGCGTGCCCGCGGGGTACCCGACGAGCCGGCCGCACAGTTCGTGATGGCGGCCGAGCCCCGGATCGTCGCACTCTTCGACGGGCTTCCCGAAGGCCAGGGTCAAGGCCTCGTACACGCCGACTGCGACGGGCGGCCCACGGTGTTCTACGGGAACATCGCGCCCAGCCTCAAGAACCGGAGCCGCCCCGACGACCAGCACGTGTTCGTGAACTTCGTCCAGTCCGTCAGCAAGCGCATCGGGTGCGAGACCGGGGAGAACGCATGAACGCGGACACGAACGGATCCGGCGCGGCAGAGAAAGCCGCGGCGGACACCGCGGAGGGCACGGAACCGGCATCGGCCGGCGCCGAGGGGTCGGACTCCTCGTGGCTTCGCCGACTGCTGCGGAACCGGACGACGCACACCATCGCCGCCGGCGTCATCATCGGTGGCTTGCTCGGGGCCGGGACGATGGCCTGGCAAACCGACAGCCTGCCGCTGCTCGGCCCCGCGCCCTGCTGGGACTCCCTGAGCGATTCGACCGTGTCCGCCGTGTTCGGTGACCGCCGGATCGACGTCGAGGAGCAGAAGCTGCAACCCGACCCGCGCGGTCGCGGCCTGGTCTACGGCCAGTGCCGTATCACCAGTTTCAAGGGCGACGAGGACAGGCGGCAGTTGACCATACGAGTGCACAAGCTTGACGGTCTGTACGGCAGCGACGCACGCAAGTGGCCCGAGGAGTACCTCGCCGCCGGCATGGTGGCGCTGGGGGACGGGCTGCCCGGCATGGGTTCCTCCTCCCGTGCGTGGCTTGCGGTTCCCCAGTCCTGCACCGGCCGACCCGGGGACTTCGAGGGCCCGGTCGTCGTCGACGTCGAGATGGGGCCCGCGGGGCTCGACATCGAATCCGAATACGAGCGGGAGGATCGTGCCGCGCTGGCCCACGCCGCCGTGGACGCCACCAATGGCGTGATCCGGGACCTGGGCTGCTCCGGTACCTATCCAACGCCCGCCCTGGCGAAGGACGTCGTCACCTGGAAGGACACCCAGCCCGATGCGTTCTGCGGCATCAAGGACCTTTCCCTTCCGGCCGAGTACCGCCAGAGCCTCTCGCGAATGCGTATCGGAGGTGACAGCGCCCCCGCGCGGGTCTGCGAGGCTGCCGGCGACTATCCCAGGACCGTGCTCCGCATGACGACGATCGAGGATCCGGCGCTGGCGGAGGTCTTCTCCCAGGACCTGCTCAAGGGAGGCACACCGTTCCAGGGCTCCAACGGCCGTGGAACGTTCAACGTGACCCGCGCCGTGTACCGGGCGCGCTGTCAGACCGGCTACGTGACCTACGTACTGGAACAGAAGGATCAGTTGGACAAGACCGGCTTCGAACTCCTCCGCGCGATGACGCCCACGTACATCGAGGCGGAGTCCGAACGCATCGGCTGTGGACCGGAGAAGGTGACCATGCCACGGTCTTGAGTCCTGAACAGCGGTCCGGCGGACGGCTGCCGGGTGAACCCTTGTACCGGGGTGAATGAGACCGGAACCTAGACCACGGCGCTCAGGCGCGTGGTTCGAAGGAGTCCACGAGGCGGCTCTCCCAGGCCCAGGCGGCGATCTCGACGCGGTTGCGGACGCCGAGTTTGTACTGAATGGTCGCCAGGTGGCTCTTGACGGTGCTGAGGGTGATGACGAGGGAGGCGGCGATCTCCTAGTTGGTACGGCCCCTGGCGATGGCCCGGATCACCTCCGTCTCCCGGGCCGAGAGCGGTTGCGTGGGGCGGGCGACGGGTGCCGTACGGGCCGGGTGAGGTCGCGCAGCAGGCGCAGGGTGATGGACGGGGAGATCAAGGCGTCCCCGGCGTGTGCGGCACGGACGGCCTCGATGAGCAGAGCGGGAGCAGCGCCCTTGAGGACGAAGCCGACCGCCCCGGCGCGCAGCGCGCCGTGTACGTACTCGTCCAGGTCGAAGGTGGTGACGATGACCACACGCAGCGGGTCGGCGAGGCCGGGGCCGGCCAGGGCGCGGGTGACGTCGATGCCGTCCAGGCGCGGTATGCGGATGTCGACCAGGCACACGTCCGGGCGCAGACGGCGGGCGAGTTCGGCCGCCTCGGCGCCGTCGGTGAGGGTGTCCGGACCGTGGGTGATCTCCACGTCGGCGGAGCGGGCGTGCGCGGCGTGGCGGGCGATGTTGGTCAGGGCCTCCTGGACGATCCGGTGGACTGTGGTGGCCACCTCGGGCGGCCAGGGCGTGGGGTCGGCGGGTAGCCGCAGGCTCACCTCGGGGCGGTGCCCGTCGAACCGCCGACGAGTTCGGCCAGTTGCTCCGGGCCGGGCGCCGTAGGGGCCGTAGTGGCGACGTCGTCGGTGTCGCGCAGGAGGCCGACCACGCGGCGCATCGCGGTGAGCGCTTCGCCGCCGGCCTCCTCGATACCGGCGAGGGTGGCGTCCAGGGTCTCGGCCCGCCGTCCGGCCACGATCCGAGCGGCCTGGGTCTGGACGACGATGCCGGTGATGTGATGGGCGACGACATCGTGCAACTCCCGTGCCAGCGCGATCCGTTCCTCCTGCCGGACCGCCTCCGCGGCGGCCCGGCGGCGGTGGTCGAGAAGGCGCAGGCCGAGCCCGGCACCCAGCGCGAGAATCCAGACCTCTATCCCGACCCGGAACGGGGTGCTCGGAGCCTCGACGGTCAGCAGGCCGGCCGCCATCAGGGCCAGCCCGGCCACCGCGACCGCGACCGCCTGGCGCCGGGCGAGTGCCCGTACGGCGGAGCCGCCGAGGACGAGCAGCCCCAGCACCGCGGCGGCCCCTGGGTCGTCGAGACCAGCCCGATCCTCGACTCCGCGGGGAAGGAGGTCGGCCACACCACCTGGTTCCAGGACTGCATGGGCCACAGCTCGCTCTCCGAACTGCCGACCTGCGTGGCCAAGGGCAACATCCACGTTGAAATCGCCGAGCAGCCGGCCGACCGCTACTGGACCTTCCAGTACCTGGAGACCGCGCTCTTTGCCGCCCTGACGCCATCCTGGCCGCACTCGCCTTCTGGCGAATCCGCAGGCCTACGTGAGCGCCAGTCACTTGCCGATCCGCTCAGCCGCGGCGGCACGCCGGGCGAACACCTTGTCCTTGGAGTCCCGCATCTCACGGAGAGCGGCTTTCCGCTCCCGCGGTGCGAGTCGCTCCAGATACAGGTGGCCGTGCAGGTGATCGGTCTCGTGCTGCAGGCACCGGGCGAAGTAGCCCCTGCCCTCGATCACCAGCGGATTGCCGTCCTTGTCGCGGCCCCGTACGACGGCACGGTCGAGCCGGGGCACCATGCGGTAGGGGCCGGGGACGGACAGGCAGCCTTCGGATTCCTCCACCAGGCGGCGGTGGTGGGCGGGCACCTCGTCCAGGACCGGGTTGGCGATGTGCCCGACATGACGCACACCCCACTCGTCCGTGATGTCCCACACGAACAACTGGAGGTCCACATCCACCTGGTTGGCGGCGAGCCCAGCGCCCTCCGCCACCTGATTGGTGGCGAACATGTCATCGATCAGCTTCGCCAGTTCCACAGTGCCGAACTCGGTCACCTCCCAGCTGCTCGACCTGCTCGCCGAAACCGGCACCCTCACCTCCACCCAGGCCGCCGCCCGCGTCGGTCACAGTTCCGGCCTGTGCTCCTTCCACCTGCGCCAACTCGCCCGGTATGGCCTCATCGAAGAAGTGCCGCACGAAGGCGGCCGGGCCCGGCCGTGGCGGCTGGCTAATGTGCCGCTGACCTGCGCGAAAGCCCTCCTTGGAGGGAGGGCTCGGGGTGGTGGAGTGAGAGTGCCCCGGCAGGACTCGAACCTGCGGCCAAGTGCTTACGACGTGGTGCGCGGTAGGCGGATGGTTAATCGGCTGGGCGAAGGTCGGTGATGAGGCGGAAGCGTCCCAGAACCGCCAGCGTCGCGTCGTCCACGGTGAACTCGGGGTTCTCCAACGCCGCGCGCATCTCCTCGCTGTGCCAGAACCGCTCATGGGCAGCTCGCCACTCGGCCACGCTGGTGTCCCCTTCCCCCTCGTCCACCACGTGGGCGAGATCCACCTGCGCCAGCGGGACGACGCGCACGTCGGTCACCTCGATGACCGCGACCGGACGGTCGTCCGAGTCGATGACCACCGAACGCCTGCCGACTTCCGGCAACGGCTCCCCCTCGTGCTCGTAATCGACGACGAGCCCTGTCGTGGAGGTCTTGGAACCGTTGAGGATCGCTGCGACGAGCTGGTCGCGCAGTGGGCCGGGGAAGGCGAACTCGACCCTGGGCATCGACGCGAGGTTTGCGGGTGAGGCGGAGTCAGTTGTCATGCGGTCACAGTAACGACCCATTCTGCGCAGGCCAGGTAGTCGGCCGTGACGGGACAAGGGGCCGCGCGGGTTGGGTGTCGTTGTGACGCAATACCTGGCCCGCACGGCCCTGTCCCATCGTATCTGCACCGGTCTGTCCCGGCGTCGACTCGGCGCGCTGATCGCCGAGTTGGCCGAGCCCTGGATGGCCTCCGAAGCAGGGCGGCTCCACGAACGCCGAGGCCACGAGCGTCTGCGCGCGGCGGGCGCCGGACCGAACCATGAGTTGGTGTTCACCGATCGAGTGATCGCCACCCTGGTGGTCCTGCGCTTCCAGCTCCCACACGCTGCCCTGGCCCTGTTCTACGACGTGGACCGCTCGACGATCACCCGCGCCGTTCACGAGTTGCGTCCGCTGCTTGCCGCACGGGGCTTCGCCGTTCCCGGCCAGCCCGACCTGCGGCTTCGCACGCTTGCGGATGTGTTCACGTACGCCGCTGCCAAGGGCGTCGAGTTGCGGATCGACGGCACCGAGGTCCAGGTCCGCCGCCTGCGGGCGAACAAGCTCGGCCGCCGTGCCTTCGTCTCGGGCAAGCGCAGGCAGAACACCAAGAAGGCCACCGTCATCACCGATGGGAAGGGTCGCACGCTGTGGGCCGGGGCGTTCCGGCCTGGCCGCATGCATGATCAGACGGCGCTGAAGACCGAGGGCATCTGGGACCTGTTCGAGCAGTTCCCTGAGGTCAGGGCCAGGCCGACGCAGGCTACCTGGGTCTGGCCAGAGACTTCCCCAACCAGGTCGAAGTGCCTCCGAAGAAACCGGGCAAGGACGCCACCCCCGAGGAACTGGCGGTCTGGGAGGAAGCCCGGCACCAGCAGTCCTCGGAGCGGATCTGCGTCGAACACGGCAACGCCGAGCACAAGCAGTGGCGGCCCTTGCAACGCTGGATCGGACGCCGCGAGTACTGCGACGAGACTCACTTGGCCATCGCCGGCCTGGTCTCCGACCGCGCCGCCGAGAGGTGATCACCTACCCGACGACTCGCCAGGCCAGCACGCCCCGCCCTCAATCGAGCACCACGTCGTAAGGGTGTGGGCCATTCCCCTGTGCGGAACCCGTTCCCGATCGCACACACGTGCGTGACCTGCGTTAGTCTCTCGGGGCGCGAAAGCGGAACGCAGACGTAGACGGGGGAGCCGTGTCCTATTCGGAGCGTTGGCAGGAGCTGTTCGGACCGATCGACGGCGGGCCCGCGATGAGGCTCGCCTCGGCGGCCCCTGACCCCGGGACCGGCGGGGGCGTGACCGGAAACCTCAAGCACAGCAACCGCCCCTGGACCAGCGCCTCCGGCACCGCCGGCGACCTGCGCACCAGCACGGAGACGAGCCGGTTGGCGCTCGGCCCCGGCCACGAGGGCGTCGAGGCGGGAGCCGCCGGTCTCAGCTCCGTCGTGGCCCTCAAGAGCGTGCTGACGTCCTGGGAGGAACGCCTTCAGGCGGTGCGGGACGAGTGCGAGCAGCTCAAGGGGACCTTGCTGACGGTCGCCAAGGAGATGGGCGAGACGGAGACCGCGATCGAGACGTCCTTCAAGGGCGTCGACGGCGGCGGCAAGGCGGATGAGAAGCGATGACCGGAACCCTCACCTGGCAGCTGCTGCGCGACCTTAAGGCCTCCGAGTTCACGGAGGCGGGCGACAAGTGGCACGAGGTCTCGGACCGCTCGGACTCCGACCGCGTACGGGTCGACCGCGCGATGTCCGCGAAGCTCCGCGAGACCCAGGAGAGCGAGTCGGCGGAGGCGGCCCTAGGCAGGCTCCAGCGCCTCAGCCGCAACTTCCAGTACCTGCACACCGAGTGCGGGCTCGTCCGTACGGCGCTCAACGGGCTCGCCAGCGATCTCGCCGAGCCCAAGAACCAGTTGAAGCAGGCCCTCGCGGACGCCGCCGCCCTGAACTTCACCGTCCACGAGGACGGTTCCGTCAGCTACCCGGCCACCGAGGTCGAGGACCTGACCGGGGCGAAGAAGGAGGCCCCGGGCAGTAAGGTCCAGGGCAGCTCCCGCCTCCCGCTGGAACCGCCCGGCCTCGGCTCGCAGGGGCAGTCGCCGCTGTACCCCGGCTACTCGGGCTTCAAGCCGCTGAACCCGAACGCGGCGAAGGCGCAGGACGTGGCCGACCGTGTCGCCCGGGCCGTACGGTCCGCCCAGGAGATAGACGCCCGGTACGCGAAGACCCTCAGCGGTCTGAAGGCGGAGAAGGGCCTCGACGTCACCGAGGCCACGCTGAAGGACGTCTTCCAGGACACCTCCGACGTCCGCTCCACCGCCGGCATGTACCTCGGCGAAGGCGTCCCGGAGGAAAAGAGCCCCGCCGAGCGCAAAAAGTGGTGGGACGGCCTGACCGACGAACAGCGCCAGGAGTACCTGGAGATCGCACCGGACCTGATCGGCGGCCTGGACGGCATCCCGGCGGTCTCCCGCGACGAGGCGAACCGCAACTACCTGCCGGTCCTCATCGACGACCTGGCGCGCCGAGGCGGCGACGACGCGGAGACCAAGCTCAACGCCCTCCGCGGGATCCAGGACAAACTGAACGAGCCGAGCCGCCCGCCCATGTTCCTTCTGGGCATCGGGGACGAGGGCAACGGACGCGCGATCGTCTCGTACGGCAACCCCGACACCTCCAAGAACGTCTCGGCGTACGTCCCCGGTCTCAGTACCAAGCTCAACGACGAGTTCGTCAAGGACACGATGAAGCGGGCCCAGGACACGGCCAAGGGTGCCCAGCGCGTGGACCCGTCCAGTGCCTCGATCGTCTGGCTGGGCTACGACGCCCCGCAGAACGTGGACGTGATGACGAGGGGCGATGCGCAGCGGGGCGCCCCGGCGTACAACCAGTTCATGGCAGGCCTCTCGGCAACGAACGAGAACAAGGACCCGCACGTGACGGCGATCGGGCATTCCTACGGCTCGCTCACCGTGGGCACGGCCGCCAAGCAGTCCGGCGGGATCCCGGGCGTCGACGATGTGATCCTGCTCGGCAGCCCCGGCGTGGACGCGCAGAAGGCGACGGAGCTCGGCGTGGGCAAGGACCATGTGTTCGTCGGCGCCGCCGACAACGACCCTGTCACCCACCTGCCCACGAAGGGCGAGGCGGCGCTCGGCTGGGTGCTGGGAGGCCCGGTGGGGGTCGCGGTCGGACGTGACCTCTTCGACATCGGCAACGACGACGTGTACTTCGGCAAGGACCCGGCGAGCGAGGCCTTCGGGGCACAGCGCTTCCTGGTCGACGACGGGCCCAGGATGATCCGCGACGGCGGCGGGTTCGACGCCCACTCGCAGTACTTCACTCCGGAGAAGGACCAGGTGTCGGCCAACAACATCGCCAGGATCGTCGCCGGACAACCTGAGAACATCGTGAGGGAGAAGCATCGATGAAGCGCATCACACGGACCATTCGGCTGGCCTGTGCGATGGCCGTGGCCGGCGCGCTGCTCGCCGGGTGCGGGCTGTTGGGCGGCACCAAGCAAGGAGAAGGGGCAGTGGCAGGCATGGACATGCAGGGAGCGGCGGAGCGCGCCGACGCGATGCTCTACGCGACGGTCGGGGCGATCAAGCCGGAGGTCGAATGGGTCCACGACACGACGACGACCGGCAGCTGCGACGTGACCCGCTACTGGACCGTGATGACGGTCGTCTCCCCTCAGCGCCGCGGCAACTTCCTCGGTGTGGTCGAGAGTTTCTGGAAGGCGAGTGGCTATCGGATCAAGACGGTGAATCCGAGCAAGGACATGCCGGAGATCTACGCCACGTCCCCGGACGGCTTCGGCATCATGGTCATGTTCGGTCACGAGGGGCAGGCCTTCTTCGAAGTCACCAGCCCCTGCGTGGACGAGTCGAAGGTGGCAGCGCCCACCAAGGTGGCGAACGGCCGTACGTACGAAGGCGACATCGCCATCCCCACCCCCAACGTCCGCTCCGACTTCTGGTCCGCCGAGACCCCGGCGCCGGGCACCGCCCCCTCGTCCTGACCGCAGGTGGGACGAGGGCCCCATGGCTACACATGTGATCACAGGGGCGGGGTCCGGCGCCGGTGAGACCGTTGCACCGGCCGGACAGCGGGGCGCCGGGGCGGGTGTGGTCGTCGTCGAACTGGCCCCAGACGTCCTCGATGAACCACTGCAGAGTGCCAGCGTCGGTCTGGCGCCGACTACCGGTCTGGGTGCGAGGGCCGCGCCCCTACGTGATGTGCGCGGCCCGGTTGCTGTGTTACCGGAGGCCGTGGCTGTCGAGACGGTGGATGAGACCGGGCCTGCGCTGATTGGCGTCGCGCAGGAGTCTCAGGCGTTGTTGGAAGTCGGGGCTGTGTCCGGTGTAGGCACAGGCCTCGCGCAACTCGCGAAGGAGGGTGACGGCCACGTCGTAGGCACTGGTCTTCTTCGTGGCGATGTGCCCTTCGACCTGGCGCCAGATCCCGTCCGCCTCGGCCGCGCGTGCGGTCAGATGCTTGGCGCGGGCTTCGGACCGTTCGCGTTCGGCGCGGTCGCGGCGCTCGGTGCGGCGGGTGTGGGCGGCGTCCAGCAGCTGCGGCGGTGCGGGAGGATGGGAAGGATGGAACGACGAGGCGGGCAGGCGGAGCGGTTGTGGACGAGGTTCAGGGCAAGGCGGCCGGGCAGGTGCGGGAACTGGTCACGTGGATCGGGGCGGGACGGAAGCTGACCCAGACCGGCCGCGTCATGCTCGCGGACGCCCGGGTACTGGTCGAGCGGCTCGACACAGGCGACCGGATGGACCCGGTGATCGGCGACCGGATGTTCAAGACGAAGTCCAGCGAGGAGCTGTACCACCTGAACCTGCTGGTGGAATGGGCCAAGGCCGCCCGACTGCTGAGGGTCGCCGGAGGCCGTCTGCTTCCGGTCAAGAAGAACGCCCGGCTGCTCGACCGGCCCGATGAGCTGTGGAACGCGCTCTTCGAAGCGGTACCGCGCATCGGAAGTGCCGTACTGGTCTCGGGGTGGCTGGAGTCGGTCTTCTCGCAGGAGTACGACGCCGGCCTGCGGGCGTTGCTGCACCGGCTGTACGCGGTCGGCGGCCCGGTCGGCGGGGAGACGCTGCGCACGGCGGTGTGGCAGGCGGTGACCGCGCCCTACATCCTCGATGACGTGCCCGCGGAACGTCTGCGGGGCTGGCGCGGCAGCAACGACCGCGACGTGCGGCTGCTGCTCGACGCCCTCACAGCTCTCGGGGCCGTCCGACGCGACGACGACACCGCGGAGTTGACCGGTCCGGGCCGACGGGCCGTGGCCGTGATGCGAGGCGAACCGCGGCCCGGAGACCCGGTGTTCCAGCTGCGTATCGATCTGGATGATGTTGCCGCACCGGCGGTCTGGCGACGTGTGCAGGTGCCTGCCACGGCCCGGCTCGACCAGGTGCATGCCGTGATCCAGGCTGCCATGGGCTGGGAGAACAGCCATATGCACGCCTTCACCGCGGACGGTGTCCAGTACGGCCGGCCCGTTTCCGAGCTCGGCTTCCGGGACGAGCGGGCCGTCACCCTCGGCGCCCTGCTGAAGGAGGGCGGGACCCTCGCGTACACGTACGACTTCGGTGACTCCTGGGAGCACCGCGTCACGTTGGAGCGCCGGCTCGCAGCCGAGGCGGACCGGAGCTACCCGGTCTGCGTGGCGGGTTCCGGCGCCTGCCCGCCGGAGGACTGCGGAGGAAGCTGGGCCTACGAAGACCTCAAGCGGGCTCTCGCCGACCCGTCGCACGCGGAGCACGCGGACACGGTGAGGTGGCTCGGCCTGGACTCGGGCGCCGTGTTCGACCCGGCTCGGTTCACCCCCGGTGAAGCCAACGAGCGGCTTCGGCTGGCGTCGGGGGATGCGTCGTGAGGCACTGAGGGAATGGCATGTGTGCCCGAGAGGGGCCCGGGCTGCCTCTACGATCCGATCTTGCGCCCGATGTAGGCGATCTCCAGGGCCCCTGCTTCGGGCAAGAGCCGGAAATGCAGCCGCCCGGGGCCCGGAGTGAAACGTCCGTGCCAGTCGTAGCAGCGGTCCTCCCCGTCCTCGTCCGTGAAGTGGCACAGGAGTCTGCGCTGCTCATGCTCCGGCGTGATCTTCGCAGCAGGTCGTCCTCCGGGCCGTACGCAGCACGCCAGGTGAGGTCGGGCAGGCCGGCTGGGACGACGGTCAGGCCGATGTCGGGGTCGTCCTTCGGATATGCCTCGTGCCGAACGTCCTGCCCAGTGCCCAGCTGGACGAACTCGCCGTTCAGGAGGAGCCCCGACTCGCCGCCGTCTTCCAGGACGCCCGCCTCGTACGACTGGCGCAGCAGCGAGAGGGCCTGGAGGACCGTGCTCTTGCCGGAGGAGTTCAGGCCGGTGAGCAGGGTGAACGGCGCCAGTGCGAGGTCCTGGCGGCCGAACGCCTTGAATTGGTGATGCCGATGCGCTCAAGCATCCAGGACCTCCCGGAACATCTGGTCGAGCAGGCGGAAGCGGAGGCGGACCTTGCCGATGTCGCCCGTGCCGGCGGACACGGCGTTGAAGAAGCCCGCGTCCTCCATGAGGCCGAGGAACCCCTCCTCCACTTGGAAACGGCGCTGTCGAAGCAGGTCGATCTCATGCGGGGCGTATGCGGAGAGGGTGACCGACTGCGCCTCGAAGAGTGCTACGGGTTCTGTGAACCGTCTCTCGGCCGTCGGGCTCCGTCGTCCACGGGGGCATCGTATGCGGGCGGCCCGGCGGCGGGGTCGGTGGTGGCGTATCAGAGGCGGACGTCTCCGGCGTGGGCGGTGAAGGCCGCCCGGGCGCCGGGGGACACGTGCAGGAGGGAGAGCCCTGCGTCCTTGGAGTCCCGGACGAGGACGGCCGAGGGGACAGGGCGACCTCGACGCAGGTGTCGCCCGAGCTGCCGCTGTAGCCGCTCTTGAACCAGGCCAGTTCGGTGGTGCTCCCGGAGGAGGCCGTCGCCCTGCGCGTCGCCGACTCGACGCTGTCGGAAGGCGGCTGGGGTGAGCTTCTTGCCCACACGGCGGAACCCGAGGTGGGCAGTCAGCGGACGGACGACGGCGAGGTCCACGGGAGTCGCCATCCGAAAGGTCGGGCCGTCGGCGAAACCCGTCCGGTGCCCGCACATCCGGCGCTCGTCGCGGTTCTGCGCGAGCTCGTAGGGCGTGACGAGCTCAAGCCCGGTGATCTCCTGTTCTCCGGAGAGATGGGCGGGCTGCTCGCCGGATCGGGTGTTCCGGCGCGTCTGGAGCAAGGCCCGCGAGGCCGTATTGGACGAGCACGAGTACACCTCGCCCGTCGGCAAGCGCGTGTACGACCTGCGGCGTACTTGCCTGTCGACCTGGCTGAACAACGGAGTCCCGCCGGCCCAGGTCGCCGCGTGGGCGGGCAACAGCGTCCCCGTCCCGCTTGCCACCTATGCCCGATGTTTGACGGGTCAGTTGGCCGACCTCCAGAGGCGTATTGGGGGTCCGCAGGAGTTGCCCGCCGCGGCCTCGCCGACGGACCGGGCGCGGCAGAATTTCGGGAAGTTTTCGGGAAGAACAGCCGCCAGGAGCCGTCCGAAGCCGGGTCCAGCGGACCGTCGACTCCGTTGCCAGGGGCGGTCAAGGGGCTTACGCCGGCGCCACGGCGCCCGCGTCAGAGTGCCGCTGACCTGCGAAAAAGCCCTCCGCGAGGGAGGGCTTCAGGGTGGGACGTGGAGAGTGCCCCCGGCAGGACTCGAACCTGCGGCCAAGTGCTTAGAAGGCACCTGCTCTATCCACTGAGCTACGGGGGCCGGAAGGTGGCCGTGGTGGCCTGGAGCCCCGGGGTGGGGGTGGGGCTGTGATCCATGCCGGGTCAAGGATAGGGCTCCGGTTGCCTTGTCCCGGTTGCTTCACTCGCGTGCCACGATGTGGAGGTTCGGTGAAGCGGTCCCGATAATCGCAGGCAGGTGCGATTCTCGCACCGCTTTTGCGCCGTGGCGCCCTGGGTGTTGTGCACTCGTTATGCCTGCGCCCCACTCGTCCGCTCTGTCCAGGATGTACCACTGGAGTCGCGGTCGGCGCGCAGAGGACGTATAAGCTTCAAAAATGGCCCTAAATTGGGCATTCTTCGCATGTGGTGACCTTGGATGTTCGGCCTCAGCTGCTCGATGCCCTGTCCGCCCTGCGCGACCGGGTCGCGTCCGTGCGTCTGCCGCTGCCCCTGCCCGGTGCCCCGCGCGCCCGCCAGACCAGAGCCGAGCTGCTCGCGCAGCTCGACGACTACCTCGTACCCCGGCTGAAGGCGCCCGAGGCGCCCATGCTGGCCGTCGTCGGCGGCTCCACCGGGGCCGGAAAGTCCACCCTCGTCAACTCCCTCGTAGGACGCCAGGTCAGTGAAGCCGGGGTGCTGCGTCCGACCACGCGCACCCCTGTACTCGTCTGCCATCCGGATGATCACCACTGGTTCGCCGGGATGCGCGTCCTGCCCGAGCTCATGCGGGTCTGGGCGCCGCCGGGGGAGGAGGAGTTGCTGCCGGCCGCCCGGAACACCCCCCGAGGGAACACCCACGCGACACGGGAGGTGCGTATCGAGACCGTCTCCACCCTGCCCCGCGGGCTCGCCATCCTCGACGCCCCCGACATCGACTCCCTCGTCGTCGAGAACCGGACACTCGCCGCCGAACTCATCTGCGCCGCCGACGTCTGGGTCATGGTCACCACCGCCTCGCGTTACGCCGACGCCGTGCCCTGGCACCTGCTGCGCACCGCCAAGCAGTACAAAGCCACCCTCATCACCGTCCTCGACCGGGTCCCGCACCAGGTGCTCGCAGAGGTCTCGCGGCAGTACGGGGCGCTGCTCAACCGGGCCGGCTTGGGCGACGTACCGCGGTTCACCGTGCCCGAGCTGCCCGAGTCGACGGGCGGGGGCGGGCTGCTGCCGGCCAGCGCCGTGGCGCCGCTGCTCGCCTGGCTCACCCACCACGTGCAGGACCCGGCCGCCCGTCAGTACGCCGTCGGGCGCACCGCGCTGGGCGCGCTGGACTCCCTCGGGCGCCGGATGCCGGAGCTCGCCTCCGCCGTCGCCGCCCAGCACGCCGCCGCCGTACGGCTGACCACGGCCGTCGAGGACGCGTACAGGAAGGAGGGCAAGCGGGTCCGTAACCGGCTCGACCACGGTGCCGTGCTCGCAGGGGACGCATTGACCCGGTGGCGCGGCTACCCCCTCGACACCAGCGCCGACGAGCTGCTCGACTCGCTGGCCGAATCGCTCGCCGCGCTGCTCCAGTGCGCCGTGGCCGCCGCCGACGAGCGGATCGCCGAGGCCTGGCGGCGCGAGCCGGCCTCCGGCGCGGTCCCGCTGCCCGCGCCCGACCGGGAAGCGGCGGAACGAATCGGCATGGCCGTACGGCGCTGGCGGCGCGTCCTGGAGGAACTCGCCGAGGACGAAGTCACGCGGCTCGACAAGCAGCCCGCGCCCGACGCCGACGGAGTCGCGGCCCTGCTGGTCGCCGCCCTCCTCGGCGGCAAGCGGGCCCGCCCGGCCGGGGAGAAACTCGCCGAGCGGATCGGCGTACAGGCCGCCCTGCGGCTGCGCGACCGCGGCGGGGAACTGGTCGGCGACCACCTGGACCGGGTGCTGCGCGCCGAACGGGACCGCCGGCTGGCCCCGCTGGAGGCCCTCGAAGTGACCCCGGAACCCCAGGCCGAGCTGATCGCCGCGCTGTCCCTACTGCAGAAGGAGAGGTGACACGGTGACCGCCTTGACCGACCACGCCGACGACCGATGGGACGACGGACTCATCGCTCGCTCCCGCCACCCGGCCCTCGGCCACGACGACGACCACGACGGCGAGGAAGGAGACGACGCGCTCGTGCGGGCCGTCTCCGGCGCCGGCAGCGACGGCGGCAAGGCGCCCGCGCCCCCGCTCAGCCTCGAAGGACAGGCCCTGCGGATGCGCCTGGACGCGCTGCGCCAGCTCGTCGGGCTGTCCCGGACCCGCCTCGACGGCAAGACCCTCGCCGAGGCGGGCCGAGTACTGGACGAGGCGGCGGCGCGGCGCGGACTGTCGCCGCAGCACACGGTCGTCGCGATCGCCGGAGCCACCGGAAGCGGCAAGTCCACGCTGTTCAATTCACTCGCCGGAGTGCAGATTTCCGAGACCGGTCTGCGCCGCCCGACCACCGCCGCGCCGATCGCGTGCAGTTGGTCGGACGGAGCCGCCGGGCTGCTGGACCGGCTGGAGATCCCGGGCAGGCTGAGGCGCCGGCCCCGGGAGACCTCGGAGGCCGAGGCGTTGCGCGGGATGGTCCTCGTAGACCTGCCGGACCTGGACTCGGCGGTCGGCGCGCACCGGGAGCACGTGGACCGGGTGCTGGCACTGGTCGACGCGGTGGTGTGGGTGGTGGACCCGGAGAAGTACGCGGACGCCGTGCTGCACGAGCGGTACCTGCGGCCGCTGGCCGGGCACGCGGAGGTGACGTTCGTCGTACTGAACCAGGTGGACCGGCTGCCCGGGGAGTCCGCCGATCTCGTAATGGACGACCTGCGGCGGCTCCTCGACGACGACGGCATCGCGCTCGGGGAGCACGGGGAGCCGGGGGCCACGGTGCTCGGGCTTTCCGCTCTTACGGGTGAAGGCGTCGGGGAACTGCGGGAGATGCTCGGACAGTTCACTCAGGAGAAGGGCGCCGCGACCCGGCGGATCTCGGCCGATGTCGACCGGACGGCGGTGCGCCTGCGTCCGCTCTACGTCGCCGACGGGCATGCGGGACCGGAGATCGGCGAGGCCGCGCGCGCCGAGTTCGAGGACCGGCTGGCGGAGGCCGTCGGGGCGTACGCGGCCGGGCTCGCCGCCGAGCGGGCCTGGCGGCGCAACGCCGGGAAGGCGTGCGGGACGCCGTGGCTGCGGCTGTGGCGGTGGTACGAGGCCCGGCGCGCCCCGCGCTCGCTGGCCGGACTGGCGTCGCTCGCGGCGATCGGGCGCACCTCCACGGCGTTCGACGCGCCGGTCGAGCAGGAGGTGACCGCACGTCAGCGGGTGGAGCAGGCCGTACGGACGGTCGCGGACGAGGCGGTCATCGGGCTGCCCGACCCCTGGGCGCAGGCGGTGCGGGAGACCGCGGTGCGAGGCGCCGAACGACTGCCGGAGGCGCTGGACGAGATCGCGGTGACGCTGGGCGCGGCCGTCGCGGTGCCCAGCGTCAAGCCGCCGCGGCCCACGTGGTGGCCGGCCGCGGTGCTGGCGCAGGCGGCCATGACGTTGCTTCAGATCTACGGCGGGCTCTGGCTGATCGGGCAGATCGTCGGGTTCCTGGAGCCGAGCCTGATGCCGCCGGTGCTGCTGATGGTGGCCGGCATCGTCGGCGGGCCGCTCGTCGAATGGGCCTGCTCGATCGCTGCCCGCGGGCCGGCGAGGCGCTACGGGCAGGACGCGGAGCGGCGGCTGCGGCAGGCGGCGGCCGGGTGCGGGCGGGCCCGCGTGCTGGAACCGGTGGCGGCGGAGCTGCTGCGCTACCGGGAGGTGCGCGAGCAGTACGCGGCGGTGGCGAAGTTGTCCACAACCCGCCAGTAGTCCACAGGCCGCAGCGGGGTTCCGGTGGTCGCGCCAGCATGGTCGTACCTCGTGCGGATGGTCCGTACGGGTACGGAATGTGGGGGAGGGCGGCCGGGATGAACGACACCATGGTGACGCTGGTGGGTTATGTGGCGACGCAGATCGACTTCAAGGAGAGCCCGAGCGGACCGTCGGCGAGGTTCCGCTTCGCGGTGACACCGAGGTACTTCGACCGGAAGAAGGAGGCCTGGACCGATGGGACCACCAGCTTCTACACGGTGTGGGCGCATCGCACGCTGGCGGTGAATCTCGCAGGCTCCGTTTCGGTCGGCGAACCGCTGGTGGTGCACGGGCGGCTGCGGGTCCGGGAGGATCCCCCCGACGGGGACGGAAACCGCTGGTTCTCGGCGAATATCGACGCCATCGCCATCGGACACGACCTCAACCGCGGTACGGCGGCCTTCCGGCGGGTCGTCAAGACGGACACTCCACTGATGGCCAATCAGAAGGCGGCGGTGGTCTGAGTGTTCGAGACGGTTAGGATTCCCCGGTACTCACGGGCACCTGGGTCTTTGGCCCGAAGGGGAAGACTGTGTCGATTGCCGTTCCCGTATCCTCCGCTCCCTCCGTTTCCTCTGCTTTCTCCGCTCCTGCTGAGCCTCACCCCGCTGTTACGGATACTCCGGGCGGGTCGGCCGCCGGGCCGCCTGTGGTCCCGCTGGTGGTCCCGGCCGTGGTGCCGGCTGCCGTTCCGTTTGGCCCTCCGGCCGCGGCTTCGGTTCGGGCCTCCGCGCGGCGGCCGTGGGCGGTGGCGCTGCTCGCCGCCGCCCTCGCCGCCGCGCCGGGGGCAGCGGCCGCCGCCGACTCCGATCCGGCGGGGGGCCGTGCACCGGAGGGTGCGAGCGCCGTGCTGGACGGGCTGAAGACGTATGGCCAGGCGGTCCTGCACACCAGAGAGGGGGCGGTCCGGCAGATCCCGGCCGGGCTGTACGAGATGCGGGTCGACGGCGGCGGCGTGCTCCAGACGTACGAGGTCGGCCTGGGGGGCGACGCCCAGCCCGAGGCCCGGTATACGGAGATCGGGTGGGGCGGCAGCCCGCTCGCGGGGAACGGGGAAGGGGCCGGCAGGATCCGCTGGGTCCTCGAGCACTCGTACCCCCAGCTGAACGATCTGGCCGGTCTGGCCAAGGCGGCCGGAGCCGGGTCGCTCACCGCCGAGAGCGCGGCGGCCGGCACCCAGGTGGCGATCTGGCGGCTGGCGGACGGGGCGCAGGTCGAGGCCGCGGACCCGGCGGCGGAGAAGCTGGCCGACTATCTCCAGCGGGCGGCGGGGCGGATGCCGGAGCCGCCGGCCTCGCTGGGGCTGGACCCGGGCGAGGTGTCGGGGCCGGTGTCGGGGCCCGTCGGCCGGCTCGGCCCGGTCACGGTGCGGACGGGTGCGCAGAGCGTGACCGTCACCCCGGACGCGGCCGCCGAGGCCATGGGGGTACGGGTGGTGGACGCGGAGGGGCGGCCGCTGGCCACGGCCTCCAATGGCAGCCGGCTGTACTTCGAGGTGCCGGCGGGCACCCCCGACGGGATGGCCTCGGTCAGCGTCCAGGGCTCCACGAGGGTGCCGGTCGGCCGGGTCTTCACCAGCGGGATCCCCGCCCAGGCGCAGATCGTGGCAGGCTCCAGCGAGTCCGCGTCGGCGGCCACCGCCACCGTGGTCTGGCCGCAGGCCCGGGTGGTCCCGCCGGGTACGGAGCCCGGCACGACCGCGGCGGGCGTGGGCGCCCTGTCCGCCCCGGCCCCGGGCACCGGCGCGGCCGCGTCCACCTCGGCCGAATCCCCGGACGAGGAGCGCCTGGCCACCAGCGGCAGCTCCGCCGCCACCCCGGTGATCGCCTCCCTCGCGGTGGGCCTGGTGGTACTGGGCGGCATGGTGGCCCTCCTGCTCCGCAAGCGGCCTCTGGAGGAGGACGAGGAGACTCGGTAGGGCTGGGCGCGGGGGTTCGGCGCCGGGGCTGGCCGCGTGGGCTGGGCGCCTGAGTTGGGCGCTGGGCTGGGCACGTGGGCTGGGTGCCTGAGCTGGCCGCGTCGGTTGGCCGCGTGGGCTGGCCACCCGGGTTGGGCGCGTGGGTTGGGCTCCGGCTCGGCCGGCTTCGACTGGAAACCCTGGCTTGCGCCGGTTCGGCCTGCCTCGGCTGGGACCGCGGCTTGCGCCGGTTCGGCCTGCCTCGGCCTGCCCAGGCTGGGACTGCGGGTTGCGCCGGTTCGGCCTGGCCCGGCTGGGACCCTGGCTTGGGCTGCGCCGGCTCGGCCCCCCCCCCCCCCCCCCCCCGGCTGGGACCGCTGCTTGCGTCGGCTCGGCCTGGCCCGCTGGCCCTGTCTTGGGCAGGCCCGGCTCGGCCTGCCTCGGCTGGGGCCCGGCTTGCGCTGCCTCGGCCTCCCCCGGCTGGGACTGCGGCTTGCGCCGGCTCGGTCTGCCTCGGCTGGGGCCGCGCCTTTGCCGGGGCGGGCCTGGCGTTCTCCGACTCGGCTTGCGGCCTGGCCCTGCCCGCCGGGGTTTCTCATGCCCAGTTCTGGTCTGGTCTGGGGGTGGGGTGGGCCTGGTTGGGTGAGGGGCCGGTTCTGGGGGCGGGCATCCGGGTAGGCGCAGGGAGTGGCTGATCAGCAACTGACCTGGCGAGGCGCGGTCGCGCAGTGGGACCGGCAGCTGTTCGATGTGGTGGCCCGGCGGCATTGGCCCGGGGCCGACCGGGTGCTGCCCCGGCTCGGGCGGGCCGCGAACCACGGGGTGCTGTGGGGTGGGGCCGCCGCGGCGATCGGCGTCCTCGGGTCGGCCCGGGCCCGCAAGGCCGCGCTGTGCGGGGCCGCCTCGCTGGCGCTGGCCTCCGCGACCATCAACACCGTCGGGAAGTGGTCCGTACGCCGGCCACGGCCGCTGCTGGAAGGGGTGCCGGCGGTGCGGCAGCTGGTGACGCAGCCGCAGACCACGTCCTTCCCCTCCGGGCACGCCGCGTCGGCCTTCGCGTTCACCGCCGGGCTGGCGCTGGAGTCCCCGGGGTGGGGGGCCGCCATGGCCCCGGTGGCGGTGTCCGTGGCGTTCTCCCGCGTGTACACCGGGGTGCACTACCCCTCCGACGTGATGGCGGGCGCGGCGCTCGGGGTGGCGGCGGGGTTCGTCGTACGCCGGCTCGCGCGGGACGCGCGAGAGGCCCGGGCCGTGCCGGGTGACGAGCGGAAGGCGGCCGGGGCGCCCGCGCTGCCGGACGGGGCGGGGCTGACGGTGGTGGTGAACACCGCATCGGGGACGGCCGCCAACGCGGGGCTCGACGTACTGCGGGAGCGGCTTCCCCGGGCAGAGCTGATCGAGTGCGAGGGTCCCGGGCTGCCGGCGGCGCTGGCCGCGGCCGCGGCCCGGTCCACGGTGCTCGGGGTCTGCGGCGGCGACGGCACCGTAAGTGCGGGCGCCACCGCCGCACTGCGGGCCGGGGTGCCGCTGGCGGTGTTCCCCGGCGGCACGCTCAACCACTTCGCCCTGGAACTCGGCCTCACCGGCTACGAGGACATCTGCCGTGCTGTCGCCGCGGGCCAGGCCGTCCGCGTCGGCGTCGGGCGCTTCACCCCGGGGCCGGCGGACGGTGCCGACGTGGCCGGGGCCGATGCTGACGTGGCTGTGGCCGGTGCTGACGTGGCCGGGGGTGGGGACGGCGCACCCGGGGGTGCGGGCGGTGCCGACGTGGCCGGGGCCGGTCCCGACGTGGCCGGGGGTAGGGGCGGTGCACCCGGGGCCGGGGCCAGTGCTGATGTGGCGGGGGCCGCTGCTGGCGGGGCTGTGGCCGGTGCTGACGTGGCCGGGGGTAGGGGTGGTGCACCCGGGGCCGGGGCCAGTGCTGATGGGGCTGGGGCCGGAGCACCCGGCGCCGGTGCTGACGTGGCCGGGGCCGACGTGGCCGGTGTCGGCGTGGGCGGGGCCAGTGCTGACGTGGCCGGGGCCGGTGCCGGCGGGGTCGGGGGTGGGGGCAGTGCACCCGGGTACTTCTTGAACAACCTCAGCATCGGGGCCTACCCGGAGCTGCTGAGGCACCGCCTGGAGTGGGCGCCACGCATCGGGGGAGGACCGGCGGCGCTGCTGGCGGCTTGGCGGGTGCTGCGCGCCGAGCGGCCCCTGCGGCTCCGGGTGGCCGGGCGGCCCCGGAGCGTGTGGATGCTCTTCGCCGGCAACGGCACCTACCACGGCACCGGCCCCACCCCCCGTCGGCGCGACAGCCTCGGCGAAGGTCTGCTCGATGTCCGGCTCGTCTACGGCGGCGGCCGCCCCGGCCCGCGCCTGCTGGCCGCCGCCCTCGCGGGCCCGCTCACCCGGTCCCCGGTCCACACCGCCACCCGGCTCCGCAGCCTGCGCATCGGTGACATCCCGCCCGGCACGCCCCTCGCCTACGACGGCGAGTACGCGAAGGCCCCCAGCGCGTTCGTCCTCGACGAGCTTCCCGACGCCCTGACCGTCTACCGCCTGAGCTGAGGCGGAGCGGAGGTGACGAAGTCCCGCCCACGGGGCCCGGGCCGACCGCGCGAGCCTCCTACAGTGACCGGCACATCACGATCATCAGCCTTGTGGAGAGTTGTGTGCCTTCTGTGAAGTCGTCCCGGTTCGCTGCCTCCGTCTCTGCGGGCGCCCCCGCCGTGGCCCCGCCAGTTCCGCCGGCTGTACCGGTTGTGCCGGTTCCGCTCGCCTCGCCCCGGCGCGCCGCCGACTCCGCCCCGGAGCCTGCCGCTCCGGCCGCCGCGCCGGCGCAACCGCCACCACTGTCGCCGGGCCCGGCCCGGCGCCCGCCCCCGCCGCGGGCCCCCTGTCGGCGGCCCGCATGCGCGGCGCGGGATCCGAGGCGTGACGTCCCGCTTCCCGCCCCGACGGTCCTGCCAGCCGTCCGCCTAACGCCCCGACGGACCCAGGTGGCGCCAGGCCCCGATGCCCAGCCCTTCGTACGCCCGACTTCCCCCGCGGCGTACAGCTCAGTCCCTGCTCGGCGTCCGGCCCCCCTGCTCGGCGTCCGGCCCGGTGCCTGCTCGGCGTTCCCGCCTGGTGTCTGCTCGGCGTCCCGGCCGGCGCCCGCCAGCCTCTCGGCGCCGCGCCCCGCCCCGGCGTCCCGCCCCGCCCCGGCGCCGCCCCCCGCCCCGCCCCG
>NZ_JAGGOY010000099.1 GCF_018614095.1 Streptomyces sp. ISL-87 | reverse complement strand
GGTGGCGGTGCGGGGGGCGTGGGGGTGGGCCCGGTCCAGCGGGTGGGTGTGGTGCGCTGCAGGGGAGCTGCTGGGGGCTCCGCCCCAAGACCCCCGCGCCTCAAACGCCGGCGGGGCTGGATGTGGCTGAGCTGGGTTGGGCTGGGGTACGGGGTGGGCTGCTGTGTGGGAGTTGCGGGGGCTCCGCCCCCGCACCCCCGCGCCTCAAACGCCGGCGGGGCTGGGTGGGTGCCCGCCTCGAACACCGGCGAGGGTGGGTGGGTGCCCGCCTCAAAAACCGGCGGGGCGGGGTGGGTGCCCGCCTCAAAGGCCGGCCGGGAGGGGTGGGTGCCCGCCTCAGAAACCGGCAGGGCTGGGTAGCGGGGCGGGATGGGGAGGCGGGTGCCGTCTGGGAGGGCTGCCAGGTGGGGGGCGGCGGGGGGCGGGATGAGGGTTGAGGTGAAGACGCCGTAGGGCTGGGCCGGGCCGGGTGGGGCCGTTACGTGGAAGCCCGGGTAGCTCGACAGGGCGAGTTCGATGGCCTCGGACGTCAGGGCGCGGCCGACTCGGTCCGGGGACGGGTCCCGGACGACCAGGCGCAGGAGCGCGCTCGCGGTTTCCTGCGTCACGGCGTCCTGGTGGTCCGTGCGGGCGAGGGTCCAGGTCACGCTCTCCACCGGGGACAGCGCGTCCGACAGCTGGGACCGGACCAGGGCCGCCTTCTCCTCGATGTCCAGCCCCGTGAGGACGAACACCACCTCGTTGCGCCACCCCCCGATCCGGGTGACGCCCACCTTGAGGGTCTCGGGTGGGGGGTCGCCACGCACGGCGGAGACGCCGACGCGGTCGGGCCCGGCCGCCTCCGACAGGCGGATCGTGTCCAGGCGGGCCGTCACGTCCGGGCCCAGGTAAGCGGCTCCCTGGGTTTCGTAGAGGAGTTGGGCCGTGACGGTGCCGACGGACACCACCCCGCCCGTGCCCGGGTGTTTGGTGATGACCGACGAGCCGTCCTCCGAGATCTCCGCGAGGGGAAATCCCGGGCGACGGACGTCATGCGCGGTGAAGAAGGCGTAGTTGCCGCCGGTGGCCTGGGTGCCGCACTCCAGTACGTGTCCGGCGACCACCGCCCCGGCCAGCCGGTCGTAGTCGTCCGGGGCCCAGTCGAACCACCACGCCGCCGGGCCGCTCACCAGCGCCGCGTCCGTGACCCGGCCGGTCACCACCACGTCCGCGCCCGCCCGCAGGCACGCCGTGATGCCGGCCCCGCCGAGGTAGGCGTTGGCCGTCAGGGCGCCTTCCTCGAACGGCATCAGGTCGTCGCCCTCGACGTGGGCGACGGAGACGGGGATGGCGAGCCTGGCCGCCAGGGCGCGGACCGCGTCCGCCAGTCCCGCCGGGTTGAGGCCGCCGGCGTTCGCCACGATCCGCACGCCCCGCTCGTGCGCGATGCCGAGGCACTCCTCCAGCTGGCGCAGGAAGGTCTTCGCGTAACCGAGGTCCGGGTTCTTCAGGCGGTCGCGGCCGAGGATCAGCATCGTCAGCTCGGCCAGGTAGTCGCCGGTCAGCACGTCCAGGGGGCCGCCGGTCAGCATCTCGTGCAGGGCGGTGAAGCGGTCCCCGTAGAAGCCCGACGCGTTGCCGATGCGGAGCGGGCGGCGGGGGCCGCGGGGGCGGCGGGGGCCGAGCGGGTCGCGGGTCATCGGGGGGGTCCCGGGGGTCGGCCCGGGCCCGCCGGGCCCGCGAAGGCCTGGGCGATGTCCAGCCAGCGGTCGGCGTCCGGGCCGGTGGCCACCAGCGCCACATCCGCCCGGTGCGCCCGCTGGGTCACCAGCAGGCAGAAGTCGAGCGCCGGGCCCGTGATGCGCTGCGCGGCGTCCGCCGGACCGTAGGCCCAGACCTCCGAGCCGGACGGGGCCACCAGCTCCACCCGGAACTCCTCCGCCGGCGCCGGCAGGCCCCGTACCGCATAGGCGTAGTCCCGGGCCCGTACGCCGATCCGGGCCACGTGCCGCAGCCGGGCGGTGGGGGTGCGCCGTACGCCCAGCGCGTCGGCGACGTCCTGGCCGTGCGCCCAGGTCTCCATCAGCCGGGCACTGGCCATCGACGCGGCCTTCATCGGCGGCCCGTACCAGGGGAACCGGGCATCGGGAGAGGCCACGGCGAGCGCCTCGTCGAGGGCGGCGCGCGCGGCCCGCCAGCGGGTCAGCAGCTCGGCGGGCGGCAGTTCGGCGCCCTCGGCCGCGCCCTCGTCGACGAAGGTGTCGGGGGCCGCCAACGCCTCCTCGACCATGCGGCCGAAGCCGGCGGGGTCGGTGAGGGACAGCAGCGCGGCGCGGTCGGTCCAGTGCAGGTGGGCGATCTGGTGGGCGACGGTCCAGCCGGGCGCGGGGGTGGGCTTCGCCCAGCCGGGCTCGGACAACTCCCCTACCAGGGCATCGAGTTCCCGGCCCTCCTCCCGTAGATCGGCGAAGACGGCGACAGCGGACGGATCGAGCACGGTACGGCTCCCCTCTCGGCGTGAGGGGCAGCGTGGCAGCCGCGCGTAAAACAATCAAGCGTGCTTGCATGATTTGATGTGCGGTTGGCGCCTTCGCGCCAGTGGCGTCAATCTCCGGACGGGGTGAGGGATTTGGCGCGCCGGCTGCTCTCGGCAGGCCCGGGGCATGCTGGGGGCCGCCCGCTCTGCGGGGTGATTTCAGACGTACGCCGGAAAGCCGGTAAACGTCACCGATGTCGGGGCCAATACTGAATGCTCCGCTCCGGGCCCAGGGCACCGCAGACGCACACGCACACGCACACGTTCATGACACTCGACGCGCTCCACGCGCTCGGCGAAGAGGATGAACTGACGTGAACTCAGCTGACTTCTCCGGCCAGTCGCTCCATTCCGCCTCCCTCTATCCCGAACTCGACGCGACCGCCCTCACCGCCTTCGCCGCCGCCCTGGAGACCGGCGACCTCACCGGCCTGTCCCCCGCCCGCGCCGCCGAGGTCGCCGAGGCCCGGTCCGTCGCCGTCTTCAGCCGCGGCAAGGTGACCGGCGCCGACGGGGATCTGCTCGACGCCGCGCTGTGGCGGCACACCGGGCTCCGGCCGCGGCCGGTGATCGTGATGCCCTCGCCGTGGACGAACCTGGGCTGGCTCGCGTACGCCGTCCAGGCCACGCTGTTCGCGACCCGCGGCTACAACGTCCTCGCGTACACCGCCCGCGGCTTCGCCGGCTCGCAGGGCGAGGTCGACGTCGCGGGCCCGCTCGACATCGCCGACGGCAGCCGCGCCCTCGACCACATCGTCGAGCGCACCGCGGGCCCGGTCACGAAGGTGGGCTTCCTCGGGGACTCCTACGGCTCCGGCATCAGCCAGCTCGTCGCCGCGCACGACACCCGCGTCGACGCGGTGGCGGCGCTCAGCACCTGGGGCGACCTCGGGGAGGCGTTCTACGAGAACTCCACCCGCCATGTCTCCGCCGTACAGGCCCTGCTCGGCGCGGCGGCGCGGGCCCGGCTGAGCCCGCAGACGCAGAGCATGTTCGAGAACGTGCTGGCCAACCGGGACATCGACGGCACCCTGCGCTGGGCGGAGGCGCGCTCGCCGTTCACCCACGTCAAGGAGCTCAACCGGCGCCAGGTGCCGGTGTTCTTCGCGCACGCCTGGCACGAGACGCTCTTCCCGGGCAACCAGACCCTGAGGATGTTCAACGAGCTCACCGGCCCCAAGCGCCTCGACTTCTCCATCGGCGACCACTCCGGGCCCGAGATGAGCGGCATGCTCGGCCTGCCCAACCGGATCTGGACGGACGCCCACCGCTGGTTCGACCACCACCTCAGGGGCATCGACAACGGCATCGGCGCCGAGGGCCAGGTACTCAGCGAGGTCATGTGGAGCCAGGCCCTGGAGCCCCGCCCCACCTGGCACGCCCTCACCGAGGAGGTGCGCCGGCTGTACCTGGTGGGCGGCGGGGATCTGGCCCGGGAGCCAGAGGCCGGCTGGAGCGTGGGCGTGCTGTGCGGGGTGGACACCCCGGCGACGGTGGCCGAGGAGATCGTGAAGTCCGGGTACGCGGAGATCGCCGGGCGCCCGAAGAGCTACCCGACCGGCGACATCGACCGCACCGTCGCCGCGGTGTGGGCCTCGGCGCCGGTGGAGGAGATCACCCGGTTGCGCGGCATACCCCGGCTGCGTGTCACGTACCGGGCGGCGAACCCGCGGTCGAGCTTCGTCGCGTACCTCTTCGACGTGGCGCCCGACGGGTCGGCGTACATCGTCACGCACGCCCCGTACACCGATCTCGGCTCGGCGGCCGACAGCCTGGTCGGGGCGGACATCGAGCTCCAGGCCACGGCGTACGACGTCCCGCGCGGGCACCGCCTGATGCTGGTGGTCGATGCCAGGGACCCGTTCTACGGGGAGGCCAACCTGCCGCGCGCGACGCTGGCGTTCACTTCGCCGGAGGCCACGCCGTCGTACCTGGACCTGCCGCTGGGGTGAGGGGGGCCGACGGGGTGTGCCCGCCCGGCCGGTCCCCTGCGGCCCGGCCGGGCGGGCACACCAGGGCCCGGGGCCTCAGCGCCTCAAGGCCCCAGGGCCTCAGGGCCTCAAGCCGCCTTCGCCCGCTTGCGGGTCTGGGAGCGGACCGCGCCCATGCTCGCCGCGATGACCAGGGCGATGGCCAGCGCGTCCAGCACGGACATGGCCTGGTTCAGGACCAGGAAGCCCGCGGTGGCGGCGATCGCGGGCTCCAGGCTCATCAGGATCGCGAAGGTGGGGGCCGGGAGGCGGCGCAGGGCCAGCAGTTCCAGGGTGTACGGGAGGACCGAGGAGAGGACCGCCACGCCCAGGCCGAGGGCCAGGGTGCTCGGGACGAGGAGGTCCGAGCCCGCCTCGATCACGCCCAGGGGCAGCGACAGGACCGCCGCCACGGCCATCGCCAGGGCCAGGCCGTCCGCCTGCGGGAAACGCCGGCCGGTACGCGCGCTGAAGACGATGTACGCCGCCCACATCCCGCCCGCCCCGAGGGCGAAGGCGGCGCCCAGCGGGTCGAGGCCGCCGAAGCCGCCCCCGCCGTGGCTGGACAGCAGCACGACACCGGCCAGGGCGAGGCCCGCCCACAGCAGGTTCACCAGGCGGCGGGAGACGATCACCGAGAGCGCCAGGGGGCCCAGGACCTCCAGGGTGACCGCCGGGCCGAGCGGGATGCGGTCGATCGCCTGGTAGAAGAGGCCGTTCATGCCGGCCATGGTCACGCCGAACCACACCACGGTGGTCCAGTCCGAGTGCGTGTACCCGCGCACCTTCGGCCGGCACAGGAGCAGCAGCACCAGTGCCGCCGCGGCCAGCCGCAGCGTGACCACGCCCGCCGCACCGGCCCTCGGCATGATCATGACCGCGAGAGCGGCGCCGAACTGCACCGAGACCCCTGCGGCGATGACCAGCGCGACCGGCCCCAGGCCGCCGCCGCCCGTCGCCGGGGCCGGCGCCGTGGCCGAGGCCGAGGCGGCGGGGGCTGAGGCGGCGGTTGCCGAGGTGGCGGGGGCCGTCGGAGTGGAGCTCGTCGGGGTGGGGGTCGTCGGGGCCGAGGAGGGTGCGGGCATGGATCCAGACTAAGGGCTTACGTAAGGGCCATGGGCCCGTGTTTTTCCTTACACAGGCCCCCTGGCTGCGGTTTCGTCCGTCACCGCCCCGCCCATCGCCTCCGCGAGGAGTTCCGCCAGGTGCCGCCCCCGGTGCGGTGAGAGCTGCGCGATCTGCGTACGGCAGGAGAAGCCGTCCGCCAGGATCGCCGTCCCGGCCCCGGCCGCCCGCAGCGACGGAAGGAGCTGTTCCTCCGCGCACGCCACCGACACCTCGTAGTGGCCCGGTTCGAAGCCGAAGTTGCCCGCCAGGCCGCAGCAGCCGCCGCTGAGCTCGCCGACGAGGCCGGCCCGCTCGCGCAGCCGGCGGTCCGCCGTGTCGCCGAGGACCGCGTGCTGGTGGCAGTGGGTCTGGCCCGCCACCGGCCGGTCGAGGCGCGGCGGCTGCCACTGCGGGGCGTACTCCTCCAAGGCCTCCGCGAAGGTCCGTACGGACGCTGCCAGCCGGGTTGCCCGCGGGTCGTCGGGGAGGAGGGCGGGGAGGTCGGTACGCAGGGCGGCCGCGCAGCTCGGTTCGAGGACGACGACGGGGGTGGCTGCCTCTGCGGGGGCGTCCAGTGCGAGGGCGTCCAGGGTGCGGTGGAGGACCTTGCGGGCGCGGTCGAGGCGGCCGGTGGAGATGTAGGTCAGGCCGCAGCAGACGGGGGCGGGGGGTACGGCCACCCCCAGACCGGCCGCCTCCAGGACACGGACCGCCGCGCGGCCGGTCTCGGGGGACAGGTGCTCCGTGAAGGTGTCCGGCCAGAGCGTGACGGTCGCCGTGGGGGGCGCCGTGGGGGGCACCATGGGGGGCCGGGGGCCCTGCGGGCGGCCTTCCCCTCCCCGCCCCTTCCCGAAACCGGGACTCCGCCCCGGACCCCGCGCCTCGAACGCCGGCGGGGCTGGTTCTTCCCGCCGACGCCACCAGCGGGTGAAGGGCTCCGACGCCACCGCCGGGAGCGGCCGCTCCCGTACCAGGCCCGGCACCCGGAGCACCCGGCCCGCCGCGTTCACCAGGCGGGCCGCCCGCAGCATGGAGATCGCGCGGAGCCACTGCGGCAGCCCGCCCAGCGCGTAGTGCGCAACCGGCCGGATCCGGCCCGCCCAGTGGCGGTGCAGGAACTCCGCTTTGTACGAGGCCATGTCCACGCCCACCGGGCAGTCGCTGCGGCACCCCTTGCAGCCCAGGCACAGGTCGAGCGCCTCGGCGACCTCCGCCGAGCGCCAGCCGTCCCGAACGATCTCCCCGGCCAGCATCTCGTGCAGCAGCCGGGCCCGGCCGCGCGTGGAGTGCTGCTCCTCGCCCGTGGCCCGGTACGACGGGCACATCACCCCCGGCCCGCCCACCTCCGTGGAGCGGCACTTCGCGACGCCGACACACCGCGCCACCCCGTCCGGGAGGACCGTGTCCGACGGGGAGCCGCCGGGACCGGCACCGGGACCGGGCAGCACCGCAAAGCGGAGGTTCTCGTCCAGCCGCCCCGGCCGGACCAGCATCCCCGGGTTCATCCCGCCCGCCGGGTCCCACACGTCCTTGTACGCGCCGAACAGCCCGACCACCTCCGGCCCGTACATGCGCGGCAGCAGCTCGGCCCGGGCCTGCCCGTCCCCGTGCTCCCCCGACAGCGAGCCCCCGTGCGCAACCACCAGGCCGGCCAGCTCCTCCGAGAAGACCCGGAAGCGCCCGATCCCCGCCGCCGAGGCCAGGTCGAAGTCGATGCGTACGTGGACACAGCCCTCGCCGAAGTGCCCGTACGGGGATCCGTGCAGCCCGTGCCGCGCCAGCAGCGCCCGGAACTCCCGCAGGTACGCCCCGAGCCGGGCCGGCGGAACCGCGCAGTCCTCCCATCCCGGCCAGGCCATCGTGCCCCCGGGCCCCCGCGTCGCCGTGCCCGCCGCGTCCTCCCGGATCCGCCACAGCGCCCGCTGCCCCGCCGGGTCGCTCACCACCACCGAGTCGAGCGCGTCGGCGGCCCGTACGAGTGAGCGCGCCGCGCCCTCGTCCCGCATCTCCACGAACAGCCAGGCGCCCCCGCGCGGCAGTCCGGCCGCGCCCCCGACCAGGTCCTGCGCCATGCCCTCGACGGTGAGCGGGCCGTACGGGAGCAGGCCGGCCGCCGCGTCCGCCGCCGCGCTCTCGTCGGCGTACCCGAGCACCGCGAGCACCGGCGCGCGCGGCGCTTCCACCAGGCGCACCACTGCCTCCGTCACCACCCCGAGCGTGCCCTCGCTCCCGCAGAACGCCCGCGCGAGCTGTACGCCCCGCTCGGGCAGGAGGGCGTCCAGGCCGCCGTAGCCGGAGATGCGCCGGGAGAAGCCGCCCGAGAGACCCGTACGCAGGACGGCGAGGTTGGCCGCCACCAGTTCCCGCAGGCCCTCCGGTGCGCCCGCCCAGCCGGTGCCGATGCGGTGCGCGGAGCCTCCGTACGCCGTCACGGCCAGCTCCGCAACGTTGTCCGCGGTGGTCCCCCAGGCCACCGAGTGGGCCCCGCACGCGTTGTTGCCGATCATCCCGCCGAGGGTGCAGCGGGAGTGCGTGGAGGGGTCCGGTCCGAAGGTCAGCCCGTACGGGCGCACCGCGTCCCGCAGCCGGTCGAGCACCAGCCCCGGCTGGACCACGGCGGTGCGGGCCCCGGGGTCCACCGACACCACCGCGTTCATGTGCCGGGTGAGGTCCAGCACCACGCCGGTGCCCGTCGCCTGGCCCGCGATGGAGGTGCCGCCGCCGCGCGGTACGACGGGGACGCCCGCCTCGGCGCAGATCCGCAGCGCGGTGGCCACGTCCTCGGCGTCGCGCGGGGCCGCCACGCCCACCGGGACGCGGCGGTAGTTCGAGGCGTCCATGGTCATCAGGGCCCGTGCGGCCACGCCGAAGTCCACCTCCCCGCGCAGGTTCGCCCGCAATGTCCGCTCAAGTTTCCCGGGTGACGTCACAGACCCACCCTCCCCCGTCCCGGCGCGTCTCATCCGGTGGACGCGCCTCCGAAGCGCGGGCCGGGACCCGATACGCTCCGCTCGTGGCTGAGATCCAGATTCCCGCTGACATCAAGCCCGCCGACGGACGCTTCGGCGCGGGCCCCTCCAAGGTGCGGACCGAGGCGCTCGACGCGCTCGCCGCCACCGGAACCTCCCTGCTCGGAACCTCGCACCGCCAGGCCCCGGTCAAGAACCTGGTCGGCTCCGTGCGTCAGGGTCTCCGGGACCTCTTCTCCCTCCCCGAGGGCTACGAGGTGATCCTGGGCAACGGCGGCTCCACCGCCTTCTGGGACATCGCGACCGCCGGGCTGATCGAGAAGAAGTCGCAGCACCTCACCTTCGGTGAGTTCTCCTCCAAGTTCGCCACCGCCGCGAAGCTCGCGCCGTGGCTGGACGCGCCGTCCGTGATCTCCTCCGAGCCGGGCACGCACCCCGAGCCGGTCGCCGAGGCGGGCGTGGACGTGTACGCGTACACCCACAACGAGACCTCGACGGGTGTCGCGGCGCCGATCAAGCGGGTCGCGAACGCCGACGCCGGGTCCCTCGTCCTGGTGGACGCGACCTCGGGCGCCGGCGGTCTGCCGGTGGACATCACCGAGACCGACGTCTACTACTTCGCCCCGCAGAAGTCCTTCGCCTCGGACGGCGGCCTGTGGCTGGCCGCGTTCTCCCCGGCGGCCCTGGAGCGCGCGGCGCGCGTCCACGCGTCCGGCAGCCGGCACATCCCGGAGTTCTTCTCGCTGCCGACGGCGATCGACAACTCGCTGAAGAACCAGACGTACAACACCCCGGCGCTGGCCACCCTCTTCCTGCTGAACCAGCAGCTGGAGTGGATGAACAGCCAGGGCGGCCTGGAGTTCACCACCGGTCGTACGGCGGCCAGCGCGCGCAACCTCTACGGCTGGGCGGAGGCGTCGAAGTACGCGAACCCGTTCGTCGTGGACGCCGACAAGCGTTCCGCCGTCATCGGCACCATCGACTTCTCCGACGACATCGACGCGGCCGCGGTCGCCAAGGTGCTGCGCGCCAACGGCATCGTGGACACCGAGCCGTACCGCAAGCTCGGCCGCAACCAGCTGCGCATCGCGATGTTCCCGGCGATCGACCCGGCGGACGTGCAGGCGCTGACCGCGTGCGTCGACTACGTGATCGAGAAGCTCTGACGGCATCCGCTCTGACGGCATCCGCGCGAAAGCCCCCGGTGACCTGTCACCGGGGGCTTCGTCGTTCGGCAGGGCCGCACGCGATACCTTCAGGAGGTTCGTCCGGGGCAGTTCGGGGCCCAGCAATTCTTGGAGGCAGCGGCGTGAGCGTGCGAGTGACGGCGGCCCAGAGCGGCGTGGACCCCTTCGGCACGGCCCGGCTGCGGCGCGGGGTGCTCGACGCGTGGGGCGCGGGCCCGGCCCGCTTCCGTGAGGACGCCAACGCCGAGGAGGACCTGGCGCTCGGCGGCTACCGCGACCGGCTGGTCGTGGAGCTGGCCCAGAACGCCGCCGACGCCGCCGCCCGGGCGCAGGTGCCGGGCCGGCTGCGGCTGACCCTGCACGCCGGCGAGGGCGGGCACGGTGTGCTGGCCGTCGCCAACACCGGCGCCCCGCTGGACGCGACCGGAGTGGAGTCGCTGAGCACCCTGCGGGCCTCCGCCAAGCGGGAGTCCGGGGCCGGCTCGGGCGAGACCGTGGGCCGGTTCGGCGTCGGTTTCGCGGCCGTGCTCGCGGTGTCCGACGAGCCCGCCGTACTCGGCCGCCACGGCGGTGTCCGCTGGTCCCTCGCCGAGGCCCGCGAGCTGGCCCGGGACGCCGCCACCGGCAGCCCCGGGCTCGGCGACGAACTGCGCCGCCGCGACGGACACGTCCCGCTGCTGCGGCTGCCGTTGCCCGCCGAGGGCACCGCGCCCGACGGATACGACACCGTCGTGGTCCTCCCGCTGCGCGACGCCCCCGCCGAGGACCTGGTGGAGCGGCTGCTGGCCGGCATCGACGACGCCCTGCTGCTGACCCTGCCGGGGCTGCACGAGGTCATCGTGGACACGCCGGGCGGGGGCAGCCGGACGCTGTACCGGCGCACCGACGGCCCGTACACCGTCATCGAGGACTCCCTCAGGGGCGAGAACCGCTGGCGCACCGTCCGCCACAGCGGCCCCATCGAGCGCGTCCTGCTCGCCGACCGGCCCGTCGAGGAGCGGCTGCGCCCCACCTGGACGGTGTCCTGGGCCGTGCCCGTCGACACCGACGGTGCGCCCCTGCGCCCGGCCACCGTGCCCGTGGTGCACGCCCCGACCCCGACCGACGAGCCGCTGGGCATCCCGGCGCTGCTCATCGCGACGCTGCCGCTGGACACCTCCCGCCGGCACCCCGCGCCCGGGCCGCTGACCGACTTCCTGGTGGAGCGGGCGGCGGACGCCTACGCCGAACTCCTCGGCGCCTGGGACCCGGTGAGCACCGCGCTCGTGGACCTCGTACCGGGCCCGCTCGGCAAGGGCGAGCTCGACGGGGCCCTGCGCGCGGCCGTGCTCCACCGGCTCCCCCGTACCGCCTTCCTGGCACCGGCGGCCCCCGCCGAGGACACGGAGGAGCGGGCCGCGCTGCGCCCCTTCGAGGCCGAGGTGGTGGAGGGCGCGGGCGCCGACACCGTGCGGGTCCTCGCCGAGGTGCTGCCGACCCTGCTGCCCGCCGGGCTGGAGCGCCGCCCCGAGCTGCGCACCCTGGGCGTGGGCCGGCTCCCGCTGGGCGATGCCATCGAGCGGATCGCGGGCATCGAACGCGCCCCGGAGTGGTGGCACCGGCTCTACGACAGCCTGGCCGGGGTGGACCCCGACCGGCTGTCCGGGCTGCCCGTTCCGCTGGCCGACGGCCGCACCGCCATCGGGCCGCGGCACATCCTGCTGCCCGGCGCGGACACCCCGGAGAGCCTGGCCCGGCTGGGGCTCAAGGTGGCCCACCCGGACGCGGCGCACCCGCTGCTGGAGAAGCTGGGCGCGCTCCCGGCGACCCCCCGCGCGGTGCTGACCACCCCGCAGGTGCGGGCGGCCGTCGCGGGCTCGCTCGACGCCGGGGAGATCTGGGACGAGGACGCCCTCGACGCCGACGAGCTCGCCGAGGTGGTCCTGACCCTGGTCCGGGACGCCGACCTGTCCCCGGGCGACGAGCCCTGGCTGGGCGCGCTGGCCCTGCCCGACGAGGACGGCGAACTGACCCCCGCAGGCGAACTGCTGCTGCCCGGAAGCCCCCTCGCCTCCGTCATCCGGGAGGACGAAGTCCCGTACGTGGACCACGAGCTGGCCGCCCGATGGGACGGCGCCACCCTCACCGCCTGCGGGGTCCTGGCCACCTTCCAGCTGGTCCGCGCCACCGACGTGGTCCTGGACCCGGACGAACTGGAGCCCCGCGAGGGGGACTTCGCCGAGCCGGACGACGCGGGCCTGCTGGACGCGGTGGACGTGTGGTGCGAGGACGTACTGGACCAGCTCCCGGACACTCCGGTGCCGCCGGTGGCGACCGAGCTGATCGCCGTCCGCGATCTCGACCTGGTCGACGACGACTGCTGGCCGCAGGCCCTGGCGATGCTGGCGCAGCCGCCGCTGCGGGACGCCCTGACCCAGCCCGTGCGCATCCTGCTCCCGGACGGCACCACCCAGTCCGTCCGCCCGTACACCGCCTGGTGGCTGCGCGACCACCCGGTGCTCGACGGCCGCCGCCCGGCGGGCCTGCGCGCGGCGGGCGCGGACCCGCTGCTGGAGGGCCTGTACACCTCGGCGGACGCCACCGGGTTCGAGGACGAGCAGGTCCTGCGGGCGCTGGGGGTACGGACCACCGTGTCCGCCCTGCTCGACGAACCCGGCGGTGCGGCCGAGCTCCTGGGCCGCCTCGCCGACCCGGAGCGCGAGGTGCGGGGCGGCCAGCTGCACGCCCTGTACGGGGCGCTGGCCTACATGGACCCCGAGCAGGTCACCCTCCCGGACGAGCTGCGCGCGGTGGTGGACGGCGAGGTCCGGGTGGTGGACGCGGCCGACGCGGTGATCGCGGACGCCCCGGACCTGCTGCCCCTGACGGCCGGCCTGCCGCTGCTCCCGGTCTCCCCGGCCCGGGCGGCCGACCTGGCGGACCTCCTCCAGGTCCGGCGGCTCTCGGAGACGGTGCCCGCGGAGGTGACGACACCGGGCGAGGAGCACGACGTACCGGAGTCCGTGCTCCTGCTCCTGGGACCCTCGACGCCGCGCACGTACATCGAGCACGGGGAACTCGTCGCGGGCGGCACGGAACTGGACTGGCGCCGCACCCCGGACGGCGTCCTGCACGCGTCGACACTGGAGGGCGTGGCCGCGGGCCTGGCGTGGTCGGCGGGCCAGTGGCCGCGCCGCTTCGAGGTGGCGGCCCTCCTGGAGGACCCGTCCCGCACGGCGGAACTGGCCCGCGACCGCTGGTTCGACTAGGGGCGTCCGGCCCTGATCCGCCGGACACCCCCGAAGGCCGGTGCGCGGCCTAAGGAGCGGGCACCGGGGTGAGCAGCGCGTCCGCGACGGCCGTTCGGGCGTACAGCACCGAGCGGCCGTTGCGGTGGGCGGTGACCAGCCCCGCGTTACGCAGGGCCGTGAGGTGCTGGGAGACCCCGGCGGCGGACAGGCCGCTGTTCCGGGCGAGCTGTGTGGTCGAGGCCGGGATGTCAAGTTCGGCCAGCAGGTGGGCGCGGGAGCGGCCGAGGACCGCGGCGACGGCGTCGGCCGCGGGGCCGGCCGTCCGGGGTTCCCACAGATTGCCGATCCCGCGGGCCGGATACGCCAGTTGGGGTGGCTCGGGCGCCACGGACCGGGTCAGGACGCGCGGCCAGGCGAAGGCGGAGGGCACCAGCAGCAGTCCGGAACCCGCCTGGTCGCGGGTCAGGGAGCAGTGCCGGCGGACCAGGTGCAGGGTGCCCTCGTCCCACCGCACGGAGTCGTGGAGTTCGTTCAGGAGGTGGGCGGCGCCGTGCTCGGCGACCTGCCGGGCGCGGTGGAACAGGTCGGCTTCGAGCAGCTGCCGGATGCGGGCCCAGTAGGGCGCGAGGGCGAGCTCCCAGTACGTCTCGATCTCCGCGGCGACCTTCTCCAGCGCCGCCTCGGGCTCCTCGTGGAGCAGGCGCAAGCGCGGTGACATACCTGACTTGAGCCGCAGCATGGCGATGTCGGTACGCACCTGCTCGGGGCTGCTGCGGCGGATGGCCTCCAACTCGGCGGACAGTTCGGGGAAGGGTCCGGCCGGGGTCGGGTTGAGGAGGTCCGCCAGGTAGCCGTGCCCCGGGATCAGCGCGGCCAGCCAGCCCCGGTCCAGCCCCGCGTGCAACAGCCGGGGCCGCACCTGGGCGGCCCAACGGCGGTGCAGAGGCGGCTCGTCCGACTCCTGCAGCAGCCGGAAGCTGGTGACGACCTCCCACATCGGTGAGACCGCGAACCGGGTCTGCGCCAGGTCCGTCGCGGAGAAAGTGAGCCCCGACTCCATGTACGTGCCCCCGTGGATCCGTTCAACCGGCTGGCTGGATTCGGTCTGAGCTTAATCAATACGGCGCAGGGGGTGGGGGCGCGCAGGATCCGGGCATGCTCTCCACCTTCCGCGGACTCCCGCCCACCGTCTGGACCGTCTTCGCCGGCACGATCGTCAACCGGCTCGGCTACCTGGTCACCCCGTTCCTGGTGTTCCTGCTGGCCGACCGGGGGGTCACCGGGACCGAGACCTCGTACGTACTCGGAGCGCTCGGGGCGGGCAATCTGCTCGGCCCGGCCCTCGGCGGAGTGCTCGCCGACCGGATCGGCCGCCGTCCGACCATGCTCATCGGGCTCATCGGCGCGGCGGCGGCGCAGGGCGCGCTGTTCCTGGCTCCGGGCGTGGCGACGATGGCCGCCTCGGCGCTGCTGCTGAGCGCCGCCGCCGCGACGGTCGGCCCCGCCGCCTACGCTCTGATGGCCGACTCGGTGGACCCGGAGCGGCGGCAGCGGGCGTACGCCCTGTTCGGCTGGGGCATCAACATCGGCACGGCCGTCGCGGGTGTGCTCGGCGGTTTCCTGGCGGCGCACGGGTACTGGCTGCTCTTCGCGGTCGACGCCGGGACCATGCTGATCTACGCGGCCGTGGTCGCGACCCGGCTGCGCGAGCCGCGGCGGGCGCCTTCGGCCCCGGCTTCGGGCGAAGGAGCGGGCCTGGGCTACGGGGTCGTCCTCCGGGACCGGCTGATGCTCGCCCTGCTCCCCCTCTTCGGCGTGCAGCTCTTCGTGTACTCGCTGACCGAGGTCGCGCTGCCGCTGGCCGTGCACGACAGCGGGCTCTCGCCGGCCGTGTACGGGGCGATGGCGGCGGTCAACGCGGTGCTCGTGGTGGCGCTCCAGCCGCTGGTGACGGGCGCTCTGGCCAAGCTGCCGCAGCTGCCGGTGCAGGCGGCGGGCGGCGCGCTGATCGCCGTCGGGGTGGCGCTGACCGGTCTCGCGGACTCGGTCGCGGGGTACGCGGCGTCGGTGGTCGTGTGGTCGCTCGGCGAGGTGGTCGTGGCCGGTATCGCGGCCTCCGTGGTCGCCAACCTCGCCCCGGCCACCGCCCGCGGCCGCTACCAGGGCGCCTTCAGCTGGACCTGGGGCCTCGCCCGCTTCGCGGCCCTCACCGTCGGCGTCACCCTCTACGCGGGCCTCGGCCCGGCCGCCCTGTGGTGGACGGCCCTCACCGCCGGCCTGCTCTCGGCGGCGCTGACCCTGACCCTGCGCCCCCGGGTGGCGGCCCGTATGGAACACGACCTCGCCGCCTGACGCTGTGACACCGGAGCCGGCGGCGCCCCGGGACGGTTCGGACCGCGCGGGGGGCGGCCCGAACCGTCCCGGGGCACCGCCGGGCCGGCCGTCAGGCCGGGAACTTCCGGTCGACCCAGCGGAAGGTGAATTCGATCAGGGCCGCCGCGGCCGCCGCGATGCCGACGGCGGTCCACGGCATCGCGGTGCCGACCAGCTTGAGCTCGAAGAACCTCTGCAGCCACGGCACCACCAGCACGATCAGGAACGCCAGCCCCATCGCCCCCACCAGCCCCACCCGCCACCACGTGTACGGCCGGGCAATGATCGCCAGGACCCACATCGAGGTCAGGAACAGCGTCAGCGTCGCCGCGCTGGTCTCGGCCTGGAGGGAACCCTCGCCGGTGTAGTGGTGGCGCGCCACCAGGTACGTCGCGAAGGTGGCCGCGGCCGCGATCGCGCCGCCGGGGATCGCGTACCGCATCACCCGTTTCACGAAGTGCGGCCTCGCCCGCTCCTTGTTCGGTGCCAGGGCCAGGAAGAAGGCGGGGATGCCGATCGTGAGGGTGGACAGCAGGGTCAGGTGGCGCGGCAGGAAGGGGTACTCGACCTGCGAGCAGACCACCAGGATGGCCAGCAGCACCGAGTAGACCGTCTTCGTGAGGAAGAGGGTGGCCACTCGGGTGATGTTGCCGATGACCCGGCGGCCCTCGGCGACCACCGAAGGGAGGGTGGAGAAGCTGTTGTTGAGGAGGACGATCTGAGCCACGGCCCGCGTCGCCTCCGAGCCGGAGCCCATGCTCACGCCGATGTCGGCGTCCTTGAGGGCCAGGACGTCGTTGACGCCGTCGCCGGTCATCGCGACCGTGTGGCCCTTCGACTGGAGCGCCCCGACCATGTCGCGCTTCTGCTGCGGGGTGACCCGGCCGAAGACCGCGTTCGCGTCGAGGACCTTGGCCATGTCGGCCTGTTCGGCCGGCAGCTTCCGCGCATCGACCGTGTTCTGCGCGCCCGGCAGCCCCAGCTTTCCCGCCACCGCGCCGACGGAGACCGCGTTGTCGCCGGAGATGACCTTCGCGTGGACCTTCTGGTCCTCGAAGTAGCGCAGGGTGTCGGCGGCGTCGGGGCGCAGCCGCTGCTCCAGGACGATCAGGGCGGTCGGCCTGACCCCGGCGGCCACGGCCGGGTCGTCGAGTTCGCGGGCGGACCGGGCGAGCAGGAGTACGCGCAGCCCCTGCTCGTTGAGGCCGTCGATCTCGTCCAGTGACGGGTCCCCGGCCGGGAGGAGTACGTCGGGGGCGCCGAGCAGCCAGGTGGAGTTCTCGCCGTCGCCCTCGCTGAAGCTGGCGCCGCTGTACTTGCGGGCGGAGGAGAACGGCAGCGACTCGGTGCAGCGCCATTCCGCGCTGTCCGGGTAGGCGTCGATGACGGCCTGGAGGCTGGCGTTGGGGCGCGGGTCGGACTCGCCGAGGGCACCGAGCACCTTCTTGACGTACGTCGGTTCCGCGCCGCCGAGGGGGCGCAGCTCGGTGACGTCCATGCCGCCCTCGGTGAGGGTGCCGGTCTTGTCGAGGCAGACCACGTCGACGCGGGCGAGGCCCTCGATGGCGGGCAGTTCCTGGACCAGGCACTGTTTGCGGCCGAGCCGGATGACGCCGATGGCGAAGGCGACGGAGGTGAGGAGGACGAGCCCCTCGGGGATCATCGGGACGATGCCGCCGACGGTACGGGCGATGGAGTCCTTGAGGTTGTTGTCCTTGACGACGAGCTGGCTGATGATCAGGCCGATCGAGGTCGGGATCATCATCCAGGTGACGTACTTGAGGATGGTGGAGATGCCGGAGCGCAGTTCGGAGTGGACGAGCGTGAAGCGGGAGGCCTCCTCGGCCAGCTGCGCGGCGTAGGCCTCGCGGCCGACTTTGGTGGCGGTGAAGGCGCCTCCGCCGGCGACGACGAAGGACCCGGACATGACCAGGTCGCCGGGTTTCTTCAGGACGGGGTCGGCCTCGCCGGTGAGCAGGGACTCGTCGATCTCCAGTCCCTCGGCCTCGCCGACGGCCCCGTCGACGACGACCTTGTCTCCGGGACCGAGCTCGATGACGTCGTCGAGGACGATCTCGGAGGTGGAGATCTCGGCGGTCCTGCCGTCGCGGCGGACGCTGGGTTTGGCCTCGCCGATGACGGCGAGGCTGTCCAGGGTCTTCTTGGCGCGCATCTCCTGGATGATGCCGATGCCGGTGTTCGCGATGATCACGTAGCCGAAGAGGCTGTCCTGGAACGGCGCGACGAGCAGCATCACCACCCAGAGCACGCCGATGATGGCGTTGAACCGGGTGAAGACGTTGGCGCGCACGATGTCGGTGGTGGAGCGCGAGGACCGGACGGGGACGTCGTTGACGGTGCCGCGGGCGACGCGCTCGGCGACTTCGGCGGTGCTCAGGCCGCCGGGCTTGAATCTGGGCGCGGGCGGCCGGACGGGGTGGACGGGGTCCAGCTCCGCCCCTGCGTCGATCGCGGTGCCGCCGGGGCCGGGGCCGGCGCCGGGGCCGCCGCCGTCCGGCTCCGGACCATCGGATTCGATCTTCGCCCGCTGCGTCATGCTTTCGACGTTAAAGGGGGTTCTGGCGGTTCACCCGCCGAGAAGTCCGAAGATCCGACTTCGGGACGACCCGAATCATCCCCGGGTAGGTTCGGACCGGGCCGGGGCCGGGCCGGGCCGGG
>NZ_JAGGOY010000009.1 GCF_018614095.1 Streptomyces sp. ISL-87 | reverse complement strand
CCTTCAGCAGGTCATCCGTTGTCACGTAGAGTGCGGTCGCGAGGGTGTTCAGGTTGTTCGTCACACAACGATCTTGAACACCCTCGCTCTCGTCACCGCAGGCACCCCTTGGAATTGATCATCTAGGACACCAACCCGTACATCCCGGCCCCCTTCGCAGGCGACCCCGCACCGCCCGCGCCCGAAGCCGAGGACGGGCGCGGGCTGATCCTCGTACGTCTGTGCGCGGACAGGTACGGCTCGTACCGCCTCGACGGGGGCACGCGGGCAAGCTGCTCTGGGTGGAGTGCGCAGCCGCACCCTGACACCGGCAGTAGCCGGCTACGCGTACTTGGGCCGGAAGCCGCTCAGCTCATCGGCAACGGCACTGAGCCAGCTGCCCGCCGAGTGGTCTCCCGGCGGTTCGCGCTCCATTCCCAGTTCTGCCACGGCGAGTGCGTGGTCGGCCTCGTCCAGTCCGAGTGCGAGCAGCTCGCGGATCTCGCCGACGACGCGGGCCACGAGAGTGCGGTCTGTCGAGTCGGCGTAGTCGCGGACGGCCGCCTCGTGGTCGGTGAACTCGTCCGGCATGTCCTGCGAGAACCAGCCGCCGAGGAACTGTCCGAGTTCGGGGAAACGCGCATGCCATTCCCAACGGGTCTCGGGCAGCTCCGATGGGCGAGGGACCTCGCCACTGTCGATGCTCTGCTTGATGTGGTCGGCGAGCTGGACGAGCCATGCCTGGATCTCGGAGTCGGATAGGCCGATGTCCGGGACCGGGTAGAACTCGCCGAGCCGCTGACGCAGCCGACCGGGCGGATTGTTGGCGTAAGCGCGCAGTTGCTGCTCCGCGACGGACAGGGCCCAGGGGCGGGTGTGCCAGGTGTGCCGCAGGTAGGCCCTGAGAGCACGGCTCGGCCGGTCTTGCTCGTCGTCTGCGGGCTGACCGAGGTACGCGCTGACCACTTGGTCCAGCTCGCCATAGCGGCGGTCGAAGTCGATGGGCTTCATGGACATCGGGGACGGCCTCTACAGGTAGATCGGGACGGTGGTGTGCACGACGAAACCGTGGGGCGCGCCGGGCTCGCGCCGGAGCACGACCCGTGCCGCCCGTACGTCCACCGGCTCACGCCCGGCGAAGGCCATGGCCTGGAGCAGGACGCGGCCGACCGGATCGGGACGGGAGGGCCAGGCCGCTTCGAGGGTGATCCGGAGGCGGGTGCCCTTGGCGAGCCAGCGGTGGATGGTCTGCTCGTTGCGGGTGATGACCTCCTGGGTGGCCCATTGGGCGGTTTCCCGGTCGGGGTAGGTGGCGGTTCGCGTCAGCATGGATTCCCAGTTCGGTGGATCTGATCAGGTGGGGTCGAAGTGCCAGATCATCGCGACTTCGGCGTCGTTGACGGCAATCAGACCGGCATCCCAGCCGTAGCGGCTGAACGGATCCGTTAGGCGGACAGGCTGCTCGTAGAAGTCCGGGTTCTCGGCCTTCCACCCCACATTGGAGTAGAAGCGCGTGCCGGGGAGGAAGCGCGAGAGGATCAGACGCGCTCGGCGTTCCATTTCGGGCCGATCACGGTCGAAATCCGCCGCCTTGGCCACCTCCAGGCCGGGAATACCGAGCAGGACGACCAGCGACTGGACCGAGCTCCGGGGAAGCTCGGTCACTCGCTGCCGGAAGCGGACCACGTCTTCGGGTGTGGTCGGGGCCTCGGCGAAGGGGAACAGCGGATCGTCCCGTCGTTCGTCCTCGTCCTCGTCCGGATCGAGCGATCGCCATCCGCGTGGGTCGGAGGTCTGACCGCGCATGATCGCGGCGGCGTCGAGCCACCACTCCTCGTGCTCGCGGCGGACAACGGATACGGAGGTATAGCTGTATTGGTAGAGCTCGAGTGCGTCCGCCCACGCCTCCGCGGTGAGTTCAGTCATCATTCACTCCACTACTCAGGTGACGATGTGTGGACGACGAAAGGCGGATTCAGGTTCGGGTCGTACTGAAGGCGCGTTCTCACACCTTTGGCATCCTCAACGGGCATCGGCACGTTGTTCACACCCCGAGAGGTCCGTCCGGTCACTGCGTCTCCGGTGAGCGGGCCTTCCAACGGTATCGATGGCACGACGATGGACAGTGCACGTTTGGCCGGGGGAGGATTCTTCAGCCACTCCTGGATTTCCGCGGTGTTGTGGCGGATGTTGTACTGAGTGTATTTCTGGGCGGACTCGAAGTCGGCGAAGCTCGACGCCGACATGAGCTCGAGCTTCCCGGACGGCTTGGACTGGTCCCGGTGCCTTTGCAGCAGCTGCTCATCGGTCTTGCCGACGTGCTTCTCCAGGGTATGCCCGCCCCCGAGGTCCTCGTTCGTCGCCAGGTCGAATGAGTACATGAACGGGATGGGGCTCTCGCCGCCGCGTTGCCAGCTGTGTTCCTGCTTGAACTCGTTGAGCGACCGCGCACCGAAGCCTTGGGCGCGCGCGATCTCGGACTGGTACGTCGGGGCGCTGAGGATCGCCTCTTCCAATTCCGGTACGAGCTTGATCAGCTTGTCGGCCGCTGCGTCGAACTCGCCGTGGTAATGGTCGACGGCTGCGTCCACGGTCGCTTGGTCCATATGGGACCGGAACGACATCATGACTTGGCCGACGAAGGCGCCGACCCCGAGCTTGGTGATGCCCTTCAGGTCCAGGTCGGTTGTGAAGTCCTTGGCCGTGGCCCTGGCGGCCTCTTTGCCGCAGCGCTCGGTCGTCGCCCTGGTGGTGTTCATGACCTGGGCCAGGTGGTCGAGGGTCTCCTGAAGCGTGTCCGCCGTCTTCTTCAGCACGTCGACGATGGGACGCCGGCCCGTGGGCGGCAGATCCCGATTGGTCCGCCAACTACGTCCGGTCTCCGCCCTGTTGCGGTTCTCGTCGCGGGCCTTGCCCCACTCGGTCGAGCCCCAGACGCTCTGTCCGAACGCGCGCATCGCGCGCTGCCATTCACTATTGCCGCGCGTGTCGGTGATGGTGGAGATGGCATCGGTGAACTCGTCGGAGGCCTTCGTGGTTTCGCCCGCGATGAGGTGCCAGGACTTTGCCATGTCCCGGCCATCCTCCTGCTTGAAGCCAGGAGTGATCTCGTGTGCCTTCCCGAGGCGCAGAAGATGCTGGAACGAGGGCCCGACGATGAGGGCGAGCCAGTCGGGGAACTCGCCGAGGATCCCGGAGATCCACCAGGAGTCGGCGTCCTCTCCGGTGCCCGACCACTTGATGCTGTTGACGGGGCCGTACCGAGGCGGCTTGTTGATGACGACGGGCTCCGGGGCGTTCCTCGGCTGCGTACCCTTGCGACCGCTCGCCTCCCAGTCGGCCAGCACATAGTGGTTGGCGGTGATGGTCAGGCCCACGGCGGCGCCGCCGACGCTGACCACGCTCCTGCCCCAGGCCTCCAGGAACTTCTCCGTCACGATCACGTAGGCAACCGCGAAGTTGTGGGCGCCCCAGCCTCTGCCGGCGGACTGGTTGTACTTGTTCAGCGCGTCGACCAGCACGAATGCCCGGTCGGCGTGGGCGAACTGCGCATCCTTCACCAGTTCCGAGGCGTGGTAGACGTGCACTGGCTGGACGTCGAAGCCGCCCGTTCTGGTTTGGCGGGGGCGGAGCAGTCCCTGCCATCAGGCCGCTCCCCATCCGTGCAGCACGGCCTTGTGGGCGTTCGCGTAGCTGTGGTGCCCGTTGACGACGATGTCGTGGAGCCAGGCCTGGGTCGCGACCAGGTCCTGCGCCGACCGGTCCCATCGGTCGAGTTGGTCGATGAACGACTGCCTGGCTTCGCCGTCCCAGGTCAACACGACCTTCTCGGCCCGTTCGTAGAGCACGTCCAGCTGCTCGTTGAGTGTCTTGAGGATGGCCTCAAGGTCGCCCGCGAGCTTCTGTTGCGTCGCGAAGTCGACTGATATCCCGTCGTCACCAGACGGCACGGTTCCCCCTCGTGTCCTTGATGGCTGGTCGAGCCGGTGTTACCTGCTCACAGGTCGGCGACGTTCGAGTTCGACGTCTTCGACCTGCCCGCGGCGGCGGTCTCCTCCGACGGCACCAGGCTGGTCCGCATCCGCGACCGGCACAGCCGACTGGTCGAGGAGCAGGTGGACGGCCGTACGGTCCGCTACGCGTACGACGAGCTGAGCCGGCCGGTGGGCATGACCACCCCCACCGGGGCGAAGACCCGCTGGACGTACGACGAGGGCGGCCACTGCACCGAGCTCACCGCCTCGGGCCGGACGCTGACCTTCGAGCGGGACGCGGCCGGCCGTGAACTGACGCGGCGCATCGGCGACAGCGCGGCGCTGCACCAGACCTTCGACGCGGTGGGCCGCCTCACCACCCGGCACATCACCGGCTCGGACCAGCGGACCCTGCTGCGCCGCGGCTACAGCTACCGTGCCGATGGCAATCTGCTGGCGATCGAAGACGACGCGACGGGGCCGCGGACCTTCACCCTGGACGCGGCCTCCCGGGTCACCGCCGTGGACGCCGCCTCCTGGTCGGAGCGGTACGCCTACGACGAGGCGGGCAACCAGACCTCCGCCGCCTGGCCTGAGCAGCTGGGCTCGGAGGCCACCGGCGAACGCGCGTACACCGGGACGCGGATCACACGCGCGGGCCGTGTCCGCTACGAGCACGATGCGCAGGGCCGCGTCATCCTGCGACAGAAGACCCGGCTCTCCCGCAAGCCGGATACCTGGCACTACACGTGGGACGCGGACGACCGGCTCACGGAGGTGACCACCCCGGACGGGACGCGTTGGCGCTACCGCTACGACGCAATGGGCCGCCGTGCCGCGAAGCAACGGCTCGCGTCGAGCGACGCCTCACATGACACATCGGCGAAGCCGGACGAGGTCGTGGAGGAGACCGTCTTCACGTGGAACGGCCCGACCCTCGTCGAACAGACGACGCGCTCGGCGGGCAACCCGCACGAGGTCACGCTCAGCTGGACACACTCCGGCCTCCACCCGCTCACGCAGGTGGAGTCCATACGCCAGGTCTCGCTGGGGGCGCAGGCGTCGCAGGAGGAGATCGACAGCCGGTTCTTCGCCATCGTCACCGACCTGGTCGGCACGCCGACCGAGCTGATCGACGAGCAGGGAGAGGTCGCCTGGCGCACCCGCTCGACGGTATGGGGCACGACGAGCTGGAACCGGGACGCCTCCGCCTACACCCCGCTGCGCTTCCCGGGCCAGTACCACGACCCGGAAACCGGCCTCCACCACAACTACTTCCGCACCTACGACCCGGAGACGGCCCGCTACCTGACGGCCGACCCACTGGGCCTCGCACCGGCCCCGAACCCGGTCGCCTACGTCACCAACCCGCTCGTGTGGGCGGACCCACTGGGCCTCAGCCCCTGCCCGAAGAAGGGCGAGGAGCAGAAGGCCCTGCCCCGGGCCGAGCGTGAAACCATCCCGCACCTGGAGGGTTCACCGATCCTCGCGCGCTTCGCCCAGCCGGGAGAGGAGTTCAACATGGTGATCTCCCCCGGCCAGAGAGGACCGGGCGGATTCGGTACCTTCGGCGACGTACCCAACCAGCAGTTCGTTCGAGATCAGATGGCCGTCCGCACCGACTGGAAGCCGGACGTCTCGCTCCTGCAGCGATACCGCATCTCGGAGGGCGACCCCATCCTCGTCCAGGAAAGCATCATCGGACCCCAGATGGACCCGAAGCTGGGCCATCTACCCGGCGGCGCGAGTCAAATAGAGATCATGGAACGATCGGACCGAGCCCGGCTGATTCCAGTCGGCCCACCCACGGAGATTCCCAAGTGACAGAAGAAGATCCCGACGTCGTGATCACCTGGACCCAGGGTGACACCACGGTCCGGTGGAGCGGCCCCGCCGGGACCGTCGAGAAGTCGTACGAGCTTCCGCCACAGGGCGTCATGGCATGGCGGGAGTACGACAAGACGATGGTGCTGGTGGTGGAAGCGCTGGACACCACACCCTCCTCCCCGACGGACAACGCGGTGGTCTACTGGGCCGACGGATCGGAGCGGTTCCGGCTGCACCCGCCGAACGACCTGGTGTGGAACCCGAACAGTGTGGAGGGTTTCTACGACGCCTTCCCGCAAGATGGCCGGCCTCTCATGATCATGGCCACGCGCGCGGGCGATTTCCACGGCCGCATCGACCTGGAGACCGGCGAGATCGTGGACACCAACATCTGGCGCTGAGCCGGAGGAAGAGTCTCGGCTGGCAAGGCCTGAAGTGGTGTGGCTGTGGGGCGTCTACGGCGCGCCAGACGCAAATGGCGTCCCACAGCCGACCGACCGTGCCGAAAGCCCACACCCGAGGTGTCACAATCCAGGCAGCTCTCACCGGCAGATGTGTCAGGTTCGGGAGCGGCCGTAGCGCAGCAGAAGGTCCACCACGGCTGCCGTGCCACTACGTGCCAGTCAGAGCAGTAAACAGCGGTCAACAGAGGTGCACCTGCGAGGCCCCACAAGCAGAAGGCCCTGCCCCCGGCCTAGCGTGAACCCCCGCACCTGGAAGGTGCGCCGATCCTCGCGCGCTTCGCCAAGCCGGGAAAGGAGTTCAACATGGTGATCTCACGCGGTCAGATCACTCCCGGCGGATTCGGTACCTACGGCGACGTGCCCAATCAGCAGTTCGTTCGAGATCAGATGGCCGTCCGCACCGACTGGAAGCCGGACTCTCGCTCCTGCAGCGCTACCGCATCTCGGACGGTGACCCGATCCTCGTCCAGGAGAGCATCATCGGGCCCGAGATGGACCCGGAGCTGGGCCATCTACCCGGCGGGGGGACTCAAATAGATGGAGAAGACCGACCGAGCCCGGCTGATCCCAGTCGGCCCACCTACGGAGATTCCCAAGTGACAGAAGAAGATCCCGGCGTCGTGGTCGCCTGGACGCGGGGCGACACCACGGTCCGGTGGAGCGGCCCTGCCGGGACCGTCGAGAAGCAGTACGAACTGCCACCACGGATCGTCCTCGCGTGGCGGGAGTACGACCAGACGCTGGTGCTTGTGGTGGAAGCCATCAACAGCGCACCATTCACCCCGTCGGACAACGCGGTGGTCTACCGGGCCGACGGCTCGGAGCGGTTCCGGCTACACCCGCCGAACGACTTGGTGTACGAACCGAGCGACATGCACGGCTTCTACGACGCCTTCCCGCAGGATGGCCGGCCACTCGTGATCATGGTTACGCGCAATGCGGGCGATTTCCACGGCCGCATCGACCTGGAAACCGGCGAGATCGTGGACACCAACACCTGGCGCTGAGCCGGGGAAGAGTGTCGGCTGCCAGGGGCTGAGGTGGTGTGGCTGTGGGCGCCCCAGACGCACAGATGGCATCCCACAGCCGACTGACCGTGCCGAAGGCCCGCACCCCGCTGGTGCGGGCCTTCGGCACGCCTGGAAGCGGCGCGAAGGCAGGCGGATGGACGGATGCCAAACGGGAACGTCGGCCGCCGGTATGCCCGAGGTGTGTCACCGTCCAGGCGGCTCGGACCGGCAGGTGCGTCAGGTGCGGGGGTACCTGATCGGCCGTATCCCCCAGCCGGACGGCCAACAGGCGAGGGACGCAGCATGACAGCTTGCAGACATGCATCCGTGAGCAGGAGCGGACGCGCAGCAGAGACTCCACCACGGCTGCCGTGCCGCTACGTGCCAGTCAGAGCAGTAATCAGCGGTCAACAGTGGTGCGCTGCGGGGCCCCGCAAGCAGCATCCAGATGCATATCTTCGCAGGTCAGAGGCCATATGCAGGCCCAAGTACCGGGTGATTCCCAAGCTTATAGCGCGGGTTCGATTCCCGTCATCCGCTCCACGGCAAAGCCCCAGGTCAGCGACCTGGGGCTTGTTTTTGTCTAGACCTCCGCGTGAGGCGCGCACCACTTGCGCACCACCTCGGACCCGACGCTTAACGGCACCTCACCCCGAGGAGTAGCCGAGATGCCCGGCCAGGAGGTCGGCGAAGCGTGGCACACCCGCCCCGTCGGGCAATGGCATCGGCAATCGTGACCGGTGGATTCCGCTTCTCTGCGGCCAGCCTGACCACTGTCTGCACGACCTCGCTCGGCAACTCGCCGTACAGTCCGCACAGATACGCGTCCGGGTCGATCACGTGCACCCCGCGCTTCGCCAAGTCGTCGGCAGGGAAGTCGCCGAGGTTCCACGTGATGAGCGCACCGGCGCCAGCGGCCACCGCTGCCGCCGCGTGGTGCCGGTCGTCGGGGTCGTCGCCTGGCATCTCGTCCACAAGGTGCGCGTAGGTGGCTGCCGGGATCTCACAGTCGGAGAAGAACCGCCGGATGGCGCGAGTAACCGCGGCAGCCGAGTCCGTAGAACGTCTGCCCTCCCGGACGATGACCCGTTCCCACTCCGCCAGGAGTCGTTCGGACCACACGATCTCGTGGATGGAGTCCTCCGTGAGGGCCAGCATCACGTCCATCACGGAGAACGGAAACAGGACGTTGGTGTCCACGAAGACCCGCGCCGCCACGTTTACCCTTCCTGCCTGTCACGCTTCCAGCAACACCGGGATCAGCAGGGCAATCCGGCATCGTCCAGCGCATCGGCGATCTGACGCCGCCCTTCCCTACGGCGCTGGCGCCGCTGCTGGAAAGCCAGCACATCCGCGAGACGCACCACGCGGTGACTGCTGCCGGGCAGGTTCGTCGAGGGGATGTCACCGGCATCAAGCAGGCGTGCAACGAACGGCCGAGACAAGCCCAGAAGCTCAGCCGTCTCAGTAGGCGACAGCTGCACCTCGGACGCCAGGACCGTGACCGCATGCCCACGGGCCAGCTCGCCCGCCGAGGCGAGAAGAATCCGGACCAGTTCCGCTGGCAGCGCCAGCTCGCCGCCATCCGCGGTGCGCACCAACACCTCAACCTGCTCCGGCACCATCCGGGCAGTCGCGGCGAGCACGTTCTGATGCGTGGGATTCGGTTCGACCTTTTCAGCACGGGCAAGAACGCTCGTTCGAGCCATGTCCGTCTCCCATTCACCGGCCCAGCCAAGCAAACATCTGCAATAACTGTAACCGACAGCCCCGGGTGGGCAACCACGAAGAAGACATGCCCCGAAACCGTCGGCGAGGCCGCCTTGCCCCGCACAGGACCGCGCGGTGGACTTGCCGATGCACGCCGGCACGCCGCTCAACGCGACCACCCTCCCGGCCGGCACCTCGGCTGACGCCATACGGGAGGCCGTGCCACAACGTGCCAGTAGGGCCGGTAAACAGCGGCCAACAAGGCACTCCGGGGTCCGCCCGCAGGCTCACGTTCTGACGGGCTGCACACGCCGCAGCTGGCGGACACTCTTGTTCAAGACGCTGCACTCGAGGTGAATCAATATCTGTGCGCGCGGTCTGAGAGTTTAATGGACCCCGAAGGGAGAGTTTTTCCCACAACGCACAGCGTGGCAATATTTAACGTACACAAGCCACTGCAGCGTGCTACTGTCGGTCTCGGTTGCAGTTTTGGTACCCAAAAAACTTCAAGCGCCTCCAGTCGGCCTCCGTGCCACATGGAAGCACTTTATATTTCCTGGTCATTTTCCGGGCGGGGCATCATCGCGGCGACACGGTATCCGCATAGTGCGAATTCCGGTGTACTGCCCCAAAGGAGATATGACATGGCTACTGGCACCGTGAAGTGGTTCAACGCGGCAAAGGGCTTCGGCTTCATCGAGCAGGACGGTGGCGGCGCTGACGTGTTCGCCCACTTCTCGAACATCGCCGCCCAGGGCTTCCGCGAGCTGCTCGAAGGCCAGAAGGTCACCTTCGACATCGCGCAGGGCCAGAAGGGCCCGACGGCCGAGAACATCGTTCCCGCCTGACGCTGACGCGCATCTTGTAGTTGGGGCCCGCATCCCTCGGGGTGCGGGCCCCAGCTGCACGCATTTCCCGCAGTGTTTTCGCCTGCGGGGCGGAGTATTCAGGGTTGCGACCTCCTCGGAGCCGCACCCTTCGATCGACGTCCTGGATTTCACATCCGTCTGACGTCGCCCATTTCAGCGCCTGAGCCCGTACACATTCCCTGTAGGCCAGATTCGCTTTCGCATTCTATTCGGCCCGTTCTTGTGATTCCCTGCGCTGCTCTTCCGCTGCGGGAGTTCCTTGATGCGTGCCCTATCAAGGAAGGTTCTGAATGAACCCCACACGTACGAACGAGCGCTCCTCTCGCACCCGCAGCCGCACCGGCGGCCCCGCTTTCGGCACGGGCGCTGGTTCGCCTCGGGGCAGCCGCTTCGGCTCGTCCACCCCGAGTCGTTCCGGAAGTCCGAGCCGCTCGGGTGGCTACGGCCGCCGGCCCGCCGCGGTCCAGGGCGAGTTCGCCCTGCCGAAGACGATCACTCCCGCGCTGCCCGCCGCCCTGGCCTTCGCCGATCTCGACATGCCCGGGGAGCTGCTGGCCGCCCTCGGCGCGCAGGGCGTGACCGTGCCCTTCCCGATCCAGGGCGCCACCCTGCCCAACACCCTCGCGGGCCGTGACGTCCTCGGCCGCGGCCGCACCGGCTCCGGCAAGACCCTGGCGTTCGGCCTGGCGCTGCTGGCCCGCACCGCCGGGCAGCGCGCCGAGCCCCGCCAGCCGCTCGCTCTCATCCTCGTCCCCACCCGCGAGCTGGCCCAGCAGGTGACCGACGCCCTCACCCCGTACGCCCGCTCCGTGAAGCTGCGTCTGACCACGGTCGTCGGCGGCATGTCGATCGGCAAGCAGGCCGGCGCGCTGCGCGGCGGCGCGGAGGTCGTCGTGGCCACGCCGGGCCGGTTGAAGGACCTCATCGACCGTGGTGACTGCCGCCTCAACCAGGTCGCGATCACCGTCCTCGACGAAGCCGACCAGATGGCCGACATGGGCTTCATGCCCCAGGTCACCGCCCTCCTGGACCAGGTGCGCCCCGAAGGCCAGCGGATGCTGTTCTCCGCCACCCTGGACCGCAATGTCGACCTCCTGGTCCGCCGCTACCTGACCGACCCGGTCGTGCACTCGGTGGACCCCTCGGCCGGTGCGGTGACGACGATGGAGCACCACGTATTGCACGTCCACGGCGCCGACAAGCAGCGGATGACGACGGAGATCGCGGCGCGCGAAGGCCGGGTGATGATGTTCCTGGACACCAAGCACGCCGTCGACCGCCTGACCGAGCACCTGCTGAGCAGCGGAGTACGGGCCGCCGCGCTGCACGGAGGCAAGTCTCAGCCCCAGCGCACCCGAACCCTCGCCCAGTTCAAGACCGGCCACGTCACCGTGCTGGTCGCGACCAACGTGGCGGCGCGCGGCATCCACGTCGACAACCTCGACCTCGTCGTGAACATCGACCCGCCGACCGACCACAAGGACTACCTCCACCGCGGCGGACGTACCGCCCGCGCCGGCGAGTCCGGCAGCGTCGTCACCCTGGTCACCCCGAACCAGCGCCGCGACATGACCCGTCTGATGGCCGCCGCCGGGATCACCCCGCAGACCACCCAGGTCCGCTCGGGCGAAGAGGCCCTGAACCGCATCACCGGCGCCCAGTCCCCCTCCGGGATTCCGGTCACCATCACCGCGCCGGTATCCGAGCGGCCCCAGCGCAGCGGAGCCTCCCGCGGTCGGCGCAGGCCCCTTTCGGCTGCCCGGCGCGTGGGCGTGCGGCAGTCCGCCTTCGATGCGGCTGCCTGAGAACCACGTGATCAGGAAACTGACCCATCTCTGCAGGAGGCACGTTTTGACGCTGGTCCAGATGCAGCCCCGCTCGGCGAATGCCAACCCTGTGCACCGGATGGTGGTCGACGCCATGGAGGCGGCCGGCCCGCAGGTATGTGACGACATGACGGTCGAAGTCGCCTTGTCGGTCATGGCCAGTGCCCGCACGGGTCATCTGCTCGTCTGCGACGAGGACGGCCTGTGCACCGGGCTGGTCACCCAGGCCCAGCTCACCGCAACCCGTGACAGCTCCGCGTACACGGACCGGGTCCAGCTGCGCGACATCCTCGACGGCCGAGGACCGTTCACCTCGCCCGTGACCACCACGGCCGACGCCGAGCACGCGATGCGCTACCGCCGGCTCGATGCCCTGCCTGTCGTCGACGAACAAGGCAGCCCTTTGGGCGTCCTCGCCCTTGCCCGCTGAACCGCCTCACCGCGGCAGAACCATCCCCCTTCGTTCTTCTCCCTGTGAGGCATCATGCGCTGTGTCATCGCCCGCTTCCCGTTCGACCTCACCAAGAGCGGCGTCCTGGAATCGATGAAGGGCATCAAGCCCGAGCAGGTCATCGGCGAGTCCGTGATCATCGGCCGCCGTACCTACCCCGTCAAGCAGGTCGGCCAGGTCATCACCCGCCAGGACCGACGCGACTTCAGCGTCGGCGAAGTCCTCCGGGCCATGACCCAGCTCGGCTTCACCTGCCGCGGCCTTCCCAGGGCCGCCGCGCCCACGCGCGTCCTCAGCCCGCTCCAGCAGGCTTCCGCGATGCTCGGCATCCCGGTGACCGTCTGACCGTCTGACCGACGGGCCCGGCGCGAGCCGACACCCGAACAGCGAGGAGGGCCCGACCGGCGCGCGCCGGTCGGGCCCTCCCGCGTCCCGATGGGCCCGCGGACGCTCGGGCGAGGGGCCGTCAGTTACAAGGTGCAGGTGCCCCCGCCGTGGCGCAGGGCATGTGTGGCGAGCTCGGACACGGCCAGGACCACGGTGTCCGCGGCTTCTGTGGCCATCGCCGGTTGCCCCAGACGGCCGAGGAAGGCTCGCGCGGCATCGCGCGCGTCTGCCGCGTTCGGCTGCCGCCATCCCCGAGCGCCTGACCAGCAGTGCAGGCTGCTCTGCACATCCTGGTACCACCGTGGGCATCCAGCTCTGCCCAGGACACACAAAAACCTCTCTCGGCCGGAGTAGACATTGGGCGGTGGCGTGGTTATGGTTTCTCTCGTAGCCCAGAGAGACAGCGGGGCCTGGCAGAGACGAACTGCCGGGCAGCAGTACATGTAGTTGCAATTCGCAGGACGGTGCGGTGGTGGAGTTCCGAAGCCAGGGTTATTGCAGGACGGCGACGGGACTGACGACCGGACCGGGTGGCCCGCAGTCATCAGGGGCCGCCGCAAGCAGTACCGCAGTTAACGCAATGGCAGTACCCGTAAGTGCAGTTCGCAGTAACCAGCAGTGAAGTCAGTGAGCGTTACCTCGGTGAAGGCGTCGGCTGCGGGCGCGCGCACCGGGAAGTTCGGCAGTGGGGTTCTAAGCCAGAGCAGACGCAGGATGGGCAACGGGGCTGGCTGCCGAAGAGTGGCGCTGTCACAGGCCACAGCAGTACGCACCACCAGCAGTACGCAGTAGAGCAGTACCAGCAGTACGCAGTACCAGCAGTACGCAGTCCCCCGCTTGGCAAGTAGTTGATCAACGAGGGAAGAACGGAGGATCCAGGCGCCATCAGGATCGCCCGGGTCGAAGTCTGAGCCCGGGTACCGCAGGACATCGATAGTGAGGTGGTCTCCGGTCAAGCAACCGCGATCCCCGCACTCCCGGCAGCATCTCGGTCGGGTCGGCGGAAACACAAGGTCGGCGCAGTACCAGGGCCGACAGATGGTGTAGTAGTTCCTTCGGGGCCCTGGTGCCGTACGGCACCAGGGCCCCTCCATGCGTTCCATGAGAGAGGTGCAATGACAGCAGACGACTCGTTCGGCCGTCTCGATGACGACGACTACCCCGCTTACACGATGGGCCGGGCCGCCGAGATGCTCGGCACCACCCAGGGCTTCCTCCGAGCCATCGGAGAAGCCCGCCTGATCACCCCGCTTCGCTCCGCCGGCGGACACCGCCGCTACTCCCGCTACCAACTGCGCATCGCAGCACGCGCCCGGGAACTCGTCGACCAGGGCACCCCCATCGAGGCCGCCTGCCGCATCGTCATCCTCGAAGACCAGCTTGAAGAAGCCCAGCGCATCAACGCCGAGTACCGCCGCGCCGCCGAATCATCTCCTCCGTCGGCCTCGGCCTGAGGTGAGTGTTCCCGTCGGGATCGGCGGGCCCGCGCCCGTGATCAGGTCCGGGCTGGGACGCAGAATCGTTTCCCACAGCTGGGTTGTGTGATCGTTGTGGCCACGGGTGAGGAGGACGGTCTCGTCGCCGACCGGGCCGGAGTCGATGTGTACGACGCGGTCGTCGATGACCAGGCGGGTCGGGAGTCCCGGTCCAGGCATCTGCGTCGAGGCCGACACGGGTGATGGGGCCGAGGTACTCGGTCAGGACCTTGATCAGGACGGGCAGCTCGGCCGCGATGTCCTTGGACCGCGGCCACCACGCTCCGTCGAGAATCCCCGTCCGGGACTGGGTGGTCTCCATCCGGAGCACGGCCGTACCCGGTTTCACCGCCTGGTGGATCGCGTCCGGAAGAAGCAGCGGTGCGGGGCGGGGAGTGTCGGAGTCAGCCATCGTGGTCCGCCCCTCTCGGAAGTACGGGTGCGGCCGTCGCCCGGCACGACGCCGTGCCCGTGCCTTCACGGTGCGCCCCGCACCTGCGCGGCGTCGCTGCTCGCGGCTGCCGCCGGCCCGCGGTGGCCGTATGCCCGGAAATTGCCTGGTCACGAAACGGTTCGGGGCCCTCTTGCAGGAGTAGGGTCAAAGAACCGGGGGCAATTCGAACGCCAGCTCCACGCAGGTGCCGTTCCCGGCGATCGCCGAACACCGGGCTGCCGACGGGCAGCCCGGGGGCAGGTTTCGCGCCATGACTACGCTCCGCGACCTCACCACACCGCGCGACCTCGCCCCAGAACTTCCGGCGCGTCTGTCGCTCACTCCGAAGACCACGCTCTCGGGCCAGCTGGACGGCGCCTGGTGGCCCTACTCCCGCGACCTCACCGCCGAGCTCGCGCCGCTGGCAGCAGCCCTCGACGAACCCTGGGGCCGCATCACCCGCGTCACCGTGAACCCCACCCGCTGGCCCGTCATCCCCCACACGGTGCCCGCCGCCGGCCACACCCTGCACGTCGGATGGTTCACCGAGCAGGACCCCGACAAGCTGATCCTGCTCTCCTTCACCATGGGCCGCTGGGACCTCCTGGTGATCCCGCCCGAGACCGAGCCCGCCGCGGCCGCCCGGCTGATGGCTGCCGCCGCGATCCCCGGGAGCGTCCTCAAGGCCGGAGTCCTGATGGCCAACGAAACCGCCATCGGACGCGGCATGCGGGACAACCGGAGCCCGGAGGACAACTGGGAGGACGAGGGTGGCGCGTGCATGTCTCTCTACGGGCGGCCGAGCGGGCGGCCGGTGATGCCCTTCCCCGTGCCCGGCGACACCTGGAGGTGAGCGGCATGGACAGCCTCGTCCTCATTGCGACCGTCCTCCTGGCGACCGGCGTCGGCATCCGCCTGATCCACCTCCGCAACGCCCAGCACGACGTACGCCTCGCCGCCTGCCACTTCAGCGACGCGCTGCCGGGTGTCGGCAGGCGGAGCCGCCGCACGCACCTCGGGCCGGCGCCGGGAGATGGCGGGCCGGCCGACCGTACGCGCGCCGCCCGATGACCCGCACCTTCCTCCGACCCGGGGCAGCGGGTGGGCGCACAGGCGCCCCACCCGCCAAAGCACCGCGTCCAGCCGAAAGGACCACACCCTCTTGAAACTGATCGAGACCTACACCGACACCGGCGCCGGCACCGACGCCCGCACCCTGCCGGCGGCCGGGCATGCAGAAGTCCGCATCGTCGCGGCCTCCCCCGAGGCCGCCCGCGCGGTCGCCGAGGTCCTGCGCCGCTGCTTCGCCAGCTCCGAACAGCGCAGTTACCCGGCTCGGCACGGCGGCACCCGGCTCCACCTCACCGTCGACACCGAAACCGCTGCCGGACCCGCCCGTTCCTGGCTGGCCAGCAGCACACCGCCCGCCGGCAGCCGCACCAGCACCCACGCCGACGAGATCTGACGGCCACGGGCCCCACCCCTTATGAGAGGAGTGGTCATGGCGACCCTCCGCGAACGAAAGAGCTACCGCGAGCAGATCCTCGGGGCCCTGTACGAAGCGATCGAAGGCAACCGCCTCCTAGGAATGACCGGAACCCGGCTCGCCCAGGACCTCGACATCCCGGAACAGGACCTCGCCGCCGCCTGCACGTACCTGGCGGGCGAGGGCCTGATCACCGTCGACTGGGAACCGGGCAACATCCCGGCCATGGTCATACTGACCCACCAGGGCATCCGGCTCATGGAGGCCGAGGAGGAGAAGCGCGGCTGAATCGGGGTCGATCCGTACGACTTGGAGCTCGGCGAGCTGATCTGGCCTGGTTTCCCTGTACGCCGTTGGGGCGAGCCTCAAGTCGACGGGATTCCGGGCCCGGCCAGGAGGGGAAGGCCCAACGCTGTGACAGGTCAAGTAGCAGGACACGTAATTCCGTACGAGGTGCAGGGCAGCGGGCCCGAACGGGTCCTCGCACTTCACCACTGGCTCAGTGACAGGTCGAGTTTCGGCCATCTGCGGCAGCACCTGGACGGGGACACGTTCAGTTACGCGTTCGTGGACTGCCGTGGGTATGGCGAGGCAATGGACACCCCCGGCACGTACACGATGGAGGAGATCGCGGCGGACGCCCTCGCCGTGGCCGACGACCTCGGCTGGGACACCTTTTCGGTCATCGGTCACTCCATGGGCGGCAAGGCGGCCCAGCAGATGTTGCTGGACGCCCCCTCGCGGATCCGCTCGATCGTCGGCATCTCGCCGGTGCCCGCGTCCGGGTTCCCGCTCGAAGGGGAGATGTGGGAGCTGTTCGCCGGGGCCGTGGAGGAGTCCGGCAACCGCAGGACGATCTTCGACGTCACCACCGGCAGCCGGCACGACGATGCGTGGCTGGACGCCAGAGTGAGCGGCTCGGAACGCTCCTCGTCGGCGGCCCTGCGCTCGTACCTCGAATCTTGGACGCGCGGCTCCGACATCCACGAGCTGGTCAAGGGAAACACGACGCCGGTGCTTGTCGTGGCCGGTGCGAACGACCCGGCGATGGGCCCCGACACCATGCGGTCCACCTGGCTGCAGTGGTATCCGAACGCCGAGCTCGAGGTCTTCGCCGGCCACTTCGCCCCGGACGAAAGTCCGGAGGCCCTGGCGACGGCGGTCGAGAGGTTCCTCGGCCGCTAAGCGGGTCAGGCCGGCCAAGCACTCTGAGGCAGCCGTTCGGGCCAGGACGGACTGACCACGCAGCGTATCGGGTGCCGCCCGGGCCCCTCCCTCGTTACTCCCCGGCGGAGTGCCGATTGATCACTTGCGCCCGCGTAGAGCCTTTGCGGGTATGGGTGTTACGCGTCGATGGCGCCGCGGTTCATGGCCGGGTCGAGGGAGTCGGCGTCCTCCATGAAGCTCAGCATCCGGGCGTTCACCAGGTCGGCGTGGTCGATCTGCGGTCCGTGGCCGGTGGCGGCGACGATCTCGGCGCGGGCGCCGGGGATCAGGCGCGGTACCCGCTCCAACTGCCGCTGCGGGTGCACGAGCAGGCTGCGCTTGCCCATGATCAGGTAGATCGGGGTGCGGATGGAGCGCAGCGCGTCCTCGGCAAGCGGCAGCGGCGCGGGGCGGCGGATCCGGAAGGCCCGGGCGCCCACCTGGACCCACTTCCGCAGTTCGGGGACAACGAGTACCGGCTGCTCCAGCCACGAGGCGAGCCGCGGGCGCAGGGCCTTGGGCGCGAAGCTGGCGAAGAGACTGACGAAGACCCAGGCGAAGAAGCGCAGGCCCACCTTCTCCAGCCCGCCCGGGTCGAGCAGGGTGACGGAGGCGAGCCGTTCGGGCCTGCGGTGGGCCTGGTTGAGCACCAACCAGCCACCGTACGAGGAACCGACGAGGTGGACCCGGTCGAGGCCGAGCGCGTCGAGGGCCTCGTCCATCCACTGCGCGGCGCGCTCGGGCTGCCACATGGGCTCGCGGTGGATGCTGCGGCCGGCGTCACCGGGGGTGTCGAGCGCATAGACGGGGCGTTCGGCGCTGAGCGCGGGGGTATTGGGGTACCACATCGCGGAGCAGTAGCCGGCGCCGTGGATCAGTACCACCGGTGTGCGGGACTCGGCGGCGGGGTCCGCGGGGCCGTACCGATAGACGTGCGTGGTGCCGAAGCTCGTCTCCACGTCCGTCTCGGAGCGGGCGGGCGCGCCCATCGCGTAGAGCGCGTCGCAGGCGGCGAAGTACCGGTCGCGCAAGGTGTCGTTGACGTAGCGGCCGACGTCGCGGCGTACGCGGGTCGTGTTGTCGGGCACGGTGCACCTCCGGGAAGATCCGTTCTTCGTGATACGACCGTACCATGATGTTGATACGGCGGTACCATGAAGATGTCCGGCCCGAACCGGACGGCGAACCTGCGACCCGCCACCCCACCCACGGCCGGAGACACCCACGGATACCAAAGCGCGTGGACCACGAAGTACGGCGCACGCAGATCGCCGAGGCACTCATTCGGGTCGCCGGACGGCGCGGGCTGCACGCGGTCGGCATGCGCGACGTGGCGGCCGAGGCGGGAGTGTCACTGCGCCTCGTCCAGTACTACTTCCAGACCAAGGAGAAGCTGCTCTTCTACGGGCTCCAGCACCTGACCGACCACTTCACGGCGCGGGTGGGCGCCCGCACTCGTTCCCCCGCTCCGTCCGTGCCACCGCGCCATTCAGGGGGACGTTCCTCCCTCACACCTTTGGCCCGCGCTTGAGATTCCACGCCGTGTTCGGGACGCTGAAGGACAGCAGCGACTCTGACAAGACGAGGCAGGCCGCATGACAACCGCCTGGGACCCTCCATCCGGCGCTCCCCGCATGCCGCAGCCCGGAAGCACCCCCGAAGGTTTGCGCGCCGCCCTCGCACTCCTCGCCCCCGAGACACTGGCGACCTTCGACGCAGAGCGTGCCGTGGCCCTCCAGCAAGCCCGGGAGCAGGTCAGCGCCGCACCGATGCGCCGCTTCGTCGGCCAATGGGCCGTCTACGTCGCCGTCGAACGCCACCCGGAGCGCGCCGCACGCCTCCACGAACTCGAAGCATGCGCCACCCAGGCCGCCGACCTCTCCGAGGCCCGCGCCATCGCCGCTGAGATCGGCCGCATCATCGACACCGCATGCGCCGAAGCCGGAATCGAGCCCGGACAGGGCGCCACGTGAGCGACGAGGAACAGTGGCGCTGGGAGTACGACCCCGATGCCGAGCACGTCACCTCCGGCCTACCCCAGCACGTCATCCACGAAGTCGAGCGGCTCTCCGGTGAACTGGTAGCCCTCGCCGAGGTCGGCGTCGACATCTCCGACATCGGCGCCGGACCCAGCCACGGCGGCACCGGCGGTCTGCGCCGCATCCCACTGCTGACCGACGGCTGGTTCTACGCACTCCCCGTACCCCGCATGAAGCTCATCGCCATCATCCGGGTCATCCCGCCCTTCGACGACCTGTGAGCTTGCGACCCGCAAACCACACCCGTCGCGATACACCGCGCATCGACGGTGCTCCTCGTCGGGCTCCGGTGCGCGTCGCGGCATCGTGCTCGGCCTCCGTACGCGCGCTGGAGCGGTACGGTCGCCTGCCACCGGCCGGGGAGGCACCCAGCTTGTGGAAGCCTGTTCGGCCGACGGAACGGTCGTGCCGGCCCGCTTCCCACCCGTCCAGCACAGGCGCTGCGATGATTTGAACCCGCCGGCCGCCCCCGTAGCCCTCGCACTGCGAACAACCCGTGCCGTGTTACGGCGAGTGCCGGTAGCCGCCGCGGGACCGCTCATCGTCATCGTCATCGTCATCGTCATCAGGGTCGGCCGACGGCAGGCGGGCGGCGTAGGCGAGTAGTGCGGCCAGGCCGGACAGCGCCGCCAGGAGGAGGAACAGGGCTGGGTAGCCGCCGAGGGGGGCGGCGAGGGCCGCTCCTGCGAAGGGGGCGAGGGCGGCGGTGATGGTGGCAGGGGCGCTGAGGAGGGCGGAGAGGCGGCCGTAGTGGGTGGTGCCCCAGCGGTCGGTGACGGCGGTGGCCTGGAGGAGGGTGAGGTTGCCGCGGATCAGTCCGGCCACGATCGCGATCAGGGTGAGCGCCGGGAGCGGGCCGGGTACGAGGGCCAGCGCGGCGGTGGTGGCGCCTCCCGCGGCAAGGAGGGCTGTGGTGCGGGTGGTGACGGTGGTGCGCCGGGCGAGGGCCGCGTAGAGGGTGCGGCCAAGGGTCTGGCCCGCGCCGCCGAGGCCGAGTGCCCAGGCGGCCTGGGTGGTTGAGGCGCCGCGTTCGGTCAGGAGCGGGACGAGGCCCATGACGACGGAGTACATGGCGAAGCCGGACAGGGTGAGGGCTGCCGCCAGCAGGAGGAAGGGGCGGCTGCGGGCCGTGGCCTTTGCTCCGAGTCCGTGGTGCGTGCGCCGGGGAGCAGGGGCCGGGGGCCAGGGGGCCTTGAGTGCGAGGGCGTGGGCGGGGATGGTGATCGCGGCCAGGATCACGGCGAGCACCACGTAGGTTGCGCGCCAGGAGAGGTGTTCGGCCAGGGCCGCGGTGAGGGGTGCGAAGACCGTGGAGGCGAGGCCGCCGGCGAGGGTGACGATCGTGAGGGCGCGGATGCGGTCCTCTCCCCACCAGCGGGTGAGGGCCGCGAACGCGGGATGGTAGAAGGTGGCGGCCATGGAGACGCCGGCCAGCGCCCAAGCCGCCGCGAAGGCATACAGGTTGGGCGCGTAGGCGATCGCGATGAGCGCGATGGCTGCGAGGACCGAGCCGCTGGTCATGACGGCCCGGGGGCCGCGGATGTCGATCAGGCGGCCGAGCGGGATTCCAGCCAGGCCGGAGACGACGAGCGCCAGTGAGAAGGCCGCGGTGGTCACGATCGGCGACCAGCCGGTGCTGGCGGTGATCGTCGGGTTGAGGACGGGGAAGGCGTAGTAGACGACGCCCCAGCCGGTGATCTGCGTCGCGCATAGGGCGGGGAGTACGGCGCGGGGCCGCGACCGGTCCCCTGTTCCGGTCGCGGCCTCGCTGGCCTGGGCCTGGGCCTGGCCCTGGGCCTGGCCCTGTGGCACGGCCGGCCCGCCGTGGTCAGCAGCCGCTGTGGGTGGCGGGGGCACCGATGGCCTGGGTGGTGGGGGCGCCGATGGTGAGGGTGGCGGGGGCCGCGCAGCAGCCGCCGCCGGTCTGCCCGTCCGATTCGGGCTCGTCGAATAGGCCGGCGCCGCCGCAGACTCCGGTTTCGGGCAGGGTGAGTTCGACGCGCTCGGCTGCCTCGTGGTCGCCTGCGAGGGCGGCGGCGATGGAGCGGACCTGCTCGTAGCCGGTCATGGCCAGGAAGGTCGGGGCGCGGCCGTAGGACTTCATGCCGACGAGGTAGACGCCCTTCTCGGGGTGGGAGAGCTCGTTGACTCCGTGGGGGTAGACGGTGCCGCAGGAGTGCTGGTTGGGGTCGATGAGCGGCGCGAGCCCGGTCGGCGCCTGGAGGCGCTCGTCGAGGCCGAGGCGGAGCTCGGAGAGGAAGGCCAGGTCGGGGCGGAAGCCGGTCAGGACGATGATCTCGTCGACCGCGTCCAGGCGGCGGCCGTCTTCGCCTACGAGGACCAGGCGGCCGTCACCGTCGCGGCCGCCATCACCGTCGCGGCCGCGGTCGCGGTCGATGGTTTCGGTGCGGAAGCCGGTGACGGCGTCCGCGTAGCCGCCGTCGACGGCGGCCTTGGCGGCGAGACCCAGGGCGCCGCGTGCGGGGAGCTGGTCGGCTTCGCCGCCGCCGAAGGTGGAGCCGGAGATGCCGCGGCGCAGGATCCAGGTGGCGTGGGTGCCGGCGCCGCCTTCGGCCTTGGCCAGGTCGGCGAGGTAGGCGAGGGCGGTGAAGGCGGAGGCGCCGGAGCCGATGACGGCGGTGCGCCTGCCCGCATACCGGGCGCGGGTCGCGGGGTCCTTGAGGTCGGGGACGCGGTACGTGATCCGGTCCGCGGCCGCTCGCTCGCCGAGGGCGGGCAGGCCCGATCCGCCGGCGGGGCCGGGAGTGGACCAGGTACCGGAGGCGTCGATCACGGCGCGGGCGAAGACGCGCCCCTCGCGGCCGTCCGCACCGGTGTAGTGGATGACGAACGGCTGGGCGTCGCGGTCGGCGTCGACGACGCGGTCACGGCCGGTACGGGAGACGCCGGTGACGTGCGCACCGAAGCGGACCCTCTCGCCCAGAACGTCGGCGAGCGGCTGGAGGTACTGCTCGGCCCAGTCCCCGCCGGTCGGGTAGGTGGCGGCGTCTGGTGCCACCCAGCCGGTGGGCGCGAGGAGCTTTCCGGCGGCGGGGTCGACGACCTCACCCCACGTGGAGAACAGCCGTACATGGGCCCACTCGCGGGTCGCGGCGCCCGCGCTCGAACCGGCCTCCAGGACCAGGAAGTCCAGGCCCTGCTCGGCGAGGTGGGAGGCGGCGGCAAGCCCTACGGGCCCTGCGCCGATGACCACGACGGGCAGCTGGTCGGTGGCGGTGGCGCCGGTGGTGACGGTGGCGGTGGTGACGGCGGCGGTGGTGGCGGTGGTGCCGTTCACGACGACTCCTTTATTTCGACGTTCGTCGATGTCTGACGGGTTCAGCATGGCACTTGCATCGACGACCGTCAACATAGACATTCATCAAATTCGTGGGGCCTGGGGGGTGAGCTCCCGCATTGGTTCGACGCATGTCAACATAGACGTATGTCGAATACGAAGGCGCTGCAGGCGCTGCCCCTGCTGGAGCCGGAGACGGCGGTGGCGGCGTGCTGCCCGCCGCTGGACGAGCGGCCGCTGAGCGCGGAGGAGGCCGAGAGCGCCGCAAAGATGTTCAAGGCCCTCGGCGATCCGGTGCGGCTGCGCCTGTTCTCCCTGGTCGCCTCGCACGCGGGCGGAGAGGCGTGCGTGTGCGACATCTCCGACGTGGGTGTCTCCCAGCCGACGGTCTCCCACCACCTGAAGAAGCTGAAGGAAGCCGGCCTCCTCAGCTCGGAGCGGCGCGGGACGTGGGTGTACTACCGGGTCGAGCCGACGGTATTGGCCGCGATGGGCGCGCTGCTGGCCGGCGCCGCTAAGGCTGCGTGATCCAGCCCGGCATCTTCCCCGGGAACGCCGTCAGCCTCAGACTCAGGCGGAACGGCGCTCGCGCTCTTGCCCCGCATGAACCAGGCCGGCGGTCGCGACGACCTCGCCCAGCAGCAGGTTCCCGGCCGAGCGGTCGTGCGTGGACCACTTCACCGGCGGCTCCCCGAACATCGCGTCCGCCAGGATCGCGCCCACGACGGCCCGGGCCACCTGCCACGGCACGTAGACGGCCGCTTCGAGGATGGTGACGGGGTTGAAGTGCGCGCCGGAGACCGGGCCTGGCAGCGCGATCAGCACTCCGAGCCCGAAGACAGTTGGGCCGTGTGGCCGACAGGGGGGTGAGGGAGTCGACGCGTTCGGCTCCTGGTCAACTGGGTGGTGTCCTGATGTACGTTCCCGTGGATGGAAGGCCCCAGATGCCCGCGACACTGCCCGTGCCGAGCGAGTTCCGGCTGCCTGAGGGCTGGTTCGAGGACTTGGTGCGCACGGTGCATCCGGACACCGGGGCGGGGGCGTAGCGATGGGCCGCCTCTTCGACAAGTGGATGGGTACCAAGTACCCCTACAGCGGTGTCACTCCGCTTCCCGCCGCGGAAGTCCGGTACGCGCTGCTCGCGCTCAACGGTCCGGATGTGCCGTTCACCGTGCGCAATGGCACGCCGAAGGAAGGTGCCGACCTGGTGGCGGAGTGCCGGATACCGAAGCTGGGCCTCACCCTCAAGACCCGGATGCGCCTGATTCCGGCGGCCCGCGAGGTGCGTGCCCTCGACGAGCGGTGGGAGACCGGCCCGCACGAGCACTCCGGTGCGCGGTACGGCCGTGGGCAGGCGACCACTGTCTACAAGGAGTGGGAATTCAAGGAGGGGCCCGACGGACGCCGACGCATGGTCGAGACGTTCCGCTTCGACACCCGGGCCATCAAGGATCCCCTGCGGAACACGGTCCTCGGCTCGGGATGGACCTGGCGTGGCGTCATGCGCAGGCTCTGACCGGCTCTGACCGGCTCCGACCGGCTCTGACCGGCCTGTGGGACGGGGAGCCGGGCGGCCGTGAGGCGGGCAGGCCTCAGCTCACCGCCCTCTTGATGAGTGCGCCGATCCGCTCCTCATCGGCAGCGGTCAGCTCCGTCAGGGCGTAGGAGGTCGGCCACATGGCGCCTTCGTCGAGGTGCGCCTGGTCGCTGAAGCCGAGGGTGGCGTACCTCGACTTGAACTTCTGCGCGCTTTGAAAGAAGCAGACGACCTTGCCGTCCTTGGCGTACGCGGGCATCCCGTACCAGAGCTTCGGCGCGAGGGCCGGCGCGCCGGCCTTGACGATGGCGTGGATCCGCTCGGCGAGGGCGCGGTCCGCTTCCGGCATCTCGGCGATCTTGGCGAGCACCTCGCTCTCCCCGTCCGCCTTGGCCGCGCGCGGGCCGCGGCGCGCGGACGCCTTCAGCTCCTTGGCGCGCTCCTTCATGGCGGCCCGTTCCTCGTCCGTGAAACCGTCGTACGACTGCGTGTCCTTCATTGCGGATTTCCCCTCTTGCGGGCAGCCGGGTCGCATGCGACACGGACTCAGCGAAGTTCCTGGATGCGGACCAGGTTGCCCGCGGGATCGCGGAAGGCGCAGTCGCGGATGCCGTACGGCTGCTCGGTCGGCTCCTGGACCACCTCGGCGTCGCCGGCCTGGAGCTTCTCGAAGGTGCCGTTGAGGTCCCGGGTGGCCAGCAGGATCCAGCCGTAGGTGCCCTTGGCCATCATCTCGACGATGGTGCGGCGCTCGTCCTCGGTGATGCCGGGGTCGGTGGCCGGTGGCGCCAGGAGGATGGACGTGCTGGGCTGACCGACGGGGCCGACCGTGATCCAACGCATCTTGCCCTGTCCGACGTCGCTGCGGACCTCGAAGCCGAGGACGTCGCGGTAGAAGGCCAGGGACGCATCCGGGTCGTCATGCGGGAGGAAGCTCGTGTGAATGGTGAGGTCCATGGCCTTCACGTTAGTTGCGGCGCGGCGACCGGTGCTTCTCGATTCCTGATCGGTCTGCCGGCCGCCGTTCGGCGTTCGGCGTTCGGCGAGGTGTTCGGCGAGGCGTTCGGTGGGGAGCGGTTCTGGGTGAGTGCTCGCGCTGGACCTCAGCTGGCGCGGCGAGATCGCCGCCGACGGCATCCGCGTCGAAGACACCGGCGACGTCAACAGCGACGACGGCCTGCGCTTTGAGATGCTCGGGGACGCCGACCCGACGCCAACGCCCACTCCCACGCCCACGCCCGGAGGACCCCATGCGGCACACCAGACTGCCCGGCGAATCGGCGGACTACCTCGCCGCCCGGGAGGAGCTCCGACTGGCCGAGATCGACCTCATGCGCCACCGCGAACGCGTCGCCGCCCAGAGACGCGCGCTCCCGCCGGGGCCGGCCGTTGACGACTACGCCTTCGTCGAAGGCCCCTCCGACCTCGGCGCGGGCGACGAGCCGGTCCGGGAGGTCTCCCTGAGCGGGCTGTTCACCGCACCGGACCGCCCGTTGGTCGTCTACCACTTCATGTACGGCAAGAAGCAGACCGAGCCGTGCCCGATGTGCACCCTGTGGATCGACGGCTTCAACGGCATCGCCCACCACGCCGCCAGGAACATCGACTTCGTGATCGCCGCAGCCGCCGACCTTCCCGTGCTGCGGCAGCACGCCCGCAACCGTGGATGGGACCGGCTGCGGCTGCTGAGCTGCGGGAACAGCACCTTCAAGTACGACCTCGGCAGCGAGGACGAGGACGGTGCGCAGGACTCGACCGTCTCCGTGTTCACCCGGGACCCCGACGGGACGCCGCGCCACTTCTACTCGGCACACCCCCGCATGTCCGCTGACATCGACCAGCGCGGCATCGACCTCCTGGCCCCCGTCTGGCACCTTCTCGACCTCACCCCGACCGGCCGCGGGGGCTGGTACCCGTCTGTCGATTACTGACGGCAGGCGGCGGGCCGGGGGGGGCCGGCCGGGCCGCCTGCCGGTCGGCGGGCCCTGTCGCTAGGGCCGGTGCATGTCCGTCATGGGTGATTGCGGAGTCTCCAGGCCGGGCAGCAGCCAGCTCTGGAACGGGGCCAGCACGGCGAGGGCCAGGAAGGCGATGCCGACGGCCTTCGAGAAGACGGGGCCCAGCCGCCACAGCTTCTCCACGAAGATCACCGCGGCCAGCGCCGCCATCGCCAGGATGTTCATGACGCCGAGCGGGATGAGGACGATCATCAGTCCCCAGCAGCAGCCGACGCAGTACAGACCGTGGTGCAGCCCGACCCGCAGGTCACGGGCGCGCGGGCGGAAGCCGGCGTACCGGACGAGCTGGCCCAGTGGGCTCTGGCAGTGGCGCAGGCATACGTCCTTGAGCGGGCCGAGCTGCTGCAGTCCGGCGAGCAGGAAGGCGCCGGCGCCGATCCAGCGGCCGGCGGTGGGATGGTCGTGCACCAGGGCCCCGGTCGCGGCGAGGATCCCGTACGTGAGGAGGCCGAACGCCGTCCAGGCCAGCAGGTAGCCGCCCACGAACTGGGCCGTCCGGGCCACCCTGACCGTTCCGGTCGACGTGCGGCCGATGGACCGTGCCCAGGTAATGGCCACCGGCGCCACGGACGGGAACATCATGGCGATCATCATGACCACCCAGAAGACCAGGAACAGCGGCACGCCCATGCCCATGGTCCCGGGCTCGACGCCCATGTCCCGGGCCTGGCCGACGACCAGGACCCAGCTGAGCAGCGCCAGCAGCGCCATGAGCAGCCAGGCGAGCGCGAGCTCCCGTACCGAGAGCAGGTTCGCCGGCCTCAGGGGTGGCGGATAGGCCTTCCGGTCGAGGCGCACATTTCCAGCACAGCACAGCGGCCGTCCGAATGCGCACCCGGCTGGATGACTGGATGACTGGATGACACGCCTCGGGGTGGAGGGGGACAATGAAGGAGGAACTGTGCGACCGGGCGTGTGCCGGTGATGTTCCCGGGGGTTCGCCGACCTCAAGAGACCGCCGTCCGGAGCGCGGTCACGAGGAGGCGGAGACATGTCCGAGACCACAGCGACGGTTCCGAAGTGGCACGTCGCAGGGGACTGGTTCGATACGTGCAAGTGCAATGTGCCGTGCCCCTGCGCCTTCGCGCAGCCGCCCACCTTCGGTGAGTGCGAGGGCATCCTGGCCTGGCACATCCGTGAGGGGCGCTACGGTGACGTCCCGCTGGACGGGCTGAACGTGCTGATGCTCGCTTCCTTCGTCGGCAATGTGTGGGCCGAGCACTCCGACACGTACGGGGCGGTGTTCCTCGACGAGCGGGCCGACGACGCGCAGCGCGAAGCGCTCCAGATGATCTTCGGGGGCCAGGCGGGCAGCTGGCCCGCCGAGATGCTGACCATGTTCGCCGGCGAGATGCGCGGCATGGACGTCTCCCCCATCGAGATGGAGGTCGCGGACGACCTCTCCAGCTGGCGGGCCTCGGTTCCCGGCCGGGTCGAGGCAAGCGGGGAGGCCCTGACCGGACCCACGACGCCGGAGGGCGCGCGCGTCCAGTCGACGAACCTGCCGGGGTCGGAGACCGGGCCCGGCCAGACCGCGACCTGGGGCCGGGCGACGGCGGACCGGGCCGATGCCTTCGGGTTCCAGTGGAGCCGGGAGGGGCAGTCGAGCAGGCACATCACCTTCGACTGGTCCGGGCCGTGACGGGGCGGGGGCGAGGGCAAGGGCGGAGTCGGGGGCAGGGCGCGGGGCGCGGGCGGTCGTAGCGCCGTCCCCAGGCGCCACGTTCCGGGCCTGCCGATAGGCTGTAGTTTCTTTGCCTCTGGGGGGTGCAGGGCAGGTGGAGTTTCGGCTGCTCGGATCGGTGGCCGTCGGCACCGAGGCCGGGGACCTTCCGCTTGGGCCCGTCAAACGGCGCAGTCTGCTCGCCGCTCTGCTGTTGCGGCCCAACCATCCCGTTCCGCTCGGGCAGCTCAGCGCGGCGCTGTGGGACGACGAGCCGCCGGTGCGCGCCCGCAGTGTCATCCAGGGGCACGTGTCCCGGCTGCGCACCCTGCTGGACACCGCGGAAGCCGGGATGTACGGCGTCGAGCTGGCCACTCAGGGCGCGGCGTACGTGCTGCGGATGCCGGAGACGCTGCTGGACGCGCGCGTCGGAGCAGGCACGCCCATTGCTGCCGGGCGGGTCCGACTGCGTCACCATCGTCACCAGCCGCCACCGGCTGCGCGGCCTGATCGCGTCCGACGCGGCCCGGCCCGTCCCGCTGGACGTCCTGGGCCCGCAGGACAGTACGGCGCTGCTCGCCGCGGTGCTCGGCCCGGAACGGGTGCACGCCGAACCGGTGGCCGCACGGCGTCTGGCCGGGCTGTGCGACGGACTGCCCCTCGCCCTGCGGGTCGCCGCCGCCCGGCTGGCCGACCAGCCGCACCAGACGCTGGCGGCCATGGCGGCCATGGCGGCCATGGCGGACGAACTGTCGGACACCACACGCAGGCTGGGCCTGCTCGACGCCGAGGACACCGGAGTACGCGCCGCCCTGCACCTGTCCGTACGTCAGCTCCCGCCGGGGGCCGCACACCAGCTCGCCCACCTCGGCCGCCACCCCGGCACGCACATCGACCGCGGCATGGCGGCGGCCCTGGCGGGCACCGCCCCGGCCGCGGCGGAGACGGCCCTCGACCAGCTGGCCGCCGCGCACTTGCTGACGTACGGCGGGCCGGGGCGCTGGACCCTGCACGATCTCGTACGGCTCTACGCACGCGACATGGACACCGATCCCGACGCACTGGCACGCGTGCTCGACCACTACATCGCCACCGGCCTCGCGGCCGCCCGGGCCGCCGAGGACGACGGGGAACCGTGCTTCGTGACGCCACCGGATTTTCACCGGCCCCTGGACGTACGGGAGTTCCGCGGCCGGGACGATGCGATGGCCTGGTACGTCGCGGAACGTGAGGACTTGACCCTGGCGGCGGCAGCGTCGCACGCCGCCGCGCTGCACAGCAGGACGTGGCGGATCGTCCTGGCCATGTGGCCGCTGATGGTGTGGCGGGTCCTCGACGGCTGGACCCCCCTGCTCCGCACGGCCCTCGCCGCGGCTCGGGCCGACGCCGACCCGTACGCCCAGGCGCGGGTCCTCGCCCTCCTCGGGTGGGTCCTGACCGAGGAGGGCCGGACCTCCGAGGCACTGCCCCATCTGGAGGCCGCCCCCGCACTGGCCGCCCGGTCCGGCGATCGCAGCGGCCAGGCGACCGCACTGGTCAACCTCTCCTTGGCCCAGGCCGCGCTGGGCGACCTCGACCAGGCGGCGCGGGGGTGCGTACAGGCGGCGGAACTGGCCCGCACGGCGGGTGACCAGCCCACGGAACGCCTCGCGCTCTACCACCTCTCCCGCCACCAACTCGGCGCCGGGCAATGGCGGCAGGCGCTGGAGAGCACGACGGCCGCGGCGGCCCTCCAGCCCCCGGACGCACCGTCCCCGTCCCGGGTACTGCTGCTCGCCGCGACCGGGGAGGCACTGGTGGGGCTCGGCGAGGAGACCGAGGGCATCCGGTGTCTGGACGAGGCCGCGCGGGAGGCCGAGTCCTGCGGTTACGACGACGGGGCGGCCCGGGCGCTCGGGGCGCTGCTCCAGGTATCGGCGGACGAGACGTACCGCGCCCGGTACGACACGGTGCGGGCGCGGCTCGCCGTACGGTCCTGAACGCACGTGCGGATTCCCGGACGTTAGCGGGACGTCAGCGGTGCGTGATCACAACGCCAGCCGCCCCCGCCAAAATGGTGATCGCCGGGGAAACATTCCGCGGAGACCGCACAACACGGGGGAGTTCCTTCATGCGTACCTACCGGATCCGTACCACCGCCCTGGCCGCCGCCACAGCCGGCCTCGCCCTGGCCCTGACCGCCTGCGGGGGCTCGGACACCGCGGGCGGAGCGGCCACGAAGCCCGGCGCGAGCAAGGGCGCGGACCAGCCGGCCTCCTCCCCGGCCGCGTCCCCGGCCGGGGAGGGCGGCTCCTCCGCCCCGGCGGCCGGCAAAGGAACCGGATCGGGCACCGGCACCCCGGCGAAGGCCGGCTCGGGAACGGGATCGGGTTCGGGATCGGGCGCCAAGGGCACGGGTGACACCGCCGACGACTCCTACGCCTACACCCACCCGTGCTCCGCGAAGAACCTGACCGTCAAGGTCACCTCCCAGCAGGGCCTCCCGGCCACCGTCCGCGTCATCACGGTGACCAACAACGGTTCCACCACGTGCGGCCTGGACTACTTCCCCACCGTCGGCTTCAGCGCCAAGGGCGCCACGCTCGGCGTCCAGGCCACCGCCCCCGAGGGGCTGGGCGGCGCACCGGCGTACCCGATGCGGCCCGGCGCCACCGCGTACGCGGCCCTGGACCTCAACCCCTCGGCCGGCGACGGCCCGGTGGCCGACGAGGTCAGCATCCTCGCCGACCGTGAGCACATGCCGAACGCGGACGGCGTCAGCCTCCCGCTGGCCAAGCCGGGCAGCGTCGTCAAGCCGAAGATCGGCCTGTACCGCACCGGCGCCCGCGAATCGCTCAGCACCATCTGACCGGCCAGCACCATCTCGCCGGCCAGCACCCTCTGACGGGTCAGCACCATCTGACCTGAGCGCGCCCCGCCCTGATCCGTCAGGGCGGGGCGCGCAGGGCAGGCCGGGGATCGACCCCTTGTCAGTGCTTCGCCGAGTCGCCCGGCTTGCCCGGCTGCGGGGCCGGGGTTCCCGTGGGGGTGCCGCGCAGGGCGATGGTCCATTCGCGGTGGAAGGCCGGGAACGGCAGTTCCTTCTCGAAGAGCGGGGTGCCGAAGATGGCGATGCGTGCCATCAGGGCGCCCTTGATGTCGAGCCCGCCGTAGAGGACGGCCTTGCCGGTGACGGTGGGGGCGGCGCCGCTGGTGTCGATGGCGAGCGTCCCCTCCGCCGCGGTGCGGAGATAGGGCTCGATGGCCGCCTTCACGCCCACGGCGTCGTACAGGGCGACCGATCCCTCGACGGCCAGGCCGGTGCGGACCGACGCGGCGGCGGAGAGCTTGGCCCGGACCGGGGAGACGGTCAAGGTGCCGGGGTCGACGTCCGTCTTCCAGCCGTCGGCCTTGGTGTAGTCGGAGTGGATGCCCCAGTTGCCGGCGAGCTGCTGCTCCACGTCGATGGTGACGGAGCCGTCGACCCCGATCGTCGCGTAGAGCGTCAGGTCGAGGCTGATCACGACGGGCAGCGGACCGACCATGACCGTGGGGCTGGCCGCGAGCTTGGCGAGCGGGATCCGGATCGGCTCGTTGGGTGCGGAGATTCCGGCGCGGACGTGCCAGTCGGCGCGTGCGCCGAGCTCGAAGCCGACGCTGGCCTTGCGGGGGCTGAGAGCGGCTCCGTCGTACGAGAAGTCGACGGCCGGGTCGATCTCGACGGAACCGTCCAGAGCCACCGAAGCCCCGTGAGGCAGCGGAACCGTGGTGTCCGCAGTCAGCTTCAGGCCGGCCGAGACGGAGCCGTCGCCGCCGTCGGCACGCTTGGTGAAGGACACCTTGAGGTCCTTGACCTGCGGCTGCACGGTGATGTTGTGCGGGTCGAGGGCGGTGTGCAGGGCGGCGGAGCTCTTGCCGAGGAGTTCGGGGAGGGTGGCCGGGCGGGTGCTGACGGCGGTCTTCCCGCCTTCGGCCTTGCGTACGTCGGTGATGGCGAGCAGCGCGCCGCGCGGGGCAGCCGGGGTGGGAGGGCTGTCGATCAGCTGGCCTTTACGGACGCCGGCCGCAGGCGCCGTCGCCGTCGCGGTCGCGGTCGCCGTCGCGGTCGCCGTCGCGGTCGCGGTGCTGCCGCCTGACGGGGCCGGCGCGCCGCTGCCGCCCGACGGGGCGGTGCCTCCGGCGGGCGCGAGTACGGCCTCGCCGGTCCGCCCGTCGTAGGAAGCCAGCGCGAGGCCGGGGGTGCTGGACTCGGCGGGCCCCCCGGAGCGGGAGGGGGTGGCGAGCGCGAGCTTCGTCTTCCCGCTGGGGGCCACGCTGACCGGCAGACTCCCGGCGGCCGGGGTGTGCCGGGACCCCTTCGGCGGGGTGGAGGCGGCCGGGGCGCCCGCCGGGGCCCCGTCGTTCGTGTCAGTCGCGTCGGCCTGGCCGGGCACGGCTTGGCCGACCACGGCCGCGGAGTCGGCCGACCGGGCCGCCGGTGTGGTCGTACCGCAGCCGCTGAGCACGAGCGCGGCCGCGGCCGTCGCGGCGAGCACGGACAGCGCACGGGTGCGTATGGACATGCAGAGGGTTCGCCTTCAGCTGTGAGGGGTGGTCAGGGAGGCGGAAGAAGACAGGGCCGCGGCCACGGGAAGGTGTCAACGCGCGCCTCGTACCAGCGCCTCTCGCTTCTCGCCTCGGAAAAAACTATAGCCAGTAGTTTTACCGGCGAGTCCGTACACTGGCTGGAAACCGCCCCTGAAACCCGGGGCCGCAAAAGGGTCCTGACGACCCGACGCATCAGGACCGGGCGAGGACGAGAGGACAGCAGATGGGCAGGCCGTCCCGACCGCCACTGACCCGTGAGGACATCCTGCGGACCGCTCTCGCACTGGTCGACGACGAGGGCCCGGGCGCCCTCTCCACCCCGCGCATCGCCGCCCGGCTGGGCGTCAAAGGCCCGTCGCTGTACAACCACATCGCGGGCCGCGAGGAGATCATCGACGGCATCCGCGAGTTGATCATCGCCGAGATGAACCTCGACGTGACCATCCGCCCCTGGACAGCGGCACTGGAAAGCTGGGCACGCTCGTACCGCGCCGCGTTCGCCGCCCACCCCCACACGGTTCCGCTGCTCGCCGGGCGGCCCGTGCGCTCCCTCTCGGTACTGGACGGCTACGCGCAGGCGTTCGCCATACTGCGCGCCGCCGGATGGCCGGAGGAACACCTGCTGCCGCTCGTGCAGTCCGTCGAGTACTTCCTCGGCGGCTCGGCCCTCGCCCTCGTCGACACCCCGACCGGCCTGCCGCTGCCGCCGCCCGAGAACCTCCCCGACGGCCTCGGCCCCATCCTCAACGCCCCGCCCGACTACCGCGAGATCGCCTTCGAGACCGGCCTGTCCGCACTCGTCCGCGGCTTCCAGGCCACCCTGGACACGCTGAACATCCCCCGGTCGGACCACCGCCAATAGTCGCCCCAGGCCGCTCCGCCCTCCAGGCGGGCCGTCCGCCGCGCCGGGTCCACGCGGACACCGCGCATGCCGGACAGGCCGGCGACCACACCGCCGTCGCAGGTCCCGGAGCCGGGCACGCTGTGCGAGCCGCCGCGCACGGCCAGATCGAGCGCGCACGCGTTCCCAGCTCATCGATCGACGCCTTGCCCGTGGTCCACGCTACGCCGGTGGAGTGAGCCTCAATTCGACGAGCACGGCCGCACCACGGCCGCCGCACGACTGCCGCACGGCGGCCGCCGGGCCCCCGTCCGGACGAAGGAAGCGCCCGCCATTCGCATGGACTTACCGGGGGTCGGACGGAGGTTCGGGAAACCTCCGCACGCCGTGCGCTACCCCTGTGACGTCGTGCTCGCGAACAGAGAGAAAGAAGCTCGCATGAACAAGCGTCTCGTGCTCGCAGGATCCGCCGTGGTGGCCAGCCTCGGTCTCGGCCTTGCCGCGGCCCCGGCGATGGCTCAGCCGGCCCGCATCAGCGTGACCTGCGGCGACGTCACAGGACTGATCACCGCCGTGCAGACGGCCAATGACAATCCCGAAGGCGGCACGATCACGCTGGCGCACCGCTGCGCCTACAGCTTCGGGGACGACGTGGCCGACTCCGGCAACGCCCTGCCCGCCATCACCGGCAACGTCACCATCGCCGGCGAGGACTCGACCCTGATCCGCTCCGTGCCCGGAGGAACCCCGCTGTTCCGCATCCTCTCGGTCAGCGCCGGCGGCACACTCAACCTGAAGGGCACCACCGTCACCGGCGGCCACACCGACGGCAACGGCGGCGGCATCGCGAACGAGGGCACGCTGCTGCTGGAACACAGCACGGTCGCCGGAAACCTGGCCGCGGGAACCGGCGGCGGCATCGCCAACACGGGAGGCACCGTCACCCTGCTCGAGAGCGACGTACGGACCAACGTGGTCTCGGGCGACCCCGCGACCGGCGGCGGCATCAGCAACGACGCGGCCAGCACCGTCACCCTCAAGAAGGCCATCGTCGACGGCAACACGGCCGACCTGAACGGCGGCGGCATCAACAACCTGGGAACCCTGCACGTCCTCGACGGCAGCTTCATCACCCACAACGAGGCCCGCGACGGCGAGGGCGGCGGCATCAACAACCTCGGCACCGCCGACATCAACGGCAGCAAGATCATCGAGAACTGGGCCGGCGTCGAGGGCGGTGGGATCAACAACGGCGCGGACGCGACGCTCACAGTCCAGAACTCCGCCTTCCTCGCCAACAAGTCCGGCCGGGACGGCGGTGGGCTCAACAACGAAGGCGCTGCGACCCTGAAGAAGAGCAAGGTCACGAAGAACTCCGCCGGTCGCGACGGCGGCGGCATCAACAACGAGCAGGTGGCCGGCGAGGACGCCCCGCAGCTGACGCTCGAGCACACCACCGTCACGGAGAACCGCGCCGCGGAGGACGGCGGCGGCATCAACAACCAGGCCGGTGGCGTCGTCACGCTCAGGGAGAGCAAGATCGTCAAGAACGAGCCCACGAACTGCGACGGCGTCGTGCCCGGCTGCTCCGGCTGATTGAGGTACTGAGGTAGTCAGCTTCTCGGCCCTAAAG